>NZ_SDDX01000006.1 GCF_004115925.1 Lelliottia nimipressuralis
TCCGTACAACTGACGTGACAGGTACCATCGAACTGCCAGAAGGCGTAGAGATGGTAATGCCAGGCGACAACATCAAAATGGTTGTTACCCTGATCCACCCAATCGCGATGGATGACGGTCTGCGTTTCGCAATCCGTGAAGGCGGCCGTACTGTTGGTGCAGGCGTTGTTGCTAAAGTTCTCGGCTAATCGCTGATAACATTTGACGCAATGCGCAATAAAAGGGCATCATTTGATGCCCTTTTTGCACGCTTTCGAACCAGAACCTGGCTCATCAGTGATTTTTTTTTGTCATAATCATTGCTGAGACAGGCTCTGTAGAGGGCGTTTAGTCCGAAAAGCGATTGGTATTTTCGGGTTGGATCGCCTCGCTCTCGCGGGGTGAAATTGTTTGTAGAATACTTCTGACAGGTTGGTTTATGAGTGCGAATACCGAAGCTCAAGGGAGCGGTCGCGGCCTGGAAGCGATGAAGTGGGTAGTTGTGGCCGTGCTGCTGATTGTGGCTATTGTTGGCAACTACCTCTATCGTGACATGATGCTGCCGTTGCGTGCGCTGGCCGTAGTAATTCTTATTGCTGCAGCGGGTGGTGTCGCGCTGTTGACGACAAAAGGTAAAGCGACCGTTGCTTTTGCCCGCGAAGCGCGAACCGAAGTTCGCAAGGTCATTTGGCCGACTCGCCAGGAAACATTGCACACCACGCTGATTGTGGCAGCAGTGACAGCAGTCATGTCACTGATTCTGTGGGGACTGGATGGTATTCTGGTTCGCCTGGTTTCCTTTATCACTGGCCTGAGGTTCTAAGATGTCTGAAGCCCCTAAAAAGCGCTGGTACGTCGTTCAGGCGTTCTCCGGTTTTGAAGGCCGCGTAGCCACTTCGCTGCGTGAGCATATCAAATTACACAATATGGAAGAGTTGTTTGGTGAAGTCATGGTTCCGACCGAAGAAGTGGTCGAGATCCGTGGTGGCCAGCGTCGCAAAAGCGAGCGCAAATTCTTCCCGGGTTACGTGCTGGTTCAGATGGTGATGAACGATGCAAGCTGGCACCTGGTGCGCAGCGTCCCGCGCGTAATGGGCTTTATCGGCGGCACGTCCGATCGTCCGGCACCAATCAGCGACAAAGAAGTTGATGCGATTATGAACCGCCTGCAGCAGGTTGGTGATAAGCCGCGTCCGAAAACGCTGTTTGAACCGGGTGAAATGGTTCGTGTTAGCGACGGTCCGTTTGCTGACTTTAACGGCGTGGTTGAAGAAGTGGACTACGAGAAGTCCCGCCTGAAAGTTTCTGTTTCTATCTTCGGTCGTGCGACCCCGGTAGAACTGGACTTTGCCCAGGTAGAAAAAGCCTAAGCAGCCGATCAAAAAAGCGGCGATTTAATCGTTGCACAGGGCGCGAGATTGGAATACAATTTCGCGCCTTTTGTTTTTATGGGTTCCGACCCGTAAAACGATATTTATCACGGGGAGCCTCCTTGAGGCGCTATAACCCATTTAGAGGATTTTAGAATGGCTAAGAAAGTACAAGCCTATGTCAAGCTGCAGGTTGCAGCTGGTATGGCTAACCCAAGTCCACCAGTTGGTCCAGCTCTGGGTCAGCAGGGTGTTAACATCATGGAATTCTGTAAAGCGTTCAACGCAAAAACTGAATCCCTTGAAAAAGGTTTGCCAATTCCGGTTGTTATCACCGTATATGCTGACCGTTCTTTCACTTTCGTTACCAAGACCCCGCCGGCAGCAGTTCTGCTGAAAAAAGCGGCTGGTATCAAGTCTGGTTCCGGTAAGCCGAACAAAGATAAAGTTGGTAAAATTTCCCGCGCTCAGCTGCAGGAAATCGCGCAGACCAAAGCTGCCGACATGACTGGTTCCGACATTGAAGCGATGACTCGCTCCATTGAAGGTACTGCACGTTCCATGGGCCTGGTAGTGGAGGACTAAGAAATGGCTAAACTGACCAAGCGCATGTCCGTGATCCGTGACAAAGTTGATGCGACCAAACAATACGACATCACCGAAGCTATCGCTCTGCTGAAAGAACTGGCTACCGCTAAGTTCGTTGAAAGCGTTGACGTTGCTGTAAACCTCGGTATCGACGCTCGTAAATCTGATCAGAACGTTCGTGGCGCAACTGTACTGCCACACGGTACTGGCCGTTCCGTACGCGTAGCTGTATTTGCTCAGGGTGCAAACGCTGAAGCTGCTAAAGCTGCTGGCGCTGAACTGGTAGGTATGGAAGATCTGGCTGATCAGATCAAAAAAGGCGAAATGAACTTTGACGTTGTTATTGCTTCCCCGGATGCAATGCGCGTTGTTGGCCAGCTGGGCCAGGTTCTGGGTCCACGCGGCCTGATGCCAAACCCTAAAGTTGGTACTGTAACTCCTAACGTTGCTGAAGCGGTTAAGAACGCTAAAGCGGGTCAGGTTCGTTATCGTAACGACAAAAACGGCATTATCCACACTACCATCGGTAAAGTGGACTTCGACGCTGACAAATTGAAAGAAAACCTGGAATCTCTGCTGGTTGCGCTGAAAAAAGCAAAACCAACTCAGGCTAAAGGCGTGTACATCAAGAAAATTAGCATCTCCACCACTATGGGTGCAGGTGTTGCAGTTGACCAGGCTGGCCTGAGCGCTGCTGCAAACTAATACCTTTACGTGGGCGGTGGATTTGTCTACAATCTTACCCCCACGTTTGCTAACGAAAGTTAGCAGGTAAAAAGATTTGTTCGTTGGAGCCTGGCCTAATCCAGGCCTCCGTCGAAGACCGCAGGTGTCTCGAAAGAGGCTTAATGCCCTGCGTAGACGGTGACAGAACGCTAAGATTATTTCTGATACTCTGGCTTGTTTCTGCTCACCGTATTAAGACGCTCTTTCCGTTGGGAAGAGTGAAGTGAGTTCCGGAACATGAGTTCCGGCAAACATCCAGGAGCAAAGCTAATGGCTTTAAATCTTCAAGACAAACAAGCGATTGTTGCTGAAGTCAGCGAAGTAGCCAAAGGCGCGCTGTCTGCAGTAGTTGCGGATTCCCGCGGCGTAACTGTAGACAAAATGACTGAACTGCGTAAAGCAGGTCGCGAAGCCGGCGTATACATGCGTGTTGTTCGTAACACCCTGCTGCGCCGTGTTGTTGAAGGTACTCAGTTTGAGTGCCTGAAAGACGCGTTCGTTGGTCCGACCCTGATTGCATATTCTATGGAACACCCGGGCGCAGCTGCTCGTCTGTTCAAAGATTTCGCGAAAGCGAATGCAAAATTTGAGGTCAAAGCCGCAGCCTTTGAAGGTGAGTTGATCCCGGCATCGCAAATCGATCGCCTGGCAACCCTGCCGACCTACGAAGAAGCAATTGCACGCCTGATGGCAACCATGAAAGAAGCTTCGGCTGGCAAACTGGTTCGCACTCTGGCTGCTGTTCGCGATGCAAAAGAAGCTGCTTAATAGCCGTTTTCTTTATCAAGCATTCGCTTACGTATAAACTTATTCTGATTTTCAGGAACAATTTAAATGTCTATCACTAAAGATCAAATCATTGAAGCAGTTGCAGCTATGTCCGTAATGGACGTTGTAGAACTGATTTCTGCAATGGAAGAAAAATTCGGTGTTTCCGCTGCTGCTGCTGTAGCTGTAGCTGCTGGCCCGGCTGAAGCTGCTGAAGAAAAAACTGAATTCGACGTAATTCTGAAAGCTGCTGGCGCTAACAAAGTTGCTGTAATCAAAGCAGTACGTAGCGCAACTGGCCTGGGTCTGAAAGAAGCTAAAGACCTGGTAGAATCTGCTCCAGCCGCTCTGAAAGAAGGCGTGAGCAAAGATGACGCAGAAGCACTGAAAAAATCTCTGGAAGAAGCTGGCGCTGAAGTTGAAGTTAAATAAGCCAACCCTTCCGGTTGCAGCCTGAGAAATTAGGCTGATGGCTGGTGACTTTTTAGTCACCAGCCTTTTTGCGCTGTAAGGCGCCAGTAGCATTTCACACTGTTTGACTGCTGGTTGTCCTGACAATGCTTGTTTCTATCGACGCCTTAATATACTGCGACAGGGTGCTCGCTCTGTGTAAATCGCAACGAAATGGTTTAAGCGTGATAGCAACAGGTATTGCGGAAAGTATTCAATTTTCCGATCAACAAAACGGTGTTGCACAAACTGTCCCTTCGTCGGACAGATGGGTCGACTTGTCAGCGAGCTGAGGAACCCTAATGGTTTACTCCTATACCGAGAAAAAACGTATTCGTAAGGATTTTGGTAAACGTCCACAAGTTCTGGATATACCTTATCTCCTTTCTATCCAGCTTGACTCGTTCCAGAAGTTTATCGAGCAAGATCCTGAAGGGCAGTATGGTCTGGAAGCAGCCTTCCGTTCCGTATTCCCAATCAAAAGCTATAGCGGTAATTCTGAGCTGCAATACGTCAGCTACCGCCTTGGCGAACCGGTATTTGACGTTCAGGAATGTCAGATCCGTGGTGTGACCTATTCCGCACCGCTGCGCGTCAAACTGCGTCTGGTTGTCTATGAGCGCGAAGCGCCAGAAGGCACCGTTAAAGACATTAAAGAACAAGAAGTCTACATGGGTGAAATTCCACTCATGACGGACAACGGTACTTTTGTCATCAACGGCACAGAGCGTGTTATCGTTTCCCAGCTGCATCGTAGCCCGGGTGTCTTCTTCGACAGCGATAAAGGTAAAACACACTCTTCCGGTAAAGTACTGTATAACGCGCGCATCATTCCTTACCGTGGTTCATGGCTGGACTTCGAGTTCGATCCGAAAGACAACCTGTTTGTCCGTATCGACCGTCGTCGTAAACTGCCAGCGACCATCATTCTGCGTGCGTTGAGCTATACCACTGAGCAGATCCTTGACCTGTTCTTCGAGAAAGTGATCTTTGAGATCCGCGACAACAAGCTGCAAATGGAGCTGCTGCCGGAACGTCTGCGTGGCGAAACCGCGTCGTTCGACATCGAATCCGACGGCAAAGTGTACGTGGAAAAAGGTCGCCGTATCACTGCGCGCCATATCCGCCAGCTGGAAAAAGATGAAATCAAACACATCGAAGTTCCGGTTGAATACATCGCGGGCAAAGTGGCAGCAAAAGATTACGTTGATGCTTCAACTGGCGAACTGATCTGCCCGGCTAACATGGAGCTGAGCCTGGATCTGTTGGCTAAGCTGAGCCAGTCTGGTCACAAACGTATCGAAACGCTGTTCACCAACGATCTGGATCACGGTCCGTACATCTCTGAGACTGTACGCGTCGACCCAACTAACGATCGTCTGAGCGCGCTGGTAGAAATCTACCGTATGATGCGCCCTGGTGAGCCACCAACGCGTGAAGCGGCTGAAAGCCTGTTTGAGAACCTGTTCTTCTCCGAAGACCGCTACGATCTGTCCGCGGTTGGTCGTATGAAGTTCAACCGTTCTCTGCTGCGTGACGCGATCGAAGGTTCCGGTATCCTGAGCAAAGAAGACATCATCGAAGTGATGAAAAAGCTCATTGATATCCGTAACGGCAAAGGCGAAGTGGATGATATCGACCACCTCGGCAACCGTCGTATCCGTTCCGTAGGCGAAATGGCGGAAAACCAATTCCGTGTTGGCCTGGTACGTGTTGAGCGTGCGGTGAAAGAGCGTCTGTCTCTGGGCGATCTGGATACCCTGATGCCTCAGGATATGATCAACGCCAAGCCAATTTCTGCCGCAGTGAAAGAGTTCTTTGGTTCCAGCCAGCTGTCTCAGTTCATGGACCAGAACAACCCACTGTCTGAAATTACGCACAAACGTCGTATCTCTGCACTCGGCCCAGGCGGTCTGACCCGTGAACGTGCAGGCTTTGAAGTTCGAGACGTACACCCGACTCACTACGGTCGCGTATGTCCAATCGAAACGCCTGAAGGTCCAAACATCGGTCTGATCAACTCCCTGTCCGTGTACGCACAGACTAACGAATACGGTTTCCTCGAGACTCCGTACCGTAAAGTGACTGACGGTGTTGTAACCGACGAAATTCATTACCTGTCTGCTATCGAAGAAGGTAACTACGTCATCGCTCAGGCGAACACCAACCTGGACGAAGAAGGTCGTTTCGTTGACGATCTCGTTACCTGCCGTAGCAAAGGCGAATCCAGCCTTTTCAGCAATGATCAGGTGGACTACATGGACGTTTCCACGCAGCAGATCGTTTCTGTTGGTGCGTCCCTGATTCCATTCCTGGAACACGATGACGCCAACCGTGCATTGATGGGTGCGAACATGCAACGTCAGGCGGTTCCGACTCTGCGCGCTGATAAGCCGCTGGTTGGTACCGGTATGGAACGTGCTGTTGCCGTTGACTCCGGTGTAACCGCAGTTGCTAAACGTGGCGGTACTGTTCAGTACGTTGATGCTTCCCGTATCGTTATCAAAGTTAACGAAGACGAGATGTATCCGGGCGAAGCAGGCATCGACATCTATAACCTGACGAAGTACACCCGTTCTAACCAGAACACCTGCATCAACCAGATGCCGTGTGTGTCTCTGGGTGAGCCGGTTGAGCGCGGCGACGTGCTGGCAGATGGTCCGTCTACCGATCTCGGTGAACTGGCGCTCGGCCAGAACATGCGCGTAGCGTTCATGCCGTGGAACGGTTACAACTTCGAAGACTCCATCCTCGTGTCCGAGCGTGTGGTCCAGGAAGATCGTTTCACCACAATTCACATTCAGGAACTGGCATGTGTGTCCCGTGACACCAAGCTGGGGCCAGAAGAGATCACTGCTGACATCCCGAACGTGGGTGAAGCTGCGCTCTCTAAACTTGATGAATCCGGTATCGTTTACATCGGTGCAGAAGTGACCGGCGGCGACATTCTGGTTGGTAAGGTAACGCCGAAAGGTGAAACCCAGCTGACGCCAGAAGAGAAACTGCTGCGTGCCATCTTCGGTGAGAAAGCGTCTGACGTTAAAGACTCTTCTCTGCGTGTACCAAACGGTGTTTCCGGTACGGTTATCGACGTTCAGGTCTTTACTCGCGATGGCGTAGAAAAAGACAAACGTGCGCTGGAAATCGAAGAGATGCAGCTGAAGCAGGCGAAAAAAGACCTGTCTGAAGAACTGCAGATCCTCGAAGCTGGCCTGTTTAGTCGTATCTATGCTGCGCTGGTCTCCGGTGGCATCGAAGCTGAGAAGCTCGACAAACTGCCTCGCGACCGCTGGCTGGAACTGGGCCTGGCCGACGAAGAGAAACAAAGTCAGCTGGAACAACTGGCTGAGCAGTACGACGAACTGAAACACGAGTTCGAGAAAAAACTCGAAGCGAAACGCCGCAAAATCACTCAGGGCGACGATCTGGCACCAGGCGTGCTGAAGATTGTTAAGGTTTATCTGGCCGTTAAACGTCAGATTCAGCCTGGTGATAAAATGGCAGGTCGTCACGGTAACAAAGGTGTTATCTCCAAAATCAACCCGATCGAAGATATGCCTCACGATGCTAACGGTACGCCGGTAGATATCGTGCTGAACCCACTGGGTGTACCGTCTCGTATGAACATTGGTCAGATCCTCGAAACTCACCTGGGTATGGCTGCGAAAGGTATCGGCGAGAAAATCAACGCCATGCTGAAGCAGCAGGAAGAAGTCGCGAAACTGCGCGAATTCATCCAGCGTGCGTACGATCTGGGCACTGATGTTCGTCAGAAAGTTGACCTGAACACCTTCAGCGATGACGAAGTTCTGCGTCTGGCTGAGAACCTGAAAAAAGGCATGCCGATCGCAACACCGGTCTTCGATGGTGCGAAAGAGTCTGAAATCAAGGAACTGTTACAGCTGGGTGGCCTGCCGACTTCCGGTCAGATCACACTGTTCGACGGTCGTACCGGTGAGCAATTCGAGCGCCAGGTTACCGTTGGCTACATGTACATGCTGAAACTGAACCACCTGGTTGATGACAAGATGCATGCGCGTTCTACCGGTTCTTACAGCCTGGTTACTCAGCAGCCGCTGGGTGGTAAGGCACAGTTCGGTGGTCAGCGCTTCGGTGAGATGGAAGTGTGGGCGCTTGAAGCATATGGCGCGGCATACACCCTGCAGGAAATGCTTACCGTTAAGTCTGATGACGTGAACGGCCGTACGAAGATGTATAAAAACATCGTCGACGGTAACCATCAGATGGAACCGGGCATGCCGGAATCCTTCAACGTACTGTTGAAAGAGATCCGTTCCCTGGGTATCAACATCGAGCTGGAAGACGAGTAACTCTCGCTCAAACAGGTCACTGGTGCCGGATTAATAACCCGGCACCAGATTGTGCTAACTCCGACGGGAGCAAATCCGTGAAAGACTTATTAAAGTTTCTGAAAGCGCAAACTAAAACCGAAGAGTTTGATGCGATCAAAATTGCTCTGGCATCGCCAGACATGATCCGTTCATGGTCTTTCGGTGAAGTTAAGAAGCCGGAAACCATCAACTACCGTACGTTCAAACCTGAGCGTGACGGCCTTTTCTGTGCGCGTATTTTCGGGCCAGTAAAAGATTACGAGTGCCTGTGCGGTAAGTACAAGCGCCTGAAACACCGTGGTGTGATCTGTGAGAAGTGCGGCGTTGAAGTGACCCAAACTAAAGTGCGCCGTGAGCGCATGGGCCACATCGAGCTTGCGTCTCCGACTGCTCACATCTGGTTCCTGAAATCTCTGCCGTCCCGTATCGGTCTGCTGCTGGATATGCCGCTGCGCGATATCGAACGTGTTCTGTACTTCGAATCTTATGTTGTTATCGAAGGCGGGATGACGAATCTGGAACGTAACCAGATTCTGACCGAAGAACAGTATCTGGACGCGCTGGAAGAGTTCGGTGACGAATTCGACGCGAAAATGGGTGCGGAAGCTATTCAGGCCCTGCTGAAAAGCATGGATCTGGAGCAAGAGTGCGAGCAGCTGCGTGAAGAGCTGAACGAAACCAACTCCGAAACCAAGCGTAAAAAGCTGACCAAGCGTATCAAGCTGTTGGAAGCGTTCGTTCAGTCTGGTAACAAACCAGAGTGGATGATTCTGACCGTTCTGCCGGTTCTGCCGCCAGATCTGCGTCCGCTGGTTCCGCTGGATGGTGGTCGTTTCGCGACTTCCGACCTGAACGATCTGTATCGTCGCGTGATCAACCGTAACAACCGTCTGAAACGACTGTTGGATCTGGCTGCGCCTGACATCATCGTACGCAACGAAAAACGTATGCTGCAGGAAGCGGTCGACGCCCTGCTGGATAACGGTCGTCGCGGTCGTGCGATCACCGGTTCTAACAAACGTCCTCTGAAATCTTTGGCCGATATGATCAAAGGTAAACAGGGTCGTTTCCGTCAGAACCTGCTCGGTAAGCGTGTTGACTACTCCGGTCGTTCTGTAATCACCGTAGGTCCATACCTGCGTCTGCATCAGTGCGGTCTGCCGAAGAAAATGGCACTGGAACTGTTCAAACCGTTCATCTACGGCAAGCTGGAACTGCGTGGCCTGGCCACCACCATCAAAGCCGCTAAGAAAATGGTTGAGCGCGAAGAAGCTGTCGTTTGGGATATCCTGGACGAAGTTATCCGCGAACACCCGGTACTGCTGAACCGTGCACCAACTCTGCACCGTTTGGGTATCCAGGCGTTTGAACCGGTTCTGATCGAAGGTAAAGCAATTCAGCTGCACCCGCTGGTTTGTGCGGCATATAACGCCGACTTCGATGGTGACCAGATGGCTGTTCACGTACCGCTGACGCTGGAAGCCCAGCTCGAAGCGCGTGCGCTGATGATGTCTACCAACAACATCCTGTCACCTGCGAACGGCGAGCCAATCATCGTTCCTTCTCAGGACGTTGTACTGGGTCTGTACTACATGACCCGTGACTGTGTTAACGCCAAAGGCGAAGGCATGGTGCTGACTGGCCCTAAAGAAGCTGAGCGTATTTACCGCGCTGGCCTGGCCTCTCTGCATGCGCGCGTTAAAGTGCGTATCACTGAATACGAAAAAGATGCGAGCGGCGAATTCGTTGCGAAAACCAGCCTGATCGATACGACTGTTGGTCGTGCGATTCTGTGGATGATCGTGCCGAAAGGTCTGCCTTTCTCCATCGTCAACCAGGCGCTGGGCAAGAAAGCGATCTCCAAAATGCTGAACACCTGTTACCGCATTTTGGGTCTGAAACCGACCGTTATCTTCGCTGACCAGACGATGTACACCGGCTTTGCTTATGCAGCGCGTTCAGGTGCATCTGTTGGTATCGATGACATGGTGATCCCACAGAAGAAATACGAGATCATCAGCGAAGCCGAAGCTGAAGTGGCCGAAATCCAGGAGCAGTTCCAGTCTGGTCTGGTTACCGCGGGCGAACGCTACAACAAAGTTATCGATATTTGGGCTGCGGCGAACGATCGCGTTTCCAAAGCGATGATGGACAACCTGCAAACTGAAACCGTCATTAACCGTGAAGGTAAAGAAGAGCAGCAGGTTTCCTTCAACAGCATCTACATGATGGCCGACTCCGGTGCGCGTGGTTCCGCAGCACAGATTCGTCAGCTGGCAGGTATGCGTGGTCTGATGGCGAAACCAGATGGTTCCATCATCGAGACGCCAATCACCGCGAACTTCCGTGAAGGTCTGAACGTACTCCAGTACTTCATCTCCACGCACGGTGCGCGTAAAGGTCTGGCGGATACCGCACTGAAAACAGCAAACTCCGGTTATCTGACGCGTCGTCTGGTTGACGTTGCGCAGGATCTGGTGGTGACTGAAGACGATTGTGGCACCCTCGAAGGTATCACCATGACCCCGGTTATCGAGGGTGGTGATGTTAAAGAGCCACTGCGCGATCGCGTTCTGGGTCGTGTGACTGCTGAAGACGTACTGAAACCAGGTACCGCAGACATTCTGGTTCCACGCAACACTCTGCTGCACGAACAGTGGTGTGACCTGCTGGAAGAGAACTCTGTCGACTCCGTGAAAGTGCGTTCTGTCGTATCCTGTGACACCGACTTTGGTGTATGTGCGCACTGCTATGGTCGTGACCTGGCGCGTGGCCACATCATCAACAAAGGTGAAGCAATCGGCGTTATCGCGGCACAGTCAATCGGTGAGCCGGGTACACAGCTGACGATGCGTACGTTCCACATCGGTGGTGCGGCATCTCGTGCGGCTGCTGAATCCAGCATCCAGGTGAAAAACAAGGGTAGCATCAAGCTGTCTAACGCCAAGTCGGTTGTTAACTCCGCTGGCAAGCTGGTTGTGACCTCTCGTAACACCGAGCTGAAGCTGATCGACGAATTCGGTCGTACCAAAGAGAGCTACAAAGTACCTTACGGTGCTGTGATGGCGAAAGGCGATGGCGAACAGGTTGCTGGCGGCGAGACCGTAGCAAACTGGGATCCGCACACCATGCCGGTAATCACCGAAGTGGCGGGCTTCATTCGCTTCACCGATATGATCGATGGCCAGACGATTACTCGTCAGACCGACGAACTGACCGGTCTCTCCTCTCTGGTGGTTCTGGATTCTGCAGAACGTACCGCGGGTGGTAAAGATCTGCGTCCGGCACTGAAAATCGTTGATGCTAACGGTAACGACGTTCTGATCCCAGGCACCGATATGCCTGCTCAGTACTTCCTGCCAGGTAAAGCGATTGTGCAGCTGGAAGATGGCGTACAGATCAGCGGTGGTGACACCCTGGCGCGTATTCCACAGGAATCTGGCGGTACCAAGGACATCACCGGTGGTCTGCCACGCGTTGCTGACCTGTTCGAAGCACGTCGTCCGAAAGAGCCAGCTATCCTTGCGGAAATCAGCGGTATCATTTCCTTCGGTAAAGAGACCAAAGGGAAACGTCGTCTGGTTATCACTCCGTTAGACGGTAGCGAGCCATACGAAGAGATGATTCCTAAGTGGCGTCAGCTCAACGTGTTCGAAGGCGAACGTGTAGAACGTGGTGACGTGGTTTCCGATGGTCCAGAAGCGCCGCACGACATTCTGCGTCTTCGTGGTGTTCACGCGGTAACGCGTTATATCACCAACGAAGTACAGGACGTTTACCGTCTGCAGGGCGTTAAGATTAACGATAAGCACATCGAAGTTATCGTTCGTCAGATGCTGCGTAAAGCAACCATCGATAGCGCTGGCAGCTCGGACTTCCTGGAAGGCGAGCAGGTGGAATACTCCCGCGTCAAGATTGCAAACCGCGATCTGGAAGCGAACGGCAAAGTGGCGGCGCTCTACTCCCGCGACCTGCTGGGTATCACCAAAGCGTCTCTGGCAACCGAGTCCTTCATCTCTGCAGCATCCTTCCAGGAGACCACGCGTGTCCTGACCGAAGCGGCTGTTGCGGGTAAACGTGATGAACTGCGCGGTCTGAAAGAGAACGTTATCGTGGGTCGTCTGATCCCGGCTGGTACCGGTTATGCTTACCACCAGGATCGTATGCGTCGTCGTGCTGCGGGCGAACTACCAGCTGCACCTCAGGTAACTGCGGAAGATGCTTCTGCAAGCCTGGCAGAACTGCTGAACGCAGGTCTGGGCGGCTCTGACAACGATTAATCGTTGATGCCCGGCGGTGAAAATCGCCGGGTAACGAAACCCAGGTCGTAAAAGCGCTAGCGCCAATCGACAACAAAAAACCCGCCTCGGCGGGTTTTTTTATATCTCTATTTTTTCAGTTCAGCAGCGGCAGGCGACGATAAAGCTCAATCATGTCTCCCGCCAGATCCTGAATCACCATCGCGTTCATCAGGTGGTCCTGCGAATGAACGGTAATGAGATTCACCGGGAGTTTGCCGGTGCCTTCATCAAGGCCAATCAGCTGGGTCTGGATGGTATGCGCGTGCTTCACATATTCACGCGACTCTTCCATCGCTTGTTCGGCGCCCTCGAAGTCACCTTTACGTGCCAGTTGCAGCGCGGTCAACGCCGCACTGCGCGCCGCTCCTGCGTTTACCAGCAACTCCATGATGGTTGTTTCTAAATCTTCCATGTTTTACTCCAACAGTTTGAGTGCTTTTTCGAGCACGGCATCGCCTTTCATCATGCCGTAATCCATCATGTCGATCACCGCGACCTTTTTGCCCAGCGGTTCCGCCTGAGCCTGAAGTTTTGCCAGTTCGTATTTAACCTGTGGCCCCAGTAATACGATGTCGGCGGTGGCAATATTGTCTTTAAATTCAGCAACCGGCACGGCTTTAATGGTTACTTCAACGCCTTTTTTATCTGCGGCGTCTTTCATACGTTGAACCAGCATGCTGGTAGACATACCCGCCGCACAGCATAAAACGATGTTCTTCATAGTCAGCCTCGATGTACATGTGTTTATTGATAATTATCCCGTGCAGGCGGCTTCAACAACCGCTTTAAGACGATTGTGTGTGAGGCATCACAAAGAAATCTGCTTTTTCTGAAACCGGTTACAATTTTAACGGATTACGCGGTGCGCCCGCCAAAGCGGGCACAGAGAAAGCGGTGTTATGCGTGAGTGGAAGTGAGCAGAGTGCGGTTTTTACCCTGCTGTTTGGCTTCGTAGAGAGCTGCGTCCACGCTGCCCACTAACTGCTCCAGCGGCTCGAAGTGCCACTCTCCCAGCCCGGCGCTAAAGGTGACGTGCAAACCCTCTTCCCGCCAGGTGCGATCTGCAACCTGAAGACGCCATTTTTCCAGCAGGCTAAAAGCTGAATCACTATGTTCTGCCGGGAAGACAACGGCAAACTCCTCACCGCCGTAGCGATACACGGAAATATGCTGGGGCTGCATCACCTGGATGCCCTCCCGGGCGACGTTACGCAGTACAATATCGCCGCTCAGATGGCCCCAGGTATCGTTGATGGATTTAAAGTTATCAATATCAACCAGCGCGAGGGCAAAGGGCTGATGCTCCTTCATCAATGCCGCAACATCGCTGTCGAAGGCGCGGCGATTTTTACAACCGGTGAGCGCGTCCACGGTCGCCTGACGCACATAATCCCGCTCGCGCTCTTTGTTCGTCAGAATGGTTTTACTGAGCATCGCTTCCAGTCGCGGCGCTTGATTCACCTCGCCGGTTTTAATGGCATTAATGATGTTCATCAGTACCGTACGCGATGCGTGGCGCAGATACAGGCCAAACAAGATAATCACGATGGCGGCCAGCGCAAATCCCCAACTGACAATGTTCGTCTCGTGGCGTGTGATGTCGGTGAGCGTGGTATTAGAAACGCGGTAAATGACGAGCCAGTCCGGGTTCGTAAAGGCGTAGTAGTAGTACCAGAAGCCGGTTTTACGATCGTAGGTGTGGCCCTCGCCGCTGGTCATCTGGTCCATCAGCTCTTCACTGACATAGGTTTTAAACAAGGCTCGGGTATCCGGATGCAGTACCACCTTTCCATCGCGCTCCACCACGAAGAATTCCCCATGCATGGGGGCGACCATCTGGCGCAGGGTATATCCCATGGAAGCCAGGTCGAGATGAAATCCGAGAGTCCCTTTAACGCGACCTTCCGGCGAAATGACGGGCCGGTAGAGAGTAACGGTAAGCTGATGAGTAAAGTAATCCATGTAAGGGCTGGTATAGCGGCTTAAGGTACTCGCCTGCGCCTGACCGACAAACCACGGGCGGACGCGGGGATCAAACTTTTTGCTGCTGTCATCCGCCAGGACTTCGGGGGCACGCAGGTAGTGTCCCTGGGCATCAGCCAGAGAGATAGCCGAAACGTTCGGCATCATGTTTTGCAACTGCATCAGGGCCTGCAATCCGTTCTCGCGATCGACATTCACCGTGTTCTCAAGCTGGTTATTGCGAGAGAAGAATGTGACAGCCCGGCCAAGAATATGGTCGTTTTCACGCAGGATCGATTCCGTATAGTTCACCGCCAGGTTATGCGTGAAATTGAGGTTAATATTATGATAATCCTCTACAAAATCTTTTCGCTGCGTCAGCGTGATAAACACGGCGATCAGCACAAAACTGAGCAATATCCCCGCAAAGCTCACCAGGATAGGTGTCGTAAAAGAGAGTTTTTTACTGTGGACAGGCATGGGTTGTCAGAGATCCAGAAGAGGTGATAGTCCAAATGTATGCTGGTTAATTATACTTCCCAGATTTTAAGGCAGGATGATTTATCTTAATAACTGACCAGAAACTGCTTATTTTTGTGAAGGCAGGGCGAAACGAGGAAGAAGCTTTTCGCCCTGGTCAGCGTCCGCTGCTGACGTTTGCAGATTAAAAAAACACAGATGGTTCGACAACTGCTCAATGGTGACACTCCGAGGCTCCTCGAGAACATTTCGCCTCGTTGCATCGCGTTTCAACGTAACTGCGAGACGCGCCCCAGCCAGCTATCCCAGTCTTTCCAGACGGGCTGTAACCCCTGGGTGCTGAGCGCGTGGGCAACCTCTTCAGGCCGACGGCCATCGTGTGGGGCGAACTGCTCCAGTTCCGGATGATTATCGGCATAACCGCCCGGCTGGGTTTTGGAAAAGGCGCTGACGTTGTTAATGGCTAACGGAATGACCCGATCGCGAAACTCTGGCGATTCCCGTGTTGATAGCGACAGCTCCACTTCCGGTGCCAGCAGGCGAAACGCGCAGATCGTTTGCACCAGCTGGCGTTCATCCATGATCGACGCCGGTTCGATACCGCCAGCGCAGGGGCGCAGCCGCGGGAAAGAGATGGAGTAGCGGCTCTGCCAGTAGTGCTGCTGGAGCCACAACACGTGCTCCGCCACCATAAAACAGTCGACCCGCCAGCTGTCTGACAGCCCAATCAACGCGCCGAGACCGATTTTGTCGATCCCCGCGCGACCGAGTCGGTCCGGCGTTTCCAGGCGGAAGAAAAAATCCTGCTTTTTTCCTTTCAGGTGGTGCCGGGCGTACATTGCTTCGTGATAGGTCTCCTGATAGACCATCACGCCGTCCAGCCCAAGGGATTTCAGCTCCACGTACTCCTCTTCAGAGAGTGGCTGCACCTCCATCTGCAGGGACGAAAACCGGCGACGTATGGCCGGAACGTGCTGACGGAAATAGTCCATGCCCACTTTTCCCTGATGTTCACCGGTGACCAGCAACAGATGTTCAAAGCCCATCTCCCGGATGGCGTCACACTCACGGGCAATTTCATGCTCGTCGAGGGTTTTGCGCTTAATGCGATTGCTCATGGAAAAGCCGCAGTAGGTGCAATCATTGGCGCACAGGTTGGAAAGGTAGAGCGGCACGTAAAAGCTCACCGTGTTGCCAAAACGCTGGCGAGTGAGCCGTTGCGCGCGCTGGGCCATTGGCTCCAGATAGGCGCTGGCGGCGGGGGAGAGCAGGGCCATCAGATCTTCGCGGGAGACATGACGCGCGTTCAGGGCGTGCTCGACGTCTGCGGCGGTTTTGCTGTTGATCCGCAGGCGAATATCGTCCCAGTCCAGTTCCCGCCAGCGTTCGACGAAGGTGCTCATGAGTACGCCTCCAGAAAGCCCGTTAGCGGGCTGGTGGCCTGTGCCTGAAAACTGCGCGAGCCAGGCCCGGACTGACGCGCCAGCAGGCCTGCCTCTACAGCCAGACGAAACGCGCGCGCCATCATCACCGGATCATCAGCCACTGCAATTGCGGTGTTGACCAGCACGGCGTCGGCGCCCTTCTCAAGCGCCTGCGCCGCATGGCTCGGCACGCCGATACCCGCATCCACCACCACCGGAACGGTGGCCTGTTCAATGATAATTTCAAGCATTGCGCGGGTTTCAAGCCCCTGATTGGAACCAATCGGCGCACCCAGCGGCATCACCGCCGCGCAACCGACTTCCTCAAGCCGTTTGCAAAGCACCGGGTCCGCGCCGCAGTAGGGCAAAACTGTGAACCCTTGCTTGACGAGAATATCGGCTGCTTTCAGGGTTTCGATGGGATCGGGCAGCAGCCAGCGCGCGTCGGGATGGATTTCCAGTTTCAGCCAGCTGGTGCCCAGCGCTTCGCGTGCCAGTTGGGCGGCAAACACCGCCTCTTCTGCCGTTTTCGCCCCAGACGTGTTGGGCAGAAGCGTCACGCCCGCCGCCAGAAGCGGGGCCAGGATCGCATCGCTGTGATGACGCAAATCCACGCGTTTCATCGCCAGCGTCACCAGCTCGCTGCCGCTCTCGCGAATGGCATCGACCATCAGCTGTGGCGAAGCGAATTTTCCGGTGCCGGTGAAAAGGTGTGATTCAAAGAGTTTATCCGCAATACGTAACATATCAGCCTCCCGCGATGACCTGAAAAAGCAGGATCTGATCGCCATCGCGCACCTGCTGACGTTCCCACTGCTCTCGCGGCAGGATCTGTTGATTAAGGGCCAGCGCCATACCCGGCTTCAGCTGGCGTAGTTGGTCGAGAAGGGCTGCGACGGTAAGCCCCGAAACGCACTGCATCGGCTCATCGTTAAACAGAATGCGCATGCTGTCCTCCGCATACCGGGCAACCGCTGGCGCGCTGCAATGCCAGATGCCGCCAGTTTCCTGAACGGGCATCGAACATCCGCAGCGTATTGCGCGGGGTCGCCATTTTGCTGATGAGCTTGATCGCCTCCAGCGCCTGCAAGGTGCCCATCACGCCGACGACCGGCCCGAGAATCCCCGCCGTACGGCAGTTGCGCTGCGGCTCTTCATCGTCCGGCCACAGGCAGCGGTAGCAGCCCTGCGTCCACGGCGGCGTCAGCACCATCATCTGCCCGCCAAACCCAACGGCGCTGGCGGTAATGAGCGGCGTATCGAGGGCCACGCAGGCGGCATTGATCGCCTGACGTGTCGCCATATTGTCGGTGCAATCCAGCACCACATCGGCGCGGGCGACCTCCTGATGGAGCGCGTCTCCCTCCAGCCGCTTCTGCACGGCAATGAGCGTAATGTCAGGGTTAAGCGCATTCAGCCGCTGGGTGGTGATCTGCGCTTTTGGCTGGTTAATGTCCTCGGTGGTGAACAGGATTTGCCGCTGCAAATTGCTCAGATGAACATCGTCGTCGTCGGCTAACACCAGCGTGCCGACGCCTGCGCCAGCCAGATAGAGCGCAGCAGGCGCGCCGAGTCCTCCGAGGCCGATGATCAACACCCGGCTGTCGAGCAACTTTTGCTGACCCTCGACGGCGATATCGTCGAGCAGGATCTGGCGGCTGTAGCGCATGAAATCAGTGTCATTCATCGCCCGCTCCCGCCAGCTGCAACAGCTGTTCAGTGGCCGCTCGCCAGTCTGCTGCCTGCGTAATGGCGCTGACCACCGCGATACTGCCGACGCCGGTTTCCAGCACTGCCGGGGCACGCGCCAGGCTGATACCGCCGATAGCAACGGTCGGGTAATCACCCAGACGAGCGATATGGCGCGCCAGCTGCGCCAGCCCTTGCGGGGCTGACGGCATCTGTTTAGTTTGCGTCGGGAAGACGTGGCCGAGCGCGATATAGGAGGGGCGAGCGGTGAGCGCCACGTCGATCTCCATATCATCATGAGTCGACACGCCCAGGCGCAGGCCTGCCTCGCGAATGGCGCTCAGATCGGTGGTCTCGAGATCTTCCTGACCCAGATGCACACCGTAGGCCTGATGCTTAATCGCCAGCTGCCAGTAATCGTTGATAAATAACCGGGCGTCAAAGCGGCGCCCCAGTTCGATGGCAGCTATTACATCGCTTTCCACCTCTTCGTCACGCTTGTCTTTGATGCGCAGCTGGAGCGTTTTGACGCCCGCCTGAAGCAGGCGCTCAATCCATTCCACGCTGTCGACGACCGGGTAAAGCCCTAAGCGCAGGGGCACCGGGGGGAAATCGGGCTGGTACATTACGCCTCCTCTTTTTTGAGGTAGATTTCGCCGCCTTTAGCGCGGAAGTTTTCTGACATGTCAGCCATGCCCACTTCAATGACCTGCTTGGCGGCGTAGTCGCGCACTTCCTGGCTGATTTTCATTGAGCAGAATTTTGGCCCGCACATGGAGCAGAAGTGCGCCACTTTGCCGGACTCCTGCGGCAGGGTTTCATCGTGGTAGGCGCGCGCGGTGAACGGGTCGAGCGCCAGGTTGAACTGGTCTTCCCAGCGGAATTCAAAGCGGGCTTTCGACATGGCGTTATCGCGGATCTGCGCGCCCGGGTGGCCTTTGGCTAAATCCGCCGCGTGGGCGGCGATTTTGTAGGTGATCAGCCCCTGCTTCACGTCCTCTTTGTTCGGCAGGCCGAGATGCTCTTTCGGGGTGACATAGCAGAGCATGGCGCAGCCAAACCAGCCGATCATCGCTGCGCCGATACCGGAGGTGAAGTGGTCGTAGCCCGGTGCAATATCGGTGGTCAGCGGCCCGAGGGTGTAGAACGGTGCTTCGTGGCAGTGCTCCAGCTCTTCGGTCATATTGCGGCGAATCATCTGCATTGGCACGTGGCCAGGGCCTTCAATCATTACCTGCACGTCATATTCCCAGGCGATTTTGGTCAGCTCGCCCAGGGTGTGTAGCTCAGCAAACTGTGCTTCGTCGTTGGCATCGCGAATAGAGCCAGGACGCAGGCCGTCGCCCAGCGACAGGGAGACGTCGTAAGCGGCGCAGATTTCACAAATCTCGCGGAAGTGTTCGTAGAGGAAGTTTTCCTGATGATGCGACAGGCACCATTTCGCCATGATTGAGCCGCCGCGCGAGACAATCCCGGTCAGGCGTTTGGCGGTCATTGGCACGTAGCGCAGCAGTACACCGGCGTGGATGGTGAAGTAATCTACCCCCTGTTCGGCCTGTTCCAGCAGCGTATCGCGGAACGCTTCCCAGGTGAGATCTTCGGCGATCCCGTTTACCTTCTCCAGCGCCTGATAGATCGGGACCGTGCCGATCGGCACCGGGCTGTTACGCAGGATCCACTCGCGGGTTTCGTGGATGTAGCGCCCGGTGGAGAGATCCATCACCGTGTCCGCGCCCCAGCGGGTGGACCACACCAGTTTTTCGACCTCTTCTTCGATGGAGGAGGTGACCGCAGAGTTGCCGATATTGGCGTTCACCTTCACCAGGAAGTTGCGGCCAATAATCATCGGTTCCGATTCCGGGTGGTTTATGTTGGCAGGGATAATCGCCCGGCCAGCGGCCACTTCGTCACGCACGAATTCCGGCGTAATGTTCTCCGGCAGGCGAGCGCCAAAACCTTCGCCCGGATGCTGGTGGCGCAGAACTTCGCTGCGAATGCGCTCGCGCCCCATGTTTTCGCGGATGGCGATGAATTCCATCTCCGGCGTTACGATCCCCTGGCGTGCATAGTGCAGCTGGGTCACGCATTTTCCCGCTTTCGCCCGTTTCGGCGTCAACAGACCGGTGAAACGCAGCCCGTCCAGACCATCGTCCGCCAGACGCTCTTTGGTGTACGCGGAGCTGCGGTCGGTCAGTGATTCGCTGTCCTGGCGCGCCTCAATCCACGGCTGACGCAGTTTTGCCAGCCCCTGCTGGACGTTGATGGCCACCTCCGCATCGCCATAAGGGCCAGAGGTGTCGTAGACCGGCACTGCTTCGTTATCTTCAAACTGGGGATTTTCTTTGCTGCCACCGATGAGTGTCGGGCTGAGCTGGATTTCACGCATCGGGACGCGGATATCGTCCTGCGAACCGGTGATGTAAATACGTCTGGAGTTCGGGAAAGCGGTGCCTTCCAGGGTGTCGATGAAGTGTTGTGCTTGTGCGCGCTGTTCGCGGCGGGTCAGTTTAGTTGCAGACATAGCTCATTCCAAAAAAGTAAGGAGTGGCTTGTCAGACGACGGATGAAGCAAGAGGTGTGATCACCCAGAGAGGGTGATACAACAGCATTTTGACTCTTGTTCCCTTCGCAGGTATTAGCCTGATCAGGTTCCGCGGATCCCGAATTAACGGTCTCAGCCCGGCTTTCGCACTGGGCACTCCGACAAGAAAACGCGCCTGCAGTGCAGGTGCGGTATTTGTAAATTACTCGTTAACGCTTAAGAACTCAAGCTGGCCGCGCGATGTTGTCTTCGTTGCTGGCTTTTGGATTGCTGTCCAGCACCAGGGCGATGAGCTTGTCTTCCAGCGTGAACCGCGCTTCCATCGCTTCGCCGAGATCGGAAAGGGCCTGCTGGAAATCCAGATAATTGTCCTGATCGATGGCGTTTTCGAGCGTTGAGTCGTAATAGTCCATGATCTGCTGAGTATTGGCTTCCAGCAGCGGGTAGAGTTTCGTGGCCGCTAAATACGGGCTGGTCCCTTCCATTTCGCGAATAATACGTTCATATAGATTAAAATGACCGTCGGAAAGGTAGTCGACCAGGCTTTGACAAAAATCATCCAGCGCTTTTTCATTCAACCGCATATACGATTCTTTGCCAGGCTTAATGCCAACCAGATTGTAGTAAGCAACAAGCAAATGTTTGCGCACGTGCAGCCAGCGATCGACCAGGTCATGACTTCCTCCGACGCGCTCTGTCAGGCTTTGTAGCTGGTTTAGCATGTTTGACTCCACAAGGTTAAGATGAAAAAGCTGGCCACCCGGAAATGTAAGAATATTGTTATCAACATGCCTGTGAAGCAAAGGTAGTGCAATAGATATGGATCGTATAATTGAAAAATTAGATCGCGGCTGGTGGATCGTCAGCCACGAACAAAAATTATGGTTGCCCGGCGGAGAATTACCTTACGGCGAGGCAGGACGTTTCGATCTTGCGGGGCAGAGGGCACTTTGGCTCGGCGAATGGCAGGGCGATCCCGTGTGGTTGATCCAGCAGCATCGCCATCACGAAATGGGATCGGTTCGCCAGGTGATCGATCTGGACGTCGGTCTGTTCCAGCTTGCCGGGCGTGGCGTGCAACTGGCAGAATTTTTCCGATCCCATAAGTTCTGCGGCTACTGCGGGCACACCATGCACCAGAGCAAATCCGAGTGGGCCATGCTGTGCAGCCACTGCCGGGAGCGCTACTACCCGCAAATCGCCCCGTGCATCATCGTCGCCATTCGTCGGGATGACACTATTCTGCTGGCGCAACACACTCGCCATCGCAACGGCGTGCATACGGTGCTGGCCGGCTTTGTCGAAGTGGGTGAGACGCTCGAACAGGCTGTTGCTCGCGAAGTGATGGAAGAGAGCAGCATCAAGGTTAAAAACCTGCGTTACGTCACCTCCCAGCCGTGGCCCTTCCCCATGTCGCTGATGACCGCGTTTATGGCGGATTATGACAGCGGCGATATAGTGATCGACCAAAAAGAGCTGCTGGAAGCCAACTGGTATCGCTACGACGACTTACCCCTTCTTCCGCCACCAGGCACCGTGGCGCGTCGTCTGATAGAAGATACCGTCGCGATGTGTCGGGCCGACTATGAATGAATCACATGTTACACTGGCGGCATGACGCTTAAGGAACTGCAAAAATGACCGAACTGAAGAACGATCGTTATCTGCGTGCGCTGCTGCGCCAACCCGTTGATATCACCCCGGTGTGGATGATGCGCCAGGCGGGCCGTTATTTGCCGGAGTACAAAGCCACGCGCGCCGAGGCGGGCGATTTTATGTCCCTGTGCAAAAACGCCGAGTTGGCCTGCGAAGTCACGCTGCAGCCGCTGCGCCGTTTTCCGCTCGATGCGGCGATCCTTTTTTCAGATATTCTGACCATTCCGGACGCGATGGGGCTGGGTCTCTATTTCGAAACCGGCGAAGGCCCGCGTTTTACCTCACCGATTAAGAGCAAAGCTGACGTCGATAAACTGCCGATTCCAGACCCTGAACAGGAGCTGGGCTACGTCATGAACGCGGTGCGCACTATTCGCCGCGAGCTGAAAGGCGAAGTGCCGCTGATTGGCTTCTCCGGAAGCCCGTGGACCCTGGCGACGTATATGGTTGAAGGTGGTAGCAGCAAAGCCTTCACAATGATCAAAAAGATGATGTACGCCGAGCCGCTGGCGCTGCATGCGCTGCTCGACAAACTGGCGAAAAGCGTCACTCTGTATCTCAATGCGCAGATTAAAGCGGGTGCGCAGTCGGTCATGATTTTCGATACCTGGGGCGGAGTGCTGACCGGGCGCGATTATCAGCAGTTCTCCCTGTACTACATGCATAAAATAGTCGACGGTCTGCTGCGTGAAAACGAGGGCCGTCGCGTGCCGGTGACGCTGTTCACCAAAGGCGGCGGGCAGTGGCTGGAAGCGCTGGCCGCGACCGGCTGCGATGCGCTGGGTCTCGACTGGACGACGGATATTGCCGATGCGCGCCGTCGCGTGGGTGACAAAGTGGCGCTGCAGGGCAATATGGACCCCTCCATGCTCTACGCGCAACCTGCACGCATCGAAGAAGAAGTGGCGACCATTCTGGCCGGATTCGGTCAGGGTGAGGGGCACGTCTTTAACCTCGGCCACGGTATTCATCAGGATGTACCGCCAGAGCACGCAGGCGTGTTTGTCGAGGCGGTGCACCGCCTTTCTGCCCAGTACCACCAGTAGGGAGTGATTATGGATCTCGCGTCATTACGCGCTCAGCAAATCGAACTGGCCTCCTCGGTGATCCGCGAGGATCGTCTGGATGTGAATCCCCCGGCGTTGATCGCCGGTGCCGATGTCGGGTTTGAGCAGGGCGGGGAAGTGACGCGAGCCGCGATGGTGCTGTTAACCTATCCCGCGCTGGAGCTGGTGGAGTACAAAGTGGCGCGCATCGCCACCACCATGCCCTACATTCCTGGTTTTCTCTCCTTTCGTGAATACCCCGCGCTGCTGGCAGCGTGGGAGCAACTCTCGCAAAAACCCGATCTTTTGTTCGTCGATGGTCATGGGATTTCCCACCCGCGACGCCTCGGCGTGGCCAGCCATTTTGGTCTGCTGGTGGATGTGCCGACGATTGGCGTGGCGAAAAAGCGTCTGTGCGGCAAGTTCGAACCGCTTTCCGCCGAACCGGGTGCTCTCGCACCGCTGATGGACAAGGGCGAGCAGCTGGCGTGGGTCTGGCGCAGTAAAGCGCGCTGTAATCCGCTTTTTGTGGCGACGGGTCATCGCGTGAGCACCGACAGCGCACTGGCGTGGGTGCAACGCTGCATGAAAGGCTACCGTTTACCGGAGCCGACGCGCTGGGCTGACGCAGTGGCGTCCGCGCGTCCGGCATTTGTTCGTTGGCAGGAAATTCAGCGTTGATTCAGGTAAACTGCGGCTAATTTCCGATTCGAGACATCATCATGTTACAAAACCCGATTCATCTGCGCCTTGAGAAGCTGGAAAGCTGGCAGCACGTCACCTTTATGGCCTGTCTGTGCGAGCGCATGTATCCCAACTATGCCACGTTCTGCAAGCAGACTGGATTTGGTGAAGGCCAGATTTATCGTCGTATTCTCGACCTGATTTGGGAAACGCTGACGGTCAAAGACGCTAAGGTGAATTTCGATTCTCAGCTCGAAAAACTGGAAGAGGCGATCCCGTCGGCGGATGACTACGATATGTATGGCGTCTACCCGGCTATCGACGCCTGCGTGGCACTGAGTGAATTACTTCACTCCCGTCTGAGCGGTGAAACCCTGGACCATGCCATCGAAGTCAGTAAGGCGTCCATTACCACCGTGGCGATGCTGGAAATGACCCAGGAAGGTCGCGAAATGACCGACGAAGAGCTGCGAGCGAACCCTGCGGTCGAGCAGGAGTGGGATATTCAGTGGGAAATATTCCGACTTTTGGCCGACTGCGAAGAACGCGATATTGAGCTGATAAAAGGGCTGCGCGCGGACTTACGCGAGGCGGGCGAGAGTAATATTGGTATAATTTTTAACCAATGAGACAATAAAACGTGATTTAACGCCTGTTTTGTCGCACCTCGACTCTTCCCTTCTGCCCCCCGTCTGGTCTACATTTGGGGGGCGAAAAAAAGTGGCTATCGGTGCGTGTATGCAGGAGAGTGCTTTTTTGGCATTTTCGTCGCACTCGATGCTTAGCAAGCGATAAACACATTGAAAGGATAACTTATGAACAAGACTCAACTGATTGATGTAATTGCGGACAAGGCTGATCTGTCTAAAGTGCAGGCTAAAGCTGCTCTGGAATCCACCCTGGCTGCTATTACTGAGTCTCTGAAAGAAGGCGATGCTGTACAACTGGTTGGTTTCGGTACCTTCAAAGTGAACCACCGCGCTGAGCGTACTGGCCGCAACCCGCAGACCGGTAAAGAAATCAAAATCGCCGCTGCAAACGTACCGGCATTTGTTTCTGGTAAAGCACTGAAAGACGCTGTTAAGTAAGACGGCGTGGCCGTGAACAGTTTTAACAAGGGGGCGGTTTCGCCCCTTTTGTTTTCATGGCGCCGTCCGCTCGCGCTGGCGGGCATGCTGTTGCTCACTGCCTGCAGCCATGACTCCTCTCTGCCGCCGTTTACCGCCAGCGGATACGCTGACGATCAGGGCGCGGTACGAGTCTGGCGCAAAGACTCTGGTGACGACGTTCACCTGCTCTCCGCATTCAGCCCATGGCACAACGGCAATACCTCTACGGCGGAATACCGCTGGCAAGGCGATGCGCTGTCGCTGATTGAACTCAATATCTACAGTAAAACGCCTGAACACGTCCGCGTGCGCTTTGATGACCACGGTGAGCTGAGCTTTATGCAGCGCGAGGTCAACGGCCAAAAACAACAGCTCTCCAGCGATCAAATCGCCCTGTACCGCTATCGGGCAACCCAGGTGCGCCAGACCAGCGATGCGCTGCGTCAGGGACGCGTGGTGCTACGTCAGGGGCGCTGGCATCCTGATGGCACAGTCACCACCTGTGAAGGGCAGACCGTTAAGCCCGATCTCGAAGCCTGGGCGAAAGAACATATCGAACGGCGTCAGCGACACTCTTCGATGGAAGTGAGCATTGCCTGGCTTGAAGCGCCAGAAGGGTCACAGCTGCTGCTGGTGGCAAACGAAGATTTCTGCACGTGGCAGCCGACGGAAAAGAATTTCTGATATCAGTGCCCCCTCCGGACGGAGAGGGCGAATAGTTGTTACTGTTCTTGCTCGCGGGCAATCGCACGATAACCAATATCACCGCGGCTAAAGCTGCCGTTCCAGTGGATATCCTTCATCAGCGCGTAAGCGCGTTTCTGCGCGTCGGCAACGGTGTTACCCAGCGCGGTGGCGCACAATACGCGACCCCCGTTAGTTAACACGCGATCGTCTTCTGCCAGTTTGGTGCCAGCATGGAACACTTTACCGCCGTCGACCTCTTCCAGCGGTAAACCGTGGATCTCATCGCCATTGTTGTAGTTGCCCGGATACCCGCCGGCAGCGATCACAACGCCCAAAGAGGCGCGTGTATCCCACTCGGACGTTTTCTCATCAAGCTTGCCGTCACAGGCGGCCAGGCACAGTTCCACCAGATCGGATTTCATGCGCAGCATGATCGGCTGCGTTTCCGGATCGCCAAAGCGGCAGTTGAACTCGATAACTTTTGGGTTGCCCTGCTTGTCGATCATCAGCCCGGCATACAGGAAACCGGTGTACGTGTTGCCTTCTGCGGCCATGCCTTTCACGGTAGGCCAGATGATGCGCTCCATCGTGCGCTGGTGGACTTCGTCAGTCACCACCGGCGCCGGAGAGTAAGCGCCCATGCCGCCGGTATTCGGACCAGTATCGCCATCACCCACACGTTTGTGATCCTGGCTGGTGGCCATCGGCAGGACATGCTCGCCATCGACCATCACGATAAAGCTCGCCTCTTCGCCGTCGAGGAACTCTTCGATCACGATGCGGTGCCCAGCGTCGCCGAAAGCGTTACCTGCCAGCATATCCTGAACGGCCGCTTCGGCTTCTTCGAGGGTCATCGCCACGATCACGCCTTTACCGGCAGCCAGACCGTCGGCCTTGATGACAATCGGGGCGCCTTTTTCGCGCAGATACGCCAGCGCAGGCTCCACTTCGGTGAAATTCTGATACTCACCGGTCGGGATTTTGTGACGCGCAAGGAAATCTTTGGTGAAGGCTTTAGAGCCTTCGAGCTGCGCTGCGCCCTCCGTTGGGCCGAAGATTTTCAGGCCCGCCGCGCGGAACGCATCTACCACGCCAATCACCAGCGGTGCTTCCGGGCCGACGATGGTCAGATCGATTTTCTCATTCAGGGCGAAGTTCAGCAGCGCCGGAATATCGGTCACGCCGATCGCGACGTTCTGCAGAGCAGGTTCCAGCGCGGTGCCGGCATTACCCGGTGCCACGAAGACGGTTTCAACCAGAGGCGACTGTGCCGCTTTCCACGCCAGGGCGTGTTCGCGCCCGCCGTTACCAATCACTAATACTTTCATTGTCTGCTCCGGAGATTAATGGCGGAAGTGACGCATGTCGGTGAAGATCATTGCGATGCCGTGTTCGTCGGCAGCAGCAATCACTTCGTCATCGCGGATTGATCCGCCCGGCTGAATGACACAGGTAACGCCAGCCGCCGCTGCGGCATCAATACCGTCGCGGAACGGGAAGAAGGCATCAGAGGCCATGGCGGAGCCTTTCACTTCAAGCCCTTCATCGCTGGCTTTAATACCGGCGATTTTCGCGGAGTAAACGCGGCTCATCTGGCCTGCGCCAATGCCGATAGTCATGTTCTCTTTGGAATAGACAATGGCGTTGGATTTAACGAATTTCGCCACTTTCCAGCAAAACAGCGCATCACGCAGTTCCTGCTCGGTCGGCTGGCGTTTGCTGACCACACGCAGATCGCCAGCGGTGACCATACCCAGATCGCGATCCTGAACCAGCAGGCCGCCGTTAACACGTTTGAAATCCAGCGCCGGGACGCGTTCAGCCCACTGGCCGCAGACCAGCACGCGGACGTTCTGCTTAGCGGCGGTGATCTTCAGGGCTTCTTCGGTCGCTGAAGGGGCAATGATCACTTCAACGAACTGGCGGGAGATGATCGCCTGCGCTGTTTCGGCATCCAGTTCGCGGTTGAAAGCAATAATGCCGCCGAAAGCGGAAGTTGGGTCAGTTTTGTACGCGCGGTTGTAAGCTTCCAGAATGGAAGTGCTTACGGCGACGCCGCATGGGTTCGCGTGTTTGACGATCACACAGGCCGGTTCGCTGAACTCTTTCACGCACTCCAGCGCCGCGTCGGTATCGGCGATGTTGTTATAGGAAAGCGCTTTGCCCTGGACCTGCTGAGCGGTGGCAACGGAAGCTTCTTTGATCTCTTCTTCTATATAGAAGGCTGCGTTCTGATGGCTGTTCTCGCCGTAACGCATATCCTGCTTCTTAATGAAGTTCAGATTCAGGGTGCGCGGGAAGCGGCCAGCAGGCTCTTTGCTTTCACCGTGATAGGCCGGAACAAGACTACCGAAGTAGTTGGCGATCATGCTGTCGTAAGCAGCGGTGTGTTCGAACGCTTTGATGGCGAGGTCGAAACGGGTTTCCAGCGTCAGGGAGCCTTCATTGGCATCCATCTCGTTAATGATGGTGTTGTAGTCGCTGCTCTTTACCACGATAGCCACATCTTTATGGTTCTTCGCGGCGGAGCGCACCATGGTTGGCCCGCCGATGTCGATATTCTCGACCGCATCTTCCAGAGAGCAGTTTTCGCGGGCAACGGTCTGGGCGAAAGGATAGAGATTAACAACCACCATATCGATCGGCGCAATCCCGTGTTGATCCATGATGCCGTCATCCTGACCGCGACGACCGAGAATGCCGCCGTGCACTTTTGGATGCAGGGTCTTTACGCGTCCATCCATCATTTCCGGGAAACCGGTGTAATCGGACACTTCGGTTACCGGCAGACCTTTATCTGCTAACAGGCGAGCGGTTCCGCCAGTGGACAGCAGCTCTACACCGCGTGCAGAAAGTGCCTGAGCGAATTCGACGATACCGGCTTTATCAGAAACACTGAGCAGAGCGCGGCGGACTGGACGACGTTGTTGCATGGTAAATCCCCTGGATTTCACGATTACAGAGAGCGTTAGATGAATTTTCCTTTAAAAAACTCATCTAACACACCTGACAGGGCATCCTTGCATGGCGCGTGCATTTTAACGAAAACGTTTGCGCAACGCTCGCGAATTTTCAAATTTTCGTCGGGTTGTGGATAAGTCTGTGTGAAAAAGGGTATAAGGCGGGGTTTTGCTGTGGAATGCAGCAGTCAGTCATTTTTCTGTCATTTAGCGGTTGCGGGCTGACGAGAACTCCCTATAATGCGCCTCCATCGACACGGCAGATGTGAATCACTTCACACAAACAGCCGGTTCGGTTGAAGAGAAAAAATCCTGAATTTCAGGGTTGACTCTGAAAGAGGAAAGCGTAATATACGCCACCTCGCAACGGTGAGCGAAAGCCGCGTTGCACTGC
>NZ_SDDX01000007.1 GCF_004115925.1 Lelliottia nimipressuralis
CCAAACACGCATAAAAAAACCCGCCGAGGCGGGTTTTTTGTTGGGTGCTGTTTGTGCTTATCGGCCGAACAAATCTCGTTTTTTCGGTTTGAACGGCTGGGCAATCAGTACCAGCAGCGCCACCACGAAGTAGGCGACGAAAATACCGACCAGCCACTGCGGCATCTCCAGCGTCAGGAATTCCCACTGACGAACAGAGCAATCACCGGAAGCCACAAACACCTGCGGCAGCCACTTGTCCAGCGGCAGCCAGCCTGGGAAGCGGGCGGCAAAATCACAGGTCTGGAACGGTGAAGGATGCAGCTGCATCATGGTGTGCTGCCACGCCAGCTCAATGCCTTTCCAGGCACTGTACAACCAGAGGGCGATCCCGGCATAACGCAGCGGGGATTTTGGCGCAATCGCACCCACCAGCCCTGCACCCATAATACCGAACAGCGCACAACGTTCGTAAATACACAGCACACAGGGTTTCAGCAACATCACATGCTGGAACCAGAGCGCTACCATTTCCAGCGCAAAGGCGGTCAGGGCCATCAATAACCACGCTCCGCGACCGCGAGAGCATTGGTTCAAAAATCGCAACATAATCATTTCCCTGGAACAGGCTTAGAAAGCGCAGTGTAAACCAAAACGATTTTAGCGCCAGATGCTCCTGGCAAAATAAAACGTAATTGGATGTTTATAATGCAGAAAGTCAAACCGGGCAGCGAACCACCCGAATTCAGGGACTTAATGCGCGGCCAGTATACCTATTTGCAACAACCATTGCGTATAAGGAATGAGGGTAAATTTGACGCACAGCAAGCCGACAACGGTTAATACCAGCGTATACGGCAGCGCCATCCACACCATCCGACCGTAAGACAAACGAATCAGGGGAGCCAGCGCCGAGGTCAGCAGGAACAGAAACGCCGCCTGTCCGTTTGGCGTCGCCACCGACGGCAAATTGGTGCCAGTGTTAATCGCCACGGCCAGCAGCTCAAACTGGTTAATATTAATGGCCCCGTGTTCAAGCGCCGCTTTGGCCTCATTGATATACACCGATCCAACAAACACGTTATCGGAAATAGAAGAGAGCAGGCCGTTAAACAGATAAAAGAGCGACAGCTGCGAGTCGGGTGACGCCTGCAGGACAAAGTCGATAATCGGCGAGAACAGTTGCTGATCGATAATCACCGCCACAATGGCAAAAAACACCGCCAGCAGGGCAGTAAACGGCAGCGCTTCGGTAAATGCCTTGCCGATCGCATGTTCGTCGGTCACACCGGTAAACGACGTCGCCAGAATAATCACCGACAGGCCAATAAGCCCCACTTCCGCCAGGTGGAATGCCAGCGCGACGATAAGCCACACGCCGATGATACCCTGGGCGATCAGCGCCAGTTTTTCCTGACGGGTGCGCTGGCTGCGGCTTTTCAGATCAAATTCATGCAGCACATCGCGAACCGGGCCGGGCAACTGGGCGCCATAGCCGAAGCTTTTGGTTTTCTCGAGCAACACACAGGTCAGCAGCCCACAGACAAAGACCGGGACGCTCACCGGCGCCACGCGCAGGAAGAACTCGGTAAAGTTCCAGCCTGCGGCTTTCGCAATAATGAGGTTTTGCGGCTCGCCGACCATCGTCATTACGCCGCCGAGCGCCGTGCCGACGCCCGCGTGCATCATCAGGCTGCGCAGGAACGCACGAAACTGTTCCAGAACATCGCGCTTCGGCACGTCAATCTGGCTGTCATCCTGCAAATCACTCTCGGTTTTCGTTGAGGCCACGCGATGATAAATGCCGTAAAAACCGACGGCGACGCTTATCACCACCGCAACGACCGTCAGCGCATCGAGGAATGCGGAGAGAAACGCGGCAGCCAGACAGAAGGAGAGGGAAAGCACCGTTTTGGAACTAATACTCAGCAGCAGCCGCGTGAAGATAAACAGCAGCAGTTGCTTCATGAAGTAGATCCCGGCCACCATAAACATCAGCAGCAGGAGCACTTCCAGGTTAGTGGCCAGCTCGTCTTTCACGCGCTCTGCGCTGGTCATGCCGATAAACACCGCTTCAATCGCCAGCAGCCCGCCGGGAAGCAGGGGATAGCATTTCAGCGCCATTGCCAGGGCAAAGATAAACTCGGCCACCAGCAGCCAGCCGGCCACAAACGGCGAGAAGATAAACACCACAGGGTTAGCGATCAGAAAAATGAGCAGCGTCAGCTTGTACCAGTCGGGTGACTGACCTAAAAAATTGCGCCACAGGGCGCGTCCGTAAGACATTTCCACCAGAGAGTTCCTTCCTCGCCAAAGTTAAGCAAAACATTATTATACGCACAATTTGCATGAATAACGGCTGTCGACCAGGATGCTGTATTTGATAAAAATGAAACGGTGATCCCTTTTTTCCCGCGTCGCTGCGCTATCTGCCACTGTCAGCCTCTGGTATGATGAGTGAATTAGTTAAAGCTGTGTAATGGAAATCTCACTATGGTCATAAAGGCGCAAAGCCCGGCGGGTTTCGCTGAAGAGTACATCATTGAAAGCATCTGGAATAACCGTTTCGCTCCTGGAACGATTCTTCCCGCTGAACGTGAATTGTCTGAACTGATTGGCGTAACACGTACCACTTTACGCGAAGTTCTTCAGCGTCTGGCGCGTGATGGCTGGTTGACGATTCAGCACGGCAAACCGACCAAAGTGAATAACTTCTGGGAAACGTCGGGTCTGAACATTCTTGAAACGCTCGCCCGTCTCGATCACGAGAGCGTTCCACAGCTGATCGATAATTTGCTGTCGGTGCGCACCAACATTTCTACCATCTTTATCCGTACTGCCTTCCGTCAGCATCCTGAAAAGGCGCTGGAAGTGCTGGCGACGGCGACGGCGGTTGACGATCACGCGGATGCGTTTGCGACCCTCGATTACAACATCTTCCGTGGCCTGGCGTTTGCGTCGGGAAATCCGATTTATGGATTGATCCTTAACGGCATGAAAGGGCTGTACACCCGCATTGGTCGCCACTATTTCGCCAATCCGGAAGCGCGCAGTCTGGCGCTCGGTTTCTACCACAAGTTAAGCCAGCTTTGCACCGAAGGCCAGCACGATCAGGTCTATGAAACGGTGCGTCGTTACGGCCATGACAGCGGCGAGATCTGGCACCGGATGCAGAAAAATCTGCCGGGCGATTTAGCGATTCACGGTCATTAACAGAAAAAGCCTCTCGATTGAGAGGCTTTTTTTTGCCCGCTTAAAGGGCCTGAAGATGAGTCATACGAAAGCCGGGGAAGATGCGTCGCCACCCGGCAATGCGATTACAGCGTGTTTCCCCGCGCCGGGCAGCGCTCCAGCAGTTCCACGCTCCCGTCCTCGTTTTGCTGCTCCATCAACACGTCAAAGCCCCACAGGCGATGCACATGCTTGAGCACCTCTTTGCGGCCTTTATCCAGCGGCGCACGGTTGTGCGGAATATAGCGCAGCGTCAGAGAGCGATCGCCGCGTAAATCCACGTTCCACACCTGGATATTCGGTTCCAGATTGCTCAGGTTGTACTGAGAGGAGAGGCGCGAGCGGATCTCACGGTAGCCTTCCTCGTTGTGAATCGCCGATATCTCCAGATAATTATTACGATCGTCATCCAGAACGGTAAAGAAGCGGAAATCACGCATGATTTTCGGTGACATGAACTGGCTGATAAAGCTCTCGTCTTTAAAGTCGCGCATCGCGAAATGCAGCGTCTCCAGCCAGTCGGAACCGGCAATGTCCGGGAACCAGTATTTATCCTCTTCCGTCGGTGACTGACAGATGCGTTTAATATCCTGGAACATCGCAAAGCCGAGGGCATAGGGGTTAATCCCGCTATACCACGGGCTGTTATACGGCGGCTGGAAGACCACGTTAGTGTGGCTGTGCAGGAACTCGAGCATAAACCGCTCGGTCACTTTGCCTTCGTCATACAGGTGGTTCAGGATGGTGTAATGCCAGAACGTGGCCCAGCCTTCGTTCATCACCTGCGTCTGTTTTTGCGGATAAAAATACTGACTCACCTTACGCACGATGCGTAAGATTTCACGCTGCCACGGCTCCAGCAGCGGCGCATTTTTTTCCATAAAGTAGAGTAAGTTCTCCTGCGGCTCAGACGGATAACGCCGCGCTTCGGCGATCGTTTTCTCCTCTTCGCGTTTCGGCAGGGTGCGCCACAGCATATTCACCTGGCTTTGCAGATACTCTTCGCGACTTTTCTGCCGCGCTTTCTCCTCCTGGAGGGAGATTTTTTGCGGGCGTTTGTAGCGATCCACGCCGTAATTCATCAGCGCGTGACAGGAGTCGAGCAGTTTTTCCACCTCGTCCACCCCGTAGCGCTCTTCGCATTCGGTGATGTATTTACGGGCGAAAATCAGGTAATCGACAATCGAACTGGCATCGGTCCAGCTGCGGAACAGGTAGTTATTTTTGAAGAACGAGTTGTGCCCGTAACAGGCGTGCGCCATCACCAGCGCCTGCATGGTAATGGTGTTCTCCTCCATCAGATAGGCGATGCAGGGATTGGAGTTAATGACGATCTCATACGCCAGCCCTTGCTGGCCGTGCTTGTAGAGTCGCTCGGTCTCAATGAATTTTTTACCGAACGACCAGTGCGGGTAGTTGATCGGCATCCCGACGCTCGAGTAGGCGTCCATCATCTGTTCGGAGGTAATGACTTCGATCTGGTGCGGGTAGGTGTCCAGTCGATACAGCTTCGCCACCCGGTCGATTTCGGCCAGATAGACATCCAGCAGCTCGAAGGTCCAGTCGGGTCCATCGCTGAGACGAGTGCTGTCCTTGTTCATTGAGTCAAGTGTAGCCATTAGCGCGCCCTCGTTGTTGATAGCTCTCTCTAGTCTGGAGAACCTCTTTTCAAGCATAGAACAACGCGTTGAAAAGCGTGCTGACGCAGAAATTTTTTCTTTGCGATTTCCGATTTTTGATCCCGGAGAAAACGGCTATCTCGCAGAATTTTCTGCTGGTTAAAAAGAGCGCGCAGTAAAAGATCCTAAATAAGCGCCATCCCCGCTGGCTGGGGAAGATGTGAGTTAAGTCACCATAAAAAAGTCGTATGTTGAATAATATTTTCAACTAGGTTATCAATCTGTAATTAGAAGATTGTTCTTTTGCACATAACGGAGTGGCTATGCGTGTTGTCATACTGGGAAGTGGGGTTGTCGGCGTCACCAGCGCCTGGTATTTAAGTCAGGCGGGACACGAGGTGACGGTCATCGATCGCGAACCGGGATCGGCACTGGAGACCAGCGCGGCCAACGCCGGGCAGATCTCCCCAGGCTATGCGGCGCCGTGGGCGGCACCGGGCGTGCCGCTGAAGGCCATCAAATGGATGTTCCAGCGTCACGCGCCACTGGCGATTAGCCTCGACGGCACGCAATTCCAGCTCAAGTGGATGTGGCAGATGCTGCGCAACTGTGACACTCGCCACTACATGGAAAATAAAGGCCGCATGGTGCGCCTGGCAGAGTACAGCCGCGACTGCCTGAAAGAACTGCGCAACACCACCGGCATCGAATACGAAGGGCGGCAGGGCGGCACATTGCAGCTGTTCCGCACCGCGCAGCAGTATGAAAACGCCACTCGCGATATCGCCGTGCTGGAAGATGCTGGCGTGCCGTATCAGCTGCTCGAAGCCAGCCAGCTGGCGCAGGTTGAACCGGCGCTGGCAGAAGTGGCACACAAACTGACGGGCGGGCTGCGCCTGCCAAATGATGAAACGGGCGACTGCCAGCTCTTTACTCAGCGTCTGGCGAAGATGTGTGAACAGGCGGGCGTGACATTCCGCTATAACACCTCGGTCGATAAGCTGCTGTCAGAAGGCGAAAAAATCTACGGCGTGAAGTGCGGCGACGAAGTGATCAAAGCCGACGCCTATGTAATGGCGTTTGGCTCCTACTCCACGGCGATGCTGAAGGGCCTGCTGGATATTCCGGTCTATCCGCTGAAAGGCTACTCCCTCACCATTCCGGTGAAAGAGGACAACGGCGCGCCTGTTTCAACTATTCTTGATGAAACCTACAAAATCGCCATCACCCGCTTTGATAACCGGATCCGCGTCGGCGGAATGGCGGAAATTGTCGGCTTTAACACGGAATTGCTGCAACCGCGCCGCGAAACGCTTGAGATGGTGGTTCGCGATCTGTTCCCGCGCGGGGGCTTTGTCGAACAGGCCACGTTCTGGACCGGATTACGTCCTATGACGCCGGACGGCACGCCGATTGTCGGCCGTACGCCGTTTAAGAATTTATGGACTAACACCGGCCACGGCACGCTGGGCTGGACCATGGCCTGCGGTTCAGGGCAACTGCTGAGCGATTTGATCTCGGGCCGCACCCCGGCAATTCCGTTTGATGATTTAAGCGCCGCGCGCTATCAATCCGGATTTACGCCATCTCGCCCGCAGCATCTGCATGGCGCGCATAATTAACAAGGAGCTGTCATGTCCCGTCCTATTCTGGCTCAGCTGGATCTGCAGGCGTTAAAAAATAACCTGCAGATTGTCCGCCGTGCTGCGCCGGGCTCTCGCGTATGGTCGGTGGTGAAAGCCAACGGCTACGGCCACGGAATTGAGTCCATCTGGAGCGCGCTGAGCGCCACCGATGGTTTTGCGCTGTTGAATCTGGAAGAGGCGATCCTGCTGCGCGAACGCGGCTGGAAAGGGCCGATTCTGCTGCTCGAAGGCTTCTTCCACGCCGATGAACTGCCGCTTTTGGACAAGTACCGACTCACCACCAGCGTGCACAGCAACTGGCAAATCAAAGCGCTGCAAAACGCAAAATTGCATGCACCGCTGGATATCTATCTCAAGGTCAACAGTGGCATGAACCGCTTAGGCTTCCAGCCCGAGCGCGTGCATACGATGTGGCAGCAGCTGCGCGCCCTGAAAAATGTCGGTGAGATGACACTGATGGCGCACTTTGCCGATGCCGAAAAACCGGACGGCATTGCCGAGGCGATGGTGCGCATCAATCAGGCGGCAGAAGGGCTGGAGTGCGCCCGTTCGCTGTCAAACTCCGCCGCCACGCTCTGGCACCCGGAAGCCCATTACGACTGGGTACGTCCGGGCATTATTCTCTACGGCGCGTCGCCGTCCGGCCAGTGGCAGGACATCGCCAACAGCGGGCTGAAACCGGTTATGTCCCTGCGCAGTGAAATCATCGGCATTCAGACGCTGAAAGCGGGTGATACGGTGGGCTACGGCAGCCGCTATCGTGCCTCAGGCGAACAGCGTATTGGTATCGTGGCGGGCGGTTATGCTGACGGCTATCCACGTCTTGCGCCAACCGGCACGCCGGTGTGGGTCGATGGTGTGCGTACCGGCACCGTTGGCACCATTTCAATGGATATGATGGCGGTGGACTTAACCCCATGCCCGCAGGCAGGCATCGGTTCGCCGGTAGAGCTGTGGGGGAATGAGGTGAAAGTCGATGACGTGGCGTCGGCAGCGGGAACGGTAGGCTATGAAATGTTAACGGCACTGGCCCCGAGAGTGCCAGTAGTGACGGTGTAACGTTAAAATACCGGGTGGCGTTGTTGCCACCCGGCAAAACATCATTCTGACCCCTCGTCCTCCATCGGACGCACGCCCACCTTGCGCACCGCGTTATCCTCTTTCTCGGCCACCGTCCAGATCATCCCGGCAAACTCCACCTGGTCGCCCACGACCGGCGCGGCACCCAGCAGCTGCTGCACAATCTCACCCAGCGTCTGCTGTTTATCGCGATACTCCAGCCCCTCGTCGAGGCCGTAAATCAGCGCCACGTCGGCAAATTTGGCGTTCGCTTCCAGAATAAAATCACCGAAGAACCGCTGATCCAGCGCCACGGGCGGTGACTGGCTGAACAGCTTCCCGAGGGCAGGCAAATCGGTCTCACGACCAATGACGCACAAAATATCGCCCTCGCGCAGGCGAGTGCTGCCCGTCGGGTGCAGCAGAGCGTTATCGCGAAACAGCGCGGCAATCCGCGTTTCCGTCGGCATATGCAGGTCGCGCAGCGACGCGCCCACGCACCATTTGTCGGCGCTCAGCTGATAGACAAACTGCTCCCACGGGTTTTCCGGATGAATATCCAGCCCCACGCGCGAAACGGGCAGGCCAACCGGTGGCACCACCACTTTGGCCTTTTTCGCCGCCCAGCCAAGGGACGTACCCTGGAACAGCAGCGACACCAGTACCACGAAGAACGCGACATTGAAGAACAGCCGTGAATTATCCAGCCCCGCCATCATCGGGAAGACCGCCAGAATGATCGGCACCGCCCCGCGCAGGCCCACCCAACTGATAAAAATACGCTCGCGCAGGTTAAACCCCCGGAACGGCAGCAGCCCGGCAAACACCGACAGCGGACGGGCGAAGAAGATCATCCACGCCGAGAGGAGCAGCGCCGGAATGGCAATCGGCAGCAGATCGGACGGCGTCACCAGCAGCCCCAGCACCAGGAACATGCCGATTTGCGCCAGCCAGGCCAGGCCGTCGAAGTTCTGCAAAATGGCGTGGCGGTTGCGAATCGGGCGATTTCCCAGCAGAAAGCCACAGAGATAAACGGCGAGAATACCGCTGCCGTCCATCGCCGTTGTCAGGGCGAAAATCAGAATACCGCCGCTAAGCGCCAGCAAAGGGTACAGCCCGGCGGGCAGGGAGATGCGGTTAATCATCTGCTGCAACAGATAGCCGCCGGAAAGGCCGATGATAATCCCGAGGCCAAACTGCTGGAGAATATGCCAGGCAAACATCCAGCTCAGGCCGGATTCGTGCTGCTGGATCATCTCAATCAGGGTGATGGTCAGGAACACCGCCATCGGGTCGTTGCTGCCGGATTCAATCTCCAGCGTCGAGCCGACACGCTCGTTCAGCCCTTTGCCGCCGAGGAGGGAGAACACCGCCGCCGCATCCGTCGAGCCGACAATCGCGCCAATCAGCAATCCTTCCATGATATTCAGATGAAACAGCCAGGCGGCCATCATACCGGTCAGGCCGGAGGTGATCAGCACGCCGACGGTTGCCAGCGACAGGGCTGGGCCTAAGGCGACGCGAAACGAACTGGCCTGGGTGCGCATCCCGCCGTCCAGCAAAATCACCGCCAGCGCGAGGTTACTCACCATGTAGGCAAAGGGATAATTATCGAATGGAATCCCGCCGACGCCATCGATGCCCGCGAGCATGCCGATGGCCAGGAAGATAACAAGGATAGGTATGCCGAGACGCGATGAAAATGAACTTAATAAAATACTGCAGGTTACTAATACGGAACCCAGAATGAAAAGACTGATTATCGCTGCGGCATCCAATGTTGTCTTACTCCCACCTCAATGTTGTTGCTGATAATAAAACCCTATCATATTAACGACAAAAACAGCGTTTTATTGAGGTGGTTAAACCGCTTTTTTATGCCTTTAAGACAGGATGACCATGCAGGGTTAACCGGCTGTCCGCCTGCGAGTGCCAAAGCGTCGCCTGAGCGCCCAGCGGCAGGGTGACGGTTTGCTGCTCATGGCCAAACGCCAGCCCGTCGATCACCGGAATGTCGAGGCGCGAGCGCAGGTAATCGATCATGGTTTCCAGCGTATAACCCGCATCGTAATCGTTCGGCGTCGCGCCGCTGAAGCTGCCTAACACAACCGCGCGCTGACGCCCGAGAATACCGGCGTGCATCAGCTGCAACAGCATGCGCTCGACGCGGAACGGATGCTCGTTGATATCCTCCAGCACCAGAATGCCGTTCTCAATTTGCGGCAGCCACGGCGTGCCGATAAGCGACACCAGCATCGCCAGATTGCCGCCCCACAGCTGGCCTTCGCACTCACACTGCGGGCCGTTGCCTTGCCACTCCACGCTAAACGTTGGATTTTTCAAGGCGCGCCAGAAATGTTCCTCGGTAAAACGGTTCAACTCCGGTGCGCCGAAGTTCCCCGCCAGCATCGGCCCGCTAAAGGTGATGACGTTATGCAGGGCCAGCAGACCAAGCTGTATCACGGTGAAATCGCTGTGACCGCAGATCAGCAGCGGGTCCTGCTGCTGGCGTCGGGCAAGCCCGGCCCAGTCGATGGTCTCCAGCAAACGGCTCGCGCCATACCCGCCGCGCACCGCCAGAATAATCTGGTTTTCGCCTTCGAGGGTGACCAGGTCGTTGATATCAGCCACTCTTTGCTGCTCAGTCCCGGCAAAACGCTGCAGACGGCGGGGGATGATCGTCTGATTATCCACCCGATGGCCGGATGCCTCTAAACGCGTTACGCCAAGCCGGGCGGCGTCCTGATTAATGCAGTAGCCGGACGGGGCAACAAGATGAAACTGAGACATGGCAAATCCTTGCTGAATGAGAAACTAAATGCCTATATCATGCCGCCTGTATGCGGTCTGCTTCAAGGGGCGGATGCGTAACCGCGATGATCGGCTATAAGGATAGATGACGTGAAATTGAGATGGTTTGCTTTTTTGATTGTATTGCTGGCGGGCTGTAGTTCAAAACAGGATTATCAAAATCCGCCGTGGAACCCGGAAGTCCCTGTCAAACGTGCCATGCAGTGGATGCCGATCAGCGAAAAGGCCGGGAAAGCGTGGGGCGTCAGTCCGCGACTGGTGACGGCCATTATTGCAGTCGAATCCGGCGGCAACCCGACGCTGGTCAGCAAATCAAATGCAGTGGGCTTAATGCAATTGAAAGCCTCCACCGCCGGGCGTGAAGTTTACCGCTACATGGGCTGGAGCGGGCAGCCGTCCACCAGCGAGCTGAAAAACCCGGAGCGTAATATCTCCATGGGTACCGCGTATCTGAGCATTCTGGAACACGGTGTGCTGAAAGGCATCGAAGATCCCGAAGTGATGCAGTATGCGCTGGTAGTGTCGTATGTGAACGGGGCGGGGGCGCTGCTGCGAACCTTCTCGTCGGATCGCAAAAAGGCCATCAATGAAATTAACGGCATGGACAAAGACGAATTCTTTGAGCATGTGGTGAACAACCATCCGGCACCACAGGCTCCACGCTACATCTGGAAAGTTCAGAAAGCGATGGACGCCATGTAATGCCCTGGCCGGGCAGCGAGATGCTGTCCGGCGCCTTCAGAGAACCTTATTCGCACGTTCTCGCGCTTCTCGCTCTAACGAGAAGATAATACGTTGAAGCTCCCTTTCGGCCCCAGGCCCGACATTCAGAAAGCGAAAACTGAGTCGTGGTGTGGTGATGGTCTCATTTTTGCTGTCCACCACTTTGCGTTCGCTAATGGCAATCAGCTGCGCATCAAAGTAAAAACGTCCCCAGCCGCCCATATCCAGTTCGATTTGTGAAAAACGCATCCCTTCCACCAGTCCGTCCGGTCGTGGTGTGTCCATCAGCGCGCCCATCCCGCCGAGCGACAGGTCGAACAGGCGAAAGCGAATCTCTTTTTTGTCCGGCATTCTGGCCTTACAAAAATAGGAGGGGTGCAGCGGGGCGTTAATCCGAAAATATTCCCGACGCTGGACAAACCACAGGCTCTCCGGCAGCGGGGTGATAAAAGCGGGCAGATTGAGATAATCACCTTGTTCCACATGAGGCAGGACAAACTCAACCTTTGCCCCTTTGGTTTCCGCCATCACAGAAAGATTTTTTGCGCGCAGTACCGCCCGGTTTTCATACTCCTGGCTACCGAGGTCGATGACCAGACGCTCCGGAGTGGCTTCCAGAATCTTACTGATAAACTGGTTCGACGCCCAGCTGATGCGCACCGGCACTTCGCCCTTGTGCAGGTCGCGTAATACCCCTAATACAGCCAGCGGATTTTGCTTCAGGAACTGCTCACTGTAATTACTCACGCCGAATGGCTCCTCGGTTGTCTGACGGACTGTCCCTGAAGTATCGGCAATGGGCGTCAGAACTTAATACAAACCGGTGATTTTTTTTCAAAAATGAGAGGGAATTAAGTCGGTGAGAAAAAACGGTTTTAGCGCAGTGACCTATACTTAAGTCACTTGCGCGAAACATTTTCAGCGCATGCATTTCATCTGCAAGAGGGCATCGCTATGGGTATTATCGCCTGGATTGTTTTTGGTCTTATCGCCGGCGTGATCGCAAAATTCATTATGCCGGGGCGTGATGGTGGCGGCTTCATTCTGACCTGCGTGCTGGGGGTTATCGGTGCGGTTGTCGGCGGCTGGCTGGCGACCATGTTTGGCGTCGGCGGCAGCGTCAGCGGATTTAACCTGCACAGCTTCCTGGTGGCGGTGGTCGGTGCCATCGTCGTCCTTGCGATTTTCAGACTGCTCAGACGCACATAAACCGCTAAAAACGCAAACGGCTCTCCCTGAGGGCCGTTTTTTTTGTCCGCATATTGCTTTGTTAATCGAAATGAGAATAATTGTCGTTCTTTATATCATCTAATAATAAGACGACACTATGAACACCTCGCGTTTTGCAGTATGTGCGTTGGCAGGCGCGGTCACACTGGCGTTGCAGACTTGCGCGTTTGCGGAAGAATCAACCATTCTCGTGACCGGATCAGAACAGGGCAGCCAGCTTCCTGAGTGGACAAACAGTGCCACCAAATCAGCCGTTGCCGAGAGTAAAACCCCGCAGGTCATCAACACCATTTCCGCCACGGAGATCGAACAGCGTCACGCGAATTCGGTCAACGAAATCCTGCGCTATGCCCCGGGCGTGTCGACGGAAGTGCGCGGCAATACCTCCTATATGAGTGAATATAAGATCCGCGGATTCACCGTCGAGCAGGAGTATTACAACGGTCTGCAGCTGCCCTACAATGTCACCGGGAACACCAAAGCGCGCATCGATCCGCAGCTGATCGAGAGCGTGGACATCCTCAAAGGCCCCGCCTCTGTGCTGTACGGCGGCGGCTCGCCGGGCGGGCTGGTCAATATTCAGGGCAAAAAGCCGCAAAAAACCGCGCAAACGGAAGTGGGCTTTAACACCGGGACGCGCAATCTGAAAGAGGGCTATCTCGATTCCACCGGGCAGATTGCCGACAGCGACTGGGACTATCGTCTGCTGGGCAAAGCGACGGAAGGCGACGATCAGCCGCACACCACGCGCACGGAAAACTACCTGGTGGCACCGTCCGTGACCTGGCAGCCAGACAGCAAAACGCGCCTGACCCTTGATGCGCTCGCACAAAACAGCCCAAGCCTGACGCCGTCTAACCCGCTTCCGCTTTCGTATCTGCGTTCCAAATATGCCGATCGCCGCGATTATGCAGGCGACGAATGGAGCGGTTTCAAACAGCGCCAGTGGATGCTGGGCTACAGCTTTGAACACCAGTTTGATAGCGGCTGGGGCTTCAGTCAGAAAGCGCGCTATTTCGACGTGGATACGCACCAGCGCAGCATCTACTCCACAGGGCCAGGCGCAAACGTGTACGAGCTAAACCGCTTTGCTTACACCACCGATGAAGACCTGCAGAGTTTCAACATGGATAACCAGGTCACCAAAACGCTGGAGCTGGGCGACTGGAAGCACCATTTGCTGGCAGGCTTCGACTACCAGAAGCTCAATTCCCACTTCCACTATCGCTATGCGGCGAATACGCCGGGTATCGAAATGCGTAACCCGGACTACACGCAGGTCAACGACGGTTCGCTCGGTCTCTACACCGCGCAGAAAAATCGCCTGAGCTATCAGCAAAACGGGTACTACCTGCAGGATCAGATCGAATTCGGCGGGCTGAATCTGCTCGGCAGCCTGCGCTACGACGACTATCGCTCCGTCACCACCGACTATCTGCAAAACGGTGACAAAGCCTGGGTATCGCAGGATCGCGTCACTAAACGTCTGGGGGCGTTGTACGCCTTTGAAAACGGTATCTCGCCGTTTATCAGCTACTCCGAAGGCTTTGCGCCCGTTTCACCGCAGGGCACGCTGACCGCTAAAAACGTCAAGCCAACCACCAGCAAACAGGTGGAAGGCGGGGTGAAATACCTGCTGGAAGAGTACGCGACCACCTTTACCGCGTCGGTGTTTAACATTCGCCAGAAAAATGTGGTCACGACCGATCCGGGCTTCCTGAACTATCGTCAGACCGGTGAAGTGGAATCGAAGGGGGCGGAATTGTCTGCCGTCAGCCGTCCGACGGATAACCTGACGCTGATCGCCAATTACGCCTACACCCACGCGATCAACACGGAAGATGATAAATACCAGGGGAAACGCCCGACGCAGGTGCCGGAAAACGCCTTTAACCTGTGGGGGGACTACACCTTCGACAGCACGCCGCTGAAAGGGCTGAACCTCGGCGCAGGCGCACGCTACACCGGGCCGATGGAGATCGCGCCGACCAACGATCAGGGTAAACTGGGCGGCACGACGCAGTACGATCTGGCCGCCTCTTATCAGATGGGTGAAGTTCTGCCGTCGCTGGCCGGGCTAACCCTGAAAGCCAGCGCGCAGAACATCACCAACAAAGAGACGTTTACCTGCTACGACGCGACAAACTGCTGGATTGGCCGCGACCGCACGGTTCAGGTGGGGGCGAGCTACAGCTTCTGATTTTCCTCTGATGTCTCACCCTCTCTTGCGTGAGAGGGTGAGAGTACCAGCCGAACAATCCTACTGCGCGGCACTCTTCTGCACAGGCGCCACATCATCGTTCGCCGCAGGCTGAGTCGCCGGCAGGCTGTCGCACGGTTTCTCTTTCGGACAGACTAAATCAAGCATTTTCAGCGTCACGCCGTTGGTCCAGCCGAAACCGTCCTGCAACGGATACTCACCGCCGCCTCCGCCGGTGCCGGTGGTCGACACATCATATTTCTCCACCAGCTTCTGCTCGCGGTCGTAGGTATGCTGCACGTTCGTCAGGAAGCGCCAGGTGACATCCATCGCCACTTTCTTATGACCGTAGTTTTGCAGCCCTTCGGCCGCCACCCACTGCAAGGGCGCCCAGCCGTTTGGCGCGTCCCACTGCTGGCCGCTGTTGATAGTGGTGGTAGTCACGCCACCCGGTTTCAACAGGCGTGACGCGGTGGCACTCGCCACTTTATCGGCCCGCTCTTTGGAGGCGGCGTTGACGTACAGCGGGAACAGGGCGGCGGCAGTCAGCTGATTACGTACCTTTTTGCTCTTCAGATCGTAATCGGCGTACCAGCCCTCTTTGTCATTCCACAGATGGCTCTCGATCGCTTTTTGTCGCGCGTTGGCCAGAGTTTCATAGCGGTTTGCGCGCTCGGTATCGCCTGATTCCTGGCTGGCTTTGGCGAGCAATTTTTCCATTTTGAACAGCAGGGCGTTCAAATCTACCGGCACAATGCTGGTGGTACGAATGGTGCCAAGTTTTTGCGGATCGTCCATCCAGCGGGAGCTAAAGTCCCAGCCGGAGGCGGCAGCGGAGCGCAGGTCACGGTAGATTTCCGTCGCTGGACGGTTCGGGTTGTTTTTGGCGGTGGTCACGTCATCGAGCCAGGATTCCGGACGCGGCGTGTCGCGATCGTCCCAGTAGCGGTTCAGAATCGCGCCGTCATCCAGTTTCACTACCCGTTTGTTGGCCTGACCCGGCTGCAGCGTCTCCACACCCTCCATCCAGTAGGTGTACTCTTTTTCCATCTGCGGCAGATAGGTTTTCAGCGCCTCTTTATCGTGCGTGGCGAGCAGTTCGACCATCAGGGAGAAAAACGGCGGCTGCGAACGGCTCAGATAGTAGCTGCGGTTGCCGTTGGGAATATGGCCCCAGGTGTCGATCTCATAGCCGAAGTTGGCCACCATATCGCTGATTTTGTCCCAGTGATCGCTCTCGGCCAGCCCCAGCATGGTGAAATAGCTGTCCCAGTAATAGACTTCGCGGAAACGGCCACCCGGCACCACATAAGGTTTCGGCAGCGGCAGCAGCGAATCCCACTTATCGGCTTTATCGGTGGTGCGCGTCAGCACTGGCCACAGGCCATCAATATGCTCGCGCAGGCTCTGTCCGGCAGGCGGAACGTATTTTTCGCCTTCAGCAGGAAGGGTAAAATTCATCTCGACGAAATGGCGCAGGTCAAATCCGCGTTGCAGATGCTGCATACGGTAATCCGCCAGAATCATCAGGGGATCGCTTTTCGGCACCGCGTCGGCGAAGGTTTTTTGATCGGGGAACAGCTTAGCGCTTTGCACATCACTGAACAGGGGACCGAGCAGAATATCCGGCGACTGTTTTTGTGTGGAAGGTAACTCATCAGCGAAGCTCAGTGCGGCGACGCTCAGCATCGCGCCCCCCAGTGCCACACGCAGCGCCAGCGGCAGGCGTGCAGGACGGCGCATTTCAGTTCTCGTCATCGGTTTTTCTCCTTTTTATTCTCGCGAGCAGCGTCGCCGCTGCCGTCAATCACCTGAAAACCTTAGACGAATATGGCCGTTTTCGCGTGTCGAATATCCCATTTTTCGCAAAACCAGACTCTTTACCCACACAGGAATAATCAGTAATAAAGCGTTAATATATATCTGCTGTTTATTGTTTTTAATTTCTTAATAGGTAATGTGATTGAATAAGCCTGAATGAATTAAGGCTCTCACTAATTACAAATGTGATCGCGTGCATTATTTATTGCCGTTTTTATGAAGAAACACTTCTTAGCGATCACATAAATTAAAAAACATAATTAACGGATGAAAAAACGTAATGGAACCGTCGGGCACAATTAGGCGAAATATCGCTGTTTATTGGCCGCAGTAATTTATCAGGAAGGAATCCATGAGAATAAAGTTGATTGTGTTAGCCGTCAGCGTAATTTGCTCGGCGGGAGGATATGCTGCGCACCGCGCGCCCACTCTGGAAGAGAAACTTGCACAGCTGGAAGCACGCCTGGAAAAGGCTGAAAGCCGGGCGGAGAAGGCCGAAGCGCAAATTGAGCAATTACAGCAACAGCAGACGGTCGTCGCCAAAACAGAACCGACCGTGGCGGTGGAATCAGCCGAGCCGGTCACCGCGTCGGCGTTACCGAAACTGACGCTTTCTGGCTACGGCGATATTAAATTTTACGGCGACGTCGAATTTAACATGGATGCGGCCAGCAGGAGCGGTGCATTGACGTCGATAAAAACCAGTGCGAATAAAGACTGGGCATCGGGAAATAATGAACGCTGGGATATTAACGGGCGTCTGCTGTTAGGCTTTGACGGTTATCGTCGAATGGATGACGGTAATTTTGCCGGATTCTCGGTGCAGCCGCTGGCAGATCTCACCGGCAAAATGAATCTCGATGATGCCGTATTCTTCTTCGGCAATGAGAATAACTGGAAGATCAAAGTCGGGCGTTTTGAAGCCTACGATATGTTCCCGCTCAATCAGGATACCTTTATCGAATATTCCGGGAATACGGCCAACGATCTCTACAGCGACGGCTACGGCTATATCTACATGATGAAAGAGGGCCGGGGACGTAGCGACAGCGGTGGCAACTTCCTGATGAGCAAAACCCTGGATAACTGGTATTTCGAGGTCAACACGCTGCTGGAAGACGGCAGCACGCTCTTTGTCGACAAGCAGTATCACGGCATCAATCTCGATAACGACAAAAACGTGGCCTATATCCGCCCGGTCATCGCCTGGCAGAGCGGACGCTTCTCAACGGCGGTGGCGATGGAGAGTAACCTCGTCAACAACGCCTACGGCTATCGTGACGCGTCAGGGCAGTGGGTCGATCAGTCCGATCGCACCGGTTACGGTTTCACGATGACCTGGAATGGGCAGCAAACCGATCCGCAAGACGGCGTTGTGGTGAACCTGAATACCGCTTACATGGATGCCACGGATGAAACCGATTTTACCGCGGGGACTAACGCCCTGTGGCACAACATCGAGCTGGGCTACATTTACGCCCACAACGAGGTGGATAAATTCAACTCCGCGAATGTGTACGATAACTGCGATAACGACTGCTGGATAACCGATCCAGGCGATTACGATATTCATACCCTTCACGCGTCGTATCTCATCCCGAACGTGATGAATATGAAGAACTTTAATATCTATCTCGGGGCGTACGCCTCCTGGGTGGAGGCGCATCCGAATAAGGGCGCTGATAACAACGACGATCGCTACGGCGGCCGTGTTCGCTTTAAGTACTACTTCTGACGCCTAGCCAGTCAGACCTCTTCGGGGGTCTGGCTGGTTTCCCGCAGGGTTCCCGGCGCATGGCCGACGATGCGTTTAAACGCCCGGCTAAAGGCCGCCAGCGATCCATATCCCAGCCGCAACGCCACGGTTTCAATCGCCTGATGTTCATGCCGAATGTACTGAATGGCGAGGCGCATCCTGAGTTCACTCAAATATTTGGCAGGCGTAGTGCCGGTGGCGGATAAAAACCGCTCGGCAAAGACCGAACGTGAAGTACCAGCCTCTTTTGCCAACTCCGCCACGCTCCAGTTGACGCCCGGCTGCTGGTGCATGGCATAAATCGCACGGCTCAGACGTGGGTCGCGGAGTACCTGCACCCAGCCCGTGGCTTTTCCGCAGCCCGCTTCCACCCAGCCGCGCACGATGAGGGCGGCCACCACATCGGCGAGACGCGCCAGAATCCCGGCGAAACCGACCTGCCGGGTCATGGATTCCCGCTCCATCGCCGCCAGCAGCGGGTGGATCTCCGGCCAGGTCGACATCAGACGGCTCACCATCATCACTTCCGGCATCGCTTTGATCAGGGGCTGCATCCCGCCCAGCTCAAAATCCATACATCCGCTGAATATCACCACGTTTTCGCTTTCCGGGCACGCCTCGCAGGTGATGGCGCACACGGAGTTGCAAATCGGCTCGCTGGGAAACGCCGACACCGGGGTGACGGTGGCATTTTCATCCGACAGCAGGGCGTGGGCATTGCCGTTGGGAATAAACAGCGCATCGCCGCTGCTCAGGGTAAACACCGCGCCGCTCTCCATGCGCAGCACCGCTGAACCGTGGCTGACGAAATGAAACTGCGCCTTGCCGGGGGCCTGGGTGAACGCCACGCCAAAAGGGGCGCTGGCCTCGATCCGGCGGTACTTCACGCCGGAGAGACGCATTCCACGTAAAAGCTCACTGATTAAATCGGGCGACTGAACGGTCATGGGCACAACTCCGGACGAATTATCAATAAGTGAAGATTATATGTCATAGATCGTCCAGGGGGAACGCTCTATGCTTTTGCGACGGTTGTCACATTTTTCTAACGGGAGAGCAACAGATGAATTCAACTATTGCGGCGAGCGAGGCCATAGCGCCCGCAAAACCCGCCTGGCGAGCGGTCTATTCACTGGGACTGGGGGTGTTTGGCCTGATTACGGCGGAGTTTTTACCGGCCAGTTTGTTAACGCCGATGGCTGCCAGTCTCGGTGTCAGTGAAGGGATGGCCGGGCAAGCGGTGACCGCAACGGCGCTGGTCGCACTGGTGACTGGGCTGCTGATTACGCCCGCCACCAAAAGTATCGACCGCCGCTGGGTGCTGATGTTTTTCTCTGTGCTGCAAATTATCTCCAGCCTGCTGGTGGCCTTTGCGCCCAATTTGCAGGTACTGCTGATGGGACGCCTGCTGTTAGGCATCGCTATCGGCGGCTTCTGGGCAATGTCCACGGCCACGGCGATGCGGCTGGTTCCGGCCGATAAAGTGCCGAAAGCGCTGGCGGTGATCTTCTCCAGCGTGTCGATCGCAACCGTGGTCGCCGCGCCGCTCGGCAGCTATCTGGGCAGCCTGATCGGCTGGCGTAACGTCTTTATCCTCTGCATTCTGCCGAGCATGCTGGCGCTGCTCTGGCAACTGTGGGTGCTCCCGTCAATGAAACCGGAGAGCAGCGGCAGTCTCGGGACCTTGCTGCGCGTGCTGCGCCGCCCTGGCATGATCGGCGGGCTATTAGCCACGGTGCTGATTTTTAGCGGTCACTTTGCCTTCTTTACCTACCTGCGCCCGTTCCTTGAAACCGTCGGGCAGGCGAGCGTCGAGAGCATTTCGCTGATCCTGCTGGGCTTTGGCCTCGCCAATTTCGTCGGCACCTCGATTGCCGGGCATCTGCTGGCGCGCAATTTACGTCTGACGCTGGCGCTGGTGCCGTTTGCAATGGGCGTTCTGGCGCTGATCATGGTGGCATACGGCCATCTGGCGATACTCGACGGGCTGCTGGTGGCGCTGTGGGGCTTTGCCTTTGGCCTGGTGCCGGTGGGCTGGTCGACCTGGCTTGCGACCACGGTGCCGGACGAAGCCGAAAGTGCGGGTGGCTTGCTGGTGGCGTCGATTCAGTTTGCGATTGGTGCCGGTGCGGCAGGCGGCGGGGCGGTGTTTGATCTCAACGGTGCCAGCGGGGTATTCGCCGGAAGCGGCTTGCTGCTGGTGAGCGCAATGGTAATTGTCTTGATGGGCGTTCGTGTCAAAGCGGAATAACGGTTAAAAGCCGGGTGGCGGCGATGTCGCCACCCGACGCGGTTTTTACACCCCTTTGCGATCCATCAGCAGCGCCAGATCGACCAGGCGGTTCGAGAAGCCCCACTCGTTGTCATACCAGGCGAGGATCTTCACCATATTGCCGCCAATGACCAGCGTAGAAAGCCCGTCGATAATCGATGAGCGCGGATCGCCCTGATAATCACTTGATACTAACGGCTCGTCGCTGTAGCCCAGAATGCCCTGCAATGGCCCGGCAGAGGCCGCTTCACGAAACGCGGCGTTGACCTCATCCACCGTTACCTCCCGGCTCAGGGTAACCGTCAAGTCGACAATCGACACCACCGGCACCGGAACGCGCAGGGAATACCCGGTCAGACGTCCGTCCAGCTCAGGAATCACTTTCCCCAGCGCCTTCGCCGCGCCGCTGGAGTAGGGGACAATCGACAGGGCCGCCGCCCGCGCGCCGCGCAGATCTTTCTCCGGCTGGTCGTGCAGTGCCTGGCTGTTGGTGTAGGCGTGAGTGGTGTTCATCAGGCCATGTTCGATGCCGAAGTGTTGATGCAGCACCTGCGCGGCGGGTGCCAGACCGTTCGTGGTGCAGCTGCCGTTGCTCACCACAAAGTGCTGAGCCGGATCGTACAGCCGATCGTTCACGCCCATCACCACGGTCAAATCGTCGTTTTTACCCGGGGCGGAGATGATGACGCGTTTTGCGCCGCCGCTCTCAATATGCACCGCCGCTTTCTCGCGGTCAGTGAAGAAGCCGGTCGCTTCAATCACCACGTCCACTTCAACGTTACGCCACGGAATAGCGGCCGGGTCGCGCTCGCTGAAGACCCTAATCAGTTTGCCATCCACCTGCAGATGATTATCGGCAGCCTCAACGGATACCGGTAGCGTCCCTAACAGGGAATCGTATTTCAGCAGATGGGCGAGGGTCTTACTGTCCGTCAGATCGTTAATCGCCACGATCTGAATCTCCGGGTTACCGAGGGCGGCGCGTAAGAAATTGCGACCGATTCTGCCGAAACCATTAATACCGACCTTAACCATGATGCACTCCTTAACTGTGGTGTCTGGAGTCACTGTAGGCTTCAGGTGAAATGGCGTAAATGACAAAAAAGGATCAGATTACGCCATTTTGCGGCAGTGGAATCGTTGACGATACTCGCTGGGGGTAAGGTGGAGCTGTTTCTCAAACACCCGGCGCAGGTTGATGCTGCTGCCAAATCCGCTCTGCTCGGCGATGCGGTCCAGCGGCTCGCTTGTCTGCTCCAGCAGCTGACGGGCGGCGGCGAGACGGGCTTCCATCACGTAGCGTGCCGGAGAGGCGCCCGTTTCACGGGTAAAGACCCGGGTGAAATTGCGCGGGCTCATGGCCGCTTGCTCCGCCAGTTTTTCGACGCACAGATCGGCCGTGAGATTGTTAAGAATCCAGGTTTGCAATTCGCTGACCGGCCCGGCACTGGCGGATGAATTCAGGTTGTAGCGGCTGAACTGCAGCTGCCCGCCGGGACGGCGCAAATACATCACCAGATCCTGGGCCACGTCTCGCGCCAGGGTAAAACCGTAGTCCTCTTCAACCAGCGCCAGCGTGAGATCAAACCCGGAACTCACCCCGCCGGATGTCCAGATGGGACCATCCTGAATATAGAGCGGGCCGCCTACGACGTTGATGGCAGGCCAGCTTTTTTGCATCGTCTCCAGCAGCCGCCAGTGGGTGGTCGCGCGACGTCCGTCCAGCAGGCCGCTTTGTGCCAGCAGCATCGCCCCGCCACAAATCGAGGCGATGCGCCGGGCATGGGGCGCGGCCAGATGCAGCCAGTCCACCACGGCGGTGCTCTCCAGCTCGTTCATCCCACGTCCGGTGATGATAATGGTGTCGAGCGGCTCACGCGGATCCAGCTCCGGCAGACGATAGTCCGCCAGCAGGTTTAACCCGGACTGACCGTGGATCACCTGGTGTGGCTGGGTGGTGGCGATAATAATGCGATAGCGAGGCTGGGCGAGGCCTTCCGGATGGAGCTGGTTGGCCTGCATCAGAATGTCTGCGATACCGGCGGCTTCGAACAACATGCCGCCGTCAGGGACGATAATCAGGATTTTCTTCATGTCCTGAAAAGTATCTTTATTACACAATAAGTCAAGTCGAGAGTGGGGCGGCAGCGTTCTGCGGCTGGGTTTTGCTCATCGGGATAAGCGCAATGATCAGCGCGCCCAGCACCAGAAAACCGGCCACCATGAAGATCCCGGCGTTGAAGTTTCCGGTGACGTCTTTCATCCAGCCCATCAGCAGCGGCCCGAGTGCCGCACCGGTCATCCCTGTGGCGTTAATCACCGCAATCCCGACGGCGCGAGCGCGCAGGGAGATATAGCGATCCGGCGTGGTCCAGAAGATCACCATCGCCGCGAACGCGCCTGCCGACGCCATCACAATCCCGGTGAACTGCAGCACCGCCTGCGTGCTGGAGGCAGTTAACATCCATCCCGCCGCGGCAAACAGATAGGGCAGCAGGGTGTGGATTTTACGCTCGTTCAGGCGATCGGAACGCTTACTCCACCAGACCATCGCCACAATGGTACACACCTGCGGAATGGCACTCAGCAACCCGATGGTGACATTGCTGCTGGTTTCGTTGAAGCTGCGCAGAATCAGCGGCGTCCAGACGCTCAGGGCGCTGAGGGTATTGGTGAGACAGAAATAGGCCACCGTGTAGAGAATAATGATGGGGGTAAACAGTTCGCGCGCCACGCTGCGCTGCGGCAACAGCGACGTGCTCGCGTCCAGCTGCGTTTTGCGGGCAGCGATCTTATCCGCTTCCAGCATCTCCGCGAGGCAGGCTTTGTCATCTTCCGTTAGCCATTTGGCCTTCGACGGGCTGTCATCCAGCCAGAACCAGACCACCAGACCCAACAGCACGGACGGGAAACCCTCCAGCAGGAACAGCCACTGCCAGCCTTTCAGATTCAGCAGGCCGTCCATGTTCAGGATATACCCGGAGGCCAGCGAACCGAGCGCCATGGTGACCGGCATCGCAATCATAAACAGCGCGTTAGCGCGCGCACGATAATGGGCCGGGAACCAGTAGGTTAAATAGAGCAACAGGCCCGGCAAAAAGCCCGCTTCCGCAATCCCGACCAGCATACGCAGCACGTACAGGCTGTTCGGTCCGGTGGCGAACATGGTGGCGGTGGACGCGATCCCCCACACCACCATCAGCACCGCGATCCAGCGTCGCGCGCCGACGATACTCAGCATGATATTGCTGGGAATACCGCAAATGACATACATCACGTAGAACAGGGTGGTCGCGAGGCCAAACATGGTGCTGGTCAGACCCAGATCTTTGCCCATTGTCAGGCCGGCAAAGCCAATGTTGATGCGGTCGAGGTAGGAAAAAACAAACAAAATAAATAAAAACACAATCAGCCGACGGAACAGCTTTTTGATCACGGCCTGCTGGCGAGGGTCCAGAGCGTCGGGCGCAGACGACGGCGGGCGCGTCTGCTCCACAGAAGAACGTTCGTTCATGAATAGCTCCACATTGCGATTATTAGAATTAGCGTACAGGTCGGCTAAACGTATAGAAAACAGCCACCGCAACCGTCAATGCAATGTGTAAAAAATGATACGTAATTGTTAATCAGTTAGCATTTTTGAATCATAATGCGATCGGGATCTCTTATACGTTTCAGCACCCGTTCAGATAGGCTTAGTCGCCGCAGATTCGCAGGGTATAATCGTTCACTCTGACGCTTTTTTTTGGTAAGGAAACGCATGACAACAATAAAAAATACCCCGGACGGCGCACCTGACGATCCCGCCTTTCATCGCGAAGAGTTTCCGTTCTACTGGATCGTGAATGTGTATGCGCGCTACACGCAAATCATGGAAATTACACTGAAAAAAGCCCAGCTGGATGTCTCTCGCTTCCGGGTGCTGATGGTGACTCACCAGTACGGTAAGGCAAGTATTTCGCAGATTTCCGAGTACGCGATGGCGAAAATGCCCACGGTCACCAAAATCGTCGGACGGCTGCGCGATGACGGCCTGGTCACCACCGCGAGCAGCGAACAGGACGCGCGCGTCACGGAAGTGATGCTCACGGAGGCCGGTCGCAAAAAAGTGGAAGAAGCCTATGCATACACCAGCAAAGTGTTCGAAAAAGGCTTCAAGGGCATGACGGCCAGTCAGGTCGAAAAAATGAATCTCTCCCTGGCAAAGGTACTGGATAACCTCAACGAACTGTGAGGTCAAAATATCCGATGACAAATTTGTGAACTCCGTAGTCTTTCTTTCTAACTCTCTGTAATTTCATCATTAATTTTCTTATGCCGCGCTGAATGCTCAGGGCGGTATCATTTTGCGATTCCCGCCATTTTGTCTTATTTTTCATCACCCTGAATCAGTAACCTTATTGAATTGAAGGTCAATTAAATGTTGCGTAAGCGTGAAATTAACGTGAAAGATTACTTGAATTTTCATCTAATTCTTCCATGATTGACCTAACGTTAGTCAGGACAAAAAGGCAGCACTGACTGCCCGCCTGAATATGATTCATTTTTTCTGGTTAAGGTATCAATCATGAAGCCAGTTTATGAGAGCAATGGTTACGTTGAGCAATTTACCCTCGGTGAGGGCGACCTGCGATTTGCGGTCAAAGACACCCTGGATATTGCCGGGCACCCGACCCGTGCAGGCTGTCCGGCGCTGGAAAACGCACCGCTGGCCCGCCAGCACGCCAGCGTGGTTGCGACGCTACTGGAAAACCACTGCCAGCTGACGGGCAAAACCACGCTGCATGAGCTGGCGTTTGGTGTCACCGGGATCAACCCCTGGAGCGGCACGCCCATGAACCCGCGCTATCCGGCGCTGATTCCGGGCGGTTCATCCAGCGGATCTGCCGCCGTTGTCGCCTCCGGTGAGGTCGATTTCTCCCTCGGCACCGACACCGGCGGCTCCGTCAGAATGCCTGCCGCCTGCTGCGGCGTGCTGGGCTTCAAACCGGGCTACGGCGTGCTCAGCCGTCACGGGGTTATGCCTGCCCAAAGCTCGCTCGACTGTGTGGGCGTCTTTGCCCGCAATGCCACAGTGCTGCGCCAGGCGATGACCCGGCTTTCCGTCGCCGTGGGGGAACCGCTCAGCGAACTGCCGCCGATGGCCTTCATCTCTGCCGCGTTACCGGAAATCGATGACCGCATTCTCAAGGTACTTGCCGCATGCGGCGTACGCCCTGAGCAGGCCGGGTTGCCCGCCCTGAACGATGCGCATCGCGCAGGTTTAACCCTCATCAGCCATGAAAACTGGCAGGCCTTCAGCCCGCTGCTGGCGAGCAACGCCGTCTCTGCGGATGTGGCCGCCCGTATTCGCGCCGGGGCAGATATCAGCGCCGACGCGCTGGCATCAGCTGAACAGGTGCGCAGTGAATTCACCGCTCAGGTCGACGCACTGCTGGCAAAAACACCGCTGCTGGCGCTGGCGACACTGCCTGAACTGCCTCCTACCCTTGAGGAGGCCGCCGATCCCCTGAGCGTGGTCAATCTCACACGCCTGGTCCGCCCGTTTAACCTCAGCGGCCATCCGGCCATTACCCTTGCGGTAGATGAACTGCATGGCCGCCCGGTATCGCTCCAGCTGGTAGCTGCCAAAGGCCACGACGGGCTGCTGGTGCAGGCCGCCGAGTGGCTCACCGGACGACGACAACCCTAAACATTCCGTTTTTCTTTGCCTGATGACTCAGTGAGTTCGACTCATTGCGGACGCGCTCGCCTCGCGCACACCGCACAACCCTTTTCGGAGGACGCTATGTCTGCCATCCATGTTCGTGAGGAGCTTGTTCCGCTATTGAGTGATGTTGCGACTCGCAGCGGCGATTTTGAGCATCAACGTCATATCTCTGACGACATCATTACCCGCTTCAAACAGGTGGGCGTCTACCGCGCCCTGGTGCCAAAACAGTACGGCGGAGACGAATGCTCCCCGGCGCAGTTTTGCGAGCTGATTGAGCAGATCTCCACCGCCGACGGCTCGGCAGGCTGGGTAGCCAGTTTCGGCATGAGCCCGTTTTATCTCGGCGCACTGCCGCCGGAAACCCTAAAGGAACTCTATCGCGACGGGCCGGATGTGGTCTTTGCGGGCGGGATTTTCCCGACGCAAAAAGCACGGCAGGCCGACGGCGGCTACCGCGTTAGCGGACGCTGGAGTTTTGCCAGCGGCAGCATGGGAGCCTCGGTACTCGGCGTCGGGATCTTGCCCGAGGGCGATCAGGCCCTGCCGCGCATGGCGGTTCTGCCACGGGCGAGCGTGCAGATCGATCCCGTCTGGGACACCGTCGGCCTTGCCGGAACCGGCAGCCACGATCTGGTGGTTAACGATGCCTTTGTCCCGCAGGAGTGGACCTTCATTCGCGGCGGCGCGCTGAATTTCGACGGGCCGCTGTACCGTTACCCGGTGCTGTCACTGGCGACCCAAGTGCTCTCCGTGGTGGCACTCGGCGTGGCCCGCGCGGCGCTCAACGAAATCTACGCGATCGCCCATCGTCAACAGTCTGTCACCGGCGCACCGCGTCTGGCCGATCGCCAGCAGGCGCAGATGCAAATTGCCCGCTGCGAAGCCGAACTGCGCTCCGCCCGCGCCTGGTTCTATGAGGCCATCGACGACGTCTGGCAGTGCCTGCTGGCCGGAAACGAGGCGAGCTGCACGCAGATCAACGCCCTGCGACTCTCTTCCACTCACGTCACTCGCGTGGCTGCCGACGTGGCGCGTCAGGCGCTGGCGCTGAACGGCATGGGCGGCGTCACCATGACCAGCCCGCTGCAACGTTTTGTGCGCGACACCATGGTGATCACCCAGCACGCCTTTATGGGCGATCTCTCGTACCTGAACGCCGGTACGGTCTTTTTCGGCGGAAAACCGCTGCCCGGTTATTTGTGATTTTTAACGAAAGGAGCAACAGATGAGCCAGTCAACAACCTTACGCGTGCTGTTTTGCATCGGCGTAAACCAGAACTTTTTCGACGCTAGTCCGGCGGAAGCCAAACAGGTGTGGGGCGCATTCGGCGTGATGATGAAAGGGATCGAAGAGACCCAGGGCATCCGCGTCATCGGCAACATGGATGACGACCAGCTGATGGTCGGCCCGTCCACTATCGCCCCCTGGACCACCTATGTGCTGGCAGACGCGGAGAAACTGGAAAATGTGGCGGCGGTCTGCAACCTGTTCCGCACCACGCCGGTGGGTGAGAGCGGCAGCAAGCTGTGGAAGTACTGCAAAATCGAAGCCCGCGTGGGCCGTGAACTGATTATTCAGGGCTAAGACCATGAACGCACAGGATGCGCTGCGCTTACAGCAGCTCGAAGACAGCCAGGCGGCCCGCGTGTGTATCAGCGATTACATGCGCCTGTGCGACCAGCTTGACAGCCCTGAAACCGTGCAGGCGATTGGCGCGCTCTTTACCGCCGACGCCTGCTGGGAAGGGCTGGGCGAACCCTACGCTTCGCGGCTCGGTAAACATCAGGGCCGCGAAGCGATTATCACCCTGATGGCGAGCTACGTGCGACAACCCGCACACTTCGCCATGAACGCGCACTTTCTCTGCTCGGAGGCGCTGAGCCACACGCCGGACGGCGAACTGCGCGGACGCTGGTTGATGCTGCAAACCTCGGCCTTTACCGCCGGTGGCGCGCACCTGAACGCGGCGGAAATCTGCGTCACTTTTGCGCGCGACGCGAACGGCATGGCGATGCGCCACTTCACCACCCGCAACCTGTTCAGCCGACCGGTGGACCACTGGCATGCGGCGGATGCGTTACCTGTCCCTGAGAAAAATAACGACGTGCAGGAGAAATAGACATGCAATGTGATCACCTGATAACCATCAAAAATATCGACACTTCGCCGCAGGCGATACCGGACGCGGCAGAGATAGCGGCGCTGGTGCAGTCCGACCGCGTACACACGTCGCTCTACACTTCGGACGATCTGTTCCAGCTCGAACTGGATCGCATCTTCAGCAAGACCTGGGTCTGGGTGGCGCACGCCAGTGAAATCCCGGAGACCGGGAGCTTTAAAACCACTGAGCTCGGCACCCAGCCGGTGATCGTGGTGCGCGACCGCAAAGGTAACGTCCACACGCTGCTTAACCGCTGCCGCCACCGCGCGGCGACCGTGTGCGAACACCGCAGCGGCAAAACCAACAGTTTCGTCTGCCCGTACCACGGCTGGGGCTACGCGCTGGACGGCAGCCTGCGCGGCGTGCCGCATCCGGAAAGCTACGCCGACCAGCTGGAAAAAGGCGAGCTGGGGCTGATTTCCCTGCGCACGGAACAGTATGCGGGGATGATTTTCGCCACCTTTAACGATCAGATCGAACCGCTGGAAGAGTTCCTCGGCGCGGCGAAAAAATGGATGGATCTGTTTATGAAGCAGGGGGCGGGCTACCCAATTAATACCGGGCCAGCCCACCGTTTCCGCTTCCCCGGCAACTGGAAAATCCAGCTGGAAAACACCACCGACGGCTACCACTTCCCCGTGGTTCACCGCTCGTTCCTCAGCTCCGTCGATAAGCAGACGGAAGAGATGCTGAATTTCGTTGACGGCAGCGGCTACGTCGAAGACCTGGGCAACGGCCACAGCGTAATGGTGATGATCCCGGAACTGGTAGATCTCGACGCCAACCTCGACGCGCCGATCCCGGAGCGCTTTGAGGCGCTGGCAGAGGCCCTGCGTGCCGACCACGACGAACAGCAGGTGCGCCGTATCGTGCGCGCCGTCGGCGGCTCCGGCTTTAACCTGAATATCTTCCCCAATATCGCCTGTTCGATGGCGTTTTTCCGCGTACTCCAGCCGATTTCCGTGAATGAAACGGAAATCCATCACGCGGTGATCACCATGGACGGCGGGCCGGAAATTGCCAACCAGGCGCGTCTGCGTCTGCACGAACACTTCCAAGGGCCGATGGGCTTCGGCACGCCGGACGACTCGGAGGCCTGGGAGCGCGTACAGCGCGGGGCAACGGCGGGGGATGATCTCTGGATCATGCTCAATCGCGGGCTGGCGGGAGAGTACCGCACCGACGACGGCCTGCGCAGCGACGTCAGCGCCGAAACCGGGATGCGCGCCGCCTACCAGCAGTGGAAAAAACTGATGACGGAGAGCGAACAATGATGACCCCAGAATCTGAACTCTTTGCCGCCGTGACGCTGATTAACCTTGAGGGTGACTTGCTCGATCAGGGCGAATTCAGCGCCTGGCTTGATCTGTGGCAGCACGACGGTCTGTACGTCGTCCCGATCGATCCGAACGAGACCGATTTCAAAAACACCCTGAACTACGCCTGTGACGATCACCACATGCGCGAAAAACGCGTTCACCGCCTCTACAGCGGGGAGTCGATTTCGACTACGCCGCGCGCACGTACTCTGCGCACGTTGTCGCGTTTTCGTCTGCTGGAATCACGCGACGGCCTGATTGTGGTGCGCGGGGCGCAGTCCCTGTGGGAACACCGCAAAGGTCACAGCCGCCATTACGCGGCGGATATCACCTGGCAGCTGCAGCGCGAAGGCGACCGCCTGCGCATCCAGCAAAAGGTGATCCGTCTGGTCAACAGCGACGATGTGCTGCACAGCATCGGCTACATCCTCTGAGGCATCGCTCATGACGCAAACCGTATTAGTGACCGGCGCGGCAGCCGGTCTGGGAAATGTTATCGCGGAACACCTGCTGGCGCAGGGGTTCCAGGTGGTGCTAACGGACGTCGACGCCGCGCGTGCGCAACAGGCGGCGGACGCTCTTGACCACGACAAGGTACTGGCGCTGGGGCTGGATATCCGCCAGCCGGGCGACTTCACCCGTGCCCTCGATGCCACGCTCGCCCGTTTTGGCAGCTTACAGGTGCTGGTGAACAACGCCGCGCTGACCCTCGCCACGCCGGTGATGGAGATCGGCGTCGACGAGTTCGACCGGGTGCTCAGCACTAACCTGCGCGGCACCTTTGTCGGCTGCCAGACGATGGGACGCTACTTCGCCGCCCAGGGCTACGGTCGCATTATCAACCTGGCCTCCCTCGCCGGACAGAACGGCGGTACCGCGTCCGGCGCCCATTACGCGGCGTCAAAGGGCGGCATTTTGACCCTCACGAAAGTCTTCGCCCGCGAGCTGAGTCGCTCGGGCGTGACGGTCAATGCTATTGCGCCCGGTCCGATGGATCTGCCGACGGTACACGCCCTGGTGCCGGAAGAAAAAATGGCCGGGCTGCTGCAGATGATCCCGGTCGGGAAACTCGGCGAGGCGGAGTTTGTTGCCGAAGCCGTGGCGTTGCTCGCCTCACCCCAGGCGTCGTTTGTCACCGGGGCCACCTGGGACATCAACGGCGGCCTGTTTATGCGCTAAGGAGTTCTCATGCTGACATTACAGGTCATCCAACGTGAACTGCAGGGCGAGGTAGTTCTGCTGACCCTGGCGCGCAGGGATGGAAGCCCGCTTCCGGCGTTTCGCGCAGGCGCCCATATCGACCTGCACCTGAGCGCCGATCTGATTCGCCCGTACTCCCTGTGCAGCGACCCGCAAAACAGCCAGCACTACCAGCTCGGCGTGCTGAAAGAGATGAACTCGCAGGGCGGATCGCGGGCGGTACATGCCCTGTGCGAAGGCGATGAAATTCAGGTCAGCGAGCCGCGCAACCTTTTTGTACTGAACGACAGCGCGGCATACAGCCTGCTGATCGGCGGCGGAATTGGTATCACGCCCATGCTGGCGATGGCCGCAGAGCTGCACGCCGCCGGACGCGCGTTCTCGCTGCACTACTGCGCCCGTTCGCGTTCACAGGCGGCGTTTATTCCGCAGCTGGAAAATGCACCGTTCGCCGGGCGAGTGCATCTGCACTTTAGCGATGAGCAGCGCCTGGATCTGGCGGCGGTGCTGTGCGACGTCCCTGACAACACTCACGTTTACACCTGCGGCCCGACGCGGCTGATGGATGCGGTGACCGATCAGGCTAACGCACAGGGGTACCGCGCTGAGCAAATTCATCAGGAGTGTTTCAGCGCCGAGGTCCAGACCGGCGGCAGCGCGTTTGAGGTGGTGGCGGCAAGCAGCGGGATCACTGTAAAAGTGCTGGAAAACCAGACCATCGTCGAGGCGCTGGCCGGGGCCGGGCTGAAGGTAAATGTGTCGTGCAAGCAGGGGATTTGCGGCAGTTGCCTGACGGACGTGCTGGAAGGCGAGCCGGATCACCGCGACCACTACCTGACCGACGAAGAGAAAGCCGAGGGCGATCAGATCCTGCTGTGCTGTTCCAGGGCGAAATGCCCCCGTTTAGTTATCGATTTGTAAGGAATCACTTATGACACTGCAAACAGAATTTCGTAACGCGATGGCGCAGCTCGGCAGCGCAGTCTCGGTGATCACCACCGACGGCCCGGCGGGGAAATTTGGCTTTACCGCGTCGGCGGTCTGTAGCGTGACGGATCAGCCGCCGACGCTTCTGGTGTGTATGAACCGCAACTCTTACGCCCATCAGCATTTCAAACAGAACGGCACCCTGTGCGTCAACGTGCTTTCCGGCGATCACCAGGGGCTGTCCGGCGTTTTCGCCAACGCCAGTCTGCGATCGGAGGAGCGCTTTCTGCACGACAGCTGGCAGGTGATGAGCAGCGGCGCGCCGGTGCTCAGCTCGTCCGTCGCCAGCTTCGACTGCACCATCGACACCTGTCATGAAGTGGGTAGCCACAGCGTTTTCTACTGCCAGGTGCAGGCGATTCGCATCAGCGAGCAGCCGCGCGGGCTGGTCTACTTTAACCGCCGCTATCACACCGTCGGTGGCGATGTGCAGGCGTAAGCCCACCACAATAAGAGGGGACGCGCGTCATGAGTAATGTCGTCACTGAAAGTACCGCTACCACCGCCACCGGCAGCCAGGACGCGCAGCAGATGCGCAAACTGGTTGTGGCCTCGGTGCTGGGGAATGCGCTCGAGTGGTATGACTTTTTTCTGTATGGCACGGCGGCGGCGCTGGTGTTTGGCCCGCTGTTCTTCCCGGTCGGCGGCGATCCGCTTCAGGGCACGCTACTGGCTTTTTCAGGTTTCGCGGTGGGTTTTCTGGCGCGGCCGCTGGGCGGGATAGTCTTCGGGCATATCGGCGATCGCTACAGCCGCAAAATGACGCTGATCATGACCCTGACGTTAATGGGCGCCACCACCTTTGTGATCGGTCTGCTGCCGGTCTACGCGCAGATTGGTCTCTGGGCACCGCTGTCGCTCATCACCCTGCGCTTCCTGCAGGGCGTGGCGTCGGGCGGGGAGTGGGGCGGCGGTGTGCTGATGCTAAGCGAAAACGCGCCCGCCTCGCGTCGCGGGTACTACACCGCCTGGAGCCAGATGGGCGTCTCCGGTGGGTTCGTCCTCTCGGCGTTCGCCTTTTACCTGGTGCAGCAACTGCCTGAATCGGACTTTATGCGCTGGGGCTGGCGCGTGCCATTCCTGTTGAGCATCGTCATCTTTTTAGTCGGCGTTTACATCCGCAAAAACATCCGCGAGAGCAAGGCGTTTACCCAGGCGAAACCGGAAGCGCAGCACGAAAAAATCCCGCTGCTGGTACTGATTCGCGACCACCCGAAAGCGCTGCTGCAGGCGATTGCTCTGCGCCTGCCGGAGAACGGCGCGTCCTATATCTTCTTTACCTTCTCGGTGGTCTACGCCCGCCATATCGGTATCAGCACCGGGGAGATCATCAGCGCCGTAACACTGGCGATGCTGGTGGAGTTCTTCTCGATTCTGTTCTGGGGCGCGCTGTCGGACCGCATCGGTCTCAAGCCGGTCTACTACATCGGTGTGATTGGCCTGCTGGTGATGGCGTTCCCGTTCTTCTGGCTGCTCTCCACCGGCACGTACGGCTGGATCATGCTGGCGATGCTGCTCGGACTGCCGTTCTGCCACGGGGCGATGATCGGCACTCAGCCCTGCATCATGAGCGATCTCTTCCCGGTGCGGGTGCGCTACTCCGGCCTGGCGCTGGGGCACGAAGTGGGATCGATATTTTCCGGCGGTCTGGGACCGATGCTGGCGGTGGCGTTGCTGATGGAGTTCAACGCCTCGTGGCCCGTCTCCCTGCTGCTGGTGGTTTACGCGCTACTGGCGTGGATTGCCCTGCGCAGCCTGCCCGGTAACAACAAAGAGGCTCAGGAATGATTGATAAACGGATTGCCACGCTGGATGACGCAGTGGCGGATATTTTTGACGGCGCGACGGTCATGGTCGGCGGTTTTGGCCCGGCGGGGCAGCCATCGGAACTGTTGGATGCGTTAATCCGCCGTCGCCCGCGCGGACTGACCCTCATCAGCAATAACGCCGGTAACGGCGACTACGGCCTGGCGGCGCTGCTGAAAGCCAGATGCGTGAAGAAGGTGATCTGCTCCTTCCCGCGCCAGGTGGATTCATGGGTGTTTGACGATTTGTATCGTCGCGGCGAGGTTGAGCTGGAGCTGGTGCCACAGGGCAATCTCGCGGCGCGCATTCAGGCGGGCGGCTCAGGGTTAGGCGGTATTTTTACGCCCACTGGCTTTGGCACCGTGCTTGCCGAAGGCAAAGAGACGCGTCGCATCGACGGCAGAGATTACGTGTTTGAACTGCCGCTCAAAGCCGATTTTGCGCTGATCAAAGCCCTGAAAGCCGACCGCTGGGGCAACCTGGTGTACGACAAAACTGGCCGCAATTTCGGTCCCATTATGGCCGCCGCCGCCCGCTGCACCATCGCGCAGGTGAGCGAGTTTGTGGCCCTCGGCGAACTGGACCCGGAAGCGGTGGTGACGCCGGGGATTTTTGTGCAGCGCCTGATTAACGCGTCCGCCACGTCACTCAAGGAGACAGCGTGAACACATTGACTCACCAACAGCTTGCCGAGCGCATCGCCCGGGATATTCCCGAGGGGGCTTACGTAAATCTCGGCATCGGCATGCCGACGCAGATTGCTAACTACCTTCCGGCGGATCGCGAGATTTTCCTGCACAGCGAAAATGGCATTCTCGGCATGGGGCCGGCGCCTGCGCCGGGAGAGGAGGACCCGGAGCTTATCAACGCCGGAAAACAGCCGGTGACGCTGCTGGCGGGCGGCTGCTATTTCCACCACGGCGACTCCTTCACCATGATGCGCGGCGGGCACCTGGATATCTGCGTGCTCGGGGCTTATCAGGTGTCGGCGCGCGGGGATCTCGCCAACTGGAGCACCGGCGCGCCGTCCTCCATTCCCGCCGTCGGCGGGGCGATGGATCTGGCGATTGGCGCGAAGCAGGTATTCGTGATGACCGAACATCTGACCAAAAAAGGCGAGTGCAAAATCGTCGAACAGTGTAGCTATCCCCTGACCGGGATGGCCTGCATCGATCGCATTTACACCGATATGGCGGTGATGGATATCACTCCCGAAGGTGTGGTGGTGCGCGAACTGTTTGGCGATGTGACCGCTGACTATTTGCAGTCCGTGACGCCGGTAGCGCTGTCCTTTGCGCTGCTGACCGACGACGCCACGGCGTAAAGGAGAACATATGGAAATCGAATTCCGCCTTGATGGCCCTGAGGGCGCGCCGCTGCTGGTGCTGTCGAACTCTCTCGGCACCACCTGGGCGATGTGGCAGGCACAACTCCCGGCGCTGACGCAGTATTTCCGCGTGCTGCGCTACAACACGCGCGGACACGGGCGCTCCGCCGTCGGGCAACAGCCCGTCACCCTTGAGCGACTTGGGCAGGATGTGATTGCGCTGCTGGATCACCTCGACGTGGAGCGGGCCTGTTTTTGTGGGATTTCCCTCGGCGGCCTGACCGGGATGTGGCTCAACCGCCACGCGCCAGAGCGTTTTCATCGGATTGTCGTCGCCAATACCGCCGCGCGCATTGGGCAGGAGGAGGGCTGGCGGCAGCGCGCGGCACGGGTGCGCGAGCAGGGGATGGCCCCCGTCGCCGAGAGCGCAGCCGACCGCTGGTTTACACCTGCGTTTCGCCACATCAATCCGAAGGTGGTTTATCCGCTGATCGAACAGCTCGCCGCGACCCCAGCCGAGGGCTACGCCGCCTGCTGCGACGCGCTGGCCGTCGCCGATCTGCACGATGACCTTACGCACATGACCCGTCCGATGCTGGTGATTGCCGGAGAGCACGACCCGGTCACTACGCCCCGTGACGCCGAGGCCATCGTGGTGGATGCACCACACGCGCACGTTCTCATTTTACCGGCGTCGCACCTCTCGAACGTGGCCTGCGCGGCGGCGTTTAACCAGCATGTGACCACTTTTCTCACCGCAGGAGCCGCGCATGAGCTTAACCATTGAATCCATCACCTGCTGGCTAGTGGATATTCCGACTATTCGCCCTCACAAACTGTCGATGGCGACCATGGGCTGCCAGACCCTGACCATCGTGCGCATGACCTGCGCCGAGGGCGTGGTTGGCTGGGGCGAGGCCACCACTATCGGCGGGCTGAGCTACGGTGCGGAAAGCCCGGAAGGGATCCGCTCGGCGATTGAGACCTATCTCGCGCCGCTGCTGTGCGGCCAGCCATTCCGCGGCGTGGCTGCCCTTGCGGAGAAGATGGATGCCAGCGTGAAAGGCAACACCTTTGCCAAATCGGCGCTGGAAACCGCGTTTCTCGATGCGCAAGGAAAACAGCTGAATGTGCCCGTCAGCAGCCTGCTCGGCGGCGCACTCACTTCCCGTCTGCCGGTGCTCTGGACGCTGGCGAGCGGCGATACCGCCAGGGATATCGAGGAAGGCAAACGCCTGCTGGCGCAAGGGCGGCACAACACCTTCAAACTGAAAATCGGCGCGGGCGAGCTGAACAACGATATTCGCCACGCGCTGGCGATTAAGTCGGCGCTGGGCGAAGAGGTCAGCATTCGGGTGGATGTGAATCAGGCGTGGGATCTAACGAGCGCGATCAAGGGGATGGCGCGGTTACAGGCGGGCGGCATCGACCTGGTCGAGCAGCCAATTCCGCTGTGGGACACTCGCGCCCTGATCGCCCTGAGCCAGCGCTTTACCCTGCCGATTCTGGCGGACGAGGCGGTGGCCACCGCTCATGACGGATATGCCCTGGCGAGCGGCGGGTTTACCGGCGCGTATGCGCTCAAAATTGCCAAAGCGGGCGGCCCGGCACAGGCCCTGAGGCTGGCGCACGTGGCGCAGGCCGCAGGCGTTGCGCTGTACGGCGGCACGATGCTGGAAGGTACGCTCGGCACGGTGGCGTCACTGCACGCCTGGTCGACGGTGAAAATGCAGTGGGGCACCGAAATGTTCGGCCCGCTGCTGCTGAAAGATGACATCGTCGTATCCCCCCTCGATTTCAGCGACGGCCAGGTGACCTTACCGCAAGGGCCGGGACTGGGCGTTGAGATTGACGAAGACAAACTGCGTTATTACGCCAGAAAATAAAGGAGCCTCTCATGCTATTTAAAGTGGAAATGACGGTGAATATTCCCTCCTCGCTGCCTGTCGCACAGGTGGAGGAAATAAAGGCGCAAGAAAAAGCCTATTCGCAGCAATTACAGCGCGAAGGCAAATGGCTGCATATCTGGCGGGTGGTCGGGCAATACGCCAACGTCAGTCTGTTTGAGGTGAAAGATAATCAGGAGCTGCACGACATATTAACCGGCCTGCCGCTTTTTCCTTATATGGAGATTACCGTGCAGGCGTTGTGCGCTCATCCGTCGTCTATTTATTTTGAAAAGTCGTAACAGCGAATAAAAACCTTACCCTACAAGAGGAATACGCAATGTCAGTGAATCCGGCAAAACAAACAGAACTGGAAACGTTACTCGCGATCAGCAGCGGATTAAATGCCACGCAGGGCAACCCGCGTTTTAAAGCGATTATGCATCAGCTGCTCGGCGATCTGTGTCTGACCATTAAAAAGTTTGATATTACCGACGAAGAATTCTGGCTGGCGGTGAACTATTTAAATGAGCTGGGCGAGCGGAAAGAGGCGGCGCTGCTGGCGGCAGGGTTAGGGCTGGAGCACTACCTCGATATGCGCGCCGACGAAAAAGAGGCGGCGGCGGGGAATGACGTTGGCACCCCGCGCACCATCGAAGGGCCGCTGTATGTGGCGAACGCGCCGCTCAGCGAGGGCTATGCCCGCATGGATGACGGCAGTGAGGACGCGGAAACCCTGTGGCTGCACGGCACCATCACCGATCTGGAGGGGAAACCGGTGGCCGATGCCATCGTCGATATCTGGCACGCCAACACCCTCGGCGGCTACTCATTCTTTGATGCTTCCCAGAGCGAATACAACCTGCGCCGCCGCGTGCAGACCGGACCGGATGGCCGCTATGCGGTGCGCAGTATCGTCCCTTGCGGCTACGGTTGCCCGCCGGATGGCCCAACGCAAAAACTGCTGAACGGACTGGGGCGTCACGGTAATCGTCCGGCTCACATCCATTTCTTTGTCTCTGCACCCGGCTTTAAACATCTGACGACCCAGATTAACCTCAATGGCGATCAATATTTGTGGGACGATTTTGCCTTCGCCACCCGCGAAGAGCTGATTGCCGACCCGGTTAAAATTACCGACAGCAAACTGTCGCAAGCGCGTGATATTAACGGCCCCCATACGGAAGTGAGCTTTAATTTCGCGCTGGTGGCAAGTGACGACAGCCAGCAAGAAGAACGCGGTAAACGCGCCCGCGTGAAAGAATAATACACGGCGCATTGTTATCTATTTCTGGCAAAGCATAGCCATTTAAATTCTTTGTTATTTCCGACGTTATCTCACATCTTCGTGGGATAACGTCCTATTACGGAAATGGCATCGAAACAGATGGCTAAACGGTCGCCTTTATATTTACATCCTCAACAACGCGAGACGATTCGCCACCTCTCCCGGAGCTGGCTCTGGCGCAGCGAATTTCCCACCTGGAGTTTGGTAGTTGTAGTTTACGGCGGCTGGTTTGCCACGCTGTTTTACTGGCAAACGCTGGGGCGCCTTCCTGCTACGCTGCTGCTGATCTGGTTTACCGCCTGGTATATGTCCCTGCAGCATGAGCTGATCCACGGTCACCCGACGCGCTGCGCGTGGTTTAATCAACTGCTTGGCACGCTGCCGCTGGCCGTGTGGTACCCGTATGGGCTGTACCGCGATTCGCATCTGGCCCACCATAATCATGATCATCTGACCGTGCCGGTGGACGATCCTGAATCCTACTATTTCACCGACGAAAGCTGGGCGAAATTCTCCCCGTGGCGCCGCAAACTGATTCACGCGCGCAATACGTTTCCCGGTCGCCTGCTGTTAGCCCCGCTTCTGGATATTGCCCAGACGCTCGCCAGCGCCTGTCGCGCCTTTCGCCATCTGGAACTCAGGAATATGGCGATGTGGCTTGTCCATGGCGCGCTGCTGGTGCCCCTGTTTATCGTGATGGAACAGCTCGGCTTCTCTGCGCTCTGGTTTGTGATCGGCGTGAGTTATCCTGCTCTGGCGCTGACCAAAGTGCGTTCGTTCCTGGAACATCAGGCGGCGGACGACCCGCTGGCAAGGTCTGTTATCAATGAAGCGGCACTGGTGTGGCGGGTGCTGTTTCTCAATCTGAACTATCATGCAGTGCATCACGATCTGCCCGGCGTGCCCTGGTACGGCCTGCGGGCGATCTATCTGCGTGATAAAGCGCAGTATCAGCAGCGCAACCTGCATTTTGTGGTGCGCGGCTACGGGGAATGGCTGCGCTGGTTCTGGGCGAAAGCTGTCGATGTTACCGTCCATCCTGGCGTGAAAAATGATGACTAACACTCTCGCGTTTCCGATGTATGCCGTGAACCCCAGAGACAATGCGCGGCTGTGGCAGGCGGTGGAGGGACTTTTGCAGGCGCGCGGTCTGTCTGTCCGCGACGGGGCCGGAGAGGCGTTGCTCGCACACTGGCGTAGCCCCGAACTGCTGCTCAGCCAGACCTGCGGATTTCCACTGATGACCCAGCTCCCTGAGGTGCAGACGGTGGGCTGTTTTCACTACACCGCGCCCGGCTGCGACGGAATTTTCTACCGCAGTTTTCTTGTTGCACACGACACAAACAGAGACAAAAGGCTGGTCGATTTTCGCGGCCTGCGCGCGGTGTGCAATTCGGTTGACTCTCAGTCGGGCTATAACGCCCTGCGCAACCTGATCGCGCCGTTAGCGGTCGACGGACGGTTTTTCTCTGCAACGATTCTGAGCGGCAGTCACCGGCAATCGCTGATTACCCTGGCAGAAGGGCGGGCAGATATCGCCGCCATCGACTGCGTGACCTGGGCGCTGTTGCAGCGTCATGAACCCGAATTACTGGAAGGACTCAGGGTGGTGGGTGAAACGCCAGCTGCGCCGGGGCTGCCGCTGATTACTGCGGGCAGCACGTCAGCAGAAACGCTTTCCCTTCTGCGCGATGCGCTGAAAACCCTGGTGACGGCGCCCGACTATCGCGAGGTGTGCGAGGCGGTACTGATCGGCGGATTCAGTGAGGTATCGCGCCAGCCCTATTCACTGTTGCTGGACTGGCGCGACGCGGCGGAGAAATCAGGGGTGACGCAGCTCTGAGAGGGAATCAGGCTAACAGATAACTCAGCCCGGAAAACGCCACCATCCCGGCGATGACCGTGGCGAACAGGCTGCGGGTGAAAATCCCCGCGACCGCGGCAACGGCTGCCGCCAGCAAAGAAATGCTGATCCCCGACGAGGTCAGCGCCGGTTTGCCTAGCAGCTCGGCGGTGATGATCGCGGCCATGATCGCCGAGGGGATAAAGCTCAGCCACTGTTGCAGGATCGGCGCCAGACGAAAGCGTGAGAGCAGCAGAATCGGCACGGTGCGCATCAGGGCCGTCACGACCGCGCAGGCGAGGATCGCCAGTAAAATATTGCGCTCCATTAGTGACCACCTTTATAGAAGAGGCGCAGCCCGAGGGTTGCAAGCGTCGCAGAGACCGATGCGGCGACGATGACCACCACACTCATGTCCGTGTGGCTGGCGGTCAGCAGCGTGATCACCACCGCCGCCGCGATGCTGAAGGATTCCAGCGCTTTACGGCGGCTGGCAAACCAGATCATCAGCACCAGCCCGATAAACATCGACACCAGGCTGAAACTTAGCCCTTCCATCAGGGACGGCGGCAGGGCGGAGGCGAGCCAGGCACCTACCACGCAGGCGAGGATCCAGTTCAGCCACGCGGCCATGTTCAGCCCCAGCATCCACGCAAACGGCACTTTGCTCTGATGGCTGCCCTGTTGAACCGCGACGCCAAAGGTTTCGTCCGTCAGCAGCAGGCCGCTGACCACTTTTTGCAGGGTGGTGTAGTCGCGAAAGAACACGCTCATGGCAGAACTCATCAGCAGATAGCGCAGATTCACCAGGAACACACTCAGCACCACCGAGGCGATTTCCGCGCCCGTGGCCCACAAGGAATAAAAGAGGAACTGGGCGGAACCCGCGTAGAGCGCGCTCGCCAGCAGGGCGGTTTGCAGGGTGGTAAAGCCGGAGAGCGTGCCGATGGCTCCCGCAGCAAAACCGATGCTCCAGTAGCCCGGAATGGTGGGCAGACAGGCGGTAATACCCGCGCGAAACTCGGCGTTGGCCTCATTCCCTGGCAACGTTTTGGTTTTTATCAACATCAATAGGTCTCGTTTATAGTGCGCGGATCTCTTTTGATCGCAGCGTTACCCGGACGGGCACGGATTTATAGGACGGTGTTCCGCTGTCTTTGTCAAGATAATCGAGTGGAACCAGTACGTTAGCCTCTGGATAATAAGCACCGACCGTACCAGAGGCAATGCTGTAAGCGACCACGGTGATGTCTTCCAGTTGCTGAACGCTGCCCTGCAACGCGGTGGAAATGTCCACACGATCGCCGTGCTCCAGACCCAACTGCGCCATATCGCCCTCGTTCATAAACAGAATATCGCGGCGGCCAAACACGCCGCGATACCGGTCATCGAGCGCGTAGATGGTGGTGTTGTACTGGTCGTGGCTGCGCAGCGTTACCAGCCGCAGCACGTTGTCACCGACGCCCGGCTGGTTCTCATCGACACCTTCAAATACTGAGAACATCGCTTTGCCCGTGGACGTGGGCCAGACGCGTTCGGTTGGCGGAAGCGGCATGCGAAAACCGCCGGGAATACGAATGCGCTGGTTGTACTGGTCAAAACCGGGGATGGTTTTTTCGATCAGATCGCGGATCAGATCGTAATCCGACACCAGGGTGGTCCAGTCGATGCGGGTGTGAGGCAGCGTCGCTTTTGCCAGCCCGGCGACAATCGACGGCTCCGAGCGCAGCTCAGGCGAAGCAGGTTTGAGCTTGCCGGACGAGGCATGAACCATCGACATCGAATCTTCCACCGTGATGGACTGGCGGCCCGTTTGCTGCATATCCAGCTCCGTGCGCCCAAGGCAGGGGAACAGCCAGGTCTGTTTCGCCGTCAGGAGATGTGTGCGGTTAAGCTTGGTGCCGACGTGGACGCTCAGATCGAGACTGCGCATCGCCGGGAAGGCGCGCGCGTGATCGGGCATGGCGACGGCAAAATTCCCGCCGAGACAGATCATCGCCCTGGCGCTGCCGTTGATCATTGCTTCGGTGGCCTGCACCGCGTCGTGGCCGTGCGCCGCAGGCGGCGTGAAGCCAAACACCTCGTTAATTTTGCCGAGAAACGCCGCCGTCGGTTTTTCCGAAATCCCAACGGTGCGGTTTCCTTGAACGTTCGAGTGGCCGCGCAGGGGGCAAATCCCCGCGCCGGGTTTGCCGATATTGCCGCGCATCAGCAGCAGGTCGGCAATCAGACGCACGTTGGAGGTGCCTTTGTTGTGCTGGGTGATGCCCATGCCGTAGGTGATGATAGTGGCGTTGGATTTGGCATAGGCCTCTGCGACCTGGTGGAGGTCCTGGCGCGACAGGCCCGATTTGCGCTCAATCGACGCCCAGCTTGTCGCCTGGATATCCGCCGCAAAATCATCGAAGCCCTGGGTGTGTGTGGCGATAAAATCGCTATCCAGCGCGTTTTCAAACGCCAGAAGATGTTTAGCGATGCCTTTCAGCGCGGCAGCATCACCGCCCGCTTTCACCTGGAAATAGGTCGAGGCGATATCGGTGGAGCTGTAGGTCGCCATCTCCATCACGCTTTGCGGATCGGCAAACCGCTCCAGCGCGCGCTCACGCATCGGGTTGAGCACGATAATCGGCACCTTGCGGCGGGCCAGCTCGTGCAGCGTCCCCATCATTCGCGGGTGGTTAGTGCCGGGGTTATGGCCGATTGAAATCACCAGTTCAGTGTTATCAAAATCGTCAAGCGACACGGTTCCTTTGCCAATCCCAATGGAGCGCGGCAGACCGACGCTGGTGGCTTCGTGGCACATATTGGAACAATCAGGAAAATTATTGGTGCCCAGTTCGCGGGCAAACAGCTGAAACAGGAACGCCGCTTCGTTGGAGGCGCGTCCGGAGGTGTAAAACTCGACCGCATCCGGCGGGAGTTCGCGCAGTATTTCGCCAATGCGTGCAAACGCCTGTTCCCATTCGACCGGGCGGAAGGTGTCGCTCTCCCGGTGATACTCCATCGGGTGCGTCAGACGGCCATAGCCTTCAAGTTCGAAATCGCTTTTTGCCAGCAGGGAAGTCACTGTGTTTTCGGCGAAAAATGCCGGGGTGACGCGTTTGCTGGTGGCTTCCCAGGTCACGGCTTTGGCGCCGTTTTCGCAGAACTGGAAGGTGGATTTATGCTCTTTGTCGGGCCATGCGCAGCCGGGGCAATCAAATCCGTCAGGCTGGTTGGTGCGAAGCAGGGTCGCGGGGGCATCGAGGGTGTCCATCTGCGTGCGAACGGCGATGGCGGTGGCTTTCAGCGCCCCCCATCCCCCGGCGGGACCATCATAGTGCCGGATTCCTGGAACCGAGCGGCGTTTGTTATTCATGTAAGCTCCGACTATGTCGATCGATGGATCAATTCTACACCGTCGGAGTTAACGAAATAACAACAAATAATCATCATTTTTATGATGATTGAAGGCGTGCGGGTGAAAGGGTCGGTATAGCCTGGGCGGCTATACCGAGGGTGGGTTAGCTGCGAATAAACGCCAGAAGATCCTGGTTAATCAGGTCAGCATGGGTGGTGTGCATCCCATGTGGCAGGCCCGGATAGACCTTGAGGGTGCTATTGCTGAGAAGCTCGTCCTGAAGCAGGCTCGCATTTTTATACGGCACGACCTGGTCGTCATCGCCCTGCAAAATCAGGGTAGGGACGGTGATAGCCTTCAGATCGTCGGTCTGGTCGGTTTCTGAAAACGCCTTGATACCTTCGTAGTGCGCCTTCGCGCTGCCGATCATTCCCTGTCGCCACCAGTTCTGGATGGTGCCCTGTGAGATCTCCGCGCCCTCCCGGTTAAAGCCGTAGAACGGGCCTGTCGCGACATCGAGATAAAATTGTGCGCGGTTGGCGGCCAGCGCCTGGCGGAACCCGTCAAAAACCTCAATCGGCGTGCCGCCTGGGTTCTCCGGCGTTTTGACCATTAACGGCGGTACGGCGCTGATCAACACCGCTTTTGCCACGCGCCCCTGCGGCTGACCATATTTTGCGACATAGCGCGCAACCTGGCCGCCGCCCGTCGAGTGCCCGATATGCACCACATTTTTCAGATCCAGATGTTCCACAACGGCGGAGACATCGGCGGCGTAGTGATCCATATCGTGCCCGTCGCTGACCTGGCTTGAACGCCCGTGGCCCCGGCGGTCGGACGCCAGCACGCGATAGCCTTGCGCCAAAAAGAACAACAGCTGGTTATCCCAGTCGTCAGCGCTAAGCGGCCAGCCGTGGTGGAAGAAGACAGGCTGCGCCTCTTTTGGTCCCCAGTCTTTATAGAAGATCTCAACGTTATCTTTGGTGGTGACAAATGACATGATTGAACCTCTCGGGTGGAGTGAAAGGAGATGGATAGTTCAGGTTGATGTGCAAACAGGTGGCAAATAACAACATCCAAGTCTAGTTGAGAATGTCACTGCGTGCCGGAATTCTGCGGCTGGCTCAATGGCTTCGCTTGTGAAAATGTTCTTCAAATTTAGTCCGTTATCTTTGCTTAGTTAAAATCCAGCAACCTTAACCTGATGAATTTATAACGGTAATTCACCTGCGGCATGCTAAAGGTGGTAGCGCCGATCAGACTAAACAGAGAGTGTTCAATGAAAACCTCAATTGCGAGCGTGGTGGCAGACCTGCCGGATGTCTGGCGTTCGCGCGTGCTTGGCACCGTCGGGAACGCCAATATAAAAGTGCTAAAGATGGGCGGGGAGGGACTTCCAACCGAGGCGCATGATGATTTCGACGAACTGCTGCTGGTGCTGGACGGTGAGCTGCCGCTGGTGGTGGACGAACGGCACTTTACGCTGAAAGCCGGGGAGTTCTTTTTTGTGCCAAAGGGGGCGAAGCATTCCGTGCCGGAAGGGAGTTTTGGGGTACTGGTGGTAGTGGACGTGGGGCGGCAGTAAAAGCCCGCCCCGAGCGTTAACGTCAACCCGGCCCCTCACTTCCCGCCGCCAGCAGCGGAACCACAACGCGGCTGATGGGGACAGGAATACCATGCTTTTCGCCATAACGCTGGATCACGCCGTTGCGAATATCCCACTCCAGCGGACGATTGGCCTGACGGTCGGCGAGAATTGACGTGCCTAAATCCGCCGGGGCACGATGAAAACCCTCAACGATCTCGTGCGGAACGTTATCGCCGAGCGATGCGCCTTCTGCCCGCGCCACGGCCAGACATTCGCGCAGGTACGCCAGTGCCAGCTCCATGATATCTTGCCGCGAGAACATCCCTGCACGGCGGTTCGCCAGTACCATCAGGCCCGCGACCGCATTCTGTAACAGCTTGCGCCAGGCGATGGAGACAAAATCCGCTGACAATTCTACCGCGCAGCGCGTCTCGCTCAGCGCATCGCTGATCCGTGTTGCCTGTGGGATCGCGGGGAGGGTCAGGCGCGGTTTGGCACGTAGCCACACGGAGGCGTCCGGCTCGCGCTGAGCCGGGAACCAGACCACCGACGGGACGACCACGGCACCGTTAACGTAAGGTTCGAGCTGCGGTTTTTGCTCAACGCCATTCTGCAACGCACAGACGACGGTGTTTTCATCGCACAGCGCAGCCAGCCACCCGGCGCTGTCAGCGACCTGGGTGGTTTTCACGGCCACAAACACTAGCGCGACCGGGCGGCTGACGCGCGAAGGATCGGTGATGACCGGACCGGGTACGATGATTTCACCATCATCGTGGCGCAATACTAACTGTGGATGAGGGGTGCGTCCGCAAAGAAGGGGCGTTCGGCCCACTTCATGCAGTGCCGCAGCAATGGTGGTACCGATAGCACCTGGGCCGATAAGCGCTACTGAGGGATGTTCAGACATTCTTTGTCCTCCTGAATGGGGCAAGCAGACCTGATTTATCATAATACTCCGCAGGCCCATCGCGTCTAACAGGAAAAAATGATGCCGACTTACGACGTTTTGGCTGACGTATGGAGGTCAGGCGTAACGATAAGCCCATCCCTTAAACGCTCATCATGCTGGCCGCGATATAAAGCCCGACGCCGTAAGCCAGATGTGTGAGCACACTGAACAGCCGCGCCAGCCACGGTCGAGGCGTGCGTGACGCAGCAATGCCAAAACCCAGCGCAGGCTGCAGAATCAGAAAAGGGGCAAATAACGTTAACAGACCGGCGAGCAGTCCTGTCGAGAGGGAGGGGTGAGTGAACCATTCTGCTCCGTACAGCGTCAGCGGCACAACAGCAAAAAGTATCCCGGTGAGATAGTGAAACACCCAGCCCGTCAACAGCTCCCCGCGTAGTGGCGGCGCTGAGACGATCGTGTGATGGCAGAACGTCCCGCCCGGCAAACCCAAAATCCAGCGGCCCACCAGGGCATAGTTCAGTGGCGGAACCTTAAGAGTGCGTTTCTGAAAGCAGGACCATAGATCCATCACCCCTGTTGCGCCCATCCCCGTTATGACTGTTTTAAACACCAACATCATATCCATAGTCTTCTCCTTGCTGATGAAATGCTAAGCTGGCAGACAGTGTGCAAGTTAAAGTCAGGTTTAAGTCAACGATGAAAGAACTGGATATCAGAGAAATCGCCGACCTTTCGGGCATTAGCCCCTCGGCGCTGCGCTATTACGAGAAGAGAGGATTGATCAAGCCGGTTGGTCGCAACGGTCTGAGAAGGCAGTATCATGAGAATGTGCTTAATAAGCTGCAGCTGATCACGTTGGGACAGGCAGCAGGATTTTCTCTGGATGACATTGCAGCGATGTTTGGTGCGAAAGGGACGATCGCAATTGACCGCGAGCAGCTTCATCAGCAATCACTGAAGATTGACAACACCATTCGCAGATTGCAGCTATTAAGCCGCGGGCTGAAGCATGCCGCACGCTGTACACAGCCAGAGCATACCGAGTGCGAAGAGTTCCAAAAAATTGTCTCAAGAGGGCTTCGGCTCGTCCGGTCTGGCAGCCGCTAACTCACTAAATGACAGGGAAATAATCATGACGACGCTGGATGAACTGCAGGTGAAGTATCCGGGAGCAAATGCCTGGCAAATGGGTGACAGCCCGGAGCTGGCGAACGAGCTTGCTGACCTGATTAAAAAAGGGATTAAAACGGCCTCATGTGGCTCTTTTTCATCGTATCAACAGGAGGAAACTGCGCCCCGAATCGGCAGCTATAACATCGTTCTTGATGGTCAGAATGCGCCAGTGTGCGTGATCAGATTGATTTCAATGCGCCTGGTGCGTTTTTGCGATGTGACCGATGAGTTTGCCAGAAAAGAGGGTGAGGGCGATTTGAGCCTTGAGTACTGGCGGAAAGAACATCAGCGCTTTTTCGCCCGCGAAGGGGACTTCTCTGAAGAGATGGAGCTGATCGCAGAGGAGTTCGAGGTTGTTGAGGTCATTTGAGGCGGATTGTGTGCGTCGCTGAAAGTCATACACATCGCTGCACGCCGCGCCGGGTTGAAACCTGTCGCGAGTTCTTCAGCAATCCGGCTTACCAGATGCGGCGGGCGTGCGAGACCTTCTACAATTTCAAAACCTAATGTGGCGTAAAATCGGGCATTAAAAGCGGCCATTTTGTCTGTTGTCAGCGTGGCTCCCGTCAGACCACGCTGCTGACCAATATTGAGGATAGCCTGCATAAGCCGTCTGCCGATACCGTGGCGTTGCCAGGCCGGATGTACATCCATTTCAGCAACGTGCAGCCAGGTCTCTTCAACTTTAGCTGCGACAAACCCTACTGGAACAGAATCAGACGTACAGGCCGTAAGCAGCAGACCGTTACGCCAGAAATCGCTCAATTCTTCCAGACTACATGCGCCCGCCTCGTCTGTTACCGCACCCGCATTACGCAAGGTTTCAAAAGCCGCCAATTCAATAGCGCGTAGCCTGTCAAAGTCTTCAGGGTGTGCGTGACGGATAGTGAAATCCATGACAAGGTTCTCCATGCGTGATGACCTTATTTTTACGGTCTTTGATTCGCAATGCATTGGGAATAACGGGGAATTCTTCTGTCCAGAATGGAGCATATCATGATGTTGGCAAGGCTTGCTTCTGGTATGACGCGGTCTGGTTAAAGAGCGGGTTGAACCGCTATGAGCGAGAAGAGGGCGTTGGCAACGGTTCTAACATCTGCAACTGCGTGATTAACATTGATGAGTCTTAATCGTTGGGGAACAATATTGAACCGCAAGAATGATTGCAGTACGCCTTTGCTAACGCAATTTTATCTGGCTGTGAAATGTCATTCACATTCAACAATATCAGCCTGTGTGTGAAAATATACTCCCCTGTTTCCCGCATGTAATTTCCACATCTCATCTCATGGCCTGATATGCTGGGCCACAGACGTCATTCCGCCATAATCATTTATGTAGGCAGGATAAATTGTCGTGAGGTTTTTCTTCACGGGAATAAAGGTCGCGCTGCCCGGGGCGATCATGGTGCCTTCCGCAATATTTTTGTTACCCTCGCTGTCTTCGGTGATTTTAGCCAGTGACACAAAGTAAGGTGTCGGGTTAAAACCTTCTATCCCCCCTGTGACTTTTTTCCACACCACCGACTCTCCGGCTTTGTTCGCTTCTCCCGCCAGCCCCTTCGGGCGGAAGAATATTTTTATACGTGAGCGAAACGCCAGCTGAAGCTGATTTTGCTTATCTTTAGCAACCGATGGGATCTCGAGGACATTGAGCCAGAATACGGATTCTTTATTGGCGGGAAGAGGTTCACCCGTATACATCAGGCGTAACATCTGGCCCTTTCCGCCGTTGATTCGGTTTACCGGAGGGGTAACGGTGAAAGGCGCTTTGGCAGTTTCCGGCGTGGCGCCAGGATTACCATGGTCAATCCAGCTTTGGACCAATACCGGCTTATCACCCAGGTTATCAATCTTAACGGTGACCTCCTTGTCCCCCGCAGGATAGATAACGCGCGTACCAGTGATGACAATACTTGCCTGGGCGGGAACGATCGCCAGTACAAATAGTGCGAGGGCGATAATATGGCGATAAAAAAAGCGTTGCGGCATACAGTATCTCTTAGGTTGTTCTGCAAATAGACGTTGTGAGTGAAGGGTTTGAGGTGTCAATTCAAACCCTTTGTTTCGTTCGTTTACTGATACGTGATAGTAAAGACCACAGCCCCGTTTGCTGGCCCTGCGGTGACGGTATTATCCGTCTGAACATAACGCGCTTTCAGCGGAATAAGATAAGAAGCATTATCCTGTTTAGGCAAATTCAGGAGATCAAACCCGCCTGAGCCATCAAGCGGTATGCTTCCCGATATATTTTGCTGAGACAGTTCAATGCCTACGCCGGTGGCTGCATTCGGCCCACTTTCAATTTTCGCCAACAAAGGATTGCTTTCGACAACGCCATTAACGCTTCTGAATCCGATGGTAACCGCATTATCGTTATTTGAACCTGTAATCGCGCCTGTTCTTTCGGTAAAGGCGTAGTCACCATATCCATAGAATGGCGGGCAGTCCTTCAGTGCAATGTCGAAGTTCACCCAATCTGTTGCAACACCTGGGCCAGTGAATTGATTCACATCATGTCTTCCGAGATCGACATTAATATTTGGCGCCGCAAGCTGACAGGTTTTGGTGTGCATCACGGTTGCTCCGGAAAAACTCACGTTAGCAAACACATGTTGTTCAGGAAATGGCGATTTAGAACCGGATGTAATCCTAAATGTCGGAAAAGATGAACCCAGTATCTGTTGATTCCCTTGCTGTATCGGTCCAGTCTTCACTAATTCAACGGTAACATGTGCGAATTGACCTAAACCTTGGGTCAGAGTTCCATAACCCAGGCTCATTTCCCTTTCCCATACCACATTTGGAAAAGTCGTTGCAGACCAGGGGGGATCAAAATTAAATTTTACGCCAACGCCTGGGATATTTGTTGGGAAAATATCTATGCCTCCAGAATTTGTAGCAGGTCCTGATGGCGTACTGGCAGCTTCAATGATGGTATAGGTATTCATATTGATAGGCGTAACACCGGCTTGAAGATCTTCGACAGTCACCGTGCAGAAATAACCCGTCGCCCGAATATCGTACTTATGAATACTCTTGTATATCACCTTCCCGACAGGCACATCTTCACCAACCGTTGATAACCCTGAGCCTATTACCGGAAGTGAGATGTTTTCTGTAAAAACATCCGTGAAACCACATTCTACGGCCATTGCCTTTGTAAACGGCAATACCAATAGCAGTAATAGCAATATGTTCAACACCCTTCCTGACGATCTCATTGCGGAGCGTGTAGAGAATTGTGAGTTCATTTTAAACCTCATTAATAAATTCTTGTGCAGTGCATTTTAATGAACAGATAAATCATCCACTTCCGCTCCGGATAACAGGCGAAGGTTATCGAACCGGTTATGACTGGTTTCATCAGGCAACTGAATAGGGCGATGAGATCGCATAAACTCACCCAGATTTAATAGTTTATGCAGGTCTCTGCGATCTTTTGCCTCGAATTTTTTCATCACCTGCGACTTGATTCTGTAAACTGATTTATCACTCACTCTAAGCGCCAGGCTGATTTCCTGATTTTCCTTGCAACTCATTAAGAATAGAAAGACATCCTGTTCAAATGCATTCAGTGATGAAACCAGCCTCCCGTAACTCAGGGTTGCGGTATTTTTCTTTATGTTGTTAATCAAATAGCCGAATGCCTCTCGTATCCTTTCCAGCGGCCCCGATACACAAAGATAAGGAACACTGTATAAAAACAGTTTCGAAAAAGAGAGAAACGTAACTGAATCCGCCAGCGTTATTCTTTCAGAGAGATGATCCCAGCGGCCTCTTTGCGCACAAATGCAGTCGATATCCATCAGGCATAACCGGACGGCAGCTTGATTGTTGCGGGTGACATTCCCTCCCTCTTTTGCAATAAAGGTCACCACCGCTCCGGTATGCTCACTGGCTAAAAGAGACAGCGCTTTTTCCAGATAATGATTCGCCGTCACAATATCAATAACGACACCCGGTTGTGCTTTGTGATTGATGAGGCTCTCTGTTTCCATATTTCATTCCTTTGCAATTCCCTAACTCTCCAGTGGAGGTGACAGCCAAATAGCAGGGGAGACAATCACCGACATATTCCAGAAAGTTTTCTGAATCCTGTGTCCTTTTCTTCCCGCACGCTATAGGTTATTTTGCACTGCTCACTCGCCTGACTTCCCCACTTCACGGTCAGTACCCCGGACGCCGACTCTGTCAGGGCATAAATCTGTCCCATCTGTCCGACGTTGCCGACATTCACCCCTGAGGCGTCAAACACGTCAGCCCCGAATGGCAGGACCTCGCCCCTGGCGTTGGTGGCAGCGATCAGCAGCGGGAACCCTTTGCGCGTCGCAAACGTCACCTTACTCACCGCGCCCCAATGCGGTGCGACTTTTTCAGTGGTGTTGCTAAGCTCAATATCCTGAGACAGCCCCTTCGGATCGATGCTGATTTCATTGATTTCATACGGGCTCAGATACGGGATCGCCGCATGACCGAAACCGTCAATCTTAAGCCCTGGATAACCACTCACTTTGGCACCTTTCGCATCTTTGGCTTCCACCACCGCGAACGTGTCTCCCGTGTAAGGGGTCGCAACGATGCCGTTTTGCCAGGCGATAACCGTGCCGCTGGCGGAAAGGCTGGTGTTCTGATAGTGCTTCCCGGTGCCGTAGCTGCCCGTCAGATGCGTGTACGGAGTGCGCCATCCACCGCTCGCGGTCATGCTGCTGCCGGTGCCCTGGTTGTAGTTGGCTGCGGTCACGCCGTAGTTATACTGGTTGTCTTCGCCCTGGGTGCCAGACAAGCCAATCTGTTCCCCCATCCGACCATTGCTGCTCTTGTTGAGGCTTGCCGTCAGCATAGGAACGTGTTTTTGGTCATACCCGCCGAGCGGGGCAGAGAAATTCAGCAGGAGGTTATTTTCCATCCTGCCGTTATAGTTTCTGACGCGCCCGGCACTGAGGTTATAGTTAATCCGGCCAATATTGTTGTTGTAACCCAACTGGTACTGAATATCGGAATGGCTGTTGTTCCAGTAGTCCTGGGTATACCCGGTAACGTAGAGCTGGCCCCAGCCAGCACCCAGCCCCTGATTCATGGTGACATTGAGACGGTTTTTTGCCCGCCAAATGCCTGACGCCAGCCCCTCGCGTTTTTCCTCATCGATGGCGCGCATCGCCGTCTGATAATCGTAATAGCCAGACGTAGAGAACCGGTACGCCGCGATGGTCAGATTACTGTTCGTCTGCGGTAAGTATTTGCTGTAGCTAATCTGATAGCTCTGCCCGCTATTAGCCTTCTCTTCGGTCGTTTTAAGATGCACACGGGCCTGCGTGACATCGGCAGAAAATGCGCCAATCTCCGTACTGACGGCCATACCCAGCTGCAGTGCATAGTAGGCCGCAGCGCTGCCCTGTAGCCCGGTGTAGCCGGTCAGGTTATTGGTCAGGCCTCGCTGGTAAGTCAATTGATACAGCGTCGGATTAAAGGAGAGACTGGGGTCGTTCAGCCTCCCGGCCACCACATCGTAGCGGTGTGCACCCGGGCGCAGCAGCTGCGTCACCGAGGCGAAAGGCACCTGGAAGGTCTGCACGCTGCCGTCCGCTTCGGTGACCGTCACATCAAGGTTGCCGCCGTAGCCCGTCGGATAAAGATCGTCAATCACGAACGCGCCGGGCGTCACGGTAGTCTCGTAGATTATGCGGTCGTTCTGACGCACGGTGACTCTGGCGTTAGTGCGCGCGATCCCGCGGATATCCGGCGCATACCCGCGACGGGACTGCGGCAGCATCCGATCGTCACTGACCAGCTCAATGCCCTTGAAGGGCAGAGTGTCGAACAGCTGCCCGCCCGTAGAGGTTTCACCGAGCAGGACACGGCCGAGGATCGGCGAGATATCTCGCTGCACGTAGTTATTGATGGACTGATAATTTCCACCTGTGCCCTGCTGCCGGGTGTAGTTACCGTCATGGCGGAAATACCAGCCGCCAATATTAATCCCCCCGTTCAGGCCAATGTAGGACGACGTAGAGTCCTGGCCTCGTGAATGGGTAGTGTAGGTGCTGGCGTTATAGCCCAGCAGCGCCGCCGGAATACCGGTGTCCCACAGCGCCGGGCTGACGTAGCCGCGCGCGGTGTTGCGCATCAGCGCCTGAGGGATCTCAATTTCCAGGCGCTGGGTGGAGGAGTCCATCAACACGCGGACGTCCGGCAACAGCTCTTCCAGGTTATAGCACTGGCGTTGTTCCCTGAGAGCATCAGAAAAAGCGGCAGGGACCTTATCGAAATTCAGATTGAGTTTTTTAATCAGATCCACCGTGATACAGGGGCGGACCTTTTTGTCCGCCTGTTCGGCGAACACAATATTTTCATGGGTAACGGCTTCACCATTAACATAAATATCCGTCGCCCAGGTTCCCGGCATGACGGCATCACCGTTTTCAAACCGGGATAGGTCTATCCGTTCGCTTCCGGAGGTATTCAGAAAAATAGGGTCAAAGGTGATGTTGTCAGTATGGTCAGCGGCAGACGATAACGATGCACCTGCGACCCTCCCCGGGATTAAAATAGCCGCCATGACGGCAATGGCAATCAATGAATATTCAGGCTGAAAACGCATGATTTTATTTCCTTATGGCTCATACGGTAAGACGTGTCATTACGGGTTACAGGATGTACTCAATGGTTTTCAGCGCTCCCCAGTCATTCACGTATTCGTAAATCAGCGTTGAGCCTGGACCTGCCTGTACAGCTTTCGGCAATCTGAAGGTGTAGCTGCCCATCGGCGGCACCATTTCCCCTTCGACAGAGCCGTTCTTTCCGGCATTTTTTAACGACACTGAGACCAGCGAAATAAAATAGGGTGAGCTATTCGACGCCATCAGCTTCCCCCCCGAGACGGTCCATTTGAGCTTTTCAGCCGCTTCTGTCGCTTTAGCGCGGTCTGCAAGACTGGCCGGGCGGAAAAAGAGCTTGATACGGGTCCGGAAAGCGACTTGCAGCTTGTTATCTTTGTCATTTTTCGTCGCAGCAGGGACCTCCAGCACATTCAGCCAGTACACGGATTCTTTGTTTTCTGGCAGCACAGGCGAACCGGTGTAGCTGATTCTGAGGGTCTGACTTTTCCCCGCGTTGATACGGTTAATAGGCGGTGTCAGGGTAAAAGGCGTGCGGATACGGTCGGGTTTTGCATTCGGGTCACCCTCATCTATCCAGCTCTGAACCAGCACTGGCAGGGTTCCGGTGTTGGTAAGCCTGACCGAAATTTCTCGTTGCGGAGCGTCATAAATGACGCGTGTGCCGCTCACAATCACGCTGGCCTGACAAGGCAAGGCGAGTGCGGCGGTCAGACAGACGACACGGGAAAGTGTGCGAATAAATGATGAAGGTGTCATGGAAATCTCCCTGGTAACAGGGGGAGAATCTCCCCCTGGAATAACGGATTACTTGTACTGCAGGTTGTAAACGACGCTGCTGGTAACCGTGCCCGGGGTGGTCTGGGCGTTAGCGTAATATTCAACTGCATATGGCAGGAAGGCGGTGCCGTCGGCCTTAATGTCCACGTATGCCATGCTGTTGACCTGGTCTGTATTACCCACGTTAATTGGGGCATAGCTATTGGACGCATCGAGCAGGCGCAGATCGACGTTGGTTGCGCTGCCGCCAATGTTTTTAAGACGACCGGTGCTCAGATCAACGGTGTTACCCGGCTGGAAGAAGGTCGCCACTTTGGAATGACCACCTTCGGTGCCGACGACACAGGCAGAGATGTTCATGTTGAACGTAGTTCGACCAGTGGTATCGCCGCTCGCCGTCAGTTCATTTACCCCAACCGTTGGCAGAACAACGGTTGCGTCAGAACCCTGACCGTTGATATCCACTTCGCAAGTGGTGTCGGTGAGTTCGCCGTTAAAGGTGATCGTGCCGGTAGACGCTGCCTGTGCAGACAGAGAGGCAATAGCAAGTACGGCAAAAATAGAGGAGCTAACAACTGACTTTTTCATAATATTGTCCTTAATTGATTACATTTTGATTGTCATGATTTCGGCAAAAGAGTATTTGCCTCAGCATCATGAATGCTGATGAGAAAATGATTTATTACGATTCATTTAAAGTCGAACCTCTGGCGAGGTTTAAGATCCTTCTATCTACAATCCGTTATCGTTTTTAATGCATAACATCTGCTACATAATTATGCCTTCGTCCTGTTTGACGCCTGCAAGGGTAAATTAACGCCTATATCTTTGACGGGATAGAGAATCAGCATTCCTACATGCACGTCAGAAACTACAAAGCCACTATTGTTCACCCGATAAATAACCACCTGGCTAAAACCACATTTTGCCAACGTGGTTTTTAACGAGTTCACTGCCTGCCACAGGCGCTGCTTACTGCACTTTAGCCCGAAGTTTTCGAATACCTCTCGCATTATATTTTTATCTTCAATAATTCTGTCGCCTGAATGGCTCAGAATATACTGCAACAGACGAGCCATCGTGGGGCGCAGGCGAAAACTGACGCCCGTCAACGTATTTACTAATAAGGCCGGGGAAATCCTGAACTCAAGATGACTCCCGATACAATACCCATAGAGGACTTGGTTAAGGTTTTTTAAATTCTTCGGCATTGAAAATAGCCTCCTGCTAACTCACCTCATCAGTGGAACGGATTCTATATTTTTAAATCCAACGATCAATCAGACGGAAATGTGACCACAAAACGCCAAAAGTAAACGCGCAAGTAGCTTTTTATGCTGCACATCGCCGGTTAGACCATTATTACTCTCTAATTAACCCCTTTTAAAACGCTCAATTCTGACGTGTCATTAATATTTAGTAATCAACTCTGAATCTCACATTTTTTAAAATAAAATCTCGTGGTGTGGAAACAAGTATAAGGTCGTGATTATTTTTTTTAATCTTTTTCACTCAACGTTCTCATCGTTAAGGAAAAAAATGCATGTAATGCAAAAGTGATCAACATTACGCAACGATCGCCATAAAAATCGATTAAAATCAAAAAGTTAAATGTTTTTGTGAAAATTCCTAATATGTCTTATATAATCTTAGGTAAGGTTTTTTGCGGTCGCTAAGGTTTTAAAAGAAACATAATTGTTAATTGGTTGTTTCGTTTTGATATCGGAGGTGTTTGTTCTGTGTTTCAAAAAGTATACATTTTGAATGGTAGAGTTGTATTCTGGCCCAACAGAAATTTGCTGACGCACAATACGAACAGACCTCAATCGGTGCAGTTGACTGGACCTGCCTCCCGGTGCCTTGAGCTATTAGTTTCAAGAAGAGATCTTGTCACGCAACATGAGCTGTTCGAGTACGGATGGGAAGGCAGCGGATTTACACCGTCACCTAATACCCTCTATCAAAGCATTTCAGTGTTACGCCGCGCTTTCAGAGAATTAGATAACAGTAGTGAAAATTACATTCTCACCGAAACAAGAAAAGGCTTCAGAGTTAATCCAAATTTTGACGTAATTGTTGAGGAGAGAGCGTTCTCGCTACCTCAGGAATCCGAGGCGTTAATACCGAAAAAACAGCACAACCCCTCCTTTGATCCTGACGTTAAAACGGTTGGCAAAAAAAATCGGGATCTGAGCGCATACCTCATCGTGATATTGGCAGGCGTGGCCATTGCTGTCGGTATTTCGTTTGTGACTACGAATCGCTTTAATAAAAGCGATGACTTTGCGGCTTACAAAAAAATATCTTACCTGGGTCAATCTGAATGTTTATTTTTTCTCACTCTGAAGAGTAATAAAACATCCATCAGCAATCTCGACCTGTCGTTACTGACCTGTCAGGATAAACCTTATAACTATTTAACGACGTTTTCATACTCTTCCAAGACATCGATTCTGTCATGCAATAAAGAAATAACTAAGCAACCGACTGAATGCAGCACCGTTTATTTGTGGGGTAAAAGTGAGCATTAATATTAAAATCCCGTTGATTATTACCTGCCTTTGTTCTGCGCTGGTGACATGGATGGTTATTCATTTCATCAAAAATTATAATTATGATCACTTCTCCTGCACTGCGTCATATTCGGCGATGAGAGAGGGCAATGTCTTGACCTCGAAAAACAGTTTGATCATTCATGGGGATAAAGGCACATGGATGATGGATGGTAAAATCACCCACGCTGATGCAAAACCGGTTTTTTCAAATTGCGCAATAATTTCAGTTTCGAACGGACCCTGCTTGCTTACCACTTTTATTCCGACAAAGTGTCTATCACACCCAATACGCTTACGCACTCCTCCGCGTTAAGTGAATTTTTAACTGACATATTTATAAAGGAGCAGCAGTCTTCTTTCTTTTATATATACCCCATTAATAATAATTATATTATTTATAGTGGCAGCATGCCGATTGTGTACTGCAAAAAACAGAAGACGTGAGATTTGCCCACTATCACACTCCCATGGCCAGCGTCTGCGACCATTTTGTTCTCAGCGGTGACAGGGTTCTCGCTCATCTGTGAATGTGTTCACTTTGAGGGAGAGTGTGAAACAGTGATTTCACAGGCTACCAGGTATGCCGTGGCAGGTTTGTTGGATCTACTGGGCAAACCCGCCAGGACATAGCGAAAGGTTTATTTTTGGAGGCGATCGATTCGGACAACCGGCGGGGACGCTTTCTTGTCGAGGCTGCCGTTGATGTTTATCATTTGATCGGGTTGAACTTCGCGCCCGTCAAAAACGGCTTTTGGAATGATGGCATCGATGGTGTCCGTCTTGTCGCGAAAAACGTACCGATCGTCACCGTTATACTTGATGAGATTGCCCCGTAAGGAAAGTGTGGCGCCATCATGCAGGGTTTTGGCAAATTTAACGGTCATCACACGTGCGTCATCGGTTCCACGGTAGCCATCTTCAATTTTATGCGGTGGTGGTGGCGCGACGTTTTCTTTCAGGCCGCCAGCTTCTTGCGCATAAACGCTTTGTAGGCCGAGCAAAAAGATCAGGATCATTAATGGAATTTTTTTCATCATGTCTCCTTAGTGATAAGAAGGTATGCTTCAAGCCTGGTCACTACTATTCCGTTTTGCAAATCCAATGAAACGGTAGGGTGTTTCAAAGCAGCCGATAACGCCGAAGTTGTTCCACCACGTAATCAGCACACTAAAGAAAAGCACCGAGGTAAAAGGCGGTGTGACGTTGACGTAATAAGGCACCCCCAGCAAACAGGCAGACACCCAATAACAAGCTTATATCGTACTGCAATAGAAGTACGATATAAGAATGTAATCAGTCGCTTACAGGCGTGCCGCATTTCGCGGTGTGGTTTACAGCGCCTTTTTCAGGGCTGATATCAGGAAACTGACCGGTTCATCGGGCGGAACATCCCGGCGCAGGATGATGTGTAATGGCGTGACGCGGTGCGAGCCGTGGCTGAGGGGCAATGGTTGCAGTATGCCTGCCGCCAGTTGTTGGTGAATAGATGCCTGCGGCAGCCAGCCGTATCCAAGACCGGCCACGACAGCGCCTGCCGCCGCATCCAGAGTGGAGAAATCCCAGTTTTGGCTATCCCCTGAGGCCGTTTTCCCGCCATCTGCTATTTGTATCCGTGGCCAATTGCTGAGCAGTGCTTCGGTCAATGTGCCGGATACCGACAGCAGCGGATGATCGCGATGTGCCACGGCAATAAAATCCACGTTCATTAGCCACTCTCCCCGGCCGGTAATATTTTGCCGGTCGGTCACGATCATCACATCAGCATCGTCCACAGCGGACATGGTGGGGAACATGCTCTCTGTGACTTCCGTTAGCTTCACCCGAATAGTCGGCCAGCGCTGCTGGAATTGTTGCAGGGCAGAGAACAGACGCTCCCGAGGATAGATAACGTCCACCACCAAATTAAGCTGCGATCGCATCCCCTCCTGCAGAGTTGCGGCCTGGGCCTCCACATAACTAAATGTTTTCAGCAGCGGGCGTACCTGGCTCAGAAGCGTGGCCCCGGTTGGGGTTAATACCGTACGACGCCCCTCAGGAACCAGCAGCGTCACGCCCAGTTGCGTCTGGAGCTGCGCGAGATTATAGCTAATAGAAGACTGGCTGCGGTGTAGCGTATCGGCGGCGCGGGCAAAGCTGCCGGTAGTGAACACACAGTCAAGGATTGCCCATTGTTCCAGCGTTGTTTTATTCATAATGATTCATTTATTGGATTAATATCATCATAAAATAGCGCTATTCATCAAAATATTAAAGCATTAGACTTGTTTTATCGAACAGAGGAGACCTGAAATGAGCAACTTTGATAAACATGATTTAAGCGGTTTTGTCGGTAAACATCTGGTGTACACCTACGACAACGGCTGGAACTACGAAATTTATGTCAAAAATGAACAAACCCTGGACTACCGTATTCACAGCGGCCTGGTGGGGAATCGTTGGGTCAAAGATCAGCAGGCTTATATCGTCCGCGTGGGTGAAAGTATTTACAAAATCTCCTGGACGGAGCCAACCGGCACGGATGTGAGCTTAATTGTCAATCTGGGGGATAAACTCTTCCATGGCACTATTTTCTTCCCACGTTGGGTGATGAATAACCCCGAAAAAACCGTGTGTTTCCAGAATGACCATATTCCGCTGATGAATCAGTACCGCGATGCCGGTCCGGCTTATCCGACGGAGGTTATTGATGAATTTGCCACCATCACCTTTATTCGTGACTGCGGTGCCAATAATGACGATGTGATTGCCTGCGCGGCGAGTGAATTGCCTGACAATTTTCCAGATAATCTGCGTTAAATAACACCCCGCTAAATTTAAAAGAAACCGGTCACGACGACGGTTTCTTTTTTTTGCTACTCATCCGGGACGTTTATTCGTTAACGGTTGCCTGATGACGCATTTCTTTAGCCGGTGCAGCTTTGCTTCTGTTGCTGGAGTAGATGAAGAACAGCGCGATACCCAGACAGAGGATGGCACCCAGACGATTCATCGAGAAGGGGATCGCCCCGTTGCCAAGCCAGCCAAAGTTATCAATCAGCATGCTCATTGTCAGCTGACCGAAAATCACCGCAACCGTTGCGACGGCTGTGCCGATACGTTGGACGGCAAAGACCATAATGACGATGTAAGGCACACCAAACATCGCACCTAACAGTTGCCACTTCGGTACATCCAATAGGCTGGTAGCATGTTTAGGCTCAAAGAAGAAAATCAGCAGGGCAGTAATAAGCGCGCCGACGGAGAAGGTCAGAAATGCGCTTTTGAATACACCCACTTTGCTACCTAGTTGGCCATTTATCGCAGCCTGAATGCTGAGCATTGCACCACCAATAACCGCCAACACAATCATCATAAATGTCATCATTTTTTCTTAACCCCGTGCAACAAGAACCAGCGCCAGTACGATAAAAATCAGCGCGATAATGCGTTTATTGTCAATTTTCCGATGTGGCGTGCCCAGCAGACCAAAGTGGTCAATGATCAGGCTTTTGGATACCTGTCCCGCCAGAATGCCTATCATCGTCATAGCGATACCTATTGCCGGTGTAGCGATGGTCAGAATAATGACGTAAACAGGGCCGAGCACTCCGCCCAGTAGGTTCCAGGAGGGCTGCGCGAAAAAGGATGGGCTATTGCGTGGACTGAAAAACAGCATCAGCAAAAACGTCAGGGCCGCACCCACGCCGAATACGCTGAATGTCGCCCATAAATCGCCGACTTCCCCTCCCAGCGGCCCCAGCAAACCAGCCTCTACGGACAGTCCCATTCCGCCCGCGATAACAATTAAAATCAGTACCAGTTGCATAGCAAACTCTCTCCGGTTGTCTAAGCGCAGAAGATTACACCTGGCCTGAGATGTGAAAAATGCCATAATTCAGGAAACACCTTTGCAGGATTTGCATCAATGCATGGCGCAGGCAATATCAGTATCCGTTCTCTTTCAATCTTTATAGACGTGTATGAAACGCAGAATTTTTCCGTGGTCGCGCGCCGCGAAGGAATATCGGCTTCGCAGGTTTCACGAGTTATCCATCATCTTGAAGACGCGCTCGGTCAGCAGCTTTTTTATCGCAACACACGCGCGGTTATCCCGACTGAAAGTGGGCACCTTTTTATCCGGCACGCACGCGCCATGGCCGGTAATCTTGAGGATGCGCGTCGTGAACTGGATGAACGTGCGCTGGAGCCTTCAGGTTTAATTCGTATTAATGCCCCGGTATTTTTCGGACAGCGGCATGTGGCCCCAGGACTACCGGGTCTGACGGCGCGTTACCCCCGTCTGACCATTGAGCTGACGCTGACCGATGATTACATCGATCCACACAGGGATGCCGCCGACGTCATTTTCCGGATTGGCGTTCTGGCTGACTCCTCCTTTCATGCGCGCGTTTTCGGGCAGCAGTTTTATCACCTGGCTGCGTCGCCTGCGTATCTGGATAAATACGGTATGCCTGAATGCCCCGAGGATCTCGGACGCCACAAATGCCTTGTCTACAGTGGATCTTCCGGTCCAAATCGCTGGCTGGTTCGCAAGCCAGGTGAGGAGTGGGTGCATTATCCTGTGTCGCCACTGATGTCATCCAATAACGCAGAGACTTTGCTTATTGCGGCTCTGGGCGGGATGGGCATTGTGCTTTTTCCGGACTGGCTGATTGCTGAAAGACTGAAAAGCGGTGAGCTGATCGCGCTACTGACCGATATGGATACCTCTATTAAAACGGAGCCACAGAACATTGCGGCTATTTACCCCCACACCCGCCATCCGCCGCTGAACGTCAGGGCGGTGATCGATTACTATCTTGAGGTGTTTGGTTCACCGCTTTACTGGCAGTCTGAGGGGTAAGTTCAGGCTGGTAATGGAGCACATCCGGCGTCAGTTTTTTCCAGCTTAGAAAGTGAATCGCGGACCTTGAACAGAATCTTGCGGTTGTTGATTACGGGGGGCGGAGCAAAGGGTTACGCAGCGCCTCAACTGGTAATCTAGGAGAGTGTCCATTACTATCCAAAATCTATGGATGTGAACATTTTCGGCTTTATGCCAGCACTACTGCCTGTTGCACTGTCCCCCGGCGCAAGTTTCACTCTCGTTATGAACAGTGCTCTGGCTGGTGGTCACAAAGGCCTGATCAGAACGCTCGCCGGAACAGCGTTGGGCATATACACCCATGCGGTATTAATAGGGCTGGGTGTGACTGCTGTGCTCATCTCGTCCCCGGCAGCCTTTGCAGTGCTCAAAGTTGCCGGAACGGCCTATCTGCTCTGGTTGGGCGCGATGCTTATCCGCAGTGGGATAACGGTCAATACAGGCGGGTTTAGTGATTCAAAGCATGCGGTGACGTTAAAAGAGGCGTGGCTTGCGAATGTTTTGAACCCAAAAGCCATCCTTTTTTATGTGACGGTCGTTTCACAGTTCGCAGGGATAAAGGGAGGCGTTAGTAATTACCTGACGCTGGCATCAGTGCATGTCGTGGTGATGAGCGTTTGGCTTTTCTCTGTGAGCCAGACACTGATATTTTCAGTTAAAAAAACGAACCCGTTAATGCTCAAAAAATACGTCAACATTGCCGGTGGGATGTTGCTCATAGCTTTTTCTCTGCATAGCCTGATAAAGGTATAATGCCCGCATTTGGCACAACGTTGCCGTTATGATTCAGGCCGTCAGCTACGGATGATGCTGGGGAGAGATATCAGGACGGCGGTGAGACGTAACGCTTTATTGTTCCGGATGAGGAAATAAAACGGTAACGGATGATCTCAACGGGCTATTAGCGCCACGATCGCGGCAACCGCTGGAAGCGCCTGCACATAAAGTATCTTCCGACTGGCGGTTACCGCTCCAAAAATACCTGCAACCAGCACGCAGATCAGAAAGAAGAATATCACCGAAACACCGCGTTCGCCGAGCGATAACCCCCACAGCAATCCCGCCGCCAGAAAGCCGTTGTACAGCCCCTGATTCGCAGCGAGAACGCGGGTTTCGCGCGCAAAGTCGGCGCTCAAATTAAAAGCCTTCTGGCCGGTTTTGGTGTTCCACAAAAACATTTCGAGCACCAGAATATAGAGATGGATAACGGCAACAATAGCGACAAGAAGAGTAGCAAACACGGGCGGCCTTACAGGGTGAGGGCAGATGAAAGGGAGTATAGATAATTCCAGCGGGGGCGGTAGGCTGATTCGCCACCAGGATGAAAATTCGTTATCATCCGCTCCCACTCTCTATCCGTGCAGCCTGATGTCTACGATTATCGATACCTTTATTGCCCCGCCGTGTCTCGACGAGATTGAAATTCTCTATCAGGACGCACATCTGGTGCTGATCAACAAACCGGCGGGGCTGCTGAGTCTTTCGGGGAAAAATCCGCAGAATCTCGACTCGGTGCATTATCGACTGGTGAAGACTTTCCCTGGCTGCACCCTCGTGCACCGCCTGGATTTCGGCACGTCCGGGCTGATGGTGGTGGCCCGCAATAAGGCTATCAATGCGGCGCTGTGCCAGCAGTTTAGCGAGCGTCGTGTGACCAAGATTTACACTGCGCTGCTGTGCGGGCATCTGGACGATAACGAGGGGGTGATAGATGCAGCGATTGCCAAAGATCCGGCGCTGTTCCCGCTGATGTCGATTTGCCCTATCACGGGCAAGCCCGCGCGCTCTCGCTATCGGGTGATTGAACGTATTTATCAGGAAAGGGAAGGGGCGTTACTTCCGTTGACGCGGGTCGAGCTGACTCCGGAAACCGGGCGCACCCATCAGCTGCGTATTCACTGCCAGCAGCTGGGGCACCCAATTTTAGGCTGCGATCTGTATGGTGGCCTCACGCTGCCAGGTACCGAGCGCACGCCGCGTCTGATGCTGCACGCCAGCGAGCTGCACTTTGTCCATCCCGTGAGCGATGAGCGCATCACGGCGCGTAATGCCAGCCCGTTCTGACCGCAACCGTCATTACCACATCAAATCATCAGGCACTTTGAAATCGGCGTATGGATCGTCCTCGTCCTGCTCTTCCTGACTCAGGGCGCTGTTCAGGACGATACTGTCTGCATCACGCTGGGCGATTTTATCCGCGACGCTTGCCGGAATAATCGCGTACTGACTCTCACTTGCCCCATCCACCACCAGGCGCGCGATGGCGAGACGGCCACTAATCAGCTGCGTCTGCGTCGTTTTATCGACAACGATCTTTTTGATGAGGTTGTTATCGGTGAAGTTGAAATCGATGTTCCCGCGTGACACCACGATGCGGTTCATCTCAATCAGTTGTTTCACCTGTGCTTTAAACTCTTTTGCCAGCGTCGCCTGTTTTTGCTGTTCACTCAGTTGCTTATCACGTTCGAGCTGGGCTTTTTTGTTCTCTTCCACCGCTTCACGCGCCTCGCGAGCCTGCACGCGGGATTTCTTCGCCGTTCTCTGCACTTTGGCCATTTTTTTTGCTGGTGACCAGGCCTGCTTTGAGCATCTGCTCTTGTAAGGTAAGTTTTGTCATCTTCGTATCTGAACCTGTTGGAAATTTGCCGGGATTATACCTGTAATTTTATACAAATAAAAAATCCACGCCGGAGCGTGGATTCTATAAAGTTTGCTGTTGCTGATATCTCGTCAGCCAACAAATTTTATTTAGACGTTGAACAAGAAGTTCATTACGTCGCCATCTTTGACGATGTAATCTTTACCTTCTGCACGCATCTTGCCGGCTTCTTTCGCGCCTTGTTCACCTTTGTAGGTGATGAAGTCTTCAAACGCGATGGTCTGTGCGCGGATAAAGCCTTTTTCGAAGTCGGTGTGGATTTTACCGGCCGCCTGCGGAGCGGTGGCACCGACAGGGATGGTCCAGGCGCGTACTTCTTTCACGCCTGCGGTGAAGTAGGTTTGCAGGTTCAGCAGCTCGTAGCCCGCGCGGATAACGCGGTTCAGGCCTGGCTCTTCCAGGCCCAGCTCAGCCATGAACTCTTCGCGGTCGGCATCGTCCAGCTCAGCGATGTCAGACTCAACGGCAGCACATACAGCAACGACGACAGAGCCTTCGCCAGCGGCGATTTCACGCACTTTGTCGAGATACGGGTTGTTCTCAAAACCGTCTTCGTTGACGTTCGCGATGTACATGGTTGGCTTCAGGGTCAGGAAGCTCAGGTATTTGATTGCCGCTTTATCTTCTTCTGTCAGATCCAGCGCGCGCAGCATGCCTGCGTTTTCCAGCTGTGGCAGACATTTTTCGAGGGCTGCCAGTTCTGCTTTCGCGTCTTTATCGCCGCCTTTGGCTCGCTTCTGCACGCGATGGATTGCGCGTTCGCAGGTGTCCAGATCGGACAGGGCAAGCTCAGTGTTGATAACGTCAATATCGTCAGCCGGATCGACTTTGTTATTCACGTGGATGATGTTGTCGTTTTCAAAACAACGCACTACGTGGCCGATGGCTTCGGTTTCACGGATGTTAGTCAGGAACTGGTTGCCCAGGCCTTCGCCCTTGGAGGCGCCTTTTACCAGGCCCGCGATGTCGACGAATTCCATGGTGGTTGGCAGAATGCGCTGTGGTTTAACGATTTCAGCGAGCTGATCCAGACGTGGGTCAGGCATCGGCACGACGCCGGTGTTTGGCTCAATCGTACAGAACGGGAAGTTTGCTGCTTCGATACCCGCTTTGGTGAGCGCGTTAAAAAGGGTGGATTTGCCCACGTTTGGCAGACCAACGATACCGCATTTAAATCCCATCTTTAAATCACCTTAATGTCTTGATATTCAACCCGTTAGCATTAACCGATTGAAGAAAAGTAAATAACTTTGCCTATTATACACGTAACCGCCGTCACGCGCGGTAAAAATGGCGTCTCGCGCGGACTACTGCGCTTTAAAGGCGTGTAAACGATTTGTGGCTTTGGTCAGACCCTCTTTGAGCCACACCTCGGTACAGCGCGCCGCTTCGTCTACGGCATCGTCAATGAGCTTCTGCTCGGAAGCGGGTGGTTTACCCAGCACAAAACCGACAACTTTGTTTTTATCGCCCGGATGGCCGATTCCCACGCGTAAACGATGAAAGTTCGGGTTATTGCCGAGTTTGCTGATGATGTCTTTCAGGCCATTGTGACCGCCGTGACCGCCGCCGAGTTTGAATTTAGCGACACCGGGCGGTAAATCCAGCTCATCGTGGGCGACCAGAATTTCATCCGGATTGATGCGATAAAACGTCGCCATCGCCGCCACGGCTTTACCGCTCAGGTTCATGAATGTGGTCGGAACAAGCAGACGCACATCGGCTCCCGCGAGGTTGATACGCGAGGTATAGCCATAAAATTTCGGCTCTTCACGCAGGGGGGCACGTAACCGCTCGGCCAGCAGATCGACATACCAGGCTCCGGCGTTATGGCGGGTGGCCGCATACTCTGCGCCTGGGTTGGCAAGGCCGACAATCAGTTTAATCGTCACGTTTCAATTCCTAAAGGTTCCAGATTTGCCGCGTAGTTTACTGTCTGGCGCGCCGCTTGACAAAATTCTGCGGCAGGAAGAGGGGAAATTTGAATAATGACGGGTTTGAATCATTAGAATTTCAAGCTGTTCAGGCGCTTATTTGTAAACTTTTGTCTCGGGCGTGCTCATTATTGTGATCATTCACGCAACTCATAAAAGACCCGTTGTCTATACTTTACACACAAGGATTAGGGACATTTCCCTGCAACCCAAAGTTCCGGAGGTGACATATGAAACGCAGAAACGCTTCACGACTCGGTAACGTGCTAATGGGGTTGGGCCTGTTCGTGATGGTAGCAGGTGTGGGTTATTCTATTTTAAACCAGTTGCCGCAACTTGACCTCCCACAATACTTCGCGCACGGCGCGGTGCTAAGCATCTTTTTAGGTGCTGTTTTGTGGCTGGCAGGGGCCCGCGTGAGTGGTCATGAGCAGGTCAGCGACCGATACTGGTGGGTACGTCATTACGACAAACGCTGCCGCCGGGACCAGCATAAACCTAGCTAGTACACCTGCCGGGTAACCGCAGCGCTAACCAGCCTGCAAAAGATGAATACAAAAACGGCTCCTGATGGAGCCGTTTTTATGTTTAGAGGTCCGCTAATGCCGCTTCGCGATTCGGGTAGAACGCCAGGCGCCCCGGAATCGGCTGCACGCCCGCGCGCGCCATGGTGCGCAGGGGCTGGAACTCAAGATTACTCACCCGCAGCTCGCAGCCTTCCGGCAGACGCTTCACAAAGCGCTGGAATGCATCCAGACCGCCTGCGTCCAGCACCGGGACTGCATCCCATTTCAGCACCACAATCCGCTTCCCGGAAATCCGCGATTCCAGATCGCTGAACAAACCTTCCGCCGCTGCAAAGAACAGTGGGCCGATAACGCGCAGCACCAGCACATCCTCCGGCACCTCGACATTCACCGGTGACAGGCGCGTCATCTGCGCAATGCGGCGCATAAACAGCAGCGAGGCCAGCACAATCCCGACGCTGATGGCGATCACCATGTCAAACAGCACCGTCAGAGACATACAGATCAGCATTACGATGATGTCGTCTTTCGGCGCGCGGCGCAGGAGATGCACCACTTTGTGCGCCTCAGACATGTTCCACGCCACCATCAGCAGCAGGGCGGCCATCGCGGAGAGCGGGAGCCACGACAGCAGCGGGGCGAGCGCCAGCAAGGCGAGGATCACCAGCAGAGAGTGGATAACCGCAGACACTGGCGAGGTGGCCCCGGCGCGCACGTTGGCGGCGGAACGGGCAATCGCTGCCGTGGCGGTAATGCCACCAAAGAACGGCGCGATAAGGTTACCCAACCCCTGGCCGACCAGCTCGCTGTTGGCTTTGTGCTTGGTGCCGGTCATACCGTCGAGCACCACTGCGCAGAGCAGGGATTCAATTGCGCCGAGCATCGCCATGGAGAACGCCGCCGGGAGCAGGGCGCGCAGGGAGTCCCAGCTCAGGGTGAAGTCCGAGCCAGGTAAATTCCACGGCAGCACCAGCTGAGGCAGTAGCTGAGGAATGCCGTTGCCCTGGGAGCCATCCGCCAGAATGTAGTGGAACTGCGAGCCGATAGTGGCGACGTGTCCGCCGAGGAGGTTCACCACGCCCATCACTGCGCAGCCCAGCAGCAGAGCGGGAAGATGCCCCGGCAGGCGAATGCCCAGCCGTGGCCAGAGAATTAACGTGCCGAGCGTGACGATGCCGATAGCCGCATCGCCCAGATTCGCTGTCGGCAGGGCCATAAACAGGGCGCCGACCTTTTGCAGATAGTGTTCTGGCACCTGTGCGAGCTGCAAACCGAGAAAATCTTTGATTTGCATGGTCCCGATGGTGATGCCGATCCCGGAGGTAAAACCGAGCGTCACGGAGAGCGGGATGTATTCGATCAACCGGCCAAAACGGGCCAGACCGAACAGAATCAAAAATACGCCGGACATCAGCGTAGCGACCAGCAAACCGGCCAGACCAAACTGCTGGGAGACCGGGTAGAGGATCACCACAAAGGCCGCTGTCGGGCCGGAGACGCTAAAGCGCGACCCGCCCGTCAGGGCGATGACAATCCCGGCAACTGCCGAGGTGTACAGCCCGTACTGCGGGGCGACGCCGCTGCCAATCGCCAGTGCCATCGCCAGTGGAATGGCAATAATCCCGACGGTGATCCCGGCGATGACATCACGCAGAAAACGCGATGAGGTGTATTTTTCTTTCCAGCAGGCGTCGATGAGGGCGCGAAAGGGCAGAACATGTGAGGACGTTACGTTTTTCACAATTCTCTTTTTCCGTGAGCACATCATCTGTCATGTGAATGGCAGGTGAAGGAAGTATTAATCATACAAATAAGTAATGAAGACAAAAAAACCCGCCGCAGCGGGTTTTTGGGCCGTGTCCGATTAGTGTTCGAACATCGCAGAGATGGATTCTTCGTTGCTGATACGACGAATCGCTTCGGCCAGCATGCCTGACAGGGTCAGGGTACGTACGTTTGGCAGCGCCTTGATCTCATCACTTAATGGAATGGTGTCGCACACCACCACTTCGTCGATGACGGAGTTGCGGAGATTGTTGACAGCATTGCCGGAGAAGATCGGGTGGGTTGCGTAAGCAAACACACGCTTAGCACCACGTTCTTTCAGCGCTTCAGCGGCTTTGCACAGCGTGCCGCCGGTGTCGATCATGTCATCAACCAGCACACAGTCACGGCCAGCGACGTCACCGATGATGTGCATCACCTGAGAGACGTTAGCGCGCGGACGGCGTTTGTCGATGATCGCCATGTCGGTATCGTTCAGCAGTTTGGCAATCGCACGAGCACGAACCACGCCGCCGATGTCCGGAGAAACCACAATTGGGTTATCCAGGTTCAGCTGCAGCATGTCTTCGAGCAGGATTGGGCTGCCGAATACGTTATCAACCGGAACGTCGAAGAAGCCCTGGATCTGCTCTGCGTGCAGGTCAACGGTCAGAACGCGGTCAACACCGACGCTCGACAGGAAGTCAGCAACAACTTTAGCGGTAATCGGTACACGCGCGGAACGGACACGACGGTCCTGGCGGGCATAGCCGAAGTAAGGAATAACAGCCGTGATACGGCCTGCGGAAGCACGGCGCAGGGCATCGACCATAACAACCAATTCCATCAGGTTGTCGTTAGTTGGAGCACAGGTGGACTGGATGATGAAAATATCACCACCGCGTACATTTTCGTTAATTTGTACGCTGACTTCGCCGTCGCTAAAGCGACCTACAGCGGCGTCGCCGAGGGAAGTGTACAGGCGGTTGGCAATACGTTGTGCTAGTTCCGGGGTGGCGTTACCAGCAAAAAGCTTCATATCAGGCACGAGAAGAACCTCAGGCATGCGTCCAATGGTGGATAACATTCGCCACTAACTGTGCGGGCCAGGCGAACGCTATCCAGGCGGTGTATTAAAGAGCGCGATGCAACGTCTGGAACAGGGTGACGTTGTCACCGAAACTCAGTCTGCGCCAGAATGGCCTGCTGTAGCGGGGAAGTGTTCATCCCACGCGCCACAAAACCATGCAGCCATTCCGGGGCTTGCTCTAGCACCTGACGAGCGGCGAATTCGGTGTCAAATTCAGCAAAAACACAGGATCCTGTGCCAGTCAGGCGCGACGGGGCGTATTCTAACAGCCAGGAAAGCACCGCATCAACCTCGCGAAAACGTTTTCTTGCGATAACCTCGCAATCGTTGCTGAATTCACATTTTAGTAACGTTTCTATTGACCGGACGGGAGTGTCCCGTGGCAACGCCGGATCCTTAAAAATAACCGGGGTCGGAATACTCACACCAGGATGGGCAATCAGATACCATTTCTCCGGTGGACTGACCGGCGTGAGGATCTCACCAACCCCTTCGGCAAACGCGGCGTGACCGCGAACGAATACCGGCACATCGGCACCGAGCGAAAGCCCCAGCGCGGCCAGTTCATCAGGCGTTAATCCGCAGCCCCAGAGATGGTTCAGGGCAACCAGTATCGTCGCGGCATTAGAAGAGCCGCCTCCCAGACCGCCGCCCATCGGCAGGCGTTTCTCGATATGGATATCGGCACCGCTTCCCGCCGGAAGCCTTCCCGAGCCGGCCGCCGCGTTCATCAGCAGCCGCGCGGCACGCACGATCAGATTATCTTCATGAGCAACACCTTCAACGGGCGTCAGCAGGTGAATCTGGCCGTCGTCGCGCAGTTCGATGGAGATCGTGTCGCCATAATCGACAAACTGAAACAGCGTCTGCAGCATGTGGTAGCCGTCAGCGCGTTGCCCGGTGATGTACAAAAACAGGTTAAGCTTCGCCGGAGAGGGCCATTGGCTCATCATTTAACGATCCAGTTATCCATTTTGAGCTTGATACGCTGGCTGCCTTCCGTCAGTTCCATATTGGATGGCAATGCCGGTTTACTCGCGCTGTCATACCCGCCGTACACCACTTTCCAGGTTTTCCCGTTCTGGGTGTAGTTGAGTTCGCTCAGGCGATACTGGTCGTCGAGTTTGTAATCGGTGGCTTCGCCCGGCAGACCGAGGATCCACTGGCGCAGGCTATTAAGCGGAATCGGCATACCGGTCAGTTTGCCGATCATCTCTTCGGCATCTGTCGCGGTGTAGTGCTGGCCTTTGTTATCGGTGATCTGTGCGGTGCCTGGCTGGGCATTCAGCTCCAGTTCAGTGCTGCCAAGCGGGTTCAGCAGCAGCAGACGATAGCGATCCTGACCGGTTTGTTGCCAGAAGAAGCGGGCATACACTTTTTGCTGATCGGAGAGATAAGCGAACGCACCGCGCGTCTGATACTGGCTTAAATTGCGCACCTCTTGCTGATGCTGACGCCACTGCGGTGAGTCAGGACTTTTGCCGGGGCCCTTGGGCGGAGTAATCGAGCAGGCGGTGAGAACCAGCGCCGCCAGCGGTAACAAGCGAATGAATCGGGCCATAGTCGTGACAAATCCTTGAAATGCGTTGCAGTTATAACCCTTAATGCTAGCGCCGGGCGGTGGCAGCGTCTACGTTCATATTGTCTTAAATCATGAAATTAGCCGGAAACGGCTATTACTCCGAAAGGGGGCACTCTCTTTTATTGATCTCGCGCATCCTGTATGATGCGACTTGCTAACCTTATTAACGCTGGTACTACTCCCGCTCACATGACCCTTTTAGCACTCGGTATCAACCACAAAACAGCCCCGGTTTCGCTGCGAGAACGCGTTACGTTTTCGCCGGATACGCTCGACCAGGCGCTGGATAGCCTGCTTGCCCAGCCGATGGTGCAGGGTGGTGTGGTGCTCTCTACGTGCAACCGTACTGAGCTATATCTGAGCGTGGAAGAACAAGACAACCTCCACGAAGCGCTTATCCGCTGGTTATGCGACTACCACAATCTGAACGAAGAAGAGCTGCGCAACAGCCTGTACTGGCATCATGATAATGATGCGGTCAGCCATCTGATGCGCGTCGCCAGCGGCCTCGATTCGCTGGTGCTTGGCGAGCCGCAAATACTCGGGCAGGTCAAAAAAGCCTTTGCCGATTCCCAGAAAGGCCATCTCAAAGCCAGCGAGCTGGAACGCATGTTCCAGAAATCTTTCTCCGTGGCGAAGCGTGTGCGAACCGAAACCGACATTGGTGCCAGTGCGGTTTCTGTTGCCTTCGCAGCCTGTACGCTGGCGCGTCAAATCTTTGAATCGCTCTCAACGGTCACCGTGCTGCTCGTCGGCGCCGGGGAGACCATTGAGCTGGTGGCGCGTCATCTGCGCGAACACAAGGTCAAGCAGATGATCATCGCCAACCGGACCCGCGAACGCGCGCAGGTACTGGCAGACGAAGTGGGCGCAGAGGTGATTGCCCTCAGCGACATTGATGAACGCCTGAAAGACGCGGACATCATTATCAGTTCAACCGCCAGCCCGCTGCCTATTATCGGTAAAGGGATGGTGGAGCGTGCGCTGAAATCGCGCCGCAATCAGCCAATGCTGCTGGTGGATATCGCCGTCCCGCGCGACGTCGAGCCGGAAGTCGGCAAGCTGGCAAACGCCTATCTCTACAGCGTTGACGATCTGCAAAGTATCATTTCCCACAACCTCGCCCAGCGTAAAGCGGCGGCGGTGCAGGCAGAGACGATTGTCGAGCAGGAATCGAGCGAATTTATGGCCTGGCTGCGCGCGCAAAGCGCCAGCGAGACGATTCGCGAATACCGTGGTCAGGCGGAACAGGTACGTGACGATCTGACGGCCAAAGCGATGGCGGCCCTCGAGCAGGGCGGCGATCCGCAGGTCATTATGCAGGACCTGGCGTGGAAGCTAACCAACCGGTTGATCCATGCTCCAACCAAATCACTTCAACAGGCAGCCCGTGACGGGGATGATGAACGCCTGACTATTCTGCGCAACAGCCTCGGGCTGGAATAGCGCCACACACCCATTTTCTATTACAAGGTGCATTTTACGCCTATGAAGCCCTCTATCGTCGCCAAACTGGAAGCTTTGCACGAGCGCCATGAAGAAGTTCAGGCCCTGCTCGGTGATGCCGCGACTATTGCTGACCAGGATCGTTTTCGCGCCCTGTCGCGCGAATATGCGCAGCTCAGTGATGTTGCGCGCTGCTTTACTGAATGGCAGCAGGTTCAGGAAGATATTGAAACCGCGCAGATGATGCTCGACGACCCTGAAATGCGCGAAATGGCGCAGGAAGAGTTGCAGGACGCCAAAGCGCGCGCCGAAGAGATGGAGCAGCAGCTCCAGGTTCTTCTGCTGCCGAAAGATCCGGACGATGAGCGCAACGCGTTTGTCGAAGTTCGCGCCGGAACGGGTGGCGACGAAGCCGCGCTGTTTGCCGGCGATCTGTTCCGCATGTACAGCCGCTACGCGGAATCCCGCCGCTGGCGCGTAGAAATCATGAGCGCCAACGAAGGCGAACATGGTGGCTATAAAGAAGTGATCGCCAAGATCAGCGGCGACGGCGTGTATGGCCGTCTGAAGTTTGAGTCCGGCGGGCACCGCGTGCAGCGCGTCCCGGCGACGGAATCTCAGGGGCGAATTCACACCTCTGCCTGTACCGTTGCGGTGATGCCGGAGCTGCCAGAAGCTGAACTGCCGGATATCAATCCAGCCGATCTGCGTATTGATACCTTCCGCTCGTCAGGCGCGGGTGGTCAGCACGTTAACACCACTGATTCCGCGATCCGTATTACCCACTTGCCGACCGGCATCGTGGTGGAGTGTCAGGACGAACGTTCCCAGCACAAAAACAAAGCCAAAGCCCTGGCGGTGCTCGGCTCACGTATTCGCGCCGCCGAAATGGCGAAACGCCAGCAGGCTGAAGCGTCTACGCGCCGTAACCTGTTGGGTAGCGGCGATCGCAGCGATCGTAACCGCACCTATAACTTCCCGCAGGGCCGTGTGACCGACCACCGCATCAACCTGACGATTTACCGTCTGGATGAGACGATGGAAGGCAAACTCGACTCCCTGATCGAGCCGATCGTGCAGGAATACCAGGCCGATCAGCTGGCAGCGCTGGCTGAGCAGGACTAATGGATTTTCAGGCCTGGTTACGTGCCGCCGCGAGCGAGCTTTCCACCAGTGAAAGCCCGCGTCGCGACGCCGAAATCTTGCTGGAACATGTCACCGGAAAAGCGCGCACTTATCTCCTGGCATTCGGTGAGACGCTGCTGACGCCTGAACAGGAAGCGCAGCTCGCGGCGCTGCTCGCCCGGCGTAAAACCGGTGAGCCGGTGGCGCACCTGACCGGTGAACGGGAGTTCTGGTCGCTGCCGCTGTATGTTTCAGCCGCCACGCTGATACCGCGCCCGGACACCGAGTGTCTGGTCGAGCAGGCGCTGGCGCGTCTGCCTGACGGTCCGTGTCGCATACTGGATTTAGGCACGGGCACCGGCGCGATTGCGCTGGCGCTGGCGAGCGAGCGCCCCGATTGTCAGATTACCGCAGTCGACGTAATGCCTGACGCGGTAGCCCTGGCGCAGCGCAATCTTGCGCGTCTGGGTTTCAGTAACGTTCAGATAAATCAAAGCAGCTGGTTTTCCGCCCTGGCGCAGCACGCCTTTGAGATGATCGTCAGCAATCCGCCTTACATCGATGAGCACGACCCGCATTTGTCGCAGGGGGATGTGCGCTTTGAGCCGCTCACGGCGCTGGTTGCAGCGAACGACGGGCTGGCCGATATCGAACACATCATCACGACCGCTCGCGAGCACCTGGTACCCGGCGGCTGGCTGCTGCTTGAACACGGCTGGACGCAGGGGGCCGCGGTCCGTGCGCTGTATAGCGCGGCGGGATACGCGAGCGTCGAAACCTGTCGTGACTACGGCGGCAACGAACGCCTGACGCTGGGGAAAAAGCCATGAGCGCCTTCAGCGTGTTGATCGCTGTGCATATTGCCGCCGTGGTGCTGACCATCAGCTTTTTTGTGGTGCGCTACTGGTGGCGTTACAGCAACCATCCGCTCATCGAAGCCCGCTGGGTGCGCGTTGTGCCGTACTGCATCGACACGGTTTTGCTGCTTTCCGGCGCCGGTCTGATGTGGCTGACGGGCTATCTGCCATTTACTGATAAAGGCGCATGGCTGACTGAAAAGCTGTTTGGCGTTATCATCTACATCGTTTTGGGTTTTATCGCGCTTGGACGTCGTCGTCCGCGCAGCCAGCAGGCCGGTTTTATCGCCTTCCTGCTGGGGCTGGTGGTGCTGTACATCATCATTAAACTCGCCACCACAAGAATACCGTTACTGGGGTAAGTATGAGGTCCTTAGCCGATTTCGAATTTAATAAAGTACCGCTTTGCGATGGAATGGTCCTGATCTCTGAGATGATCCGTGACGATTTCACCTCGCAGTGGGTCTACGATGAGCTGGAAAATCTGGCGAGCCTGGCGCGTGAAGAGATCAGCGAAGCGCGTCCTCAGGACTGGCAGCTGGAAAAACTGATCGAGCTGTTTTACGGCGAATGGGGCTTTTGCGACACGCGCGGCGTGTATCGCCTCTCCGACGCGCTGTGGCTGGATCAGGTACTGAAAAACCGTCAGGGCAGCGCCGTTGCTCTGGGGGCTGTTTTGCTGTGGGTCGCTAACCGGCTAGATATTCCGCTGGTGCCGGTCATTTTCCCGACGCAGATGATTTTGCGCGCGGAGTGGCTGGATGGCGAAATGTGGCTGATCAATCCGTTCAATGGCGACACGCTGGACGAGCACACGCTGGATGTCTGGCTGAAGGGCAATATTAGCCCGGTGGCAGAGCTGTTTAACGAAGATCTCGATGAGGCGGATAACGCCGAAGTGGTACGTAAACTGCTGGATACGCTGAAAGCCGCGCTGATGGAAGAGCGGCAGATGGAGCTGGCCCTGCGCGCGAGCGAAGTGCTGCTGCAGTTCAATCCGGAAGACCCGTACGAGATCCGCGACCGTGGCCTTATCTACGCGCAGCTGGAATGTGAGCACGTTGCCCTCAACGATTTAAATTACTTCGTTGAGCAGTGCCCGGAAGATCCGATAAGCGAAATGATTCGCGCGCAGATCAACTCGATCGCGCATAAACAAATTACACTGCATTAATCTTAATTCCGATTCACACCTGAATAAGGCGATCCTATGAAACAAAAAGTGGTTAGCATTGGTGATATCAACGTGGCAAACGACCTGCCGTTCGTGCTGTTTGGTGGCATGAACGTTCTGGAATCCCGCGATCTTGCCATGCGTATCTGCGAGCACTACGTGACTGTGACCCAGAAACTGGGCATTCCGTATGTGTTTAAGGCCTCTTTTGACAAAGCCAACCGCTCCTCTATCAACTCTTACCGTGGCCCGGGCCTGGAAGAGGGGATGAAGATTTTCCAGGAGCTGAAACAGACGTTTGGCGTGAAAGTGATCACCGACGTGCACGAAGCGTCTCAGGCGCAGCCGGTTGCCGACGTGGTGGATGTGATTCAGCTTCCGGCGTTCCTCGCGCGTCAGACCGATCTGGTTGAAGCGATGGCGAAAACCGGCGCAGTCATCAACGTGAAAAAACCCCAGTTCGTAAGCCCAGGCCAGATGGGTAACATCGTTGATAAATTCATCGAAGGCGGCAACGACCAGGTCATCCTGTGTGACCGTGGCGCAAACTTCGGTTACGACAACCTGGTGGTCGACATGCTGGGCTTCAGTGTGATGAAGAAAGTCTCTAACAACTCCCCGGTGATTTTCGACGTGACTCACGCGCTGCAGTGCCGTGACCCGTTTGGTGCTGCCTCCAGCGGCCGTCGTGGTCAGGTCACCGAGCTGGCGCGTGCCGGTATGGCGACCGGTCTGGCCGGTCTGTTTATCGAAGCGCACCCGGATCCAGCCAACGCGAAATGCGACGGCCCATCCGCGCTGCCGCTGGATAAACTGGAGCCGTTCCTGAAACAGATCAAAGCGATTGACGATCTGGTGAAGAGCTTCGATGAGCTGGATACCAGCAACTAATCTCTGAGCAAA
>NZ_SDDX01000008.1 GCF_004115925.1 Lelliottia nimipressuralis
ACTCAGAGACTTTGGTATTCATTTAGCGTCTTTCGACGTTTAGAATCCATGTCACTTTGAGTGCCCACACAGATTGTCTGATAAATTGTTAAAGAGCAGTGCAACGCGGCTTTCGCTCACCGTTGCGAGGTCCCGTATAATACGTTTTCCTCATTCAGAGTCAAGCGTTTAATTTCGCTTTTCGCTGTCGGCGTTCATCGCTGAACCCCTGCTGTCCCGGCGGCTTGCGTGCCGTTGTTCCGTGTCAGTGGAGGCGCATTATAGGGAGTTATTCTGAGGCTGCAAGTCTAAATCAGAAAATAATGACTGACTGCTCACTTTCCAGGCAAATCGAACCTTTAACGCTAAGTCTCGCCTGGTTTTTAAACAAAAACGAGCCCCGCAAGGCTCGTTTCTGAAGTTTTGTGACTTACTGCACTGCCACAATTTTGTCTTCGTTGACTTCGAGACGAATCACTTTCCCTGGGACAAGCTCCCCGGAAAGGATTTGCTGCGCCAGCGGGTTTTCGATCTGCTGCTGGATAGCACGTTTCAGAGGACGCGCCCCGTAAACCGGATCGTAACCATTTGCACTCAGCAGCTTCAGCGCGTCGTCAGAGATGTGGATTTCATAGCCACGATCCTCAAGACGTTTATACAAACGCTGCAACTGAATCTGGGCAATAGACGCAATGTGTTTTTCCCCCAGAGGGTGGAACACAACAACTTCATCTATACGGTTAATGAATTCCGGACGGAAGCTCTGGCTAACCACGCCCAATACCAGATCCTTCATATGACCGTAATCCAGTTCGCCGAAACGTTCCTGAATCAAATCGGAACCCAGGTTCGAGGTCATGATCACCACAGTGTTGCGGAAATCGACCGTTCTTCCCTGCCCGTCAGTCAGACGTCCATCATCCAGAACCTGCAACAAGATGTTGAAGACATCCGGATGCGCTTTTTCCACTTCATCTAATAAGATGACGGAATAGGGGCGACGGCGTACGGCTTCAGTTAAGTAACCGCCCTCTTCATAGCCGACATATCCTGGAGGCGCACCGACCAGACGCGAGACGGAGTGTTTCTCCATAAACTCGGACATATCAATACGCACCATCGCGTCGTCACTATCGAACATAAAGTTCGCCAGTGTCTTACACAGCTCGGTTTTACCAACACCGGTCGGCCCAAGGAACAGGAACGAACCAATCGGGCGATTAGGATCCGATAAGCCCGCACGGCTACGACGAATCGCATTTGATACGGCTTCGACGGCTTCATCCTGACCGATCACACGATGGTGCAGGTCATGCTCCATACGCAGCAGTTTTTCGCGCTCCCCTTCCAGCATGCGAGCAACCGGAATACCCGTCCAGCGCGCCAGCACATCGGCAATTTCCACGTCCGTTACTTTATTACGCAGCAGACGCATGGTTTTGCCTTCAGACTGGGTTGCCATCTCCAGCTGTTTTTCCAGTTCCGGAATTTTGCCGTACTGCAACTCAGACATACGTGCCAAATCGCCCACGCGACGCGCCTGCTCAATGGCGATTTTCGCCTGCTCAAGCTCAGCCTTGATCGTCTGCGTGCCAGAAAGCGACGCCTTCTCAGCTTTCCACTCTTCTTCTAATTCAGAATACTGACGCTCTTTGTCGTCCAATTCCTCATTAAGCATATCCAGGCGCTTTTTACTCGCTTCATCAGACTCTTTCTTCAGCGCCTGCTGTTCAAGCTTGAGCTGAATGATTCTGCGGTCGAGTCTGTCTAACTCTTCCGGCTTGGAGTCAATCTGCATACGAATGCTGGACGCCGCCTCATCGATCAGGTCGATGGCCTTATCCGGCAGCTGTCGGTCGGCAATATATCGGTGAGACAGTGTCGCCGCCGCCACGATAGCCGGGTCAGTAATCTGCACATGGTGATGCAGCTCATACCGTTCTTTCAGGCCACGTAAGATAGCAATGGTGTCTTCCACCGTCGGTTCCGCTACGAACACTTTCTGGAATCGACGTTCCAGCGCAGCATCTTTCTCGATGTACTGTCGATACTCATCGAGCGTTGTCGCACCGACGCAGTGCAGTTCACCACGCGCCAGAGCTGGTTTAAGCATGTTCCCGGCATCCATGGCCCCGTCGGCCTTACCGGCACCGACCATGGTGTGCAGTTCGTCGATAAACAGGATGACATTGCCTTCCTGCTTCGCCAGATCGTTAAGCACGCCTTTTAAACGCTCTTCGAATTCACCGCGGTATTTCGCCCCGGCCACCAGCGACCCCATATCCAGAGCCAGCACGCGACGGCCTTTCAGTCCTTCCGGCACTTCGCCGTTAACAATTCGCTGCGCCAGACCTTCAACGATGGCGGTTTTACCGACACCGGGTTCACCGATCAGTACCGGGTTGTTTTTTGTACGACGTTGCAATACCTGAATAGTGCGGCGAATTTCTTCGTCACGGCCAATCACCGGATCGAGCTTGCCTTGTTCCGCACGCTCAGTCAGATCGACCGTATATTTTTTCAAAGCCTGACGTTGGTCTTCGGCTCCCTGATCGTTCACGCTTTCACCTCCACGCATTTTTTCAATCGCCTGAGTCACATTGGCGGTTGTCGCACCGGATGATTTCAGCAGATCGGTCAGCGTACCGCGTGATTCAAGCGCCGCCAGAACAAACAGTTCTGACGAGATAAAGTTGTCCCCACGTTTTTGCGCCAGCTTGTCGCAAAGATTCAGCACGCGCACCAGATCCTGAGACGGCTGAACATCCCCACCGGTGCCTTCCACCTGTGGCAAACGACTCAGCGCCTGATCGACGGCTGTGCGCAGCTCGCCAGCATTAATGCCAGCAGACGTGAGTAAAGGACGTACCGATCCCCCTTCCTGATTCAGCAAGGCGCTCATTAAATGAAGAGGTTCGATAAATTGGTTGTCGTGCCCCAGTGCGAGAGACTGGGCATCGGCGAGAGCAAGCTGGAATTTATTAGTAAGACGATCCAGACGCATAACTCCTCCCATAACAGGTCAAATTTGCTACTGGAGATTAAATGAGGTCATCCCTCAATTATTCAAGGTTAATGACCTGAATTATACGAAAAGAAAACAGCGCGTTCCGGATCGTCTTGATTCGTTAGGTTATATCAGCCAAATGAAACTTGCCATACGACCTGTCGTGTTGTCGCGACGATAGGAGAAAAAATCACCCTTTTCGGTGAAGGTACAGCGATCGCCACCAAAGATTTGCGTCACACCGACATTGCCAAGCCGCTGGCGGGCAAGCTGATAGATATCAGCCAGGTATTTATCCCCTTTCGGCTGAAACGCACTGACGGCCTGCGAGTCTTTGTCGATAAAGGCGTCACGCACTTCTGGCCCGACTTCAAAGGCCTGTGGCCCAATCGCCGGACCGAGCCAGGCAATAATATTGCCCGGACGATCGTCAAAACACGCAACCGTCTCTTCAAGTACGCCCGCACACAGCCCGCGCCAGCCAGCATGGGCTGCTGCCACTTCGGTACCCGCGCGGTTACAAAACAGAACAGGCAAACAATCGGCGGTCATCACGGCACAGACTGTCCCGGGAGTCTTACTGTAAGAGGCGTCGGCACGTTTTGAAGCATAGGGTTCGCCCGTCAGCCTCAACACATCTTTGCCGTGCACCTGCTCAAGCCAGACCGGTTTTGATGGCAGATTTCCTGCCGCAAACATACGCTTGCGGTTCTCTTCGACATGTTCCAGGTTATCGCCACAGTGGGCGCCAAGATTTAATGACGCCCACGCGTCGTGACTGACGCCACCAACGCGGGTAGAGCTGCAGGCTGCCACGCCTTCAGGAATTGGCCACTCCGGGACAATCAGTTTGGTCATAACCAGTCCACTTTATCCTTATGTTCTTCAAAGTCCGCGCGCATCGCATCAATCAGCTCGACCATATCCTGAGGAATTGGCGCATGCCATTCCATCTCGATACCGGTGATCGGGTGATAGAGACGCAGCATGGTCGCGTGTAAGGCCTGGCGATCGAATTTACGCAGAGTGCTGATAAATTCTTCCGACGCGCCTTTCGGCGGACGCGGACGACCACCGTAAACCTGATCGCCCACCAGCGGATGAGTAATGTGCGACATATGCACACGAATCTGGTGAGTACGGCCGGTTTCCAGACGCAGACGCAGACGCGTATGAATGCGGAAATGTTCCATAATGCGGTAGTGCGTCACCGCAGGTTTCCCCATCGGATGCACTGACATATGGGTACGCTTGGTCGGGTGACGGCTGATCGGCTCTTCGACCGTGCCGCCAGATGTCATGTGACCAATCGCGACGGCTTCATATTCACGGGTGATTTCACGCAGCTGCAGCGATTCCACCAGACGCGTCTGGGCAGGAACCGTTTTCGCGACCACCATCAGACCGGTGGTGTCTTTATCCAGACGGTGAACGATGCCCGCACGCGGAACGTCAACAATCGGCGGATAATAATGAAGCAGCGCATTCAGTACGGTGCCGTCAGGATTACCGGCGCCAGGATGCACGACCAGGCCGCGCGGTTTGTTGATCACCAGAATGTCATCATCTTCATAGACGATTTCTAACGGGATCTCTTGTGCCTCAAAGCGGACTTCTTCTTCTATTTCAGCATTGATGGCGACGGCTTCCCCACCTAACACTTTCTCTTTTGGCTTGTCCCATACTTTGCCGTTAACCAGCACGCGCTGGTCAAGAATCCATTCTTTTATGCGTGAACGCGAATAATCAGGGAACATTTCGGCCAAAGCTTGATCTAAGCGTTGACCGAGCTGATTTTCGGAGACTGTTGCGGTGAGTTCTACTCGTTGTGCCATAGACTGCTTCTTCGTTTAACGTTGGGTTTTACGGCTTTGCCGTATAATATAGTGTGCTATTGTAGCTGGTCTTAATCGGGAGCAGGAAAGAGATTCTCCCGGACAAACATTTGAGGAAAGTCAAAACGTCATGACGCGCATGAAATATCTGGTGGCAGCGGCCACGTTGAGCCTGGCTTTGGTGGGCTGCTCCGGTTCAAATGAACAGGTCCCTGACAATCCGCCGAATGAAATCTATGCGACTGCACAACAAAAACTGCAGGACGGTAACTGGAAACAGGCGATAACGCAACTGGAAGCGCTGGATAATCGTTATCCATTTGGTCCGTATTCCCAACAGGTACAATTAGATCTCATCTACGCCTACTACAAAAATGCCGATCTGCCGCTGGCTCAGGCTACCATCGATCGCTTCATCCGTCTGAACCCGACTCATCCGAACATTGATTATGTCATGTACATGCGCGGCCTGACCAACATGGCTCTGGATGACAGTGCTCTGCAAGGTTTCTTCGGTGTTGATCGTTCTGACCGCGACCCGCAGCACGCGCGTGACGCATTCAATGACTTCTCCAAGCTGGTGCGCGGCTACCCGAACAGTCAGTACATCACCGATGCCACCAAGCGTCTGGTGTTCCTGAAAGATCGTCTGTCCAAGTATGAGTACTCCGTTGCCGAGTACTATACGCGTCGTGGCGCATGGGTGGCAGTGGTTAACCGCGTCGAAGGCATGCTGCGTGATTACCCGGACACACAAGCCACTCGCGATGGTTTGAAGCTGATGGAAAACGCGTACCGCCAGATGCAGATGAACGCACAGGCTGAGAAAGTGGCGAAGATTATCGCCGCGAACAGCAGCAATACCTGATCGTTCCCAAACGTAAAACGGCAGCCCAAGGGCTGCCGTTTTTTTATCCATTTCGCCATCCGCTGAAGCGGTTTGATGCCGACGAATCCTATCAACTATGGCTGCAATTCCTGAGTTCGACAAGGTAAAAATCGCCTGTTCCTGTCTTTCCTCACAAAAAAGCTTCCTTGACAAAAAGTGACAAAATAACGTGATTTAGATCACACATTTTGACATTAGGACAGGTATGCTGGAATCACCAAGACGGAAAGACAAGAGGTAAAATTTATGACAATGAACATTACCAGTAAACAAATGGAAATTACTCCGGCAATTCGCCAGCACGTCGCAGACCGTCTCGCCAAACTGGATAAATGGCAAACTCATTTGATTAACCCGCATATCATTCTGTCTAAGGAACCACAGGGTTTTACCGCTGACGCAACTATCAATACTCCTAACGGCCATCTGGTCGCCAGCGCTAAACACGAAGATATGTACACCGCTATCAACGATTTGATCAACAAGCTGGAACGGCAGCTCAATAAAGTGCAACACAAAGGCGAAGCCCGTCGCGCCACCACCTCGGTGAAAGACGCAAGCTATGCCGAAGAAGTTGAAGAAGAGTAATCCTTTAAATTGAGTGTACCGCCAACGCGCCTTCGGGCGCGTTTTTTATTGACAGCATCAAAACAGTACGGGTACTTTAACGGTATCAACAACAGGATGAACTCATGAACCACACCCCGTTTTTCTTCGCATTCTTTTTTACCTTCCCCTGAATGGGAGGCGTTTCGTCGTGTGATAAAGAATGCGAAGACGAACAACAAGGCCTCCCACACCGGGGGGCCTTTTTTATTGATAACAATAAACGAAATAGGCAACGCTATGACATCGGAAAACCCGTTACTGGATCTGCGAGTAAAAATCAGCGCGCTGGATGAGAAATTACTGGCGCTGCTGGCTGAACGCCGCACGCTAGCCGTAGAAGTGGGTAAAGCCAAGCTGGACTCCCACCGCCCGGTACGTGATATTGACCGTGAGCGCGATCTACTGGAGCGCCTGATCCAGCTGGGTAAAGCCCATCACCTCGATGCACACTACATCACTCGTCTGTTCCAGTTGATCATTGAAGATTCCGTTCTGACCCAGCAAGCGCTGCTGCAACAACATCTGAATAAAACCAATCCGCACTCCGCGCGCGTCGCATTTCTGGGACCGAAAGGCTCTTACTCGCACCTGGCTGCACGCCAGTATGCCGCCCGCCATTTCGAGGAGTTTATCGAGAGTGGCTGCGCCAAATTCGCCGATATCTTTAACCAGGTTGAAACCGGTCAGGCAGACTACGCCGTGGTGCCGATTGAGAACACCAGTTCCGGCGCGATTAATGATGTCTACGATCTGCTTCAGCACACCAGCCTGTCGCTGGTCGGCGAAATGACCATTCCAATTGATCACTGCGTGCTGGTCTCAGGCTCAACTGACCTGAATCAAATTGATACCGTATACAGCCACCCGCAGCCATTCCAGCAGTGCAGCCAGTTCCTGAACCGCTATCCGAACTGGAAAATTGAGTACACCGAAAGCACCTCAGCGGCGATGGAGAAAGTGGCGCAGGCCAACTCTCCGCGCGTGGCGGCTCTCGGTAGCGAAGCCGGTGGCGCGCTGTATGGCCTGCAGGTACTGGAGCGCAACCTGGCTAACCAGACCCAGAACATCACCCGCTTCGTGGTGCTGGCACGTAAAGCGATTGATGTATCCGAGCAAGTTCCGGCGAAAACCACTCTGCTGATGGCGACCGGCCAGCAGGCAGGTGCGCTGGTTGAAGCCCTGCTGGTGTTACGTAATCACAACCTGATCATGACCAAACTGGAATCCCGCCCGATCAACGGCAATCCGTGGGAAGAGATGTTTTATCTCGATATCCAGGCCAACCTCAAATCAGCGTCCATGCAGAAAGCCCTGCGCGAACTGGGCGAAATCACCCGTTCGATGAAAGTGCTGGGCTGTTATCCGGGCGAGAACGTGGTCCCGGTCGATCCGGTTTAACGCTCAATAAACGGGCCTTTCTTCATTCCTGCCACACTGACGGGCAGGGTGAAGATGGCGCCCGATAGCGGATATTTCGTCACTTCGTCACGATCCATATTTTCACGCGTGGTGGTGATAAACAGGGTTTTCATATCATCCCCGCCGAAACAGACCATCGTCGGACAGCGCACCGGCAAGCGATACTCTTCCAGTTGCTCCCCCCGCGGAGAAAACCGCGCAATACGCCAGCCATCAAACAACGCGCTCCAGTAGCAGCCTTCGATATCCATCGCGGCACCATCCGGTATTCCCTCGCCCTTTTCGAAGCGGCGGAACACTTCACGGGCACCCGGCTCCCCCTCCTCTTCCAGCGGTGTACGGTAAATCACGCGGTTCGGCGTATCTGAGGTCATCATCCACTGCCTGTCCGGACTAAAGGCCAGGCCGTTGTGCCCGTGGATATCACACTGAATGACTTTCGGCGTCAGATCGTTATCAATGCGCATCAGCATCGCGCCGTTGTAATCCCCCGGTCCCCAGAATGTTCCCGCGTAAAAACGCCCGAGATGATCGGTGCCGCCGTCGTTAAAACGCGCCAGTTGAGGATTAGACGGGTTATCGCAGACTTTTCGCTGGAGCAGGCCGTGCTTATCCGTCAGCCAGATCGCGTTACGCATCGCGACGATAAAACCGCCCTTCTCGCGTAAGGCAAAACACCCGACCTCCTCATGAAATGAGAGAACAGAGTGTTGACCCGAAGAGAGGTGATAACGATGAATTTCACCTTCCAGAATATCGGCCCAATAGAGCGCGTTTTCGCTTTCGCTCCAGGTCGGGCATTCCGGTAAGTGCCCGGTGTAGTCGAATAAAACCTGTGGTTCAGCCATGACAAATCCCCAAAATGAAAAAAGCCAGCAGTGCTGGCTTTTAGTATATACATCATCAGATTACTGGCGACTATCGTTCGCCTGGCGCAATAAGGTGCGGCTCTCGCTCTGGAAACGCTTCGCGTAATCCCCAAACCAGTGCTCAACCTTACGGAAACTGTCGATAAAGGCCTGCTTATCGCCCTGCTCCAGCAACGCTATCGCTTCACCAAACCGCTGGTAGTAGCGCTTGATCAGCGCCAGATTATTTTCTGACGACATAATGATATCAGCATACAGTTGCGGATCCTGCGCAAACAGACGCCCAACCATGGCCAGCTCCAGGCGGTAAATTGGCGAGGAGAGCGCCAGCAACTGCTCCAGCTGGACGTTCTCTTCCGCCAGATGCAGGCCATAGGCAAAGGTCGCAAAGTGGCGCAGCGCCTGAATGAACGCCATATTCTGATCGTGCTCCACCGCGCTAATACGATGCAGACGTGCGCCCCAGACCTGAATCTGTTCCAGGAACCACTGGTACGCTTCCGGTTGACGACCATCGCAGTAGACCACGACCTGTTTCGCCAGGCTGCCGCTATCCGGGCCGAACATCGGGTGCAAACCCAGTACCGGTCCGTTATGGGCCGCCAGCATCGCCTGCAGCGGACCATTCTTCACGGACGCCAGATCCACCAGAATACAATCTTCCGGCAGAGACGGCAGTTTGCCGATAATCTCTTCGGTTACATGAATCGGCACGCTGACAATAACCATGCCTGCGTCGGCCATCATCTCTGGCGCACGTGCCCAGTCCTCTTTTTCAAGAATGCGCACCTGATAACCCGAAAGCGTCAGCATCTTCTCAAACAGACGCCCCATCTGGCCGCCGCCGCCAACGATCACCACCGGTCGCAGCGACGGACAGAGGGTTTTAAAGCCCTTATCGTTTTCGCTGGAGTAGGATTCACGCATCACGCGGCGCAGCACATCTTCAATCAGGTCGGGAGAGACGCCCATGAGCTGCGCCTCATTACGCCGGGAGGCGAGCATCGACGCTTCACGCTCTGGCACGTAAATCGGCAGGCCGTATTTACTTTTCACTTCCCCGACTTCGGCAACCAGTGACATCCGGCGCGCCAGCAAATCCAGCAGCGCCTTATCCACCTCATCTATTTGATCGCGTAGTGCGGTCAATTCTGCAACCATAACTAACCTCTTAAGCCAGACGCGTCGCCAGCTGGCCGTTCAAATCTTTGTGGATCTCACGCAGCAGCGCATCCGTCGCTTCCCAACTGATGCAGGCGTCGGTCACTGAGACACCGTGTTTCATTGCGCTACGCGGTTGTTCAGATGACTGATTACCCTCGTGGATATTACTCTCAATCATCAGGCCGATAATCGAACGGTTACCGTCTTTAATTTGTGCGACAACGGATTCCGCTACCGCAGGCTGGCGACGGTAATCTTTATTGGAATTACCATGGCTGCAATCTACCATCAGAGCCGGGCGCAGTCCCGCCTGTTCCATCTCTTTTTCGCACTGGGCGACATCCGCCGGGCTGTAGTTAGGTGCTTTACCGCCGCGCAGGATAACGTGACCATCCGGGTTGCCCTGGGTCTGGAGCAGACAAACCTGGCCGGCCTGGTTAATGCCGACAAAACGGTGCGGCATCGCCGCAGCGCGCATGGCGTTAATCGCGGTCGCAAGGCTACCGTCGGTCCCATTTTTAAAACCAACCGGCATCGACAGCCCAGAGGCCATCTCGCGGTGAGTCTGTGATTCTGTTGTGCGAGCACCAATCGCGGACCAGCTAAACAGATCGCCCAGGTATTGCGGGCTGTTCGGATCAAGTGCTTCTGTCGCCAGCGGCAGCCCCATGCTCACCAGTTCTACCAGCAGACGACGCGCAATCTTCAGACCGGCTTCCACATCAAACGAGCCATCCATGTGTGGATCGTTAATTAACCCCTTCCAGCCAACGGTGGTACGAGGTTTTTCAAAATAGACGCGCATGACCAGGTAGAGGCTATCGCTGACCTCCTCTGCTAATGCTTTAAATCGACGAGCATATTCGATCGCAGTTTCAGGATCGTGAATGGAGCATGGCCCGCACACCACCAGCAGACGCGGATCGCGACCGGCAATGATGTCAGAGATAGTCTGGCGGGAGTGCTCAATCTGCGCCTCCTGTTCAGAACTCAGCGGGAATTCCAGCTTCAACTGATCTGGCGTGATCAAAACCTGTTCGTCGGTAATATGTACGTTGTTCAGCGCGTCTTTTTGCATGATGGCGATCCTGTAATGCTCGTTTGCGATAGTGGTTTCCTCGATGAGGTGAACACACAATATCACATAAAGTAAAGATTTCAATCCAAAATACGTAAACATTACTTTACAAGTGGCATTTTGAGGCAAAAAATATCCGCTTGTTTCGTAAAGATAAAATTACACCCTGATTATTCATTGCCAGGCTATGCTGAAGAAAAAGAAGAAAAGGCGAATCACTATGCGTTCCATTGCTCTCGCGCTGCTGGCGATATTATTGACAGGCTGTCAAATCAACCCTTATACCTTCCAGCCCACCTGGACCGGCACCAGCTGGTTTACCGCCGGCAAAGAAGATGCCATGAATGGTGTATCAATAAAAAGTAACGAAACTCTCGCGGATAATTTTAACGATCCTGACGTCGATCGCAGTGAATACCTGCGCGGTTATGCTGATGGTCAGAAAAAAGTCTGCACCGAAGATTTTGTCTATGCGTGGGGTCTGTCCGGTAAAATATTCCCAGCCAGTTGTGATACGGCAGAAAATGCCGACCCGCTGCGCAAATCCTGGCAAAAAGGTATGGAAGAAGGTATGCGCGGCTCGAGACTTAATTAATTTAATAACTTAATAATTTCATTCAATTACAACTCAGATTTAGCTTAAGTCACAACATATTCCACATAATGACTACTCAGGTAAACAATGGTATTCTTCCTGCAATATTCAAGGATATATATTTCCAGAGTGGTATGGCGGATTCTGGTGAGACATTTTTTTACGTTCCCTTTGTGCCATCTGATTCTGGCACTCATGCTGTGCATTATCAGCGGGCAAAGTTTCGCGACAACATTGACAGAAAAAGAGAAGTCAGTACGTTCGATCGTCTCTGGCATCGTCAGCTATTCCCGTTGGCCTGCGCTTTCTGGCCAGCCTAAACTCTGTATTTTTTCGTCTTCTCGTTTCGCCCAGGTACTGAGTGACAGCGGCTCTGCTGCTTTACCCTACACACCCTTGATTGTGCAAAATGAGTCTGAAGCATTACATGCCACCTGCGATGCCGTTTATTTTGGAAACGAGTCACCTGCTGCTCAACTTGAATTATTCAGGAATTATCAGGGCCGCGCGTTACTATTAATCGCCGAGCAAAACCTGGAATGTGTTATTGGCAGTGCTTTTTGTCTGATAATTAATGAAGAAACAGTGAGATTTTCTGTCAATCTGGATGCCCTGTCTCGCAGTGGCGTAAGAGTGAATCCGGATGTGTTAATGCTTGCCCGGAATAAGAAGCATGAATAAGGAACTTTCTTCAACGCCACGGCCGACGTTTAAAAGAACGTTGAGGCGCATCAGTATGATTAGCGTGGTAATTACCATGACGCTAATCTGGTTATTATTGTGTATTGCGTCAGTGGTTACATTAAAACAATACGCACAAAAAAACCTCGAATTAACCAGCGCGACCATGAGCCGAAGCCTGGAAGCCTCATTAGTATTTAATGATGCCACCGCCGCTAATGAAACGCTTGCCACACTGGGTAGACAGGGGCAATTTTCCGTTGCCGAGGTGCTCGACATCCATCAGAAGCGTTTTGCCTACTGGTCGTGGACCCCTGATGATGATACCGACACCCTGAGCACGCTGGTCAGTCGCATGTTGTTCCCCGTCCCTGCCGCGCAGCCCGTAGTGCATAACGGCAAGGTGATTGGTGAGGTGCGCATCACCGCGCGCGACAGCCTGATCAGCCATTTCCTCTGGACGTCTTTTGCCGTGCTGACCGGCTGTATTCTTTTCGCCGCTTTTGTGGCGCTGACCATTACCCGTTCTTTGCACAACGGAGTCGTCACCGCCCTGCAAAATATCACCGACGTGGTGCATGACGTTAAAACGAACCGTAATTTCTCGCGCCGCGTCGAAGAGGAGCGTATCGAAGAGTTCCATCGTTTTGGGCAGGATTTCAACAGCCTGCTCGACGAAATGGAGGAGTGGCAGCTCAAGCTGCAGGCCCGGAACGCACAGCTGATGCGCACCGCGATGCACGATCCGCTCACCGGGCTGGCGAACCGCGCTGCATTCCGCAGCAGCATCGCGGCGCTCATGAATGACGCTTCTGCACAGATGAATTCCGCCCTGCTGTTCCTGGATGGGGATAACTTCAAGCAGATCAACGACACCTGGGGCCACGCGGCAGGTGACTGCGTGCTGATAGAAGTCGCCAGCAGAATGGTGGAATTTGGCGGGAAACGTTATCAGTCTTACCGTCTGGGCGGCGATGAATTTGCCATGATCCTGTATGGCATTCACTCTGCGGCAGACGTTCAACAGATTTGCACTGCGCTTTCGCAGCAGTTTCTCCAGCCGTACGACCTGCACAACGGACATACGGCACACATGTCACTCAGCATTGGCTTCGCTCTGGCGTGGGAAAATACCTCGGTAGAGGCATTACTGGAGCAAGCCGACCGCAATATGTATCAAGTGAAAAACCAGCGTCCGACAATAATTTTGTAATAAAAGGAACACGTTATGTTAAGGCGATATCTCGCTCCAGTTTTACTGGCTACAACGATTCTGGCAGGCTGCCAGGCACCACCTCAGGGGAAATTCACCCCGGAACAGATTGCGGCAATGAAATCCTACGGTTTTAACGAAACGAACGGCGACTGGTCCCTCGGCCTGTCGGCGAAGATTTTATTCGGCAAGAATGAATATCAGCTGCGTCCGGAAAGCGAGCAGCAGATCCAGACCATGGCGACACGTCTGGCCGCCACCGGGCTGGTCCATGCACGCATGGACGGGCACACGGACAATTACGGGGAAGAAAGTTACAACCAATCCCTCTCGCTTAAACGCGCGAATGTCGTGGCTGATACCTGGGCAAAAGGGGCGAATATCCCGCGCAGCAACCTCACCACTCAGGGCTTAGGTAAAAAATATCCGGTCGCCAGCAATGCAACACCTCAGGGGCGCGCTGAAAACCGCCGCGTTGCGGTAGTCATCAGCACGCCTTAATCACTATTTGGTGGATTCCGACAGCGTCAACAGGCATTGCGCGCGCCAGCGCAGCCAGTCAATCAGCACGAAAAATGCCAGACTGACGCCCATCACCGGCATCATGATCCCCAGCATCACGCCGATAAAGAGCGTGACTCCTCGCCCACTGGCGGGGAGAGCAAACCAGCACTGACAAAGCGTGAGCACCGGATTGCCGGTGGCCTGAACCGGACGACGCATCCACCACATCCGATACCCCCACGCGATCAACACGCACAGCGCTACGCCGAAAGCGATCAGGATCAGCTGATTCACCAGACCGAACAAAATCCCCATATGGAAATCCACGCCCCAGCGGGTCAGCTTCGCCATCAGCGGGAAGTCAGCGAAACGCGTCCGATCGAGGATCTGCATTGAGTGCGGATCAACGGCAACCGCATCCACCTGCGTGGGCCAGCCACGATCGATTTCCGTGACCGTCCAGGCCTGTTCAGCCATTTTAGCGGGGCGAATTTCCAGCTTGTTCGCATCAATTCCCTCGCTCCTGGCCGCATGCAGGACGCTGTCAAAGAGCGTCAGATCCATGGCCATATCCGGCATCATCGCATCGTGGTGGCCGCGATGTTCAGCATGAGGATCGACTTCTGCCGCGGGACCGCGCAGCTGCGTGTTGACCTGCGGCGTCAGCCAGTTCATCTCTTTACGTAGCTTATCGACGTTGCCACCCGCCCATTGTGACCAGGTAAGCCCGGTCGCAGAAAACAGTAACATTCCCCCCAGCAGACCCCAGCCGAGCGCGACATGCACGCGACGTCGGTTCTGGAACCGGTTATTGATACGTCGCTTCGGGCGGGTATAAAACCACAGCGCAATCCCGCCCAGGGCAGCAATCCACATCCAGGACGCGGCCAGCTCACTGTACAAACGCCCGATATCCCCCAGCATCAGCGAGCTGTGCAGATAGTCGATGGTCTGGCGCAGCGGCAAAATTCCGCTGGTGCCGTAGACCGTCATATCGCCGCGTACTTCCAGGCTCACGGGATCGATAAAAATCGCCCGATTCTCCGACGGCCCGAGCATCGGGTCGGCAAACATCACGCGCGTAGTTTCACCGGGAATCAGCCCTGGTCGCACGGCCTGCAGACGAAGTTGGTCCCCAATGGCTTTCTCCGCGACTGCAATTTGCTCGGCCAGAGGTTGAGCTTCACCGGCGGTATCGCTAAACAGCGCATGTTTGTACAACATGCTTTCGAGCTGCGGTGTCGCCACGTAGAGCGTCCCCGTTAGCGCAGCGAAAAAAATGAACGGGCCGACAAACAACCCGATATAGAAATGAAGGCGTCGCAGCAGGTTTCCCCATGCTGCGCGTGGCGTGCTGACAGTCATACTTTTCCTTTTTGCAGGCAAAACGTTATCGATGCGCGAAAGCGCATTCTTTATGGTTTAAAGGGAAAAAGCTGACCGCTGCGGTGGCGCGCGGGTATCAGGATACAACCAGGGGAAAAAGTGCCAGTGGCTCACCGCCTGTCGCAGCGGTTTAACGCGATGTCGCAATAGCACAGCGCACAACAGCACGATCAGCGCCAGCATCAGGCCCGGCACATGGGCCATTAGCACACAATAGCCACAGGCTTCGGCGTGATCGACAGGCATCGAGTGCGGCGACTCACCATGATGTTCTGCCATCGACATCTGGCTCATATCATGATGCATCCCCGACATTGCGCTCATGGGATCTTTTTGCAGCGAAATGGAGATCAGCGGCGCGACCACGATCAGCAGGATCGCAAACAGCGCGGTCCAGGCCGCTGTGCGTTTCAAGGCTGATTGATGCAGTGCGTTATTCACTTACCCTCGCTAGAGAGCGGCTATTGTAAATGATTTATGAAATGAAGGTTAACAAGCGGCGGGGATTTACATAAAAAAGGGCCGGCCTTGCGGCCAGCCCTTTTAACAGGATGTTGCTTAAGCGAGTCTTAGTTCAGACGCTCTTTGATACGAGCAGACTTACCAGTACGCTCACGCAGGTAGTACAGTTTAGCTTTACGTACAGCACCACGACGTTTGACAGTAATGCTGTCAACTACTGGAGAGTGAGTCTGGAAGACACGCTCAACACCTTCGCCGTTGGAAATTTTACGAACAGTGAATGCAGAGTGCAGACCGCGGTTACGAATAGCGATAACCACGCCCTCGAATGCCTGCAGACGTTTTTTGGAACCTTCAACAACCCATACTTTCACTTCCACGGAATCACCCGGACGGAATGAAGGTACGTCCTGCTTCATCTGCTCTTGTTCAATTTGCTTAATAATGTTGCTCATAATTTAATCTCTTATCCTGGGTAAACTGATATATCGGGAGCGTTTTACGCTTGCCCATCATGTTTATGTTGCTGTTGTGCGTGCTCTTTTTGGAACTCCGCCAGCAACCTTACTTGCTCTTCAGTCAGAGCCAGGTTTTCCAGAAGTTCAGGTCTTCTAAGCCAGGTTCGGCCCAGCGACTGCTTCAAACGCCAGCGACGTATCTCGGCATGGTTCCCCGACAGCAATACCGCCGGTACTTCCATCCCTTCTAACACTTCAGGGCGGGTATAGTGTGGACAGTCCAGCAATCCATCAGCAAAAGAGTCTTCTGTTGCTGAAGCTTCATGGCCCAGTACACCCGGAATAAACCGGGCAACGGAGTCAATCAGCGTCATTGCCGGTAACTCACCACCGCTGAGAACGTAATCGCCGATTGACCATTCTTCATCAATTTCGGTCTGAATTACGCGCTCATCTATCCCTTCATAGCGACCACATACCAGAATCAGCTTTTGATTCGTGGCCAGTTCGCTTACGCCTGCTTGATCAAGCTTGCGTCCCTGAGGTGACAGATAAATCACCTTTGCGCCTTCACCTGCCGCGGCTTTTGCTGTATGGATGGCGTCCCGTAAGGGTTGCACCATCATTAACATCCCCGGTCCGCCGCCGTAAGGACGTTCGTCCACGGTACGGTGCCGGTCATGCGTGAAGTCACGAGGACTCCAGCTTTCGATGTTCAGCAGGCCTTTTTTTACTGCCCGGCCAGTTACCCCGTAATCAGTAATCGCGCGGAACATTTCAGGAAACAGGCTAATTATGCCAATCCACATAGCGCCGTCTTTTACCGTTTATCCGGAGAATTTAAAAACCAGGATCCCAATCTACTTCGATAGTTCGCGTAGTGAGATCGACTTTCTTGATAACCTGCCCATCGAGGAACGGAACCAGCCGCTCCTTGATGCCAAACGCATCTTTCAGGTTTGCCTTAATGACGAGAACGTCATTTGACCCGGTTTCCATCATATCGATGACTTTACCCAGGCCATAGCCTTCAGTGGTGACAACCTGGCAACCCATAAGATCTTTCCAGTAATAATCACCCTCTTCCAGCGAAGGCAGCTGCGATGAATCGACGACAATTTCGCAATTAGTCAGCAGATTCGCCGCATCGCGATCGTCAACGCCTTTCAGCTTGATCACGATATCCTGATTGTGGTGGCGCCAGCTTTCCAGCTCGACCGCTTCCCACTTACCACCTTTCTGGATAAACCAGGGCTGGTAGTTAAAAATGCTTTCAGCGTCTTCAGTGGAGGAAAACACTCTGAGCCAACCACGGATACCGTAGCAAGAACCCATTTTTCCCAATACGATCGGTTCAACAGGTGCTTTATTGCTCATCATGACCACCGTGACAGATTAAGCTGCTTTGTTTGCTGCTTTGATAAGCGTAGCAACGCGATCGGAAACAGTAGCGCCCTGGCCAACCCAGTGAGCGATACGATCCAGATCCAGACGGGTTTCTTCTTCAGAACCGCTAGCGATCGGGTTGAAGAAACCAACGCGCTCGATGAAGCGACCGTTGCGTGCATTACGGCTGTCAGTCACAACAACCTGGTAGAACGGACGCTTTTTTGCGCCGTGACGTGCTAAACGAATAGTTACCATAACATCCTCTTGTGTGAATAAAACACAGGGCCCCATCGAGGAACGGAGCCCAGTGTCATATTAAAAGCCCGAAAATTTTACTGATTTCTGGAGAAATTGCAATCAGCATATGCTTCACATATGCCAAACAAGGGTTATAAGGCGTATATCGGTGCAGCCAGTTTAGTTCCGGCGTGCGCGCAGAAAGCGGAGCGTACACGTAGTACGTGAGCATTTCGAGCACACCCCGGAGCTAAAATGGCAAACAAGATAGCCTTATATCCCTTGTTTCAGCGGCCTGGGAATCCTGGAGGCATCATGCCCTTCATCCCACGCATCATTTTCGCCATACCGCCCTTCTTCATTTTCTTCATCATGCGCTGCATGTCGTCGAACTGCTTCAGAAGGCGGTTTACATCCTGCACCTGCATCCCGCAACCAGCGGCGATGCGGCGTTTGCGCGACCCTTTGATGATTTCAGGCTTCGCACGCTCTTTCAGCGTCATCGAGTTGATGATCGCCTCCATGCGCACCAGCACTTTGTCATCCATCTGCGCTTTCACGTTATCAGGGATCTGGCCCATGCCCGGCAGTTTGCCCATCAGGCTGGCCATGCCGCCCATGTTTTTCATCTGACGGAGCTGTTCCAGGAAGTCGGTCAGATCGAAACCGTCGCCTTTTTTCAGCTTGCTCGCCAGCTTCTCAGCCTGCGCGCGGTCAACTTTGCTCTCGATATCTTCGATAAGCGACAGCACGTCGCCCATGCCAAGAATACGGGAAGCAATACGATCCGGATGGAACGGCTCCAGCGCTTCGGTCTTCTCGCCGACGCCGAGGAATTTAATCGGTTTACCGGTGATATGACGAATCGAGAGCGCCGCACCACCGCGGGCATCACCGTCGACTTTGGTCAGCACGACACCGGTTAATGGCAGCGCTTCGTTAAACGCTTTTGCGGTATTCGCCGCATCCTGACCGGTCATTGCATCAACAACAAACAGGGTCTCTACCGGATTAATCGCGGCGTGAACCTGTTTGATTTCGTCCATCATCGCTTCGTCGACGTGCAGACGACCGGCGGTATCCACCAGCAGCACGTCGTAGAATTTCAGCTTCGCTTCTTTCAGCGCCGCATTAACGATATCAACGGGCTTCTGCGCGACGTCAGACGGGAAGAAATCCACACCAACCTGCTGAGCCAGTGTTTCAAGCTGTTTGATCGCCGCCGGGCGATAAACGTCGGCAGAGACGACCAGCACTTTTTTCTTGTGCTTTTCACGCAGGAATTTACCCAGCTTACCTACGCTGGTGGTTTTACCCGCACCCTGCAGACCGGCCATCAACACCACCGCTGGCGGCTGTGCGGCCAGGTTCAGCACCTGGTTCTCTTCGCCCATTGCCGCAACCAGTTCGTTGCGCACAATTTTGACGAACTCCTGACCCGGGGTCAGGCTCTTATTCACTTCATGACCAACCGCTTTCTCTTTTACGCGGCTGATGAACTCGCGCACAACGGGCAACGCCACATCGGCTTCGAGCAACGCCATGCGCACTTCGCGCAGCGTTTCTTTCACATTGTCTTCGGTAAGGCGCCCACGGCCGCTGATGTTGCGCAGCGAGCGCGACAAACGATCGGTTAAATTATCAAACATTGTCTCTCGCCTGAGGTAGAAACGTTAGGTCGCTAGCGCGACACGTACACAGAATTTTGCCGCAGTATAACATGAAGGCGCCTTTGTTGTTATGCAACGGTTGGAGCGCGCGTCACGTAACGTTATACTGCTTATCTTTCTTATTAAGACAACTGTCGACGCCTATATGCCTGTTTTCGCACTGATCGCCCTTGTTGCCTACTCTTTCAGCCTTGCGCTGATCATTCCCGGCCTGTTGCAAAAAAACAGCGCCTGGCGACGGATGGCTATTTTGTCGGCAGTTATCGCACTGGTAAGCCATGCGTTCGCACTGGAATCACGTATTATTCCGGGCGACGGCAGCGTACAAAATCTGAGCGTACTGAACGTCGGCTCGCTGGTCAGCCTGATGATTTGTACGGTGATGACCATTGTCGCGTCGAAGAATCGCGGCTGGCTGCTGCTCCCTATTGTCTACGCCTTCGCGCTGATCAATCTGGCGTTCGCGACCTTCGTGCCAAACGAGTTCATTACGCATCTGGAAACTACGCCGGGCATGATGGTCCACATCGGTCTGTCGCTGTTCTCCTACGCCACGCTAATCATTGCGGCGCTGTACGCCATGCAGCTGGCGTGGATCGACTACCAGTTGAAAAACAAAAAGCTGGTTTTCAACCAGGAAATGCCACCGCTGATGGTCATTGAGCGTAAGATGTTCCACATCACTCAGATTGGTGTGGTGCTACTGACGCTGACGCTCTGCACGGGTCTGTTTTATATGCAGAACCTGTTCAGCATTGAGAATATTGATAAAGCCGTTCTCTCTATCATCGCGTGGTTTGTCTATATTGTCCTGTTATGGGGCCACTATCACCAGGGCTGGCGCGGTCGTCGCGTCGTCTGGTTTAACGTAGCTGGCGCTGGCATCCTGACACTGGCCTACTTTGGTAGCCGCGTCATACAGCAGTTCGTCGGCTAAGCAACAAAGGAGTTCCCCCTGGAACACATCTCCACCACCACGCTGATCGTCACCCTGATCGTCATGGTGGTCATCTCCGCCTACTTCTCCGGCTCAGAAACCGGCATGATGACCCTGAACCGCTACCGGTTACGTCATCGCGCTAAACAAGGCAACCGTGCCGCCCGACGCGTTGAAAAGCTGCTGCGCAAGCCCGATCGTCTGATTAGCCTGGTGCTGATCGGCAACAACCTGGTCAATATTCTCGCCTCCGCGCTGGGCACTATTGTTGGGATGCGCCTCTACGGCAACGCCGGTGTCGCGATTGCGACCGGCGTACTAACGTTTGTCGTCCTGGTGTTTGCTGAAGTCCTGCCGAAAACCATCGCCGCCCTCTATCCGGAGAAAGTCGCCTATCCGAGCAGCTTCCTGCTCGGCCCGCTGCTGATCCTGATGATGCCTCTGGTCTGGCTGCTCAACATGGTTACCCGCCTGCTGATGCGCATGGTCGGTATAAAAGCCGACGTGGTGATCAGCAGCGCACTGAGCAAAGACGAGCTGCGCACCATCGTGCATGAATCCCGCTCGCAGATTTCGCGTCGGAATCAGGACATGCTGCTGTCGGTGCTGGATCTGGAAAAAGTGAGCGTTGACGACATCATGGTGCCGCGTAATGAAATCGTGGGTATCGACATCAACGACGACTGGAAAGCCATCGTCCGCCAGCTGACCCACTCTCCCCATGGCCGCATCGTGCTGTACCGTGATTCACTGGATGACGCCATCAGCATGCTGCGCGTGCGCGAAGCCTATCGCCTGATGACCGAGAAAAAAGAGTTCACTAAAGAGGTGATGCTCCGAGCCGCCGATGAACTCTATATCATTCCGGAAGGCACGCCGCTAAGTACGCAGCTGGTGAAATTCCAGCGGAATAAAAAGAAAGTGGGCCTGGTGGTCAACGAGTATGGCGATATCCAGGGGCTGGTGACGGTCGAAGATATTCTGGAAGAGATCGTTGGCGATTTTACGACGTCAATGTCGCCATCGCTCGCCGAAGAGGTCACGCCGCAAAACGACGGTTCGGTGCTAATCGACGGCAGCGCCAACGTGCGTGAACTCAACAAAGCCTTTAACTGGCATCTGCCGGAAGACGACGCTCGCACCATTAACGGTATGATTCTGGAAGCACTGGAAGAGATCCCGGCACCCGGCACCCGTGTGCGCATCAGCCAGTATGATATTGATATCCTGGACGTGCAGGACAATATGATCAAACAGGTGAAAGTTATCCCGGTCAAACCACTGCGGGATAGCGTAGCCGAACGCTAGTGTGTAGGCCGGGTGAGGCAATGCCGCCACCCGGCACTAGAGAGGCAAATTATGCCTTCGCTTTCGCGACAGTGACCATCGCAGCACGAATAGTACGACCGTTCAGCGTATAGCCTTTCTGCATCACAGCCAGCACGTTGCCAGCAGTTACATCTTCAGATTCAACCATCGCAATCGCCTGGTGGACGTTAGGGTCCAGCGCTACGTTGGTATCCGCAACCACTTCAACACCGAACTTACGCACCACGTCGAGCATGGATTTCAGCGTCAGCTCAAGGCCTTCGACCATCGCCGCCATGTCCGGGTTAGCTTTATCAGCCACTTCCAGCGCACGATCCAGGCTATCAATCACCGGCAGCAGCTCGTTGACGAATTTCTCCAGCGCGAACTTATGCGCCTTTTCCACGTCCAGCTCGGTACGGCGACGCAGGTTTTCCATTTCCGCTTTGATACGCAGCACGCTTTCGCGCTCACGATTCTGGGCTTCAGTTAACTGAGCTTCCAGATTCGCAATTTTTTCATCGCGCGGATCCACCTGCTCAGCAGAAGCATCCGGCTCTACAGCCTCAACTTCTTCGTGCTGTTCCATGATAATTTCTTCCGGGGCTTGCCCCTCAGGCGTTTTCTGTTCTTTACTACTCATGAATTTCTCCGCGTTTTTCTGCATTCATCTCGCTAACTTCGCTTATTATGGGGATCAGTTTCCGGGATTCAAGGGAACAAAGCATATTGTCACCATCAATCGGCACAAGGACCTCCAGAAAATGAATAATCATTTCAAGTGTATTGGGATTGTCGGACATCCACGTCACCCTACGGCGCTGACGACACATGAAATGTTGTATCGCTGGCTGTGCGCAAAAGGCTACGAAGTGATGGTGGAGCAGCAAATTGCGCAGGAATTGCAGCTCAAAAATGTAAAGACCGGCACGCTGGCGGAGATTGGCCAGCAGGCGGATCTCGCTGTAGTCGTCGGCGGTGACGGCAATATGCTCGGCGCGGCTCGCACTCTTGCACGCTACGATATCAAAGTTATAGGTATCAACCGCGGTAACCTGGGCTTCCTGACCGACCTCGATCCCGACAACGCCCATCAGCAGTTAGCCGACGTTCTGGACGGCCATTACATCAGCGAAAAACGCTTTTTGCTCGAAGCGCAGGTGTGCCAGCAGGATTGCCAGAAACGGATCAGCACGGCCATCAACGAAGTGGTACTGCATCCGGGAAAAGTCGCCCATATGATTGAATTCGAAGTCTATATCGATGAAGTCTTCGCCTTCTCCCAGCGCTCTGACGGGCTAATCATCTCGACGCCAACCGGCTCGACCGCCTATTCCCTCTCCGCTGGCGGGCCTATTCTGACCCCCTCGCTGGATGCTATCACGCTGGTGCCGATGTTCCCGCATACCCTTTCGGCCCGCCCACTGGTTATCAACAGCAGCAGCACCATCCGCCTGCGCTTCTCGCACCGCCGCAACGATCTTGAAATCAGCTGCGACAGCCAGATCGCGTTACCGATACAGGAAGGCGAAGACGTGTTAATTCGCCGCTGTGACTACCACCTGAACCTGATACATCCGAAAGACTACAGCTATTTCAACACATTAAGTTCTAAGCTCGGTTGGTCAAAAAAATTGTTCTAAATTTGCATCCAGCACTTTACTGGATAAAAAACCAGTTTATACTGTATGAAAACACAGTTATGGTTTTTCATACAGGAAAACAATTATGCTGGCACAACTGACCATCAGCAACTTTGCCATTGTTCGTGAGCTTGAGATCGACTTCCAGAGCGGAATGACGGCCATTACCGGTGAAACCGGTGCAGGTAAATCTATTGCCATTGATGCGCTCGGCTTGTGTCTCGGCGGTCGCGCAGAAGGCGACATCGTGCGCACCGGCGCTAGCCGCGCCGATCTCTGCGCGCGCTTTTCCTTAAAAGATACCCCTGCCGCGCTGCGCTGGCTTGAAGTCAATCAACTCGAAGATGGACGTGAGTGTTTACTTCGCCGGGTCATCAGCAGCGATGGCCGCTCTCGCGGCTTTATCAACGGGACTGCGGTTCCCCTTTCTCAGCTGCGTGAGCTGGGCCAGCTATTGATTCAAATTCATGGCCAGCACGCGCATCAGCAGCTCATTAAACCGGAACAGCAAAAAGCCCTGCTTGATGGCTATGCCGGTGAGTACGCGCTCACTCAGTTGATGGCTGAACACTATCGTCAGTGGCATCAAAGCTGCCGCGAACTGGCACAGCATCAGCAGCAAAGTCAGGAGCGCGCCGCGCGCGCCGAACTGCTGAACTATCAGTTGAAGGAACTCAACGAATTCAACCCGCAGCCGGGTGAGTTTGAGCAGATCGACGAAGAGTACAAACGGCTCGCCAACAGCGGGCATTTAATCTCGACCAGCCAGCAAGCGCTGAATCTTCTGGCTGATGGCGAAGATACCAACCTGCAAAGCCAGCTCTACACCGTGCGCCAACAGATTACCGAACTGGTCGGTCTCGACAGCAAGCTGTCTGGCGTGCTCGACATGCTGGAAGAGGCGGCGATTCAAATTTCAGAAGCCGGTGAAGAGCTGCGTCACTATTGTGAGCGCCTGGATCTCGACCCTAACCGCTTATTCGAGCTGGAGCAGCGCATCTCCCGGCAGATCTCCCTGGCACGTAAACACTACGTCACACCGGAAGAGCTGCCGAACTATCACCAGTCGTTGCTGGATGAACAGCAGCAGCTCGACGATCAGGCCGACTCGCTCGAAACACTGTCCCTGGCGGTGAATGTCCATCATCAGGAGGCGCTGGCCACGGCGAAGCAGCTTCACGATGTTCGCCAGCATTATGCTCTGGAGTTAGGTCAGCACATCACGGACAGCATGCATGCGCTGTCTATGCCACACGGTGTCTTCACCATCGACGTGAAATTTGAAGTCAATCATCTCACGGCCGAAGGGGCAGACCGCATTGAGTTCCGCGTGACCACCAACCCAGGCCAGCCTTTACAGGCCATTTCCAAGGTCGCCTCTGGTGGGGAACTCTCGCGCATCGCTCTGGCAATTCAGGTGATCACGGCGCGTAAAATGGAAACCCCGGCGCTGATCTTCGATGAAGTGGACGTGGGTATCAGTGGCCCGACCGCCGCCATCGTTGGCAAATTGTTACGTCAGTTAGGTGAATCCACTCAGGTTATGTGTGTCACCCACCTGCCGCAGGTAGCCGGTTGTGGGCATCACCATTTCTATGTCTGCAAAGAAACAGACGGTGAAATGACGGAAACGCATATGCACCCGCTGGATAAAAAGGCGCGCCTGCAGGAGCTGGCACGTCTGCTTGGCGGTAGTGAAGTGACGCGCAATACGCTGGCGAATGCGAAAGAACTGCTGGCTGCATAAACTTTTTCGGGATCTCAGGGTCATACAGAACAACAAAAACGCCGTCAGACCGGTTTCAAAGTGGGGCAAGGTCTATTATCATCGGCATATAACATATGAGCCGCGTATTGCTCGGGCCCGAAAAGGAATCAAATCACTATGCGCTGTAAAACGCTGACCGCTGTCGCAGCGGTTCTTCTGATGTTGACCGCAGGTTGTTCCACTCTGGAGCGAGTGGTTTACCGTCCTGACATCAACCAGGGGAACTACCTCACACCTAACGATGTGTCTAAAGTTCGTGTCGGTATGACACAACAGCAGGTCGCTTATGCACTGGGAACCCCGATGATGTCCGATCCGTTCGGCACTAACACCTGGTTCTATGTCTTCCGCCAGCAGCCTGGCCATGAAGGCGTTACGCAGCAGACGCTGACCCTGACCTTCAACAGCAGCGGTGTGTTAACCAACATTGATAACAAACCGGCGCTTACCAAACAGTAAGGTCTCAGAAATGCAAAAAGGTGCTCACTGAGCACCTTTTTTGTATCTTAACGTCGCTTCGCCCTACTTCCCGGCCTTCTCCGCCCGCTGACGGCGCAGCTCTTTCGGATCGGCAATCAGCGGTCGATAAATCTCAACGCGATCGCCATCACTCACAACATCTGCAAGTTTGACCGGACGACTGTAGATACCGACTTTATTCTTCGACAGATCAATATCGCTGCGCAGTTCCAGCAGACCAGAGGCGCGAATCGCTTCTTCAACGGTTGCCCCTTCGTCCAGTTTCACCCGCTGCAGGTATTGTTTTTCCGGCAGGGCGTAAGCCACTTCCACCGTGATTTTAGGCGACACTGTAAACCTCTTTGGCGCGCACGGTGAATGCCTGAACCATATTGGAGGCCAGCTCTTTAAAGATGCGGCCAAACGCCAGTTCAATCAGCTTATTGGTGAACTCGAAATCCAGATGAAACTCGATGCGACAAGCATCAGCGCTCAGTGGCGTAAACTTCCAGCCACCCATCAGGGTTTTGAACGGCCCATCCACCAGTTGCATCAAAATACTTTGATTGTTGGTCAGCGTATTACGGGTCGTGAACGTTTTGCTGATCCCCGCTTTCGACACATCCACGGCGGCAGTCATCTGCGTCGGGCCAGCATCCAGCACCCGGCTACCGGTACATCCCGGAATAAACTGCGGATAGGACTGGACGTCATTCACTAACTGGTACATTTGTTCCACGCTGTAGGGCACAAGCGCAGTACGGCTAATCTGAGGCATAGCATTTTCCATGGTCACACAACGGACAAATAATAACATTTATCCCCTGTTAAAAAAACGCTAAGCCTTATCTCGTGCTAAGATAGCGCGTTGGACCTCACAGGATGCAATCGCAATGAGGTTACTTTTTGAACTCAGATTACCTATGGCTTCACGACACTTATGACGAAGAAAAAAGCACATAAACCTGGCTCGGCAACCATTGCGCTGAACAAGCGTGCCCGCCATGAGTACTTCATTGAAGAAGAATTCGAAGCTGGCCTTGCGTTGCAGGGCTGGGAAGTCAAATCCCTGCGCGCAGGTAAAGCCAACATCAGCGACAGCTATGTGATTCTGATTGATGGCGAAGCCTTCCTGTTTGGCGCAAACTTTACGCCGCTGGCCGTCGCCTCTTCACACTACGTTTGCGACCCGACGCGCACGCGTAAACTGCTGCTCAATCAGCGCGAACTGGCTTCACTTTTTGGCCGCATTAACCGCGAAGGTTACACCGTCGTCGCCCTGTCTCTGTACTGGAAAAATGCCTGGTGCAAAGTGAAAATCGGCGTGGCGAAGGGTAAAAAACAGCATGACAAACGTGATGACGTGAAAGACCGTGAATGGCAGGTCGACAAAGCGCGTATCATGAAGCACGCAGGCCGTTAATTTCTGCCTGAATTTTGTACTTTTCACACTGATTTAAGAACTTATCGTTCCACGCTGGCATCACCGATGCCAGTTCTGGTATACTGGGTTCAACACATTGGGGCTGATTCTGGATTCGACGGGATTTGCGAAACCCAAGGTGCATGCCGAGGGGCGGTTTGCCTCGTAAAAAGCCGCAAAAAAATAGTCGCAAACGACGAAAACTACGCTTTAGCAGCTTAATAACCTGCTAAGAGCCCTCTCTCCCTAGCCTCCGCTCTTAGGACGGGGATCAAGAGAGGTCAAACCCAAAAGAGATCGCATGGATGTCCTGCCTGGGGCTGAAGTGTTAAAACTAATCAGGCTAGTCTGGTAGTGGCGTGTCTGTCCGCAGGTGCCAGGCGAATGTAAAGACTGACTAAGCATGTAGTACCGAGGATGTAGGAATTTCGGACGGGGGTTCAAATCCCCCCAGCTCCACCAAAATTCTCCATCGGTGATTACCAGAGTCATCCGATGAAGTCCTAAGAGCCCGCACGGCGCAAGCCCTGCGGGCTTTTTTGTGCCTGCAATTTGTCCTGCGAAGTCCGAAGAGAACGAATTAAATCCGAACCTTTAGGCCCAATCAGCCTTGTCGTCCCCCTATCTCCAATCCTGTCTTATCCCCATCGCGCAAAAAGACAAATCCTGCGATACCCATAAACGCCCCCCGCGTCACTCCATCCTGAATCTCCAGGTTGGTGCTAATCCAGATCCAAACTAAACAGACGACTCAGAGCGGTCTTGCCGCTGCGAGTTACGGTCACTTCGCGATAGCCCTGGGTGTGGGTGATCCACTTTTTCTGCAGTAACAGCGTCATGAGTGCCTGCCCCGCATCTCCGCCCAGATGAAAACGTCTTTCGCTCCAGTCGAGGCATGGGCAGCAAGGCTTGCGGCGCGGACGCGGATCAAGCACTGCGCCAATACGTTGAAAATGCGCTTTCCCGGCGGGCGTCAGCGCATTGCCGTCAGCCTCAATCCAGTGGTTATGGAGCATAAAATCATAGATTTTTACCGCCAGTTCGCCGGCCAAATGGTCATAACAGGTTCGGGCGTAACGCAAAACGACCGGCGTAGTCGGGGTAAAAGCAGTCTGGCTGCGCATGGAAACGCTCATGAGGTTTTCCAGCAGCCCCGCGATGTGATGGCCCGCCAGACTGTAATAGCGGTGGCGTCCCTGCGTCAGGCAAATCACCAGCCCGTTGCTGAGAAGCCGGGCAAGATGCCCGCTGGTGGTGGAGGCAGCGATGCCCGCCACCGCACTGAGTTCCGTGGCTGTCCACGCGCGCCCGTCCATCAGGGCGCACAAAATAGTGACCCGTGACGGGTCAGAGATAGCGGAAGCGACCAGTGACATGGATTGTTCAAGAGACGCATCCGGCTCACTGTCGTGTTCGTTGTGAAGAACTTTCATGCAGCGTGTATTGCCCATTTTTGGGTGACTTCAGCCGCCCGGATATCGTCATCCGTGAGCAGAATAAGCCGGTTATCGTGATCGCTGTACTGTACCAGAATGCGAATGCCATTCTGTGCCAAAGTATCCGCGATTTCTCCCAGCTCGCCCGGCTGCTTCTGGGGTAATTTCCTTATCAGCGGGCGCGACAATTTTCTCACATTAAAGCCTGCGTCAGTCAGAACCTGGCGGGCTTTTTCGCCGTCTTCTATCAGAAAATGCGCATGCCCGCCGTCCGGAGTGGTAAATACTCCACCACCTTCCAGCCCGACACCGTTAAGACCAAGCACGCGTCCGAAGGAAGCCAGCGAATATGAAGTATTATCGAGCACAACGTGAATGTCATACATGTTGTTGCGCTCCTTTGCTCAAAGATGTCTCGGACGAATAATCACGAAATACCTGGGCCACGCGTATTCTGTAGTATGAAAAAATCGACTGTTTGCCCTCTTTCTGGGCTGCCAGATGCATCATATTTTGCTTCCATCCGGCGACCGCCTCCTCATCTTCCCACCATGATAACGAGAGAATTTTTCCGGGTGTGCTCAGGCTCTGGAACCGTTCAATGGAGATAAATCCCGCTGTGTCCGACAACAACGGCTTCAGTTCTGCTGCCAGTTCAAGATAGCGCTCACGCGCTTCGGGTAGTGCGTCTGCCTCAAAAAGTACTGCGATCATCTTGCTGCCCTCTCATGAATTTCACTCAGCGTATTGCCGGTAAAAAGGGGATGCTTCGGCCAGCGCCGAAGTATCCCGGTGATGCGCAGGCAGGATCATGAATTTGTCTCATGTTTGGTGAATTTAAATCACTGTTTTTCACTCAATGACTCAGGCATAAAAGATACATCGCGATGTATCCATAAAAATTCAAAGACTACTGAAATATCATTAATTTTCAGCAGCCAGGACACCTGAAAAAATGAAAAAAGACATTACATTCACGCTTAAGACAATTCGTTTTGACGAAGATTATAACCCTTCGAAAAATACGCGTATTACCACTAACTTTGCCAATCTGGCCAGAGGTGAGAAACGTCAGGAAAACCTGCGCAATACCCTGGCGATGATCGATAACCGCTTTAATTCTCTGGCACAATGGGACAACCCTACGAGTGACCGCTACACCGTTGAGCTGGACATCATAACGGCTCAGCTGAATATCAAGGGCGAGGGAGTGTCCGACGCCTTCCCGGTAATTGAAATTTTAAAAACCAGTATTCTTGATAAAAAAACCAATCAGCGCTTTGAAGGCATTTTGGGGAATAACTTTTCCTCGTATGTGCGCGATTATGATTTCAGCGTGGTATTGCCAGAACATAATAAAGACAAAGCAGGATTTAGCCTGCCGGATAATTTTGGCGTATTACACGGTGATATATTTAAACGCTTCATTAGTTCTGATACTTACAAAGCGCACTTCAGTAAAACACCGGTTATCTGCCTGAGTGTGTCGAGCAAAAACACCTATTATCGCACCGGTACTCAGCACCCGGTTTTGGGCATCGAATATCAGCAGGATGCCCCTTCCCTGACGGATGACTACTTCGCCAAAATGGGATTGCGCGCCCGCTACTTCATGCCTGAAAACAGCGTTGCGCCGTTGGCGTTTTACTTCAGTGGCGATTTACTCAGCGATTACACCGATCTTGAGCTGATCAGCACCATCAGTACGATGGAGACTTTCCAGAAGATTTATCGCCCTGAAATTTACAATGCTAATTCCCGCGCGGGAAAACAGTATCAACCAAGTTTGAATTTCCAGGATTATTCATTAACCCGCATTGTTTATGACCGGGAAGAACGTAGCCAGCTGGCTGTTGAGCAAGGGAAATTTACCGAAGAACAATTTATAAAACCTTATCAGTCTGTTCTTAAACAATGGTCTGCTGAACCCGTTATCTGATTTATCCATAAAAATATAAGGTCACCTGTGATGAAAAAATTATTACCCACATCGACTGCGGGCAGTTTGCCCAAGCCTTCCTGGATTGCGCAGCCAGAGACACTCTGGTCGCCGTGGAAGCTGGAAGGTCAGGAATTAGTTGACGGCAAACTCGATGCCCTGCGTTTATGTCTGGAAGATCAGCAGCAGGCAGGCATTGATATCGTCAGTGACGGCGAGCAAACGCGCCAGCACTTCGTCACAACATTTATCGAGCATCTCGAGGGCGTGGATTTCGAGAAGCGTGAGATCGTGAAGATCCGCAACCGCTATGATGCGAGTGTGCCGACCGTCGTGGGTCCGGTGAGCCGCAAGAAATCCGTTTTCGTTGAAGATGCGAAGTTCCTGCGCAAGCAAACCACCCAACCGATCAAATGGGCCCTGCCGGGACCGATGACCATGATCGACACGCTGTATGACAATCACTATAAAAGCCGCGAAAAGCTCGCCTGGGAATTCGCTAAAATTCTCAATGAAGAAGCGAAAGAATTAGAGGCGGTGGGCATCGATATTATCCAGTTTGATGAGCCGGCCTTTAACGTCTTCTTCGATGAAGTGAACGACTGGGGTATAGCCACATTAGAAAGAGCCATTGAAGGGCTGAAGTGTGAAACGGCTGTCCATATCTGCTACGGCTACGGCATTAAAGCCAACACAGACTGGAAAAAAACGCTGGGCACTGAGTGGAGACAGTACGAAGAGATTTTCCCGAAACTGCAAAAATCGAATATCGATATTATTTCTCTGGAGTGCCATCACTCGCATGTTCCGATGGAGCTGATGGAGCTTATTCGCGGCAAAAAGGTGATGGTCGGCGCCATCGACGTGGCTACCAATACAATTGAGACGCCGGAAGAAGTCGCTGCTACGCTTCGAAAAGCGCTGCAGTATGTTGATGCCGACAAACTTTATCCGTGCACCAACTGCGGCATGATCCCGCTGCCGCGTGGCGTCGCGCGAGGCAAGCTGGATGCATTAAGCGCCGGTGCAGAAATCGTGCGCAGAGAATTGCAGGCGAAATAACGTCGCCGGAGAGCACAAAGCTTAAAAAAACTGTCTGAGTTGAGCGATCCCACAGTCGCCAACTCACCCCTCCCAATATCTCTTTTTACCTCAAGTTTTCAAAACGCCTCCCTTGCTTCACATTCTCTTTTATTCATTTTCATTTTCGCAACACTACTATCTCTATCTAACCGCTATTTATGTTTCGTTTACACCCGGAAATTATACTCGTCGCATCAGAGTGTAACACTCCTTAATGAAATCCATTTTATTTGCGGAAAATACAATGATCGTCAAAAAAGCCGTCAGGCTCTCAGTTGCTGCATTGATATATATTGCGCCCTTTTTATCTCATGCATCCCTGGTGCTCGATGAAACACGGGTGATTTATCCGCAAAGCGCTTCGCAAGTCTCCGTCAAAGTGGATAACCCTACCGATCTTAATTTCCTGGCGCAGGCATGGATTGAAGATGAAAATGCGCAGGAGGAAGAACGGTTCACGGTCTATCCGCCGTTATCTAAAATCAATGCAAACACCACCAGCACCCTGCGCATTGAGAAGATTGACAGTGAGAAATTGCCCACTGACCGGGAAACCATGATGTGGCTGAATATTAAGGAGATCCCACAGCATCAAGTGTCGAAAGGTCCGCAACTGGTGGTGGCGTTTAAAACCCGAATAAAGATTTTCTATCGCCCTAAAAGTATCGATCCTGAGTTACATGAAAGCTTTACCAGGATGACATGGCGCGCGATGCCCGGCAAAGTCATTGTCACCAACCCGACGCCTTATCATATAACCTTTAATAAAGTCTGGGATGGCCCGATTACTAATAAAGATAATGAACTGACAGCGAATATGGTTGCCCCTTTTTCCACATTAACGATACCTGTCCCTGGGGGGAAAACAGTTCACTCAATCTATTATGATATTATCAATGATTTTGGCGGGTTATCAGAAATACAACACATCTCTTTATAATCGCCGTTACGTTTAAATCATCCCTGTTATTAACGTAATCACTTCCCATTTGGGAAGTGTTTCCCCCTGCTTTACATAAATAAGAAAGTAAATAAGGAAATAATGATGTTTACAAAAAATAAAGTTGTATGCGCCGTCGCATTATCGCTGTTGCCGTTTATGAATAGCGCCATGGCCGATGACCCTGCTGGATCGTCTATTGAGATCCAGTTCAGCGGACAGGTAAAAGCCCCAACCTGTACCATCGATGACAGCACCACCGTACATTCCGTGACGTTGCCTGAAATCAAGCTGGATAAAATTGCCGCGCTTTCCACCGGCGACGCCACCGCGGATCAGCAGCAGAGATTCCAGCTGAATGTAGACTGCGCTTCTAAGGCCACTTCGGACGATATCACGCTGACCATCGAAGGCCAGAGCAACAACGATACGCCTGAGGTTCTCACCAATACCAGCACCGACAATGACAGTGCGCAGGGCGTTGGCTTTGAGCTGTTCACCGAAAGCAATGCAAGCTCTCCTTTACTGGTTAACGGTGGGGAAGTGCCTGCAGGGGATTACATGGATCGTCTGAACGGGGGTAACGGCAACATTAATTTCATCGTGGAATACGCGAAACAGGGTGAGACCGTGACAGCTGGAAAAGTCACATCAAGCGCCGCTTTCGCCTTCACCTACAAGTAACCGTTGCCGTTATTAAGAGAGCTTGCGGAAATAGCGTCTGGCACATCTCATCCTTCACCGTCAGTCGTTACCGGGCCATCAGGCCCGGATCCCGCCATTGATCATGAAAATCACCCCACGTTATCTCATTCTTTTCATGGTATCCGCAGGCCATCACGGCCAGACACTCGGCGAAGACTTTGATCTGTCACTGATGGAAAAAATGGATAATCTGCGTGGAGTCGACACCTCGGTATTACTCAAAGGCAGCCAGACGCTGGCGGGAGATTATCCGGTCACGCTGGTGCTCAATAATGAAAGCGTCGGTCAGATAACGCAGCCTTTTCGCCTGACGCAAGGTGCTGTGCAGCCGGTGTTTACGGCCAAACAACTTAACACCCTGGGCATTATCGTTGACCGTTCCCCTGAAGGTGAGCACCCGCTGGCCGCATTTGTCGATAAGGCAGCCGTCGTTTACGACGCAGGGGGTGAAAAACTTTCCCTGACGGTACCCCAGGCGCGGCTGAATCAAAGCTCCGGTGATATTGCCCCGCAGGAGAGCTGGCGTCCCGGGCTAACTGCCGCTCGCATCAATTACAATTTCAGCTTGCAGCGCACCACCGGCAGCCAGGGCCAGAGCAGCAGCATCAGTTCCACGCTCAACAACGGCCTGAATCTGGGGCACTGGCGGCTGCGCAATGACGGGTATTTTCGTTATCAGCACGGTGAGAGTGCCCGCTACGAGAGCAGTGCCAATTATCTCACCCGCGATATCGCCCGCTTAAAAAGTACATTTCGCGGCGGCGATTTCTTCACCAATGGCAAAATATTCTCTTCCGTATCGATGCGCGGCATGACGGTGTACTCCAGTGACGAGATGCGTCCTGATAATCAGCGGTTTTTCATGCCGGCCATCAGCGGCACCGCGCGAACCAATGCCACAATCGTGATCCGACAGAACGGTTTTGTTATTGATGAGCGCCGCCTCACACCCGGTCCCTTTGTCATCAGAGATTTGCACAGTGCCAGTAGTTCCGGTGATTTCGATATTACCGTCACTGAGACCGACGGCAGCGTTCAGCATTTCACCCAGGCTTTCAATTCCATTGCCGCACTGCTGCCACCGGGGGTGTTCAACTATGAACTGTCAGGTGGCCGCTACCGTAGCAGCGGCGCGGGATCGCTCTCCCCTGCAATTTATCAGGCCAGCGTTTTTTACGGATTCAATAACACATTCACCCTGCTCGCCGGGCAGCAACTGGCCAGCGGCAAGGCATTTCGGTATCAGAACAGCGGCGGCGGGATAGCGGCAAACGTACCGGTACTTGGCGGTGTGTCGGCACTGCTCAAGCACAGCGAAGTCAGCACTACGCCGGATGCCGGGTCCTGGCAGGGAAAACAGCTTGAAACGCTGTTCGTGCGTAATGTCAATCAGACCCAAAGCGCGCTGAGCCTGAGCTGGAAACACAAGTACAACCCGGACTATCAGGAAGTCAGTGACGCCATCAACACAGCACAACATCACGCCACGGGTCAGCGCTACCATGACCAGTACAACGTACAGCTGGATCAGAGTCTTGATGAGCTGAACCTGATGCTGCGTTACACGCAAGACCGGACCTGGGCCGGTCTTCATCGGCACAGTTCCCGCCTCGGGATGAGTATGAGCCGCTGGCAGTCTCAGTTTCAGATTTACTACACCCATCAGCGGGATCTGCAGGGCAGCGTGGATAACAGCCTGACCTTTAACGTCCAGATCCCGCTCGGGACCTCGCAAAACCATCGCGCCGGATTTAATACGCTGAGTGGTTCTCACGGCAGCAGCCAGCAAACGGCCTCTCTGAATGGCAGCTTCCTTGACGACAATCAGCTGAATTACGACCTTAGTCTTTCCTCGCAGAGTGGCAACACCTCGTCAAATATGTCCGGTGCCTACAGTGGTTCAGCCGGCATTGTCAGCGCCGGTTTTTCGCAGGGCGAAGGCTATCAGCAGACCCTTCTGGGATTACAGGGTGGCGTTATCGCGCATCATCACGGCATCACACTCAGCCAGCCGCTGGGTGATACCGTCGTGCTGGTGCATACACCGAAAACTGGCGGTCTAAAAATTGAAAACAATCAGAATCTCTATACCGACCACTGGGGGAATGCCGTTATTCCTTATGCCGTGCCTTACCGCGAGAACAATGTCGGGCTGGACCCCAACTCCCTGAATAAGCATATCGATGTCCCTGCCAGTGTGGAAAAAGTCGTCCCTACGAAGGGGGCCATTATCGAGGCAGAGTTCCACGTCACTCGCCATGACCGCCGTTTCGCCAGGATTCTCGACGCTCACCGGCAACCGCTGCCGTTTGGCACAGAGATTGAGGATGCGAACCACGCCGAAATGGGCGTCGGGGGCGCTGCCGGGGTGCTGCTTGCTGACTTCACACACCGTCGCTGGCCGCTCACGGCCCGGCTGCACGGCCAAGTGCTTTGCCATATTGCCTCACCGGATACACCAACAATCTCATCACCTTCAGACACTTCAACGTTGTGGAAATTATCATGCCTGTAACCTTACGCACTGCCCTGCTATCTCTGCCCTTGTGTTTCCTGTCGGCGGCGTTTTGTCCTGCTCATGCCGCGACGGAAAACCTGTTGATGCTTAAAGGCGGCGCCCTGTCGGTCAAACAAGTGCAGGCTGACGGCACTCTGCTCGCCACCTGGCCTGCCAGTACATTCAGCCGCGCAAAACTGCCGGGCGGGGATCTGCAAATCTCCATCGCACAATCTGAATGGAATAAAGATCGCGGAATTTATCAGAGCGGTATTCCCGGTATTGGCTTTAGTTTTTGTACTGCAGATGGCGCGACATGCCTGCAAAACGGCAAAACCATTTCAGGTGACAGGCTAAGAAGTGAGATGGGGAATTTCGCGATCCGGTTGTTTAAAATCGGGAATGTCACAGCCGGTGATTTTACGTTGCCCGCCCTGCTGACAATAAGCAGTCAGGGGACACCGGCGCTGGTGCTCGGGCTGAATGCGCTAAAACTTAACGTCAGCCAGTGTAGTGTCACTCGCGAAAACCTGCGGGTGAGATTCCCGGATGCTACGCTGAGTAAAAAGAACGCGCTTTCAACAGTCGGTTTTCATCTGCCCGTGATCTGCAAAAATGCGGCGGATTACGACAACATCAGCATCTATTTTAGTTTTAGCGGTCAGCGGGTGGATGCCCGGCATATTGCAACCAGTCTGCCGGGCATCGCCCTGAGTGTAAAAAATGAGGCGGGCAGATACGTTGATTTCAGCGCAGCGGCCAATGACCCAAACGCCCGTTTTCATGATACGGGCTATGTTGCTCAGCTGGTCCGCAATCCGCGCGAGCAGGCGCAGGCCGGAGAATTTGATGTCAGCATCACGGCTGAAGTAGAGATGCGGTGAACATGGCCTCTTCAGCAGCTAAAACATTCGCGTGCAGTGCGCCGACCACGTCAGGATCAAGGCCGCCATGTTCAGCACGCTCCTGCAGGATGCGCAGGCATTTCTCTGGCGGAAGCGGCGTTTTGTAAGAACGAGGTTCACGTAAGGCTGCGTAACAATCGGCGACCGAAATGATGCGCGGCCCCAGATCCAACTGCGTCCCGCCCAGGCGGAAAGGATAGCCCTCGCCGTCCGGCCTTTCGTGGTGAAAACTGGCCATCCGCGCAATGTCATGCATCCCAGGAATGCGGGACAGAATTTCCCAGGTCAACTGTGGATGAATTTGGATCTGTCGCCGTTCAAAATCGGTCAGCGTCTGGACTTTCGTCAGCAGCGCGGCAGGCACTCCGAGTTTACCGGTGTCGTGCAGAAGCCCGGCGATGCGGACATGGGCAATGCCTCTTTGGGAAAATCCGTACAATTTCGCCAGACAGGCGGCAAGGCCGGAAACCATAAAGGAGTGTTGCCTGGCCGAACGGCAATGCCGGTCGACTACACACGCCAGCAGCGAGGAAAGTTGAGTCAGTTCGTCATCGCTAAGCCCCCTTGGCGAAAACGGGGTAAAGGAGCAGGGATTATTGATAAGCGTTGTTGAAGCCAGTTCGCTCCAGAACTCCCGCTCCAGCCCGACTTCGCGTAACGCCAGTACATCGTCGAGCAGATAGCGTGAACCGATGGAGTCACATATCGTTTCGACGGCATGAGCCGGATACTGCCCGCGTGGAAATTCATGCAGGGCCAGCAGATCCAGATTATCGGCCAGATCCAGCAGGCAGCTTTCTGAATATTGTTGCCTTCTACCCGCGATCAGTGCGGCGCTATCGGCCAGCAGAGGGATTTTAGCCATATGACCGGCGCAATTCACCGGAGCATGAGCGCCGCGGCTCAGGTCGCGCAGCAGCGCGGCAACGAACAGGCGTTGCTGTGCCTGCTGACTCAAGCTCCGCTGACGAGCAATGTTCATCACAATATAGGCTCGCCGCACGCCGCGGGGACCGCTTTCAGGGTTTATCAAGTCGAGGAAAGATGAAAACCCAATGAGAAAATCAGTAAAGGTGATCTCCACAAACCACTCCTGCGCAATAAAGAATGCAGGCAGGAAACCGCGTTTTCGCATGACAGACAATTTAATTACCCGATGGGGGTATATATAGATTTTTATTTTTATAGAACAGGCACACGCAACATAAAAATTCACTTTTAGGCCAATGAGGCTAAGAGTTTTACATATCCCCGGTTCAGATCCGGCAGGCAGAAATTAGCCTGTATACTCATACTCTGAAGCGTTTTTGAATGACGACAAGATTCGAGTGACTTTACTCATTTCGATCAGGGCAAGATGAAATATCTTATTGATAATGCGATAGAATTCAATTCAGACGATGGCACACTGTATTATCCCGCCAGTCAGGATGTGATTAAACTTCCCCTTCCGGCAGCACGTCTACTGGAAGAATTTCTGGCCTCAGAAGGCCGCGACCTGACGCGGGAATACCTGCTTGAAACGGTCTGGGATAATCACGGCCTGCACGCCTCCGGTAATAACCTTAACCAGTACGTGAGTATATTGCGGCGTAACCTTGCGCTGCTGGAGTGTCATGAACTGATCGTCACGTTGCCAAAAGTCGGCTTCAAGCTCAATACGGCGGTCAAGGTGGTTCTCATGGAGAATGCGTCGCCACAGATACCGCCCGCACAGGTCACACCCGCGAACACGGTAACGCCCGTGCAGACGTCCTCTCCAGCCCGGCACTGGGGCGTAATTTTACTGGGCATTATCGTGCTTGCCGGGATTATTTCTGCCCTGTGGGCTTATTCTACGTCTAACAATGACATGACCGTGATCCTGCAACCCGATACCGGATGTGAAGTCATTTATCTTAAGGATATTGCGGATGACGAAAAAGGTGCAGTCCTGCATCGCGTCGATAATCTCCTTAAAGCGAATAATTTGCAGTGCGGCAAAAATCAGGTGCTTATCTATAACGTCGAAGAGTCCTATTCCTCCCAAAATAGCCCCAGAACCTTATTGTCGATGTGTTCAGTTGGGAAGAGTAACGAGATCGTTTCCTGCGATAATTTTTACCATTACAAATGGATTAAACCATGATGATAAAAAAATGGCGTGTAGCAGCCCTTGGGGGGATTTGTGCCGTCATTGCGGCATTTGCATTTGTGCCTTCTGGCAAGGCTATTCCAACTCTGAAATGCAAAGCATTCTCTACTGTCAAGATGGATGTGGAGAACGGACAACTGGTATTTTCCATCGTGGAAAGTCTGCAGTTTTACGATAAAGACAAGGGCATTATTCAGTATGAAGGATATGTAAAATCCCCCAAAGGCAGCACTTATCTGGAACGCACTGTTTATCTCACGCAGGGCGTAGAAGTTGATAACAAGACTTATCATTTCACCATAGATAAAGTAACCCCCTCTCCCCTTGATGTCACGCCAGACGCTGACTTCGACCAGATGTGGCTGGAGATTACGGGTGACAATGCCTCTTTAAACCTCGGCGTGAGACAGATCCGCGATAAGACCTATGTGATCAGCAGCCCCTATTCGCCGCAATTCGTTTGTGTCACGTACTGAGTGGAAATTGTGGGTTAGATTAATTACCTATTAACCACCATTAATAAAGAACAAAAACCTATTTATGCTCTCATTCGACATATAAATTGATGGCAGTGGGGGTGAGGGTGTTTTATTGCCACTCTAACGCCGCCATGGGCCGCCAGACCTACGGTCTTAATATCGACGGAAACTTTGCGAAGAAGACCAAATAGAGTCGCCAGATTGGCGGTACGGGTGAAGGTTTACTAAGAGATTTTTAATTGGGTATTTATCTCGTGCTCAGCGCATACATTCCAGTATTTCGGCCACACGCCTTTATTTAATTTTCAGGGTTATCAAAATGAAAGCTTTATTACGTCTGCTCGTTTCCACCACATTATTATGTTCTCTGACCGGCTGCGTGATGGCTGGCCCCCACGGTCATCACCATGAACCACATCATGATCAACCGCATCATCACCAGCTGATGCCATCAAAACACGGCCATCATCACGGCTGGTGATCGCAAGCTCACCAGCGTGTGTAGAAAGGGTTTTACGGTTAAAAACAGTCTCTTCTTTTGAGCGGAAAAAATACCGACACTGATCCTTTCACTGGCTTAAATCCGCTATCTACATTCCAGCCGGAACTCTGGAGTGAGGTATGCGTTTATTAATGTCGGGGGAAAAGGCGTAAGGCGCTAAAAGGCGGTGTTACTCCCGACCGGTGCGAAAATCTCTCTCGCACCGGGCCAGACTGCCGGCATTCCCGCTCTGTTGGCTGCTGATAAAACGGCCTTCGGCTATGCCCGGCGTTATCGCGGGTTACACGGCCAGCATTTCCCTTTCACTTGAGAATCACACACTCATTCTTCTGCGCTGCCATGCCGGTTTCGTTTTTTTACTGTATATCCACTGTAACCGTCACCTGGGAATTGAATATCCCTGTTTCTGGCACATTGCCAGTCGAGTTAATCGGATAAAGCTGCATCGCACTGGTACCGGTTTGGTTGTTGTAGTTAAAGTTTACCGGGATCTCGCCCCCCTTAGGGCTGATCGGATTGTTTGAGGTATCGTCCAGGCGAATGGCGATATCTTTGTTGTCTGTTTTTACAGCCGTTGAGTCAGTCGTATCCGGCGTAGCATTAAATTCAAGGCTCACGTCTACGCCATTAGCAATGTTTGAACATTTTATTGAAAAATCGACTCTCTTTTTAGAGAACCCGGTTGGAGGCTGCCCTTTGGTGTTAAACGCATTTTGCGCAATATTACCGAAATCGATATTGATAATGTCACCCTCATTTATAACACAGGATTGAGGCACGGTAACGACTCCTGACATGGTGACTTCCGCTACATTCCTTGCAGCATAAGAACCTTTGGTGGTCGTGGCATAAAGTCTGGCCAGATAAGTTATGGGAATGATATGCTTGCCGACAAACGGACGTCTGATATAGAGCTTTACGTTCCCCTTACTTCCAGTATAAAATTTTGTATCTTTATTCATTATATTACCATGAGATACATTATTAGGAATGTCGTTAAAAGGAACGGTATAATAATTATCCTTATCCCCATCACCATCATATACCATGATTACAGTTTGATATTCGATGTTGTTATCAAGAATAAACCATTGGCTCGCATGCCCAACAGGTGCCCCCCAGGCATCCGCCTTGAAATAAAAAGTCGGCCCTGACTGATCCGTATCACATTGGGCTGTATAATAGTCGCCTAAATCCCACTCATACACGACAGGGGTCTCACCTGTTTTATTATCCGCCGGTGACGTAATCGTTCTATTGTAGCTGAAAGAAAATTCCTTTGTAGGGTTCGAGTGGCCACCCGTCGTACCAGGGGTGCAACGACCAGTCCCTGCTGCCGAAGCAGAACCACAAAATAATGCAGTACAGACACCCGCCAGCAGCCCTAAAATAATCACAGCCGGTGAAACTGAAGATTTATATTTCAACATAACATTACTCACAGATTAATCAGTTGTGTTTAAATTTGCGTGGAAAAAAGTTCACTTTTCGCACCATAGTCATTAATTGTCATCCATGACAGAACGCCGTGGAGATCAACGCCGGATAACGTGAAGTTAACGGATGAAAAAGGTGCAATTACCTTCACATCATTTAATATCGTCTCATTCAGTTTCACAGAGTAAAAACTGATGTAATAGGGCGTCGGATTCGCTACAGACAGCGTATTTTGCTGTAATGACCACTTCAGTTTGTTACTGATATCGCTTGCAGGTTCGTCCAGCCCCTTAGGGCGATAAATTAATTTTATTCTGGTTTTAACGGCAAGCTCGACCGTCCCCGCTTTTTTTTCGGCTAACGGGATAGCTTTAACACTTAACCAAAACAAGGATTCTTTATTATCCGGTAAAGATGATTGTGTTTTCATCACGCGTAAACTGCGCTGACTCTTTTTATTGATTTTGAAAAGTGGCGGTGTCAGCACAAACGGCACGGGGGTTTTATCGGCACCTTCTACCCACGCCTGAATAAGATAAATTTGTTGTTCCGTGTTTAATACATCTATAGCGGCAGATTTCTCGCGCGCGTCGTAAATGAGCCTTGTGCCACCTAGCGCAATTCCCGCGTTTGCGATCGCAGGGAATAAGGTAAAAATGATGAAAGTCATAAAAAAACTTTTTACTTTTTTGCGCATAGTCATACTTCTTGTTAAATGCTGAGCAGCATCCTGGATGCTGCCCAGCGTTATTGATAGGAGAAAGAGAGTTCGACTAATCCTGTCACAGAACCCGCGGTGGCACTCCCCTGCGGGGTAACCATTCGGGATTGCAAATCCAGTACGGCATCATGTGATGGGTTGACGGTAATCGTACGAGTGGCGCCATTCCGGACAATACTGCCGCCGGTGTCTTTGATTTCAATCGCCACATGAGAACTGCTTCCCATGTTTTTAAAGAAATCAGAGTTACTCTCGTCGGCTTCGCCCGTGAAGACGACAGAAACCGCTGTTGTCGTCACCGGGCACTCCGTCAATTTCAATGCAAAAGGCACCCAGCCTGTTGCATCCCCGCGATTACTCAGTTCGTTAGTATAAAAACTGCCCAGCGAAACATTACCATGTACCGTGTCTTCCGATAACGTACAGGGAGAGGCCACGATATTGGCAGATATATTCAATGCTGTTCCTTCATCGGCAAAGGCATTCGACTCCGATATAAGCAACAATGCAAAGAACGCCGTCACGATTGTTTTCACCATCCTTTGCTCACTTATCCGTAGCCGCTTAGCTATAGGTGAAGGTAACCTGCACAGCAGAACTTACCGCACCTGGCGCAACAGCACCTTTTTCGCTGTAGAGACGGGCTTTAACCGTAAAGCTGACGTTCCCACTACTTACCGCGACGTTGCCATAGCTGGAGCCGTTCTTCAGGAACGTTGTGCCGTCGGTTTTCGCCAGCTGCGTACTCACGGCTTTTGAACCCCCTGACGCTGCGTTGGCATAGCCATTCGCGTCGTTGGTATCCGCAGTACCGGCGAAGGTCGCATTGACCTTAGTGGTGACGCTTGGGCAGCCCGTCAGGTTAATCGTGTAGTTGGTCGACCATGGTGAAAAGCTTTTTGCAGCCGCAATGGTGTTTGCCTGAACCTCACCCAAAGGGATAGAAACGTTCTGTGAATCCGTCGACACGACGCAGGTTGGCGAAACGATATTCGCTTTTACGTTGATCGTGCTGTCAGCAGCAAAAGCGTTAGACCCCATTGCACCACTAAGAGCAATCGCCGACAGCGCGAACAACGCGATTTTTTTTCCATTCATGTTCATTTTTTTTTCCTTACTTACGTTGAGTTAATGTATGAAATTAGTGAACTTCACAAATTTCTTTAAGACTGATGATGTCAATTTCCGCCTGACTTTCGGGGATCTGGTAATTTACCGTACACGATTCCCCAACTCCTTTACCCCATTGCGCGAGAAGCGATCCCTTAGCCGGGAGTCCACTTAAATAAGCTTCGCCCGCTTCACCGACTAAACCTGCTGAAATTCCACCATCGTTGTTCTGGAGGGAAACAGAGGTACCAAAGGGCAAAAACTTTCCATTATTTTGTTTTATTTGCATCATTACGCGATAACCGATATGCGTAACGAATGACGCTTTAACTACGGCACCGCGTGTCGGCACGACATCTTTGGCGCTTTCATCTAATTCCACATTCTGTCGTAAACTTGTGGTATCAAGAGAAACCGTATTTCGACGATAAGGTGAAATATACGTCAGTACCGCGTAACCCTCTTCATCGGTATGGATGCCGTTGGTATTCTTTATTCTAGTATCACCTGACCCTGGCGCAGCAACTAAAGCCACTGTCTCGCCTAAGGGTTGAGAAAGCGTGATACCGCCACTATGAACAACGGCTCCACCTTTCAAGCCATAATTCAGGCGATTAGAATATTTGTTATAGCTATAGCCAACGTTCGCGTTACCATAACGCCCTTGATACATAATATTGGTATTGCCTGAACCGCCCTGGCCTTTATTGCCCTGGCTTTGACTCACACTGTAATTAAGGTTGTTATCATTCAGTAACGTGCCGCTTATACCCGCCTGCTGGGTGACTTGCCCATTACTGTCATGGGTCATGTTATAGGTTGCCCATGAGCCTTTCAGCCAGCGGTCTAAAGGTAACGATACACTCAGCGTAAATTGTTTATCACTATCCTGACCGGAGATATAGCTGTTATTAAACGCCAGATTATACGCAATACCGTTCCAGACATTGCTATAACCCCATTGCAACGTTTGTTCCTTTGAATCATCGCCCCAATAATCCTGTACACTGGCCGAAAAATAGAATGAACCCATCTCTTCCGGTAATGACTGGTTAATCGACCCTTCAATTTTGCTCCGCTTATGTGTACGTATATCAAATTTTGCGAGGCTGTTATCTTCATCATTAAGGTCAACAGACTCCTGAAGGGTATAGAAACCACTGGTGGAATAACGATAACCCAATAATCTAAAGTCGGTTCCGCTGTTCACAAATGATTTTGCAAACAGGAAACGATACGACTGCCCCTTCTCAGTGACACCATCAGGCAGATCTGTTTTTGCCTGTGTCACATCCAATGAAACGGCGCCAATTTCGCCTAAGTTACTCCCCACCCCGAGCGCCAGCGCAGCGTAGTTTTTACTTCCCTGCATACCGGTATACATCGTCAGGCCTTTTGCAAAGCCGTGAATCAACGTAAATTGCCCAAAGGTCGGCGTAGAACCGCCATAGCCGTCGCGGTATTCACCCGCCGTTACGCTATATTTCGTGCGCCCTTCACGCTGTAACACAGGTACTGACGCATATGGCTGGACAAAGGTTTGCAAACTTCCGTCGCTTTCCTTTACTTCCACCGTCAGATCGCCGCTGTTACCGCTGGGATAGAGATCCGAAATTTCGAATGCACCGGGTGACACATAGCTTTGATAGATAACGTATCCATTTTGGCTAATGGTGACCTGGGCGTTCGTTTTCGCGATGCCCCTGACGATGGGCGCAAACCCTTGCAGGCTGTCCGGTAGCATTTCATCGTCAGAAGCAATCTGGACGCCTCTGAACTGCTGGCCGTCAAAGATATCTGATGTGGAGAAACTATCCCCCATCACCAGCTGCGATTTTAGAAACACAATACTACGCTGCACGTAGTTATTGATGCTTTGCCACTTGCGTTCACCGTTGCTTTTATTCAGCGCGGAGTTGTTGCGATATCTCCACGGGCCGAGATTGAAACCGGAGCGTAGGTTCAGGTAATAGCTATTATCGCTGCTGTTACTTTCTGAGCCGGATTCCGAAGAGTCCGAAGAACTCGAGGAGAACGACGAACCATTATCTTTTTGCTTCTCGTTTGCGCCCGAAAAATCATAGTCGAGCAGCAGCGCGGTGATCCCATCGTCCCAGTTTTTAGGATCAACGTAGCCCCGGGCATTTTGTGCAATCAATGCCTGTGGGATGGTAATGAGCAATCGTTGTTGCCCAAAATCAAACTCAGATGTCGCGTCTTTTACGGTAAGCAACGTCAGTGAACATTCTGCTTTAGTGGCCGCTTCCTTTGGCTTGCCTTCAGCGGCATCGCTCTCGTCGTTCGATGCTTGCTCATCGGCCTTTTTCGGAAATTTCACCCCATAAGACTCAAGCTCCTCTTGCGTAAAGCAGGGAGTAAGGCCAACCGATTTCTCTTTATCAATATCCGTACCGTTCTGTGGCGTCGCGATAAACTCAACATAGCGGTGATCAACTTTGGCATCGTTGACAATAATATCAACCAGGTATCTCCCTGGTTGTTGACCGCCGTTGTCGGAAGCAAATGCCGACAGGTCGGCTACGTCGCCATCAACATGTTCAAGAAATGCTGGATTGAAATTAGCTTCGGCGTAACAGCCCTGCGAAAAAGCAGCCAGGACGATGCTACCCATAGCAAAATATCCAAATTTTTTCTTTTTATACGTATTTTTGAAAAAATTGTAATCCATTGTGGATATTTTAACGTGTGACATTCGCTATCTCTTGATCATGATTCCATTGAAAAAAGAGGATTATTTAATCGCAGCTTTGACAGGATTAGTGCTTCCGCCGTAATCCGTTATCGCGGTAAACTGCAATTCCTGAGCACTACCCGCAGCAGCAGGGAACTCATACGTTGCTTCGCCTTTTGGTAAAACCATATTGACGTCTTTTACTTCGTTACCATTAATTTTTACCTGGTCTAACGTCACCGCATACTCGGACGGGTTTTTCACCAGTAATTTATTGCCTGAGTGGAACCATTGCAGCTGCGCTGGCGCATCTTCGACTTTTGTCGTTAAGCTTGTTGGACGGTAGAAAAGCTTAATTCGTGTTTTAATCGCCAGTTGCAGCACATTCTGTGATTCGCCTTCTTCTGGCGCAGGCGGAATCGCTTTTACGTTGACCCAAAATACAGATTCACGATCGGCAGGAAGGTCGCCCGGGGTTTTGATAATGCGCAGCATATTTTCTTTGCCCGCATTTAAGCGAAATAACGGTGGCGTTAACGAAAAGGGAACGCTTTTATTTCCGTTGCTGTCATCAACCCAGGACTGAATAAGGAAATACTGTTTTTCAGTTTTGTTAGATACGGTGAGTGACGCTTCTTTATTTTTAGCATCATATACCACTCGCGTAGAACCCACGACCACGCCACCCACAGCGAATGCAGACGGAGCCGCCGCAGCCAGCATTAAACCAGCAGCAAGACATTTTACGTTGAATTTCACAATTAATTCCTCAAAGGCGGGCACCAACGGATGTTGGTGCCCTGAATTATTTACTTATATGCGAGCTGGAATTCAGCCTGAGAATTTGCGTGACCAGAAACAACTGGTACTGCGGTAGCGACGTAGCGCGCTTTGAACATCAGCGTATTTTGACCATCGGTCAGAGCATAGTCGGAGCTGGCCTTGTTCAGTGGAATAACGGTAGCGGAAGTCGCATCAGAAATTTCAATGCCCACGCCTTTAGCGGCACCAGACTGACCACCGATGCTTAACAGGTCCTTATTCACTTCATCACTTGAACCGCGGAAGGTGATGTTGGTGTTCTTCAGCGTGGTAGTTGAGCACTCTTCCAGAACGATTTTAAAATCTTTGTAAGCTGAAGAATCTTTCGCTTTAGCAAAGACAGAAGACTTCACCTGACCCAGGTTCACGTTCTGATTTTGCGTGTCAGTGGAAACGACGCAAGGTGCGTTGACGATATCACCGGTGAAATTAATGGTGCCATCGCTTGCCATAGCAGCAGAGCTAAACATGCCAGCAACGATCAGCGCAGGGACTGCTAATTTAACAAATTTCATTTTACATCCTTTATTTAGAGACTAACCCATTCACTTGGGAATTAATTCATGTAGTAACACAGATATAGTGGTGCAGACCTTCAGTAGAACGACTTCTGATAACGGTTTGTGTTTAAAACCAGGTGGTGCACTCCACTGGCGCCATAATATTTAGTTGAATGAGCCTTGTCGTCATCTAATTTAAAGCACCGGTAGCCTTAAATGCACTTCACAAAGGTAAAGTGCTGATATTACAAGGTGTTTCAAATCATTAAGCGGACCTTAATGCATGATTAAGAGACTTTATTTACGATGGAATGATAATCTTCTTGCAGTGCGTAATATCCGTTACTTTTCTAAAGTTTCCTATATTTGTATTAAGTACCGTTCAGGAGTCTTCTCTTGTTCCCCTCGGACGTTAATCGTTTGAATACCATCAACAAAGCTTTATTAAGGATTTATAATGAAGGGAAAATCTAGTCGCAAAAATACGTTAATTTCTCTGGGGTTAGTGCCCCTTGCTTTATTAGCAATGTCAGGTAATGCACATGCTGCTGATTCGACGATCAATATTACCGGCACCGTTGTGGCTTCGCCCTGTACTATAGAAGCCGTGAAAAACGTCGACCTGGGCGATATTGATGCCACGAAGTTAGCGACTACCGGCACCTCATCTGCCTATGTGAGCTTCTCGGTCAATCTGACCGACTGCCCGGCGACAACGACAAGCGCCACCGCTACATTCTCTGGCACCGCCTCTAATACCGATTACTATGCTAACTCGGGCACAGCAAAAAATGTTGAGGTAGAACTGGTCACCAGCTATTCCTCCGCAAATATGGGCAATGGAAAGTCAATGAACGTTACCATTGACTCTGCAACACATGCTTCATCCTATAATTTGAAAACCCATGTCAAAAATGATGGTAAAGGCTCTGCCGTTACACCGGGCAGTGTTTCAAGTGCAATTCAAATGGCAATTGCTTACAAGTAAGTAGACCGTTTGTTAACGCCACCACGCTGTTGCTAGCAGCATTTCTACGTACAGGAATTCGAAGCTTTTATTGCTCCAGCCTTGTATTAATCGTTTGAATACCATCAACAAAGTTTTATTAAGGATTTATCATGAAGGGAAAATCTAGTCGCAACAATACGTTGATTTCTCTTGGGTTAGTGCCGCTAGCCTTATTTGCACTTTCCGGCAATGCAAGCGCTGCTGATTCGACAATCAATATTACCGCCACCGTGGTGGCTTCGCCCTGTACTATAGAAGCCGTGAAAAACGTCGACCTGGGCGATATTGATGCCACGAAGTTAGCGACTACCGGCACCTCATCTGCCTATGTGAGCTTCTCGGTCAATCTGACCGACTGCCCGGCGACAACGACAAGCGCCGTCGCTACATTCTCTGGCACTGCCTCTAATACCGATTACTATGCTAACTCGGGTACGGCGAAAAACGTTGAGGTTGAACTGGTATCAAGCTATTCCTCAGCAAACCTCGGGAATGGCAAAACCTATAACGTTGTCCCTGACCCTTCAACCCATGCTGGTGCTTACAACATGAAAGTCCATGTGAAAAATGATGGGAAAGGTTCAGCCGTTACACCAGGCAGTGTTTCAACCGCAATTCAAATGGCAGTTGCTTACAAGTAAGTAGACAGATTGTTAACGCCACCACGCTACTGATCTCAAAACCTCTGGGTACAAGAAAATGCCATTTGAGCATTCTCTTGTACTCCTTTCATTTAAAAGAACTTTTACACTCTTTTATGATGTTTAATAATCCCACGAAATTATTGTTTCTCAACGATGCTTTATTGTAGGTCATGAATATATTTACCGGCTGCGGTGAAAAATCGCACTCCAGTATTTTAAAGTTATAAATATCTGAAAACTTCCGCGCGAACCACTCTGGAATAAAGCTCACTGAATCCGAACGTTCAACGATAGAGGCATTGACATGCAATGAGCTACTCGAAAACGAGAAGGTTCTTTCCCCGAAATAATTCTCAATATCCGATTGTGTTTGTTGTAAGCCGTTTGATTTGATATTCAAAAAGGTGGATTTCTCAGTTTTCATACTTTCGTGCGTAAGCTTATCTTTCAGTCGCGGATGATCCTTACGACAAATGGCGACCGCTTTTTCGACCGTGTACGGCTCAGTGATGGTTGAAAATCCATAGTGTGAGGTGGTATCAAAAATGATATCGGCTTTGCGATAGATAAGAATATCTTCAGCATTATCAAAATTCGGGTCCGAGCTAAGATGGACGATCTCACAGTTAATCCCACTTTTTTCGATCATCGAGAAAATCTCAGGCAGGATACGTAATGCCGCATACGGCGTGGCATGAATGACGAACCGTGATTTGATGTTTTTATCGGAGAAGTTATTGAGGTTATCCAGCAGGGCATGGAAATGTTCGCTTAGCAGCGCATGCAGGCTCTCGGCCGTCGTTGTCACCACCAGCCCCTTACCTTCGCGGACAAAGAGCGGATCGCCAAAAAACTCCCGGAGTTTGGTTAATGACTGGCTGATTGCTGGTGGCGAAATGTTTAACAGACCCGCAGCTTTAGTAACACTTCTGTGCTGATAAACGGCTTCAAATGTGAGTAAAAGATTTAAATCCAGGCCTTTAATATTATTGAGGCTGGTTATCAATGACTTACTGACCATGTGATATCTCCTGTTTTTTATTGATTTATCCAGAAAAAATAAGGGTAGCCAAAACCTGTGTTCACATGATTTTTCTCACCCGACAAACTTTTCAAGACATCCACAAGGAAGTGTTGGCATCCCTGACCCTACGTTAACTTACAGTAATAAGTAACACCGTCCTTACAAGCAAAGTCATCGGCAATAACAACGCCCCTGGAATCAGTTACTTCTGGCAAGGCTGTAATAATATTACACCAAAAGTAAGCGGTATTTGTCCCTGACAGGCTCCATTTTTTTTTTAAACATTCAATATGCGTTTCGGCTCGCTAAATTTCATCACTAAAACGTTGAGGACGGATGCTACTTTTGTGATTTCCCACCAAAATCATTAATAATGGAATCGTTCAATATTCCAGAATGTCGTCTCGCCCGGCAAACAACACACAACGCAATGCTCTTTTCACGAGAACCCTAACGTGTTTATCGGCCACCGGCTGAAATTTTTCAGCGATTGTTATCGTGAACAGAGAAAAACGCGCACATTACTGCGTGACTGTGTGCCGTAAATGACAGGCGCAGCCTGCTGAATACCGAGCCAGTAAACCGACGCCCAGCCCTGTGGCATTTACCCGCCGCGATTACTCTGCGCCCTATTTATAAGTGGCCTGAATCTGTCTTAAACCGCGGCGGAATATCTCTTGTTGGCAGAGGTGATAAGCATCTTTAACGCACGCCTGAATTTTTACCCTTGATCCACTTACAGTTTTTTCCTAAAGCCATGCCGCTTCGCTCGTGCCATTCTTAATCACGCTCATAACATGAATAACGTGAATTGAGGATATTATGAAAAAGACAATTATTGCATTATCTGCACTTCTGCTGGCTTCACCTGTTTTTGCCGCAACCACACACGCAACCGACGACACCGTTGCCGCCGCGAAAGCGAACGCCAATGACGCGAAACAAAAACTGCATGAAGAGCAGAACAAAGGTGAAGAGCTGAAGCTCAAATCCAAACACGCCGCTGAAGGTAAAAGCGAAAGCTTCGGCAGCAAAGTGAGTGAAGACTCCCAGAAAGCCTGGCATAAAACCAAAGAAGGCACCGAGAAGGGCTGGGATGCCACTAAAGAAGGGACGGAGAAAGGCTGGAACAAAACCAAAGAAGGCGCTTCGTCGCTGGAAAAGAAAGTCACTGAATAAGTTTTCTCCCCCCGATAAAGGCCGCCCTCGCGGCCTTTTTTATTTCTGATCCCTGCGAATAAATCTCCCTCCCTACGCGTTTACACTTTGCCCGCCTACTGGAGATTGCCTCATGATTCGCTCTGTCACCCTGCTCATGGTTATGCTGCTGTGCCCTGCCCTCTACGCGATGCCGGTCACCTACGCCATTAACAGCGAAAAAACGCCCATCACCCTGTCGTGGCATGCCTTTGGCGGCATCCTTTCCTGGGCGAATCTCAATGGCGTGACGGGAAACGTCACTCTGGACCCGACCAATGAATTTGCCGATCGCATTGATGTGACCATTCCCGTCGCCACGCTGGTGGCCTCTAACCGTCTGCTCACCTGGCAGCTCAAGAGCGATATGTTTTTCGATGCCGCACGCTACCCTACGATCAGGTTCAGCAGTACCCGGGTTGTGGCGCTGGGCGATGGCCATTACAGAGTGTTTGGCTCGCTAAAGGTCAAAGACATTCAGCGCCCGGTGATCCTGGAAGCGACTCTGGATGAAGACAACGCGGCGGAGGCAATCTCCCTTAATGCCACCACCGCCATCTCACGCTCCGCCTACCACATGGATAAATTCGCGATGGTGGTAGATGACCGCATCGCGATAAAAATTGCGATCGACGCCCACGCGTCATAAGAGCCTTAACTGCAGCTGGCGTGCGCTGGCGGTGAGCGCCTTCGACGGGGTGCGGCCAATCAGCACATACTGATAGTCACTGTCGTTCCACCAGGCAATATTCATGCTGTGCCGCTGCTCGTTTTTGATATCCGTGACAACGGCCTTCTCAAGGGGCGAAATGCACAGCGCCAGCGGGCCGAAATCCGCGTGCAGCCAGACGATCTGCGCGATAGCGGTGCTGTCGTAGCGCAGCATCCGCACCATCTTCAGCTCGGCGCCCGCAATAGCCAGCTGCTGCTCATTCACTTTCAGGCCGATATCCTGGGCGGTTCGCTGGAGCCCCTGGGCAATCACCGACGGCGAGTTGTCGACATCCAGCAGGGTTTCAGCGCTGTAAAGCGACATATACTGAGCTTCAAGATCGCGAATCTGCTCGTTCTCACTCATTATCACCGCCATAGGGCGCGCCAGATACCCCAGCCCGGAACCGATCGCCAGGAAACTCAGTGACGCGGCAATCAGCGCACGTCGGCTGACGCCTGCGCGCGCGCCTGCAAGATAGTTATCGAGCCGCTGCTGCATCTGCGCTTCGGGTGCCTCTTTCAGCAACGGGGCAAACGCCTGCTGATAGTCCTGATGGCTGTTTTTCAGCGTCTCCATGCGCTGTGCCAGGGAGGTATCCACACACAGTTGTGCTTCAAAAACACGGGCGTCGGCGCTCTCCATCTCGCCATCCAGCCAGGCGATAATCGCATCGTCGTGATAAGGGGGCGTAAAACGTAACGAGTTCATGAGCGTTTCTCCTTCGCCACCGGACGGACATCCACCGTTTTGGCGAGCCGCGCCCGCGCCGTTGCCAGTCGGCTCATGATGGTGCCGATGGGAACCGACAGCGTATCCGCCGCCTCCTGGTAGGTAAATCCTTCGACATAGACTAAAAACAGCGTGTTGCGCTGGGCTTCCGGGAGGTCATTCACCCGCTGCATGATTTGCTGATAATGCAGACGATCGTCATCCTGCCCGTGGGTATCCGGGGCGATCAGATCTTCGCCAGGGACAAACCCCTGCCCCTGGCGGACGTGGCGCGCGCGCAGTTCGGAGATCCAGATCGAGTGTAAAATCGAGAACAGCCAACGGTCGATCCGCGTGCCAGGCGTATATTGCGCGCTCCTTTCGAGCGCGCGGACGCAGGTCGACTGAACCAGCTCTTCAGCCAGATCCCGGTTGCGCGACAGCACCAGTCCGTAGCGCCAGAGACGCGTCAGATGTGCCGCCAGCTGTTGGCGAACGTCACTGGTTGTGATTTTCTACCCCTCCCGCAGAGATCAGGACTCCGGATGCCCGTCGATTGCCGCCTGCAGATCGCGGTACTCTTCGCAATCCTGGCCGCAGATCCCGGCAATGACTTTAAGCTGTTCTTTCGCCAGATCCGGGCGACCTTTTACCATCCATGCTTCCCCCAGATACTCCCGCGCTTTGGCATAGTTGGGCTGCAGGGCGAGCGATCGCTGGTAATAGCCAATGCCTTCATCCGTGCGCCCCAGTTTGCGGGTCGCATAGCCACGGTAGTTCCACGCCTCGGCCGTGTTGGCGTTTTTTAACGTATCCAGCAGGTTCAATGCCGCCTGATACTCGCCTTTTTTCGCGAGGTGGTACGCATAATTGGTTTTGTCCTCATCGCTGAGGCTGCTGGTTTTCTCCGGGACACACTTCTTACTCACACTGTCGTAGACCTGCCCTGAAGGGCAGTCCGGCGTTTTGCTTTCAGTATCAGTATTGCCCATGGCAAAGCCCTGCGGGGTCTGTAACAAAAATAACAGCACCGGGATAGCCAGAGGACGGGTAAAGGTACGGACTGAGGATGCGTTCATTTTCTACTCCTGGTGAAGGTGGGCAGGTCAACAAGGAGTAAACGCCCGAGCGCCCGATTCTATTCGCAGAAAATGCAGTTGAAATGACAGCCGAAATCATACTTATGGCCTATGCCATCCGTCATCAGTGAACGGTAGATTCAGATAATAATTAACGCAGGCTTAATTCCTGTCTCTAATAGCACACTCTTCACCGCCCGCCATTTTTATTTTTAATTCGGTCGCAAACATAATATATCGTATAAATAATTTCTTAATCCCACCTGAATTAACAATTAAGCCCGCCTTAATTAAATACCTATTTACATTCAAAAATAGCAAATATATTCAAATAAATGCTTTGGTATTATATTTAACAAATGACAGACAAAAAACAGCAAAGCCTTATACCACAAGGCTCAGCACCCTCGCGCAAGCTGTACAAACCGGCAGAAAACTATTCAATTCAGAAGGGGTTAACTTGTCCATAATTGGCGCTTCATTTGCATATTCCGTTATTTATAGCTATATCATTTTCAGACCATTCAAATAATATCTTTATAAATCACAGGGCTTTATATAACACAAAAAACGCCGAATACAAGTTAACCCAAAGCAAATAAATCGATTCATCTGATGTTGCCACTAATTGCTGGCGGGCATCGGCCGCTCTGAAGATAACAACGGTGAGCACTATTTTAAAAATAGCGACTCCGCCGGGGGCGCTCTGTACCCGCAGAAAGATGATGGCTTCGTCTTGCACGCCATATCAATAAAAATCTGTTGGGAGTCATCAATATGAGCCAAATCTCTGTCATTTCGAAACTTACTGGCGTGGAAACCACCACCGAAGGCACTCAGGTTACTCTGGATCACTCCTCTATTGTGAAGCTCCACGTTGGGCGAGGCGACATTTCACACTACACGCGCAGCGGCGAAGATCTGATCGTAACCTTGAATTCGGGCGAAACCATCACCCTCAAAAACTTCTACGTCGGAGACGCTCAGGGCGCCAGCCAGCTGGTGCTGGAAGAGGGCAACGGCGCGCTGTGGTGGATTGAAGATCCCACCGCCGCCACAGAACACTATGAAGCGATTTCATCGATTGATGCGCTAATGGCCTCCTCCGGTGATACGGGCGGCGCGGCGATCTGGCCGTGGGTGCTTGGTGGCGTCGCTGTCGCAGGTGGGATCGCGCTCGCCGCTGGCGGCGGCGGTGGCGGAGGTGGTGGCGGAGACGATGATAACGGCAACGGCAACCCAGGCAATCCGGGGAACCCGTCTGACCCGGATACCACGCCGCCTGACGCGCCGACCAATCTGCAGTTCTCGGCAGACGGCAATACCGTCACCGGGACGGCAGAACCGAACAGCACCATCACCCTGAAAGATGCGAACGGAAATCTGGTCGGCACCGGTAAAACCGGCAGCGACGGTAAATTCACTATTGAACTGGGCACCCCGCTCAACAACGGCGAGCAGATTACCGCCACCGCGACCGACTCCTCCGGCAACGTCAGTAAAGAGGCCCATGCGACCGCCCCGGATCTGGTCACGCCCGACGCACCGGACATTTTAATCGTTAACGACGATGTCGGCAGCGAAACCGGCCCGCTGGATAACGGGCAGCGAACCGATGATGCGCGCCCTACCCTGAGCGGTATCGGTGAAGCCGGAACCACCATCACTGTCTTCGATAACGGCACCAAAATCGGCACCACCAAAGTGGATGCCAACGGCAACTGGAGTTTCACGCCGCCTAACGCGCTGGCTAACGGCAGCCACACCCTGACCACCACCGCAACCGATGCGGCAGGCCACACCAGCCCGCCTTCTGCGGGGATCACCATTGTGGTGGATACGGTCGCGCCAACGGCACCTGTGATCTCCAGCGTCACGGATGACGTTAATCCTGTCACCGGGCCGGTGAACAATGGCGGCAGCACCAACGATCAGCGCCCGCAGCTCACGGGTACCGCCGAAGCGAATTCAACGGTCACGATCTACGATAACGGCATTGCGATTGGCACCGTCACCGCTGCCGCAAACGGCAGCTGGAGCTTTACCCCGTCGGTCAATCTGAGTGAAGGCACCCATGTGCTGACGGTGCGCGCCACGGATGTGGCGGGCAATACCGGCCCCGCCTCACCGGGCTTTACGATTAATGTCGATGTGACTGCGCCCGCCGCGCCATCGGCCTTTGTGGTGAACGATGAAGTCGGCTCCATACGCGGTGCGGTTACAGCAGGCCAGACCACCGACGCCAGCCAGCCGAGGCTCACGGGCCGTGGCGATCCCGGCAGCACGATTATTATTTACGATAACGGCGTGGAAGTGGGCAAAGTCACCGTCGGCCCGAACGGGCTGTGGAGCGTAGCGCCTGACGGCCCGCTGGCGGAAGGCCCCCACTCCGTCACCGTGCGTGAAATTGACGCCGCCGGTAACCAGAGCGGATTGTCTCAGCAGATTAACTTTATCGTCGACACGATCGCGCCAGGCCAGCCGACCGTCACCCTCAATCCTGCCGGGAACCAGGTCACCGGCACGGCTGAACCGAACAGCACGATCACCATCAGCAACGGCACCGGCGTGATCGGCACCGGCGTTGCGGATGGCAACGGCAACTACACCATCACCCTGAATACCGTACAAAATAACGGGCAAACCCTCTCGGTCGTCGCTTCCGACGCTGCCGGGAATGCCAGTATCCCGGGCACGGTCACCGCCAGTGACAGCATCGCGCCTAACCCGCCAACAGGGCTGACGGTCTCAGGTGACGGGACCAGCGTTAGCGGAAACGCCGAGCCAAACAGCACCGTCACCATCAAAGACACCGGCGGCGGCGTAATTGGCACCGGCACTACCGATGCTAACGGCCATTTCACCGTCCCGGTCTCCCCGCCGCAAACCAATGGCGAAGTGCTGGATGTGATCGCAAGCGACGCCGCGGGCAACGACAGTCAGCCAGGGCACGCCGACGCCCCGGATACAACCGATCCGCTGGCCCCAACGAATCTGGCGGTTTCTGACGATGGCACGACCGTCACCGGCCAGGCCGAACCGGGCAGCACGGTAAGCATTAAAGGGCCGGATGGCGTGGAGATCGGCAGCGGCAAAACGGGCGACAACGGCGATTTTTCCGTTACCCTTTCCCCGCCGCAAGTTAACGGCGAAAAGCTGACAGCTGACGCCACGGACCTTGCCAACAACACCGGCCCCACGGCTCCGGTAACGGCACCGGATACCACCCCGGCGCAAACGCCGGAGATCACCTCGGTCTACGATGACGCCCTCAATGTGGTGGGTGATGTCGCCAACGGCGGCCTGACTAACGACCCGACGCCGACCATTCGCGGCACCGGCGAGCCGGGCACCACGCTCTATCTGTTCAGCGGTTCCGATCAAATCGGCACCCTCGTCATTCCCCAAAGCGGTAACTGGGAATTTACGCCATCGGTGCACCTGCGCGAGGGCGGCCACGTCCTGACTGCCACCGCGATCGACGACGCCGGAAATGCCAGCGGCACGTCGAACAGCTGGAGCATTACGGTTGATAGCGTGCTCCCTGCCGCACCGGTGATCACCTCCGTCGTTGACGATGTCCCGGGCAGAACCGGCCCGCTGGATACGGGTGAAATCACCAACGACTCCCGTCCGACGCTCAACGGTACGGGCGAACCGGGCGCCACCATCAGCATTCGTCTGGACGGCGTGCAGATCGGCACCGCGCTGGTCAGCAGCGGCGGGGCATGGACCTTTACCCCGACGCTGGCGCTCCCACAGGGCGGGCCGCATACGCTGACCGCCGTCGCGATCGATCAGGCCGGGAACGTCGGCACGGTTTCAAACGGTTTCCAGATCATCGTAGACACCACGCCACCACCGGCGCCGTCGATCGGTACGGTCACCGATAATTCCGGCGCTGTCACCGGCCCGGTCACCAGCGGCACACCGACGGACGAAACCCTTCCTGCGATGACGGGGACCGCCCCGCCGGATACGATTATTACCGTTTACGACGGCACAACCCTGCTCGGCACTGCCACGCTTGACGGTAACGGTGGCTGGAGCTTTACCCCCACCACTCCGCTCACCAACGGCACTCACTCCCTGACGGTGGTCGCGACCGACTCCGCAGGCAACGCCACCGCCTCACCGCCGTTTAGTCTGGTGGTGGATACCGTGGCCCCTGCAACGCCAGATTCTCCGGACGTCACCGTGAACCCGGACGGCCTGCCGACCGGCACGCCGCTCAATCCGGGCGAAGCCACCCGCGACACCACGCCGACCTTAAGCGGCACCGGTACGCCGGGCGATACGGTCACGATCTACATTGATGGCGTCAAACAGCCCGACGTGGTCACCGTTCAGCAGGACGGAACATGGAGCTGGACGCCGACTCAGGCGCTGCCAAACGGCTCATACGATGTCGCCCTGACGGTCACCAATCAAGACGGCGCGGGCAACGAAAGTGCGCCATCCCAGCCGGTCACCATCGTGATTGATACGGACCCGCCTGCCACGCCAACCGCACCGGTCGTCACCGATAACGTCAGCCAAATCACCGGACCGGTCGATAACGGCGACAGCACCAACGATTCGCGTCCGGTGCTGAGCGGCACCGGTGTGGCGAACGATGTGATTATTATTTACGACAGCGTCGGCGGTGCGCCGAAGCAGGAGGTCGGGCGCGTCACCGTTGGCGCGGACGGCAGCTGGAGCTGGCGGCCAGACACCCCGCTGACGCAAACCACCCATGCCTTCACCACCACCGCCACGGACGAAGCGGGGAATATCTCGGGCGTCTCCCCGGTGGTGACCATTACCGTGGATACCACGCCTCCGTTGACGCCGGCGATCACCGTAGGCACCGTCGCGAGCGGCGGTTCGACATCAGACACCACGCCGACCATCAGCGGAACGGGCACCAGCGGCGACACGGTGATTATCTATAACAACGGGGTCGAAGTTGACCGCGTCAGCGTCACCAACGGTACCTGGACCTGGACCAGCCCAACCGTCGCTGACGGCGCGCTGAACCTGACCGTCTCCTCCGTCGATGCGGCGGGTAACGTCAGCGGCACCAGCCCGGTGTACACCATCACGGTGGATACGGTCGCCCCGACGACGCCGCAGATTGATACGATCTCCAGCAGCACGCTGGCCAACGGTGTGCTGTACACCAATGACAACACGCCAACCATCAGCGGGAAAACCGAGGTCGGGAGCACCATCACCGTCTCTGTTGACGGGGGGGCGCCGCTACAGGCCACCGTGGATGCTAACGGCAACTGGACGCTGACGCTGCCAGACGGCTCGGCGCTGAGCGATGCGCCTCATACCATTATCGTCACGGCCACCGACGCCGCCGGGAACGCCACCCCGAGCGCGCCGGTTACCGTGACCGTTGATACGGATGCGCCAGACGCGCCGGTCGTCAGCAGTCTCGCAATCGAAGGGACACCGTTGACCGGGACCGCAGAAGCCGGTTCCACGGTAATCGTTAAAGGGGAAAATGGCGTTGAACTGGGCCGCGGTGTGGCCGATGCGGGCGGCAATTACTCGATTGCCCTTTCACCGGCACAGACCAACGAAACCACGCTCACCGTCACGGCCAGCGATGCGGCAGGTAACGTCAGCGGCCCAACGGATTATCAAGTTACAGACACGCCGGAGCTGCCAGCCGTCCCGACCATCACCTCAATCATTGATGACAACGGCACGAATGGCACCGTCGAAGTGAAAGGGGCAAGTTCCAACGACACCACGCCAGTCCTGAGCGGGACCGCCCCACCGAACAGCATTGTGACCATCTACCTTGACGGGGGTCTGGTGCCATACGCCGTTGTCACCGCCAGCCCAACCGGCGAGTGGACGGCCAGCTCGCTGATCCCGCTCGGCGAGGGGCCACACAGCTTTACCGCCACCACCACCGAGGGCGGTTTGACGAGCGGTCTCTCCCCGGCGGCTACCGTCACCATCGATCTCACCGCGCCTGGTACACCGGTGCTCGGCGCAGTCACCGATGATGTCGGTCCTGGTACCGGGCCGCTGACCAGCGGTCAAACCACCAACGACAGTCGCCCAACCCTGAGCGGCACCGCAACGGCGGGCGACACCATTACCATCTACAACAACGGTACCGCCATTGGCACCGTGGTTGTCGGCTCGACGGGCACCTGGAGCTTTACGCCAGGCGCTGCGCTGGGAGAAGGCAACCACGCCCTGACCATTTCCGCCACCGATCCGGCGGGGAATGAAAGCGCACAATCACCGGCATTCAACATTGTGGTCGATACGGTCTCCACCACGCCGGTCATCGTCGGGGCGGACGATAACGTCGGCACCGTGACCGGGAATGTCCCAACCGGTGGCACCACCAACGACACCACGCCGACCCTTTCGGGCACGGCAGAAGCCAACAGCAGCGTGGCGATTTTCGAAGGCAGCACCCAGATTGGCACCGCCACCGCCAACAACCTGGGGAACTGGACCTTCACCCCCACCACGCCGCTCACCGAAGGTTCACACACCTTTACGGTGGTCGCGACCGATCCACAAGGGAACGTCAGTACCAGCTCCAATAGCTATAACGTGATTGTCGATCTGACCCCACCTGCGGTGCCGGTGCTCAGCACCGTCGCCGATGATATTCCGGGCGGCGTGGTCGGGAACCTGACCGCAGGACAGGTCACTAACGACGCCACGCCAACCTTCACCGGTACGGGCGTCACGGGCAGCACCGTTCATATCCTGAATAACGGCGTAGAAATTGGCACCGCGGAGGTCATTAACGGTTCGTGGACCTTTATGCCCCCAAACGGGCTGACGGATGGCCTGTACAACATCAGGGTCAATGCCACCGATGCAGCGGGTAACGTCTCCGCTAACTCGCCGGTCTTCTCCTTCACCGTCGACACCACGCCGCCAGACGCGCCGGTGCTCACCACGGTGCAGGATGACGTCGGCCCGGTCACCGGCACGATTCCTGAAAATGGCACCACCAATGACAACCGCCCAACCTTCAACGGTACCGGCGAAGTCGGGGCGACCGTCACCCTGCTCAACGATGGACAACCCTTCGGCACCGCAGTGGTGAACGCCCAGGGGAACTGGACCTTCACGCCAACCGCACCGATGGCTGACGGGCCACACACCATCACCCTCAGCACCACCGACGCAGCGGGCAATACCAGCACCACCTCCACCACCTTCGATCTGACGGTGGATACCCAGCCGCCAGCGGCACCGACCATTATTAACGCCACCGATGACGTCGGCAGCGTGCTGAACCCGGTTCTGTCCGGGCAGACCACCGACGACACCCGGCCACAGCTGAACGGCTCGGCGGCGAACAACGCCACGATCATCATCTATGAAAACGGCGTACAGGTCGGCACCGTACAGGCTAACGGCTCGGGCGAATGGAGCTTCACCCCGCCGAACCCGCTGAGCAACGGCAGCCACACCTGGACCGCCACCGCGACCGACGCGGCGGGCAACGTCAGCGTGGCCTCGCCGGGCTTCACGGTGATCGTCGATACGGTTGCACCGCTGGCACCGGTTATCACTCAGGCGCTTGACGATGCAGGAACCGTCACTGGCCCGCTCGGCAGCGGCCAGACCACCGACGACACGCTCCCGCGCCTGATCGGGACCAGCGAGCCGAACGCCAGCATCAATATCCTCGAAAATGGCCTGGTGATCGCCACCACCACGGCGGACGCCAGCGGGAACTGGGCGGTGACGCTCACCACCGCACTTGGCGCGGGACCGCATGCCTTTATTGCCCAGGCGACCGACGCAGCGGGCAACAACAGCGATCCGTCGGCAACCTTTACCCTGAATGTCGACCTCACGCCGCCGGCCGTTCCGGTACTGGTTTCCGTGGTAGATGACGTCGGAACCGTCACTAACCTGACCAGCGGCCAGCTCACCAACGATGCACAGCCGACGCTCACCGGGACAGCCGAAGCGGGATCGACGGTGAAAATCTTTGATAACGGCGTGCTGATTGGCACCGTCACGGCCACCGGAGGTGCGTGGTCCTTTACGCCGTCACCGGCGCTGGGCGACGGGCTGCATCCGCTGACCATCACCGCCACCGACGCCGCGGGTAACGCCAGTGACCCGACAACGGCCTTTGTGGTTAACGTCGATGCCACTGCGCCAAACGCGCCGGTGATCGCCTCGGTCGTGGATGATGTCGGTACTGTCACCGGGCCGGTGATTAACGGTAACCCGACCAACGACACCCAGCCGACGCTGAGCGGGACCAGTGAGCCTAACGCGGTGGTGCGGATTTATGACGGCACGACGCTGGTCGGCACCGTCACCGCTGACACCAACGGCAACTGGACTCTGCCACAGACCACCACCACGCTGACCAACGGGCAGCACAACTTTACCGCGACCGCCACCGACGCGGCGGGCAATACCAGCGCACCATCGTCCATCACCTCGATTGTGGTGGATACGGTTGCGCCGGGGCTGCCGGGCACGCTGGCCGTAATCGGTAACGGCACCCACGTCACGGGACTTGCGGAAGCGGGCAGCACTGTCACCATTACCAGCAGCACCGGAACAGTGCTCGGCACGGCGACGGCGGACGGCAGCGGGGCTTTCAACGTCACCATTTCACCGGCGCAAACCAACGGCGAAACGCTGCTGGCCTTTGCCACGGATAAAGCCGGGAACGCAGGCAATACCCAGAGCGTCACCGCGCCATTCACCAACCTGCCGAATGCGCCGCTGATCACCACCGTCAACGACAACGTGGGGACCATTACCGGTAATCTGACCAACGGCAAAGCCACGGATGACACAACGCCAACCCTGAGCGGGACGGCGCAGCCGAACTCCACCATCACGCTGTATAACAACGGCGTGGCGATGGGCACCACGACCACAGATATCAACGGTAACTGGACCTTCACAACACCTGCACTGAGCGAGGGTTCTCACGCCTTTACCGCCACGGCGACCAACGTCATCGGCGGCACCGGGCCGGTCTCCATTCCGACCACCGTTATCGTTGATACCGTCGCACCGAACGCGCCGAACGGAACCTTTAACGCCGACGGCAGCGTGCTGACGGGCAGCGCAGAAGCGGGCAGCACCGTGACGATTCGCCTGGCGGATGGCACCCTGGTGACCACCACGGCGAACGCCGGAGGCACTTACAGCTACACCTTCCTCAATAAACAGACGGAAGGCCAGACCCTGCAAATCACCGCCACCGACGCGGCAGGCAACACCTCGACGCCAGGCTCTGCGCTGGCGCCGGTTGTGCCGCTGTCGGCAAGTTCCAACGTCGAGGAACTGGCGCTCACCTCTGACGCCACGGTGACCAACGCCCAGTACAGCGATTACGGATTCCTGCTGGTCGGGGCGCTCGGTAACGTGCTCACCCTGCTCGGTAACGATACGGCGCAGGTCGGCTTTACCGTGGGTGCGGGCGGGAATGCGGATATTTCGATTAACGCCGATGCCACAGGCGTGGTGCTGTCGCTGCTCAACACCCTGGAAGTGGTGGTGCAGCGCTGGGATGCGGTCAACGGCACCTGGACCACGGTGGTGGATACCGGTCTGCCGCAGTTCGCCAACCTGCTGACGCTGGGCGCCAACGGCGTCACCCTTAACATGACCGGGCTGACCGAGGGCCAGTACCGCGTACTCAGCTACAACACCAACCTGCTGGCGACCGGGTCGTACACCAGTCTTGACGTGGACGTCACCGAAACAAGCGCCGGGACGGTAACGGGTGTGACCACCCAGTCCGGTAACGTCATTCTGGACAATGACCCAACCACCGGCAGCGACAACGCCCCGGCAGGCACTCGCATCACCGCCGTCACCGATTCCCAGGGCCACACGGTGAACGTGACGGCCGATGGCACGGTGATCCAGGGCCAGTACGGTACGCTGACGATTAACCTCAACGGGAGCTACACCTACACCCTGACCAACACCAGCGCCGCGATTCTGGGCCGGACCGAGAGCTTCACCTACACCATCGGGCATAACGGTTCCACCGCCTCGGCGCAGCTGGTGATCTCCCTCGGGGCCAACACCGTCACCAACAGCGTCACGGCGGTCGATGATTCCGCGAGTTTCACCTTCGACACCAGCGTTCACGCCATCAACAACGGCACGTCGTCCCAGGGCGGCTTCACCGTGGTGGGCGTCAATCTGGGCAACACGCTAAGCCTCAATCTGCTCGATGATTTGAGCAATCCGATCATCTATAACGTGGCGGAAGGCACCACCCGCACCATGACCATCCAGGCCTCCGTTGGCGGCGTGGCGCTGGCCTCGGTGTTCGATCTTTACGTCTATAAATTCAACGACGCGACGCAAACCTTCGAGCAGATGCGCGTTCAACCAGGCTGGCTGCGCGCGCCGCTGCTGGGTGGTACGTCGGGCACCCTGACGCTCAACCTGCCGGCCGGGGAGTACCTGTTCCTGCTGAACACCGCAGCCGGTATCACGGCGCTGACGGCTTACACCCTTAACGTACTGGAAGACCATGTTTACACCGTCTCGAGCGTCGGCGGCAGCACCACCGGCGACGTGCTGGCGGATGATATTATTCCGGCGGGCACCCACGTCACGGCGGTGAACGGCGTGGCGGTCAATGGTACGGGCGTCACCACCATTCAGGGTGAATATGGCACCCTGACCATCAATGCGGACGGTAAATACACCTATACCCTGAACAGCGGCGTCGGGGCCGATCACATCAAGACGCCGGACACCTTCGTCTACACGGTGACCGCGCCAAACGGCGATAAAGACACGGCGTCCCTCAACATCACTCCAACTCCACGGGCGATGGATGCGGTCAACGACGTGAGCGCGGTGATGGATGTGACGTCAGTGCACCATACGGCGGCCTACTCGGACACCACCGTCGGCAACGCCACCTGGACGGCGGCTCTGCTGGCGGCAACCCAGGGCAGCGGCAGCGGTACCTTCGTGGTCGACGCCAACACCGCCCTGCATAACGTGGTCCTGCACTTTAACGTCGCCTCGCTGCTCTCGCTCGGCGGCCTGACGGTGGACTGGGTGCTGTCGAACGGTGCCACCACCGTGCGCAGCGGTTCGTTCAACGGCGGATTACTGCTGGGCGGCACCGCAACCATCAACCTGAACGGGCTGGATCTGGAGGCGGGCACCTACACCCTCTCCTACACCGGGAAGATGGGCGCGCTGGCGGTGGGGCAAATCACCATCACCCCGGACGTGGTGGGGACCACCTACTCGCTCAATCAGTTCGATTCCACCAGCGGGCACACCGTTAACGGCAACATCTTTGATGGCACCGATTCGCAGGGGGCGATGGATCAGCTGCACTCGGTGGATACCCGTCTGAGTATCACCGGCTACAACGGCGTGACCACCACTCTCGACCCGTACACCACCAGCGCCGCGAATGTGACCATTCAGGGGCACTACGGCACGCTCTCCATCGGCGCTGACGGTCATTACACCTACACGCTCAACACCGGCGTGTCGCTCTCCAGCATCACCTCGAAGGAGGTCTTTAACTACACCCTGACGGACACGGCAGGGAAAACGGACAGCGCGTCGCTGACCATCAACATGGCGCCGCAGTTCATCAGCTCTGAGCATAACGACGTGATCAATGGGACAGCTTACGGCGATACCCTGATTTATCAGGTGCTGAACAACACCGTGGGTAACGCCACGGCGGGCAACAGCACCGGGGATCACTGGACCAACTTCTCCATCAGCCAGGGGGACAAAATTGATATCGGCGATCTGCTGGTGGGCTGGAACGGACAGGCATCCACGCTTGGCAACTACGTGCATGTCACCACCAGCGGTAACAACACTGTGATCTCCATCGATCGTGACGGTACGGGGAGCACCTACACTAATACGACGCTGGTCACTCTGGACAACGTACAAAGTAGCTACGACGAACTGGTTAATCAGCACCACAACATCATTACCTGATAGCACAACACAACTGACCCGGGCGTTCAGCGCCCGGGCATCAAGAATAAAAAGTACAAATTTATTAGGGACATGACATGGGAAAGAAGATGCCTTACTGGTGGCTCTCGTGCTGCCTGATATCTGTGCCCGTTCTCGCGGCTAACCCTGCGGGCGTAATCAACACCGGCCTGCTGAGTGAAGAACAGGAGCTGCCGTCCCTGAATGGCCGCGTTGCGCCCGTCGCCAACAAAGCCGCTCCGGGTACGCTGCTGCTGGGCGATGCCGTTAACCGCGCCGTCAGCTGGCATCCGACCATCAGCGAAGCGGTCGGTAAACTCTACGAACAATCAGAACAGGTCGACGTCGCCAAATCGAAATACTATCCGCAGGTCAACGCGGGAATGGACGGCGGCTATACCCATGACGGCAGTGACAACGGCTTTACCCCGTCGCTGGTGCTCTCTGTTTCACAAATGCTTTACGACTTTGGCAAAGTGGCAAGCCAGGTGCGAGCCGAAAGCGCGGGCGTGGCGCAGCAGCAGGCCAACGTGCTGGTGAGCATTGATACCATCGCCCACGACACCGCCCTGGCAATGGTGCAGGTGCAGACCTGGCAGCAAATGGTGGAGACCGCCAAAGAGCAGTTGGATGCGCTGTCGTCCATCGGCTCGCTGGCGCGTCAGCGCAACGACGAAGGGGCAAGTTCCCTTTCGGACGTGGTGCAGACCGATGCCCGTATCGAAGGCGCGCGGGCGCAGCTCATGCAGTATCAGGCCAGCCTCGACAGCTCCCGCGCCACACTGATGAGCTTTCTCGGCTGGAACAGCCTGAACACCATCAGCAACGATTTCCCGGCAAAACTGGCCCGCAGCTGCGACGTCGCCGAGCCGGACGATCGTTTGGTGCCCGCCGTGCTCTCCGCGTGGGCGCAGGCCAACGTCGCGCAGGCCAATCTCGACTATGCTAACGCGCAAATGACGCCGACCGTCTCGCTGGAGCCGGAAGTGCGCCACTACCTCAACGACCGCTATGCGGGCAACGATTCTCTGGATCGCACCCAGTATTCCGCGTGGGTCAAAGTGCAGATGCCGCTCTATCAGGGCGGTGGTCTTACCGCCCGGCGTAACGCCGCCGGACATGCCGTTGAAGCCGCGCAGTCGACCATTCAACGCACCCGCCTCGACGTGCGCCAGAAGCTGCTTGAATCGCGCAGCCAGGTGATGAGCCTGCTGAGCACCCTGCAAATCCAGGCCCGGCAGGAGGCGCTCAGCGTCCGCACCCGCGAACTCTATCAACAGCAATATCTCGATCTCGGCTCACGGCCGCTGCTCGACGTGCTCAACGCCGAGCAGGAGGTGTATCAGGCACGTTTCACCCAGCAGCAAACCGCCGGACAGCTGCACCAGCTGGAGCTGAGCTGCCTGTACAACACGGGCCTTTTGCGTCATTCGTTCGATCTTGAGAACCGCACCATTCAGACTGTGGAGATCCAGCCATGAAGCAAACCGATAATCCGCAGGACGAAAGTATTCCCGAAGAGACGCTGGAGCACTGGGCGCAGGCGTTTGGCTACGTCGCCAGCCGCTATCGCGTGGCCTGCTCCCCAGGCGCACTGGTGGCCGGGGCGCCATGGCTAAAGGGCAAACCCATGGTACCGGCGCTGACTCAACTGGCGCGCGAGGCAGGACTTTCCTTTCAGCTGCTGACCGCCACGGAGCATTCCATCAACAGCTGGAAACTGCCGGTGGTGGTGGAGCTTAACGAGGGCAAAATCGGCGTCATTGAACATTTCGACGGCGACGACACCCTTGATATCAACTTTATCGACACCACGCCGCACAACAACCGCGTGTCGATGACCGCTCTGCTGCCCGCCATTCGTCACGTGGTCGCCCTGCGCCCGCTGGCGGCGCTAAAAGACAGCCGCGTGGATGCCTATATTTCCAAATACCGCCCCGACTGGCTCTACCGGCTGGTGATGCGCGACATGCGTCCCTATACCTGGGTGATGCTGGCGGCGCTGTTCATCAACGTCCTCTCCCTCTCCGGGATCGTGTTCTCAATGCAGGTTTACGACCGGGTGATCCCCGCCCAGTCCTATCCGACGCTTTACGTGCTGACCATCGGCGTGCTGATCGCCACGCTGTTTGGCTTTGTGCTGCGTGTCGCGCGCGGTCATATCATGGATCTGCTGGGAAAACGCGCCGATCTGCGGGTGTCGGATCGGGTGTTTGGCCACGCCCTGCGCCTGCGTAACAGCGCGATCCCGCGCTCAACCGGGAGCTTTATTTCGCAGCTGCGTGAGCTGGAGCAGATCCGCGAGATGGTCACCTCTTCCACCATTTCCACCATCGTCGATCTGCCGTTCTTCTTCCTGTTCGTGGTGGTGCTGGCGATCATCGCGCCGCAATTAGCCTGGATCGCCCCCGTCGCTGCCGTGCTGATGGTGCTGCCCGGCCTGCTGCTGCAGAAAAAACTCGCGGCGCTGGCGAAGCAGTCGGCCCATGAATCGACCCTGCGCAACGCGGTGCTGGTCGAGAGCGTACAGGGGCTGGAGGACATCAAGCTGATGCAGGCGGAAAACCGCTTTTTGCAGCAGTGGAACAGCTATATCCAGATCACCGCCGAGTCCGGCCTGCGCACCCGCGAGCTGACGCAAAACCTGATCAGCTGGGGGATGACCATTCAAAGTCTGGTGTACGCCGGGGTGATCGTGGTCGGCGCGCCGATGGTGATCGACGGCACCTTAACCACCGGTTCGGTGGTGGCGGCCTCGATGCTGGCGTCGCGGATGATCGCCCCGATGGCGACCCTGTGCGGCGTGCTGGCGCGCTGGCAGCAGGTGAAAGCCGCCAAAGAGGGGCTGGACAGCATCATGCAGCTGCCGACGGAAAACCAGCGCGAAGAGACGCCGATCCGCCAGGACGTGCTGCGCGGGCACTACCTGTTCGATCAGGCGCAGTTTCGCTATCACCCGGAAGATCCGCGTATGGCCCTGCGCATTAACCGCCTGGAGATCAAACCCGGCGAGAAAGTGGCGATCCTCGGGCGTAACGGCGCAGGGAAATCCACCCTGTTACAGGCGCTGTCGGGCGGAATGGATCTGGCAGGCGGCGAGCTGCGGCTCGACAACCTTAGCCTGCCGCATCTGGACGTCGCGGATCTGCGGCGCAACGTCGGCTTTATGACCCAGAACGCACGGCTGTTCTACGGCACTCTGCGAGAGAACATCACGCTTGGGATGCCGCGCGCCACGGATGAAGAGATCTTCGCCGTGCTGGAGATGTGCGGCGCGGCGAGCTTTGTGCAAAAGCTGCCGAAAGGACTCGACTATCCGATCATGGAGAACGGCGTGGGGCTGTCTGGCGGGCAGCGTCAGTCGATTTTGCTGGCGCGCATGTTCCTGCGCGATCCCAATATCGTGCTGCTCGATGAACCGACCGCCTCGCTGGATGAGCACACGGAGCGCGAGTTTCTTCAGCATCTCGGCGCGTGGCTCGGCAACCGAACGCTGATCGTCGCCACTCACCGCGTGCCGGTGCTGGAGCTGGTGGAGCGCGTGGTGGTGCTGAAAGAGGGCATGCTGGTGATGGACGCGCCAAAAGCGCAGGCCCTGAGCAACAGCCGCATGCAGCAACAGGCAAACGGACGGGAGTGGAAAAATGAAAATCAGTCAGCGTGATGTCGCGGCGATGGACGATCTCGATAACGCTCTCGACTCCGAAAGCGGTTACTCCGGCGCGCGGCGCATCGTGATCCTCTCCCTGCTGCTGTTTATTATCGTCGGCGTGTGGGCGTGGTTTGGCATTCTCGACGAGGTTTCAACCGGGACGGGGAAAGTGATCCCCAGCTCGCGCGAGCAGGTGTTGCAGTCCCTCGACGGCGGGATCCTGACCGAACTGAACGTGCGCGAAGGCAACGTGGTGCAGGCGGGCCAGGTGCTGGCGCGACTCGATCCCACACGTTCAGAATCTAACGTCGGTGAAAGCGCGGCGCGCTATCGTGCATCGCTGGCCTCCAGCGTGCGTCTCACCGCCGAAGTGAACGATCTGCCGCTGGTCTTTCCCCCTTCCCTGAAACAGTGGCCGGAGCTGATCGCCGCCGAAACCCGGCTCTACACCTCGCGCCGCGCGCAGCTGGAGGACACTCAGCGCGAGCTAAAAGCTGCCCTGAGCCTCGCGAATAAAGAGCTGGCTATCACTCAGCGGCTGATCAAGACCGGAGCGGCCAGCCACGTGGAGGAGTTACGCCTGCAGCGGCAAAAAAGCGATCTGGAACTGAAGCTGACGGACGTGCGTTCGCAATACTACGTGCAGGCCCGCGAGGCGCTGTCGAAAGCCAACGCGGAAGTCGATATGGTCTCGGCGGTGCTGAAAGGCCGCGAGGATTCCGTGACGCGCCTGACCGTGCGATCGCCGGTGCGTGGGATCGTGAAAAATATCAAGGTGACGACCATCGGCGGGGTTATCCCCCCGAACGGCGAGCTGATGGAGATTGTGCCGGTGGACGATCACCTGCTGATCGAAACCCGCCTGTCACCGCGCGATATCGCCTTTATCCACCCGGAGCAAAAAGCGCTGGTTAAAATCACCGCCTACGATTACGCCATCTACGGCGGGCTGCACGGCGTGGTCGAAACCATTTCGCCGGACACCATTCAGGACGAAGCCAAACCCGAAGTGTTCTATTACCGCGTGTTTATCCGCACCAGCCAGGATTATCTGGTCAATAAAGCGGGCCGCAAATTCTCGATTGTGCCAGGGATGATTGCCACGGTGGATATCAAAACCGGAGAGAAATCGGTGATGGATTATATGATTAAGCCGTTTAACCGGGCGAAAGAGGCGCTGCGGGAGCGGTAATGGGAATGCGACGCCAGTAAAAAAGCCCGGTAGTGCTGATGCTTACCGGGCCTATAAGCTGTCAGGTCGGGTAAGTACCGCACCACCCGATCTGTTTTTTCGACTCTTGCACCGGTGCAGCCTGCCATCCCGTATTTTCTGAATCCGCTTCGCAGTATGACATTTCTTCCTCTTCCTCCCCCTTTCCAGCACCTCTCTACCAGGCGTATGTTTCTCTGGCCTCGCAGGCATAAGGCAACACGGGTCTAATTCCGATAAATTAGAAAACAGCATAATCGCACTTGTGCACAGTGCGGCTGTGCAATAATATCACCATAGCTTCACAGGGATCGGAGCTAACATGCATTATGTTGAAGAACATTAAAAACTTTCGCGATCAGCAGTTGGCGGGGAAAGCCGAAGATATCTACCTCGCCCCGCATAAATATAAGCCTTATAAATAGTGAGGTAACACTCCATGACTCTCCCGCAGGCAACCCGCAAACCCACCACGCCGGGCGATGTGTTGCAGTACGAATACCTTGAACCGCTAGATCTTAAAATCGCAGATTTGGCCGACATGCTTAACGTGCACCGTAATACCATCAGTGCGCTGGTCAATAACAACCGCAAGCTGACCGCCGACATGGCGCTACGCCTCGCCAGAGTGTTTGATACCTCCATCGAGTTCTGGCTCAACTTGCAGCAAAATGTGGATATCTGGGAGGTGCAGAACAATATGCGCACTCAGGAAGAGCTGAGCCGAATCAAAACAGTTGCGGAGGTTCTGGCAAAACGAAAATCTCACCAGCAGGACATCGCCTGAACTCTGCTACAGTAGCGCCAACACAAAAATTCAGGGAGTGAACATGCGCCAGAGAACAATTGTTTGTCCGATTATTCAGAATGACGGGGCTTATCTGCTGTGCAAAATGGCGGCGGATCGCGGTGTGTTTCCCGGCCAGTGGGCGCTGTCGGGCGGCGGTATAGAACCGGGTGAAACCATGGAGCAGGCGCTGCGGCGCGAAATTCGCGAAGAGCTGGGCGATGCGCTTGAGATCACCTCCGTCAAACCCTGGGCGTTTCGCGATGATATCCGGATAAAAACCTATGCCGACGGCAGCACCGAAGAGATCTATATGATTTACCTTATCTTCGACTGCGTCAGCGCCAACCGCGATGTGACCTTTAACGAAGAGTTTCAGCAGATCGCGTGGGTGCAGCCGGAGGCCTTAAAAACGCTGGATCTCAACGAAGCCACCCGTTTTACGTTTGCGCAGAAGGGTTTGTTGTAACCCCCCACTGTCCCGGCGTTCTGCCGGTGTAGGTGCGAAAGACCTCAATGAATGCGCTGACGCTGTTGTAGCCGCACGACAGCGCAATCCATCCGACGGGTTTTCCCTCCTCCAGCCACTCCATCGCCCTGATCACACGGGCCAGCTGCCGCCAGTTCACAAAATTCATGCCCGTCGCGGCGCTGAACTGACGGTGAAACGTGCGCACGCTCATCCCGGACTGGCGTGCATACTCTTCCACCGGGAGCACATCGTCCACGGCGTTCAGCAGCGTGCGCGCGATTTTCAGTAAACGCGGGTGAGCGGGCATCGGCAGCCGAAAGCGATCCTGCCGGGACTGAGCCAGTTCGCGGGTGAGCATGGAGATCATCTGCTGATCTGCGCCCTCGCCCGCCTGGCACAGCCGCAGGAACAGCGCCTCGCACAGCTTTTCCGGTTCAAAGACTGCCGGTTGCTCGGGCAGGGCTGAACAACAGGCTGAATCCAGATACAGAGACTGGCCCTCAATGGCGCTTTCCGACAGCGCGGCATGACGCAACCCAGCCGGGATCCAGCCGATATGCTCTCGCGGCACCACCCAGCGCCCCTTTTCGGTCTCGATAATCAGCAGGCCCGAGGTAATACGGCAGAGCTGGCCGGTGGCGTGAGCATGCCAGTCGGTTCGATAGCCCGATGGATGGCGAAGAGGTTCAGCGGTCATCAACATAGTTTGGCCGAAAATCGTTATTGATTGCCTGATTACAGAAACTACGCCAGATTCTGTCAAGGATAATGTGCTCTCACCCCTTTTAAAGGAGCACAACAATGTCCCTCATCACTGACCTGCAGGCTGCCTCTGACGAACCGTCCTGCCGCGCCCTCACCCAACGGCTGTTAACCGATCTTTTCGCGGGAACGCTGGCTCCGGCAGCGATTTTCTCGAATGACTACCAGCAGCATACGGACGGTAACGTGCTCAATTTCGCTGAATTTGTGCGGCACTTAGATCATGTCCGCACGCAAACTAACGGGATCACCTTCAGGGTCGAGCAGGCATGCTGCACGCCGCATCTGCTGGCAGACCGCCATATCGTCACCGTAAGCAAAACGGACGGACAAACGTCAGAAATTGAGGTGTACCTGTTTGCCCGCCTGCGCGAGGGGAAAATCTGGCGAATAGATGAAGTGACCCGAGTGATAAAGGGCGACCACGCCGACAAATCCCTTGCCAGCGCGACGTCGTAGTTAACTCACTTGCTGCTGTGAAGCGAAGCGATACACGCGCACATAGCGGGTAAATTTTCCGACAAACACGCCCGCAAAAACGCCGCCGGAGATAATCGCAAATGCGCTCATTCCAGGCTGCTGCAGCGTGGCGGGGGAAACGGCAGTCATCACCCCCAGCACATATTTCACGCCAAACGCCAGCATCATCAGCGGCAGCGCCGAGTTGTCGGCCTGCCGGTACAGACTGCGCGGGAGTTCCGCGCGTGTTACCGCCGTCTGTTTGATGAGCAAATAGCCCAGCGCTGCGCCTGCCAGCAAACCGGCGATCCACAGGGCGCTGCTGGCGACGGTGAGTTTGCGGAACACCACCAGATCGTAGATATCCCAGAAAAGAAAAATGGCGGGGATAATCGCGAGCTTTTCCAGCGTCACGATGGCGGGTTTGCGTGCTTTGATGCCGCGAGTGATGAGAAAGACAAACAGCACCCACACCCAGACGGGCGTATGGGTAACCACACCGGTGAGGAATTCAGTCATGGGTTTTACCGTCAGTGATATTTCGCACCGGGTAATTATTACGCATGACAGCGGCTACGCCATCATGCGTAAGGCTGTTCAGAGCGAAATTTTCAGGCGGCGAACCGCCTCTTTCAGCTGCTCATCCGTGGCCGTGACAAACGACATGCGCAGCGTCGCGCGGTCGGGTTCGCTGCAATAGAAGAACTCACCGGGCACGAACACCACACCGTTCGCCAGCGTCTTTGCCAGCCATTCGGTGGTATTAAGACCGTTGTTGAATTTCGCCCACAGGAACATCCCGCCCTTCGGTTTATGGAAAGTCAGCACATCACCCAGCTCTTTTTCCAGCTCATTCGCAAAGGTCTGATATTTCTGGCGATAGGCATCGCGAATCAGCGCAATCTGCCCGGCCAGACGCCCGGTTTGCAGATACTCGTAAGTCATCAGCTGCGACAAGGTGCTGGTATGCAAATCAGTGGTTTGCTTGAGATTCACCACCGCCCGTTTCAGCCACTCAGGCACCACCAGCCAGCCGACGCGCGTGCCGGGTGCGAGGATTTTGGAGAACGTCGAGGTATAGACGACGTTATCTTCGTTGCCTATCGCTTTGGCATGGGCCATCAGCGGGCGGAACACGTCAGAGGTGTAGTTGATTTCGCTGTAGGGGTCGTCTTCGATAATCACGAAATCATAGCGTTTTGATAGCTCGACCAGCTGTTTGCGGCGGTTTTCGGAGAGCGTCACGCCGCCTGGGTTACCAAACGTCGGCACGATATAGACGGCTTTGATGGTTTTGCGGCTGACCAGGGCTTCCAGTTCATCAACTTTCATCCCTTCCCCATCGGTGCCGACAGATTCAAGTTGAGCCTGCGCCAGACTAAAGACCTGCAGCGCGGCGAGATAGGTCGGACGCTCCACAACCACGGTATCGCCGGGATTGATCAGCGCGCGGGCCAGAATATCCAGCGACTGCTGGGAGCCGGAGGTGACCACCACGTCATCGGCCTGACAGGCGATTCCACGGTCGGCGCAGATCTGCCCGATCGCGTCGCGCAGTCCCGGATAGCCTTCACTCAGACCGTACTGGAATGCTTCGCCAAAATGGCGGGACAACACGGCATCTGCCGCATTCTGTAACCCTTCATGATCGAAAAGATCGGGATTGGGAATGCCGCCGCCGAGGGAGATCACGCCCGGCATTTTGCTGTGTTTTAATAATTCACGGATGGCGGAGGATTGCAGGCTCTGCACGCTGCTGGCGAGTTTGTTTTTAGACATACTGTCGATACCCTGTTTTTCTGTTTTTTTAGTGACTACATGGTGTTAGTAACACATCTGCGGGGCAGTGATCATCACATTTACTGCTTTTTTGCCCGGATTAATCACGCTCTTGCGGAATGATTGAAATGTGACCGTTGCGCTCCAGAATGGCGTATTTGATTTTGCTGAACTCGGTGATGCCCTGGTTCTGCCGCGCTGCGACCAGAATATCATCGCAGGAGACATCCACTTTCCGCAGCTTGTCCGTCAGGGGCATCCCATTTTCCACCAGGATCACCGGGGAGCCATCGAGCACGTCCTCCGCCCCGGCAAAGGTTTTCTTCATCAGGCCAAAGAGAATATCCACCACCACCAGCGTCACGATGGTAATCATCGCCCCGGTCACCGAAAAATCATTTCCCAGCAGCGCCTGCTGCGTGGCTTCGCTGATAATCAGCAATAAGATCAGATCAAAGCTGGTCATCTGCAATAACGCCCGACGCCCCGCCACTTTAAACACCACCAGCAAAATCAGGTAGATCGCCAGTGCCCGAAAGACCATCTCCATATTGCGCTCCTAGGGATAAATAAACTGCCAGAAAGCGATTTCCGGCTCATCGTTAACGGTTATCCGGTTCACCGCTTTTCCGGGCGTCGTGGGTGTGAGGTACAGGGTCACAGAGAAATCACGCTGACTTTTGGTTGTGTTGTAAACCAGGACGAGGGCTTTTCCCTGGCTGTACATCCGATCGGGCTGGGGTGAGAGGGTGCCGGGCTGGAAATTATCCCTGACATCGCCGTCGAAACGAAAAATATAGTGTCCGGTATTTGATGGGGGGACGGTAGCCCTGAGTTTAAATTCTGTTTGCAGCCGCCCAAAACGCTCGTAATAAAGGTGTAATGTCTGGTTATTATTTGTTTTTTCTGCCGAACTGAAATATCCCGTAGAAAAGAAACCGCCCAGCGCCAGCAGTAAAATAAGTAATAAAACCGCAAAGCCCACCTGGCGAAATCGCGCCTCCAGGGTGAGGGCAAAACGATTTTCCTTCACGCCAGGTAATGCCTCATGTTCGTCTTTCAGACTCGACATTTATCACCTCAACCGTTTCGCCTGCCTTTTATAGGCCATTGAGTATTAAGCCTAATCCTCTGTGCCCCTCGTCTTCTATGCCGGAAGAACGCACAGAAATCTGCCTTAATAGTAAGTCAGATCCGCCGTTTCGGGAGGGCAGCGTGCATTTATCTCTTTCCCCTGCCCGCGATGTGTGTCGCAGGCATTCAGAATAAAGGGATTTATTTCACTTAACGTGACCAGGGGTATATAGCGATATCGTTCTTCTCAATCCTTTTTATTCCCGCGCGCAGACTCACCTACCAGAATTAGGGATAACGCACACCGGTATATCCCGTCCTTTAGGATTAATCCCCCTTTTATTCACTCTTCAATATTTAAACAATCTTACACAAATTCACATTGCATCCATTTTGCTTACACAGCACGGAATGTCCGATGATAGCCCGATCCCAATTCGCCATAATAATATCAACCGCCGCAGGGTTGTCTTTCCTGCTTCCTGCTCACGCCGCCGAGCCGGATAATCAATTTATTATTCAGCAGCAACGCCAGAAAGCGCTGGAACAGCAACTTACCCCGCCCGTGCCCGATGTGCGTCTCTCCGAGCCGTCATCCAGCTTTGGCAAAATCGCCTTTCCTGTCGAAACGCCCTGCTTTCCCATTCGCAATGTGACCCTCACCGGGCAGGACGCGCTTCCCCGCTGGCTACCGCTGCAGCGAATTGCCGACCAGGCGCAGGGCCGTTGTCTGGGCGGAAAAGGCATCAACCTGCTTATGAGCACGATGCAAAACAGCCTCGTCGACCACGGCTGGATCACCACCCGCGTGCTGGCGCCCACGCAGGATCTTAAGAGCGGCACGCTGAAGCTAGCAATTGTGCCGGGCTATATCCGCCACGTCCGGCTCACAGAGGACAGCGACGATTATATTCAGCTCTACAGCAGCTTCCCGGCGCACGAGGGTAACCTGCTGGATCTACGCGATATCGAACAGGGGCTGGAGAACCTTCAGCGCTTGCCGACCGTAGAAGCCAGCATGGAAATTGTTCCCGGCGAACAGCCCGGCGAAAGCGACGTGGTGATCACCCGCAAGCAGTCAAAAATGTGGCGGCTGGGTTTGTCATTGGATGACGCGGGCACCGAGACCACCGGGCGCTATCAGGGCGGCGTGACGCTGTCGCTGGACAATCCTTTCTCACTTAGCGATCTGCTGTACGTCTCCGCCAGCCACGACCTCAACGATCACGGCGGCAAAGGCAGTAAGAACTACACCGGCCACTATTCTGTGCCGTTTGGCTACTGGACGCTGGGCGTGACCGGCAGTGATTACGATTATCACCAGACCGTTGCAGGCCAGAATCAGGATTACCGCTACAGCGGTAAAAGCAAAAACCTGGACGTACAGCTCAGCCGCGTGCTGCACCGCAGCGGTTCACAGAAAACGACCCTGACGGCAGATGTGCTGGCGCGAGAAACGCGTAACTATGTGGATGACACGGAAGTGGGCGTCCAGCGCAGGCAGACGGCGGGCTGGCGTCTGGGGTTACAGCACCGCCACTATATCGGCCAGGCCAGCGTGGATGCGGGGGTGAGCTATCAGCGCGGCACCCGCTGGTTCGGCGCTCAGCCGGCACCCGAGGAGGCGTTTGGCGAGGCCACGGCGCTCAGCAAAATCCTCCAGCTCAACGCCCAGCTCGATTTACCGTTTGAAATTGGCTCGCAGCAGTTCCGTTACAACGTTCAGTACCTGCGCCAGATAAGCAACACTCCGCTGACGCCGCAGGATCAGTTCGCCATCGGCAACCGCTGGACGGTGCGAGGCTTTGACGGTGAGCGCACCCTGAACGCCAGCCACGGCTGGTATGTGCGTAACGATCTGGGCTGGAGCACGCCGCTGCCCAATCAGGAGCTTTACCTGGGTGCCGACTACGGTGAAGTCGGCGGCTACAGCTCAGACCCGCTGATCGGCAAGCATCTGGCCGGTGGCGTTGTGGGGCTGCGCGGAAGCGCCTTCAACACCGGCTATGACCTGTTTGCAGGCACGCCATTCTCAAAACCTGACGGGTTCCACACCAGTTCCCTCACCCTGGGGTTCAACCTCAACTGGAGCTGGTAATGCGCATAGGCAATCTGGATATCAAAGCCCCGCTGCTCCTCGGGGGCGAACAAAACGAAGCCGAAGTGTTGGGGGCCACCGTCTGGCTGTGGATGCACTCGCCCATGCACCGGGATGCGCCGCTGCATGCCCTTCCGACGCTCCTGCTGCCCATCATCAAACGCCAGCAGTACGTGCTGGTGGTGGAGAACGAACGCCCGGTGTTCTTTCTCAGCTGGGCGTGGCTGAACGAAGAGGCGGAAGCCCGCTTCCTCACGCGTCCGTCCATAGAGATGAAAGAAGAGGACTGGGATAGCGGCGACCGCATCTGGTTTTGCGACTGGATTGCCCCCTTCGGTCACACCCGCGCCATGCAAACCTTGATTCGCCACGACCTCTTTGCCGAACACTGCTGGCGGGCGCTGTATCACCGTGGTGCCGAGCGCGGCAAGCGCGTCGTGATGTTCCACGGCAAACACGTCACCCGAGAAGCCGCACAACGCTGGCAACTGAACCACCCGCTCGCCGCCCCGCTGCCGCAAGCGTTTAAAGGAACGACCCATGAATAAGAATCTGTATCGTATCGTCTTCAACAAAGCGCGCGGCATGCTGATGGTGGTGGCAGATATTGCCCGTTCGGGTCGCGCCGGGACCACGCGTGCCGCCGGGATCGGCCATACCCACAGCCAGCTTATCGGTAAAATCAGTGCCATGAGTCTGAGTCTCTGGCTGGCAATGGGTGCGATACAGACGGCGCAGGCCAATATTGTGGCCAACGCGGGGGCGCCAAAAAACCAGCAGCCGACGGTGATCAGCAGCGCCAACGGTACGCCGCAGGTGAATATCCAGACCCCTTCCAAAGCCGGGGTGTCGCGCAATAACTACACCCAGTTTGACGTCAGCCAGAAAGGCGCAATCCTCAATAACTCGCATAAAAATACCCAGACGCAGCTGGGCGGCATGGTGTCGGGCAACCCGTGGCTCGCCAAGGGCGAAGCGAAAGTGATTCTGAACGAAGTCAGCTCCCGCGACCCGAGCAAACTGAACGGCATGATTGAAGTCGCGGGGAAAAAAGCGCAGGTGGTGATCGCCAACCCGTCGGGTATTACCTGTAGCGGGTGCGGGTTTATCAACGCCAACCGCGCGACGCTCACCACCGGCCAGGCGCAGATGACCAACGGCAATCTCACCGGGTACAACGTGGAACGCGGTGAAGTGGTGGTGGACGGTGCCGGTATGGACACCTCCGGCGCGGATTACACCGATATCATCGCCCGCTCGGTCAAAGTGAATGCCGGGCTGTGGGCCAAGGATCTGAAAGTTACCACCGGGCGCAACAACGTCGATGCCGCGCATGAACGCATTGAAAAAGGCGCCGATGACATCGCCACGCGACCGCAGCTGGCGGTGGATGTCGCCAGTCTCGGCGGAATGTATGCCGGTAAAATCCGCATGGTCGGGACGGAAAAAGGGGTCGGCGTGCGTAACGCCGGGGCGATGGGTGCCCAGGCCGGTAGCGTGACCCTCACCGCCGACGGGCGCATCGAAAACAGCGGCGTCATTCGGGGCAGTGAAAACGTAACGGTGCAGACCGCCAGCGAATTCGCTAACCGGGGCGCGCTCACGGCGGGAAATCACGCTCAGGTGAAAGCCGCTACGCTCACCAGTGAGAAAAACAGCGTGCTGGCCGCCGGGGTGAAAAACGACGGCAAACTGGCAAGCGCAGGGAATTTAACCCTGAGCAGCAACGGTCAACTGAACGCCCACGGCCAGACGCTGGCAGGCGGCGATATCAGCGTCACAGGCCAGGGTGTGGATATCAGCGGCAGCCAGACCCAGGGCAAACGGGTGTTGCTCGACGGCGGCGCAGGCGATCTCACCACCGCCAGCGCACAGGTCAGTGCCAATGAACTCACGCCCGGGCCGGAAAACGCCTTAACAACAGCGGCGGTTCCCTCAGCGCCGAGACGGTTAATCTTAGTGCGCATGACCTCTCCAACCAACAGGGAAAAGTGATTCAGAGCGGGAAAAACGCGCTGGCGATGGATCTCAAGGGCGAGATCGATAACCAGCAGGGGCAGATCGCCGCGACGCAGGGTGTGTCTCTGCACGCGCAATCGCTGAACAACACGGGCGGCCAGGTGGTTGCTGTGGCGGGGAAAACCCGCATCGATACCGGCTCCCTGAACAACGAGAGGGGGCTTATCTCCGCCGCCGCAGGCGACGGTGAGATCCACAGCGCGCAGACGCTTCGCAACGCCGGAGGGCGCATCGAAGCGGCAAAAAGCCAGCACATCGACGCCGCCGGTGTCGATAACCAGCAGGGGGTGATTGTGGCCGATGGCGCGACAATCGCGCTGAACAACGGCCGCCTGAACAACCAGTCCGGCGCCCTGCTCTCCCACGGCGCGCTCAACGTCACCAGCGGCGCGCTGGATAATCAGAACGGTTTTCTCGCCAGTCAGGGCGCCTTAACGCTGGACGGCAGCGACATGGATAACCGCTCTGGTCAGATCGGTTCTAACCAGAGTGTCACCGCCCGCTTTAACACGCTTATAAATCAGGGCGGTGCGATAAAAGCCGTCGATGCGATGACGCTCACCGGCGGAGTGCTGGATAACAGCCACGGCGAGACTTTCGCCGGGAAAAGCCTCGCCTTCAGCGGCGAAACGCTCAACAACGCTGGCGGGCAGCTGGCGGCAGGTGAAAGCCTGACGCTCGCCCCTGCCAGCCAGTTACTCAATCAGGCCGGATTGCTGCAGGGCGATGGCGTTCAGATCACCACGGCCAGCCTGAGTAATAACAGCGGGACGCTCAACAGCCTGGGGTCGCTGGATCTCTCCGCCGGTACGCTCGATAACCAGGCGGGCACGCTGGCGGCGAAGGGTGCGGCAGACATCGCCACCCTTCAGATGGACAACCGCAGCGGCGGGCGCGTGATTGGCGAATCCACCACTGCGCTGCACTCGGATAACCTGCAAAACAGCGGCGGGCAGATCCAGTCGGTGGGCGATCTGCTGATCGACAGCGCGCGCGGCGTGGTGGATAACGTCTCCGGTTTGATTCGCGGCGGGCAGAGCGTGACGCTAAATGCGATCACCTTCGTCAATCAGAACACGCTGGCTGAAAACCAGGGCCTTGAAGGCCAACAGGTGACGCTGAACACCGACGCGATCGCCAACCAGAACGGCAGCCTGCTGGCCGACACGACCCTGACCATTCGCAATACCGGTACGCTGGACAACAGTTCCGGCGCGCTGGCGTCATCCGGCTTGCTGGATATCGCCGGGAGCGGGCTGAACCTCATCAACCAGGGGGGAACGGCGAAAGCGGGTCAAACGCTGAATCTGCATGCGCAAACTATCGACGGCAGCGGCCAGTTGCTCTCGCTCGGGAATATGGATCTGAGCAGCGAAAACGGCCTGAACAACAGCGGCGCGGTCATCGCTAACGGCAATCTCACCTTCACGACTCCGGGCGCTGTGACCAACAGCGGGAAACTGCTGGCGGGCAGCGCGCTCAACGTGCAGAGCGCCAGTCTCACCAATAGCGCCAGCGGTGAAATCAACGCCGGTACCAATACCCTGACCACCACCGGCACGCTGGTGAACTACGGCCTGATCGATGGCATCCACACCCGCATTAATGCCGAAACGCTGAATAATATCGGCACCGGGCGTCTCTATGGCGATGCGGTGGGCGTTAACGCCATCACCTTTAACAATCTGGCGGAAAACGGTACGGCGGCAACGCTTGCCGGACGCGAGCGCGTGGACCTCGGCGTTCAGACCCTCAACAACCAGGCGCACGCCCTGATCTATAGCGCAGGCACCCTGTGGGTCGGCGGCGCGCTGGACGAGAGCGGCGCCGCGATTGGACGCGCGGCGGCAATCAATAACCACAGCGCCACCATCGAGTCCGCCGGGGATATGTCGCTCGCCGCCGGGCAGATCAACAACATCAATGACGATTTCGCGACCGAGATCGTGCTGGTTTCCCAGGAGCCATTAACCGAGTACCAGCACTCAGGCTCCACCAACCGCTGGAAAGCGGGTGATGAGGGTGTCTGGATAGATGGCAACTCCTCAGACGGCCTGCGCAACCTCAATACGCCGGAGCTGAGCGGCCACGGGCACGACGATTTCAACGAGTATAACTACACCCGCACTATCGAAGAGACCCGCATCAAACAGAGCGATCCGGCGAAAATTCTCTCGGGCGGCAATATGACGCTGACGGGCGATCGGCTGTTTAACGATAAGAGCCAGGTTATTGCAGGCGGAACACTCTCGACCGACGCCATGGGCACGGTGCTCAACGACGATGTCGCGGGCGAACGGCACACCACCGACGCGGGTTACGTGACGCATTACTACCGCATCCGCCACAAAGGTGACGACGAACAGGGGCGCCGCAGCACTCTCTACACCCCGCCGACCGCGATCCAGAGCATTGCCTTAAAGCCCGGCCAACTGGTGAGTAACGGTAGCGTCGAGGGCAGCAACCTGAGCATCACGCCGCTGGTATTGCAGGGCACGGATACGGCGATCGGCCAGGCAGGAGGCGTCAGCGCGTCGCCGCAGCAGACCGTATCCCCCGGCGAGCCGGTCACGCCACCGGCGGGTCAGCAGTTTGAAGTGACGCCTGCCGACGGTGCCATTCGCATTATCGGTCCAAACACTACCCTGCCGGATAACAGCCTGTTTAAGGTCAATCCGTCATCGGACGTGCCTTATCTGGTGGAAACAGATCCGCGCTTCACTAACGAAAAGCAGTGGCTCGGCAGCGACTATATGCAAAACGCCTTAACCGGTGACAGCGATAACACCCTGAAGCGCCTGGGCGATGGGTATTACGAGCAGCGTCTGGTGCGCGAACAGGTGATTGGCATCACCGGCCAGCGCTATCTGGACGGGTTTAGCAACGACGAAGAGCAGTTTAAATCCCTGATGGATAAAGGGATCACCTTCGGGAAACAGTATTCGCTGAAGCTCGGCGTAGCGCTGACGCCAGAACAGATGGCGCTCCTCACGGGCGATATCGTCTGGCTGGTGAATACCCGGGTGAAAATGCCGGACGGCTCGATGCAAAACGTGCTGGTGCCGCAGGTCTACGCCAAAGTGAAACAGGGCGATATTGACGGCTCTGGCGCGCTGATTGCCGGGAACAACGTGTCGATGAAGCTCAATGGCGATCTCTTTAACAGCGGTACCATTGCCGGACGCAAAGTGCTTCAGCTCGATGCGAATAACATCACCAACCAGACCGGCACCCTGCAGGCGGCAGACGTTAACCTCAACGCCCGTACGGATATCAATAACATTGGCGGGGCCATCGTGGGCGGCAGCAGCCTGCAGGCCACGGCAGGCCGGGATATCAACGTTACCAGCACCGTGAACAGCGCGGAAAGTGTTAACGGCGAAAACCGCTTTACCCGCACCACCATCGACAGCGTATCCGGCATCTACGTTCAGGACGATGACGGCAAACTGGCGCTGCAGTCCGGGCGCGATATTACCCTGACAGGCGCGCAGGTGATCGCCAGCGGCGAGAACGGCAAAGCACAGCTGGTTGCCGGGCGGGATCTGAATTTGAACACGGTCACCACCGCCCGCAGCGATAGCCTGATCTGGGATGCAGACAACACCCTCAACCAGCGCAGCGTCGATCAGACCGGTAGCAGCATCAGCGGTACCGGCGGCGTGACGCTGGCGGCAGGAAATGACATCAACGCGCGCGGAGCCTCGGTTAAATCCGACGGGGCGCTGGCGCTCGGTGCAGCACGCGATATCAACATCGAAGGCGTGCTCAACGAAAGCCAGCTCGACGAGCGGCATAAAGTGGTGGGCGGCAACGGCTGGATGTCGAAAACCACCACCACGACCCGCGACACGGTGGACAAACAGACCGTTCAGGGTAGCGAACTGAGCGCCAATACCGTGCAAGTCATCGCCGGAAATGACCTGACGGTCGCGGGAAGTAGCGTCGTCGGCAGCGGAAACGTTGCGCTTAAAGCCGGTAACGATCTGATCCTCACCAGCATGGGCGGACGCAATGACCAGACGCATCTCAGGCAGGAGAAAAAATCGGGGCTGTTAAGCTCCGGTGGGATTGGCTTTACCGTCGGCTCCCATAAAGAGACCACCGATCAGGCAAGCCAGGCGCTGGCGGGCCAGGGGGCGATGGTGGGCAGTCTGCAGGGCGATACGGTGATGCTGGCAGGCAACGACTACCGTCAGACCGGCAGCTCGGTCTCCTCCCCTAACGGCAACGTCGCCATTCAGGGGAAAAACGTCACCATCGAGGCGGCGCAGGACACCTATGCGTCACAGTACAAACGGACCGTCGAGCAAAAAGGCTTTACCCTGGCCGTTAACGTGCCGGTGGTGATGGCGGTTCGCGGCGCGCTGGAAACCGCGCAGGACGTGGGCAAAAGCAATGATGACCGCATCAACATGCTGGCTGCCGCCAACGCAGCATGGGACAGCGCCCGTGCTGCCAGCGCAATGATGAACACCGCGCAGGGGCTGATGGCGAACGGCGCGCAGGCCGTGGCGCAGAACGTGAGCGTGTCGCTCACTTATGGCCAAAGCAAGCAGACCAATACGGAAGAGGTCAACAGCACCAGCGCGCTGGCAAGCACCGTTAACGCCGGTAAACAGGCGGTGGTGGTGGCAACCGGCGGCGAACAGTCGAATATCAATATCGTTGGCTCCGATGTCAGCGGCAAACAGGGCACCACCCTCTTTGCCGACAACGACGTTAATATTGTGGCGGCAAAACAGGAGCGTCACGAGCGGGACGATAACCAGTCCAGCGGCTGGAATGCCGGTGTGGCAGTGAGCTACGGCCAGGGCGGAGCCTCGTTTGGCGTCACCGCTGGCGCGAACGTCGGCAAAGGCCACGGCAACGGCGATGAGGTCTCCTGGCGCAACAGCCATGTCGGTGATATGGACGGTCAGACCCAGATTATCAGCGGCGGCACTACCACCCTGCGTGGCGGCCAGCTGCTGGGCAAAGGGGTGGATATCACCGCCGACAACCTGAATATCGAAAGCCTGCAGGACACCATGAAATACGACGGTAAGCAGATGAATGCCGGGGGACAGGTCACAGTGGGCTTCGGCTTTGCGGCATCAGGCAATTACGGGCAGTCGAAGGTCAATGCCGACTACGCCTCGGTGCAGGAGCAATCCGGCGTGTTCGCGGGGACCGATGGCTATCAGATCAACGTGAAGGATCACACGGACCTTAAGGGTGGCCTGATCACCTCCAGCGAGAGCGCGGAGCTGGCGGGAAATAACCAGTTCAGCACCGGCACGCTGAGCTGGAGCGATATTCATAACAGCTCGGAGTACGAAGGCAACGGGTTTGCCGTCGGGGGCGCCACCAGCATGAATACCGATTTTGGGCTGGGCGATAACGCCACGCCGCAAAGCAGCAAAACCGTGCGCACCGACGATGGTTCTTATGTCCCGGCACAGGGCTATGCCTCCCTCAACAAGAGCACGAGCTTTGGGATTGGGCATGACAGCGGCAGCGACAGCTCCGTCACCCGTAGCGGGATCAACACCGAGAATGTCACAATCACCCGCCCTGACGGGCAAACACAGCCGATCGACGGCATTAAAACGGACATCACCACCGAAACGGCGGCGGCGAACTCCGGTCGCCTTGAGAATAACTTCGATAAAGACGACGTGTTTAAAGAGCTGAATTTGCAGGTGCGCGTGACGCGTGATTTCAAAGAAAATGCGAATAATCAGATTGGGCAACTGCTGGACGCGCAGCAGGCGACGGCACAAGCTGCGTTGAAACAGGCTATAGATTCGGGCGATAAAGCGAAGCAACAAGAGGCGCTGACGGCAGTCTATAAACTGCAATATCAGCGACGCTTCCTGCAAACCCTGGTGGGGATCGTCGCCGGATCGCCGGATACCGCCATCACTCAGGGCACGCTGGCACTGGCCGCCACAAAAATGCGTGAAGAGACCATCAAAAACTCCCTGATCTTCGAGGGTATAGCAGACACCGAAAAGTCCTACAGCAATGTTTCAGGCGAGAGCAATGGTCTCTATGATGGCATTAAAGCCGGCGGTGTCAGGGTTGGTCTGGACGTGATCTGTGGTACAGCCAATGAACGCTGCTCGACGGCTGATGACGCGGGCAAAGTGCTTCTGCGTGATGAAAATGGCAGGGTCATTTATAAAGGCAATGCCGAATATCCGACCATCGATGCTTTCCTGAAAAAAAGCCCTGAAGCGGCAAGCCTCTTTGGGCCTACGGGTGGATTCCAGGGAACCGGAGGATTATTGGTCCCCTTCGGCGAATACAAGCCGGGCACATTCTGGGGGGATATTGGTGACACCATCGTCGAGTCTTATGCCGGTACGCATGATTATATCGGCGGTCAAGTGCCTGGTTTTTATGACAGTGAAGGGAATACTTCCCGCGGGCGCAGCCCGTTAACGGAAAACGCGGCAAATACCTGGACCGTTGTCGCGATTCCTCTGGCCACGCCTTTCGCCATGTCCGAAATGGTTTCACCTGAGTTGCTGGACTTTATCTTTAATGCATCCAAATGAGGTTAAAACAATGACATTACGTCGCGGCTTACTTTTACTTTGTCCTCTTTACTTAACCGGATGCGTTGTTGCCGATCTGGATTCGACCAATTATCAGTACGTCCCCTATGTCCAGACCATCCAGAAAAAAGGCACGCTCGGACATACCAATACGGCGCAGCGCAAACAGGATCTTTACGCCTGTGGTTTAGACAAAAAAATTGATCCTGACACGCAGCCATTTAACCGTAATCAGCTTGTCGGAGGCGAAACGATGGCACAGCACGACAAGCGAATCGCCCATCTTGAGAATTGCATGATGGAAAAAGGCTATGTGCTACTCGATTTTGGTCAATGTGGCCCCTTAAAAGCTCCGACCGGAAAATGTAATTAACGAAATAAAAGCCCCAGCGGATTGCGCCCTAATTAAAATAACGCCCTCCCCTACCAATATAGGGGAGGGATACACCAGGAATATTCCGGGCTTTAGGATTAATCCCCATTTCATCGCCTGCCAAAAAAACCAACAATTTTAACCGTTTCATTTGCCATGGATTTTCCATGACATTTTTGCCGGATGACACCGGCGTGACCCACAATAAAATAACGGCACAAGGATTACGGAAAATGAAAAAAATATCTCTGGCGGTATTCGTGGCGGCAAGCCTTGCCAGCGGCGCAGCTCTGGCGGATAACCACACGGTTTCTCTTGGCTATGCGCAGAGCAAAGTTGAGAACTTTAAAAATATTCGCGGTGTTAACGCGCAATATCGCTACGAATGGGACTCCCCGCTCAGCGTCATCGGTTCTTTCACCTATATGAGCGGCGATGACGACCAGAAATATTATGTCGATTCTGATTCCGTCAAAAATCATATCGACGTGAAATATTATTCCCTGATGGCCGGTCCGGCTTATCGCATTAATGAATATGTTTCGTTATATGCGCTGGGCGGGGTGGCACATACCAAAGCCGATGTGGATACCAAATGGGTGAACGCGGGCGACGGCTATACGCAAAAAGACAGCCTCTCTGAAAAATCGACCTCTTTTGCTTACGGCGCGGGAGTGCAATTTAACCCAACCGAGGAACTGGCCGTTAACGTCGGTTACGAAGGGACGAATGCCGATATCGACGGCAGCCACTCAATTAATGGCTGGAACGTCGGCGTCGGGTATCGTTTCTAATTCTGCCCTGCCCCTCTCTACGGGAGAGGGGCTATTGTCGACACATGCTGAACAAGGTGTGCAATAAACTGCGTCAGTTTCGGCAACGGGCGTAAATCCTGGCGCCAGAGAAGGTGCACCGGTCTCGGCTGCGGCGTGAAAGGCGCCAGCACGCGGATCAACCGCCCACTCGCCAGCTCGTCGGCCACCAGCACTTCCGGTTGTAATAACAAACCTGCCCCGGCCACCGCCGCCGTGCGCAATCCATATCCGTCGTTACAGCGCAGGATCGCATCGCGCTTCCAGCGCACCTCCCCTTCCACACCCGGCAGCCGCCACTCGTTGCGCGCGGTCCAGACCGTATGCGACAGGCACAGATGATCGACCAGATCGGCAGGCGTTTGCGGCGTGCCGTGGCGCGCCAGATAGTCCGGCGCCGCGCAGATCACCATCCGGTACGGACAGAGATATTTCGCGACCAGATCGTCGTTACGAATATCACCGATACGGATCGCCAGATCGAAACCCTCGTTGACCATATCCACCATCCGGTTAGTCAGATCCAGCTCGACGCGCACCTCCGGCCACGCCTGAAGAAAGGTCGCCGTGAGCGGCGCGATGACACACCCGCCAAAGGAGGTCGGCGCGCTGATGCGCAGCGTGCCAGCCGGGGCTGCACGCAGACGTTCCACGGCGCTTTCGGCAATCGACACCTGCTCCAGCACCCGTTTCGCTTCGTCGTAAAACACCCGCCCGGCGTCCGTCACGCTCTGGCGGCGCGTGTTGCGCTCCAGCAGACGCGTGCCAAGCTGCGTCTCCAGCAGGGCAATGTACTTTCCAACCATCACCGCCGACATCTCCAGCCGACTCGCCGCCAGCGTAAAACTGCCGCTTTCGACCACGGCGATAAAAGTCTCCATGCCGCGAAGCTTATCCATATTGCAAACCCCTGGTTAGTAATGCTCTAACTTTAGCCCAGTTTATCCGAATTTTGTTTTATTAAAGAATGGAGGCTCACAACATGAAGGAGTCTGCTATGAAAATCGTCATTATTGGTGCCAGCGGTACGGTTGGCCGCGCCGTGACAGAAGAGCTCAGCCGTAAACATGAGGTCATTCGCGTTGGCCGCACGCAGGGTGATGAGCAGGTGGATATTACCTCGCAGGAGAGCGTGCAGGCCCTGTTCGAAAAAATCGGCCCGGTGGATGCGATCGTCTCGGCCAGCGGCGGGCTGCACTTTGGCCCTCTGGCGACCATGAAAGACAGCGATTTCAACCAGGGTTTGCAGGACAAGCTGCTGGGGCAAGTGCGCCTGGCGCTTACCGGACAGCACTACCTGAACGAAGGCGGGTCCATTACCCTGATCAGCGGGATTGTCGCCCACGAGCCGATTGCCCAGGGGGTGAACGCCACCACCGTGAATGCGGCGCTGGAAGGGTTTGTGCGCGCTGCGGCCTGCGAACTGCCGCGCGGCATTCGTATCAACCTGGTTAGCCCGACGGTGCTGACCGAATCCGCCGAAGCCTACGATGGATTCTTCCCCGGCTTTGAAAGCGTGCCTGCCGCCACCGTCGCGCTGGCCTATCGCCGCAGCGTGGAAGGCGTGCAGAGTGGCCGGGTCTATAAAGTCGGTTACTGAGGCTTAACGGCGGCGATCAACACCAGCATTGGTCGCTCCGCTTCTTCGGCCAGCGCGGGCCAGGCGTCAATCTGCGCCTGCGTTGGCCCCCACTCGTTGACTTCGCGAAGGCTTAAACCTGCGTGAATCAGCGCATTCAGCGTCGTGCCAAGCGTGCGGTGATATTTGATCACGCCGTCCGCCAGCCAGTTGCTGACGCGCTGTCCCTCCTGCTGATACTGATTCACTCCCCAGAACCGCTCGCCGTTGTCATCCGTCAGCCAGCCCTGGCGCGAAGCGCAGGTGTAGATCGGATGCTCCATCGAAAAGACCAGGCTGCCGCCGGGTTTGAGCGCGCGCTGAACGTGGCGAAAAAGTGTATCGAGTTCCGGCAGATAGTGCAGCGCAAGCGAGCTGTAAACCAGATCAAGACTGTTGTCTTCCAGTTTCACATCCTCGAGATCGCGGCGTTGATACGTGATGGCGGGATCGGCGGTAAGCTCGGCGGCACGGGCGAGCATTTTCTCGGAGATATCGACGCCCGTCACCTGCGCCGCGCCGAGTTCACGTGCGCTGCGGCAGAACCAGCCGTAACCGCAGCCCAGATCGATGACCGTTTTACCGGTCAGATCGGGCAACATGGATTTGAGCGTCGGCCATTCCGGTGCGCCGTCCAGCCCCTGCACCGAGCGCGGAAGCTGGGCGTAGCCCTCGAAAAACGCCGGATTGTCGTAAATATTTTGTGCCATCGCAGATCCCTCTTGGTGAATATGCGTAGCAGTATATCGCAGGGTTTAGGTTTTGTTGGCCGGGTAAGGCGTAACCGTCACCCGGCGCACTGTTAGCTCACGGTGCCCCACACCAGGTTCCCGTTATGGAACGTCGCGGTTCGTGGCGAAATGCGCGCAACGGCTTCTGCCGAGCAGGAGGCGTCCACCAGCACAAAACTCGCGGCATCCTGCGCTTTCGGCCACACGCGTTCGCCTTTGTCGTTCAGTGGCAGTACGTTGCCAGTCGCAATGCCCAGCGCGCGGGACAGCGTTTGCTCGTTCGGACGGATGTAGAGCTGTGCATACAGGTTCGCTTTTTCCAGCATGTCTCCCAGACCGTACGGCGACCAGTGGTCGATCACGCTGTCGGTGCCCGTCATCACAAATACGCCTTTGTCGCGCAACTGTTTGAGCGGCATGTGTAAGGTGCCAATCGGCACGGTCGAGGCGACGGTGATTTGCTGCGCCGCCATGCGCGTGGCGAGGGCATCCACTTGCTGTTCGTTAAGCGTCGCCAGCGCAAAGCCGTGGCTGATGGTCAGCTTTCCCTTTAACGCTGGGGTTTTCTCGACCGTCTCCACCATATAATTCACCGCAGCTACGCCTGCGGGGCTGGTCTCGTGCAGGTGGATATCCACCCCTTTGTCGTAATCCAGCGCGATCTGGAACATGGTATCGAGAGATTTTTCCATCGCGCCGTCGACGTTAGTCGGGTCCAGCCCGCCGACGTAGTGCGCCCCGGCCTGCATCGCTTCACGCATCAGCGGTTCACATTTTGACAGCAGCAGCCCATGCTGCGGGAACGCAACAATTTCGCAGTCAAAACCGGGCTTACGCCGCGCCAGCACTGCCTGCAGGTTTTCCAGATTCTTCAGGCCGGAGGTCGGTTCGATATTGCAGTGGCTGCGGGCGATGGTCGAGCCTTTGGACTGAATCAGGTCGATCAGCTTTTCCGCACGTTCTTGCGTATAAGGTTGCAGCTCGGGCAGCAATTTTTGTTCGAGGCGGATCATGTCCTGAATGGTGGTGCCCGCCGGGCGATTCAGCGAGCGCCACGGCCCACCGTAGAAAGTCTTGTCCAGATGGATGTGCATGTCGCGCATCGCCGGGAGCATCAGCTTGCCTCCCGCATCGTAATGGGGCAGCGCGCTGTCGGCATGGCTTTTGTTGTCACGCAGGGCGACGATTTTGCCGTCCTGGATCTCCAGGGTTTTAAGCTCGGTACGGGTGCTGGTTGCCACATCGCCGTCGACGTTAAATCCGGCCTCCAGCAGCACGTTGTCGAGGTAGTAATGTTTCGCGGTGATGTTCATCGTTTTGCCCGTCTCGCAGGTGTTCTTCGCTGTCTCAGCAGCATACGCGACGGAGCCGGTCGCGCCAAACAGCGCACAGGCAGTGACCATTTTGCCGCTCTGGCTGATAAACTCACGGCGGCTTTTATTCTCTTTCATCGTATCTTCCTTTTAGTGCTCTTTTACGCATTCACAATGTGAGTGCCGGTCTCACCGCGCAGCGCCGCAGGCAGGCAGTCTGGCGAGGTAATGATGACCCGTTTGCCGCCCTGTTTCAGGAACGCCAGACTGGCGACTATTTTCGGCAACATACTGCCCGCCGGGAAATGACCCTCTTCCATGTAGCACGTCATTTGCGCCACGCTCACGGTATCCAGCGCCTGCTGGTTCGGCTTGCCAAAGTTGATGCACACCTTCTCAACGCCGGTGGTGATCACCAGTACATCGGCGGCGATTTCGCGTGCCAGCAGCGCGGTGGAGAGATCTTTATCAATCACCGCGTCGACGCTCTGATAATCCCCCTCTTGAGTGCGGATCACCGGAATCCCGCCGCCACCGGCGCCGATCACCACAAAGCCTTTTTGCGTCAGCGCTTTGATGGCGTCGGCTTCAACGATGCGCACCGGCTGCGGCGAGGCGACCACGCGACGATAGCCGCGCCCGGAATCCTCGACAAAGTGCCAGTCCGGATGGGCGAGCTGCAGCTCATCGCGCTGGGCTTCACTGAAGAAGGCACCGATAGGTTTAGTCGGATGAGTAAAGCCGGGATCGTGTTGATCCACTTCCACCTGGGTGACCACTGTCACCGCCTTTTGCTCCCCGCGCGCCGCGAGACGGTTGTTCAGCGCCTGCTGGATCAGATAGCCGATCCCGCCCTGCGTGTCGGCCACGCAGTTGGCGAGCGGCGTCAGGGGCAGCCCTTCGCGCTCGTGGGCAATCTCTGCACGCCTGAGATCAAGCCCCACCTGCGGGCCGTTGCCGTGGGTGAGGACGATGTCGTAGTCGGAGGCGAGCATCTCTAATACCGACTCCGCCACCGCTTTGACCGCCTGCGCCTGATGCTCTATCGACTGACTGGCGTTATCTTTGATAATGCTGTTACCACCGATGGCGACGACCATGAGTTCTTTCATTGTGTTTCCTTTATGGGTGCGGTCTGGCCCCCTCACCCGGCCCTTTTCCCTCTGGAAGAGGATAAGGGTGAGGGATCAGGCATTATCAGGACTCAGAAACCGGCGCGACCGACCGCGCGACTTCGCGGCTGTCCAGCACATGTTTCACCACGAACATCCCGCTCATCATCAGGTACGCCGTCACAAACATCAGCGAACTGCCTTCGGCAAATCCCACCACCGGCGCGTGAATCACGCCGAACAGTGCCAGCAGCGCCCCCACCGCCGCGGCAATCGCTCCGCGCAGGGGTTTATTGATGATGGCGAAGATCGCGATACAACCCCAGAGCATGCTGGCGAGCGGTGCGCCATTGCCCAGATGCACCAGCCCTTCGTAGTAGATGCCTTTGCTGTGCAGCACGTCGGTGCCGATTTTCGCCGCATTGGTTCCCGCCGCGCCCATCACGCTGTTCATCATGGTCAGCGCCCAGTTGGCGATCCACGGGAACAGACAGATAAAGATGACGGGCACCTCCACTTTGGGCGTTTCCCTCACCACCTGGTTGGCGGTGACGACGCCGATAAACACCAGAATCGGCACAATGGCGGTCATCGGAATGATGGCGAGCATAAACGCCCCCAGCCCGAACAGCGGTACGATGAACATGGTGACGCCCGATGCCAGGGTGTAGCCAATGCTTGCGCCCATCGCTTTCCAGCCCGCGTGACCGACGTAGACCGTCACCGGGAACGGGTTGCCCATCAGACAGCCGAGCATGGAGGCCAGACCGTTCGCCAGCATCACCTTGCGGGTCGGGTATTCGTCCCCCGCCGCGTGGGCGCTTTCGATGTTTTCGAGGTCAAAGATATAGTTCGCCAGCCCCAGTGGAACCGCCGAGGCCAGATACGGCAGAGCGTGCGGCAGGCCTTGCATGAAACTGTCAACGTGGACTTCCGGCGGGTTAAAGCCGAACGATGACATGGACGCTTTGATCGCTTCCGGGCTTTGCAGACCGGAGATCCACGCCAGCGCCGTCCCGGCGATCAACAACAACAGACCGGTCGGGATGCGGGCGAAGATCGGTTTTTTGCCGAACCAGTTGATGAAGATCAGCAGCAGCACGATGAAGGAGACCGTCGGCGCTTCGAACGCCTGCAGCATTGGGTTCATCGCCAGCAGCAGCAGACCTAAACCGGACAGGCACGACAGCAGCACAGTGCGCGGGATCATCTTGCGGATGGTTTCACCTAAAAATGAGCCGCCCGCCAGAATCATCGCTTCAACAAAGCACCACACCAGACCAATCTGGATGGCGAAATCCGCGTCGCCGGTCTGCTGGTAAACCGGCATCAGCACCAGGAACGTCACCGTGAAAATGGACGGCGCACTTGGGCCAGAGGGCAGAGCCGTCACATCCGTGCGCCCGGTCTGGCGCTGCATCTGCAGGCCAAACCACGCGTAGCAAATGCTGGCGACCAGCACCGCCAGCCCGAAGGCTGGCGCGATACGTCCATAAACAATCTCTTTCGGGATGCCGACGACAAAAATGAGCAGCCCCATCATGGTCAGCAAATTGGTCAGGTTGTTGGTCATCAGGCCGAAATAGGCCGCCCAGTCACCTCTTTTCCACTCCAGTTTCATGCTTTTCATGGATGCTTGCCTTATAAAAAGTAGCGATCGCGGAAGGTCAACAGCGCCTTTTCAAAACAGCTAAATGGCGGGTGAACGATGCCCGCCCCAATCATGCCGATCCCGGCGTCTTTGTGGGCAATGGCGGTGTTGATCACCGGCAGGATGCCGCTGGCGGCAACTTTAGTGATATCAATCGCCGTTGGAATGCCCATAAACGAGAGCAGCGGAATGGTGACGTTCGGGTTTTCGCCGAGGGTGATTTCGCGCATCTGGCGCGAGAAGTCGATGGCTTCATCCACCGTACCGCCCACCAGCGCGACAATCGCCGGAGCCGTCGCCATCGCGAACCCGCCGATGCCGTAGGTTTCGGTGATGGCGCTGTCGCCGATATCCAGACCGGAGTCCTCCGGCTTGTAACCGGCAAACATCGGGCCGATCACCTGCTGCGCCGGGCCGGTAAACCACTGCCCCGGCAGGCCGGAAATGCGCAGGCCGAATTCATAGCCGTTGCGCGCCATGGTGGTGACGACGGTGCTGAATTCGATACCGTGCGCGGCATCCAGCGCGGCTTTGCACATTGCCATCCACGTCGGGCCGGAGAAGTAGTCGCTGCTCGCCACGAACTCGAACACCTGACGCTGCTGCTCTACCGGATAACCGGCCTGAATCAGCCCCGGCGTCAGGGCCTGGATCAGCAGCGTAGTGCCCGCGTTATTGCGGTTGTGGCACTCGTCGCCCATGTGTAGCGCCTGGGCCAGCATTAAGCGCAGATCGATTTCGCCGATGATTTTCATCGCATCGCGCAGCATCGGGCCGAGCACGTCGCGCATCCAGTTCAGACGGTCGATCACGCTCTGATCGTTGGCCCCCATGCGCAGGATTTTTGCCATCTGCTCACTGAGGTTGGTGAACGCGCGGTTACCGTAGGTTTTGTTCTCGACGATGTGCATAAACATCGACGCCGACGTGACACCCGCCATTGAGCCGACGCAGTCGTGTTCGTGGCACGGCGAGAACGTAATTTTCCCGGAAGCCGCCAGGCGTTCGGCGTCGCTCAGAGAATCAGCCAGCCCTTCAAACACCAGCGCCCCCGTCACCGCACCGCGCATCGCGCCGCACATGTTTTCCCACGCCACCGGTGGCCCGGCGTGCAGAATGGTCGTAGGGGTCATGCCAGGCACCACGTTGATGGCCTGGTCGAAGCCCACCAGCACCGGATGGGACTGAATAATCCGCTCCAATGCCACTTTGTTGGCGGCGGCAATTTTCCCGGCAAGTGTCGGCTGCGCCAGTTGATCCAGCGCCTCGACCACCTGCAGATTGCCCTGCCCCGGCGGCGTCCAGTCGAGCTGCGTGACCGGGACGTGCTGTTTTTTCAGATCGTCGCTGAACAGGGCGATGCCTACGTTAATGACGTTCAACGGCTGGTTAAATAAGGTTTTCATCAGGCTTTCTCTCCTTTGCAGACAAATTCACGCGCCAGTAATCCGGTGTTAGTGCTGCTGCTCGCCCAGATCACACCTGCGTGTGTCAGCAGCTGGCACTGCTGCGCCAGGGACGGAGTATCCAGGTCGGTGCCCAGCACGTAGCCGAGGATCTCCAGCGGGCGGTTGTCCGCTTTGGCGATGGCCTGCGCCTCTTTGATGGCGTCGATCATCACGCCGACCGGATCCTCGTGAGAGCCGAAACCGAGCACGAAATCCATCACGATGACGCCCACTTCCGGGTCGCGCGCCTCCTGCAACAGGCGGCTGATGCGGTTGGTCGGATCGATCATCGGGTGCGGTTTGCCGTTGGTGAAATCATCGTCACCAAAATCGAGGAAGGTGTGGGCCTGGCTGACGTTGAGATCCGCCAGACGTTTGGTCGGGTCCGGCTGGATGTTGCTGTAGACGTCGTCGAATTTTTCCAGCGCCGCGAACATCGCTTCGTCACACAGGGTGCCGCCGCAGAACAGACCGCGAATGTACTTTTGCTGTGGCGTGAGGCGCGCGCGCACCTCTTCAATTAATGGCCAGTTGAGCGGGTGGAGATCGAGAGACTCTTTTTTGATGCCCGTGAGCAGGACCGCTTTCAGGGCCGCCTCTTTGGTGCCGCGCGTGAACTGTAAACCCTCTTCATCGGCTGGCGGTTCGTTGCGACCGAGGAAACAAACAACGACCGGTTTGCGGCAGGCGCGGGCGCGGGCCAGCACGTTTTCGGCCACCTTCGGCGCAGGCGGTTTGGAGATGAGCGCGATCACTTCAGTGGCTTCATCGGCTTCCAGCATGTCGATGGCGTCGAGCATCATCAGGCCGCCGATCTTTTCGCTCAAATCGCGCCCGCCGGTGCCGATCAGCTGTGAAATTCCGCCGCCAAACTCATGAATACGCGCGCTCAACTCCTGGCTGCCGGTCCCCGACGCGCCGACGATGCCAATCGGCCCGCGACGTACCGCGTTGCCAAAGCACAGTGCTGCGCCGTTGATAATGGCGGTTCCGCAGTCGGGTCCCATCATCAGCAGACCTTTCTGGTGCGCCAGCTGCTTGAGGGCCAGCTCGTCGTCGAGGCTGACGTTGTCGGAGAAGAGCATCACGTTGAGATCGTTTTCCAGAGCCTGGCGTGCTTCGCGGGCGGCGAAAAGGCCGTTAACGGAGATCACTGCCAGGTTACTGTCGGGGCGATGCGTTTTGGCGCTGGCGAGGGTAGCGAAACGGGCTTCGTGCGCGCCGCCGCTCTCTTTACGGGTAAATAAGGCTTCGATGGCCGCCAGCGTTTCGTCACTGGCGGCCTCGCCTTTAATCACAATCATCAGGTCGCCGTTTTTAGCGTCCTGCAATTCCGGCGTTAATAATCCCAGGTTTTTTAATACGCCTTTATTCATTTCAGTCGCCATCGCCACAAACGCCTGTTCCACACCGGGCAATTTATTGGCTTTGGTCGAGACCGACATCAGCGAGACAGAATCAAAATAGGTATTCTTTTTAATAACGATTTTGGTGGGCATGTTTTCCTCCCGAATGCGGGCAAAAGGGGGCCGCCATCATGATTAAGGCATGATGGTAAACGTGAAAAAATTCAGGTCAGGCAAGCCCGAAACGGCTTGCCGAATACATTACGCGCCGGCGGCTAACAGCAGTTCAGCAATCGCGTGATAGCCTTTTTCGCGCGCCAGTTCGAGCGGGGTTTTCCCGTATTTGTCGGTCATGTGCGGATTGGCGCCGTGGTCGAGGAGTAATTTGACGATCTCCTGCTGTTTCGCCCCGCCGTCGTTGAGGACGATGGCTTCCAGCAAGGGCGTCCAGCCGACAAAGTTGGTGTGGTTAACGTTGATATCCGTATGCGCCAGCAACTCGCGGACAATCTCCACGTGGCCTTTTTCGCTCGCAGGGGTAATCCCCACGCCGCCAAAGCGTGACAGGCGATCGAGATCCGGATTGGCCGGCAGGACGATGCGCAGCAAGGTAAGGTCATTCGTCAGGCAGCTAATTAAGAACGGGTTAAAACAGGTCTGGTCCTGTTTATCGATATCCGCACCGGCGGAAATAAGGAATTCAACGCAAGGATAATGCTTTTTCAGGCTGGCAATAATAATGGCGGTTCTTTTCTGGCGATTGGTGGCATTGATGTCCACCCCTTTTTCCAGACAGGCTTTGAGTGCATCCAGATTGCCCTGCTCTGCCGCCAGCAGAAATTCAGTAACGAGTTCATTTGCAGACATATTCAGACTCCGATGTTTTCATTTCTGATGACCTGAGAATAGCAACAGCCCCGTGATAAAAGAATCCGCTTAAATTTCATTCATCGTAAGGACAGGGATTATTGAATAGAAATCAACAGTCGGGCCAAAACGTGCGTCGGTGCAATGTTTTTCTTATCGTTGACGCCCTTTTTCGCCGTAAAAGCGCATTCTGCTTATGTCTCTACACGCCTTGCCTGGCGCGGCCTGAAACAAAATAGCAGAAGTGTGATAGTGCTCAAATGAGATGTAACTGCAGTGTTAAATATTGTTCAAAACTGATTGCCGTTACGGGCGATTACAAATAGATTCAACAATACCGCTGGGGCTTATGTGAGGGGCTGCGCCATGAATTCGATATTTACCGAAGAGAACCTGCTGGCCTTTACCGCCGCCGCACGCTTCGGCAGTTTTAGCAAAGCGGCCGAAGAGCTGGGCGTGACCACTTCCGCCATCAGCTACACCATCAAACGGATGGAGACGGGGCTGGACGTGGTGTTGTTTGTGCGCAATACACGCAGTATCGAGCTGACGGAGTCCGGGTTTTACTTTTACCGTAAAGCGACGGATTTACTGAATGACTTCCACGCCATCAAACGCGGGATTGATACCATTTCACAGGGTATCGAAGCGCGGGTGCGGATCTGTATCAACCAGCTGTTATACACACCGCGTCATACCGCCCGGCTGTTGCAGGTCTTAAAAAAACAGTTCCCCACCTGCCAGATCACCGTCACCACCGAGGTGTATAACGGCGTGTGGGATTCGATCATTAATAATCAGGCCAATATTGCGATTGGCGCGCCGGATACGCTGCTTGACGGCGGCGGGATTGATTACACGGAAATCGGCGCGATTCGCTGGGTTTTTGCTATCTCTCCCCAGCATCCGCTGGCGTTTTCCCCGGAGCCGATTGCCGAGAGCCAGCTGCGCCTCTATCCCAATATCATGGTCGAAGACACGGCGCATACGATCAATAAAAAAGTGGGCTGGTTGCTGCACGGACAGGAGGCGATTCTGGTGCCAGACTTTAACACCAAATGTCAGTGTCAGATTTTGGGCGAGGGAATTGGATTTTTACCGGAACATATGGCGCGCGAAGCGGTAGAAGATGGATTACTGGTGACGCGACGCATTAACAATCCGCGCCAGGACTCGCGCATGCTGCTGGCCACGCAGCATGCCGCGACCGGCCAGGTGACCCGCTGGATCAAACAGCAGTTTGGGCCTCAGGGGGTACTGACCGGGATATATAGCGATTTACTGTGGCGTGATTAACGCGCGTTTTTAATCGCGGCTCTGCACCCAGAAGGCGTGAATAAGCCCCGGGATGTAACCCAGCAGCGTCAGAATGATATTCAAAATAAACGCCCAGCCGAAACCTTTACCGAGCAGAACACCCAGTGGCGGGATCAGAATAGTAATAACGATACGCCAGAAACCCATACTTTCTCCATTCAAGCTAAAAAAAGAACATTGTTAAAAAAAGTTTTAACGTTAAGCGTAGCGAGTTTACCGTGTCGTGCCATTCCTTAAGCCTGCTTTTACGCTCCTTTACCCTTTTTACAATCACTTAGACTAACGATTAAGGAGTATTCACGCGTTACACCTGTACCCGGCTGATGACGTGGGCTAAGGTAAGAAATACCAAAACGAGGAGGACATTATGTTTACTGTTGGGGATGTTGTGCAGCCACGTATGGGCGGGCCAAAGCTGAAAGTCGTTGAAGTGCATGACGATCAAATTGTTGCCGTGCAGGCGAGCAATGAGCAGGGAGAGAAGTTTACGCTGAAGGCGGCGGATGTGGCGTTGTATAAAGAAGACGGCGATTTCGGCGTCTGCTGAAAGCTCAGGGCGGTGAGATACCGCCCTGATGTGAAATCACTTAGATTAAGAAATCATCCAGTGACTGGCCATTTGCCAGCGCAGTGGCGATTGGCTTAGGCGTACGGCCCTGGCCGGTCCAGGTTTTCACTTCGCCGTTTGCGTCAGTGAAACGGTACTTCGCTTCACGCGCCTGACGTTTTTGCGGCTGGCTGGCACCTTTCAGAACGTCTTTACCCAGCAGATCTTCTGGAGAAATACCGTCAGCTTTCATCAGCTCTAACAGAGCATTAATTTTCTGCTGCTGTTCAGCCTGCTGACTCTGCATTTCATCTTGCTCATTACGTTTTTCTTCCGTAACAATGCGGAATTTTTCCAGCATTTCTTCAAGCACATCAACAGAAAACTCGCGCGCCATTGCGCGAAGGGTACGGATATTATTAAGATTTTGTAACATTGAAGACATATTACTGAAGACCTTTTATGAGTTGATTCAATGAGCAATAGTTCAATATGGTAATCCACTTTACTTTGAATATCCAGCGAGATTCCTCCCAGACTTTTATTAAGGATATTCAACAATATTTAATTAATTATCCTTACCTTTATTTGCATTCCATTCAATATTGCTTTTGTTTAGCTCACACTTTCTATTTTTTATGAGCACGTTTTTGAGCAAACGCTGCCCCTCTTTCGCGCAATGCTGAATAATCACTCAACTGTTAAGCATAACTAAACAAGAAACCGATCAGAACAATTCACCACAAAACAGGCGAAAATAGAACATTAATAATACGTCGCCACGTTTTTACCCGTTCGGAAGTTGAGTCTGCTGAGACGATAATTTTCGCGAATACATCTTATTGCTCGCATTCACTCAATTAATTGATTTACAAGCATATTTACAAGATAAAAACAGAAAGCACCGCCTAAGAGAAAATGCGGGATGTTTTAGAGCATTTCGTGGACAAAAGGCCATTAAATAAATATTTTTCACTCATTGTGACTTTCAAAGCAGAGAGATACTCTATACACGTTCAACAAACCAACCTAAAGCACCATGCGCTGCAGGTAAAATCTCTGTTTTGTGTTCTTCTCAAGGAGTTCGGACATGTTCTCACCGCAGTCTCGCCTGCGCCATGCAGTTGCAGACACTTTCGCGATGGTCGTCTACTGTTCCGTAGTGAACATGCTGATCGAGATATTCCTCTCCGGAATGTCTTTTGAGCAGTCCCTTTCTTCCAGACTGGTGGCCATTCCGGTCAACATTCTTATTGCATGGCCGTATGGTTTTTACCGTGACGCCGTCATGCGCCTGGCGCGCCGTGTTAGCCCGTCGGGCTGGCTCAAAAACCTGGCAGACGTGCTGGCTTACGTCACCTTCCAGTCACCGGTATATGTGGCGATTTTGCTGACCGTCGGCGCAGACTGGCATCAGATTGCGGCTGCCGTCAGCTCGAATATTGTGGTGTCGATGTTGATGGGTGCGGCCTATGGCTACTTCCTGGACTACTGTCGTCGCCTGTTTAAAGTCAGCCAGTATCATCAGTCCCAGGCGTAAAGTGCTGCGACTGGCCGCTGCCAGTCGCGTGTTTATTGCGGTTCGCCAAACAGACCTGTCAGAAATCGCTCCAGCGCCATGCGGGAGCTAAAACCATGCGGAATACCGTAATGCTGCTGCCGTTCTCCGGCTAAATACAGCGGAAATTCCTGATAATGATCGCAGGTTTTGATATCCGTGGCAGGTTCAGCAAACGACAAACTACGGTCTTTTAGGGTGGGGTGAATAATCAGCGCAGTGCGTCCCATTCGGGCTTCGCGGTTAACATAGACATAATTATCGCCACGGCGATATCCGTATGTTTTTTGAGTCACTGCATCCATGATGAAACCCGCTTTTTCAAGAACGCGCGCCACCTCATCGGGTCGTAAATACATATTTTATCCTCGTTATCTTTTCCTGCGGGCCAACCTTACAATAATCATCGTTGGCAACGCTTTCAGATAAATCCATAAAGGCCACGATAAGTCGTGACTCGCTTCAGATATTAAAAACCTGGACTAAACTGTGTGTGAACGCAAAATTATGGAGGATCGTATGTTTAACAGACCGAACCGAAACGATATTAATGACGACGCTCAGGATATTCGTAACGATGTCAGCCAATTAGCCGACACACTGGAGGATGTATTGAAATCCTGGGGCTCTGATGCAAAGGATGAGGCGGATGTCGCCAGACGTAAGGCTCAGTCTCTGCTGCGTGAAACCCGCGCCCGGATGCATGGCCGCTCACGCACCACGCAGGCCGCCTGCGATGCGATTGGCTGTGCCAATACCTTTATCCGTGAAAAACCGTTGTACGCTGTGGGGACCGTTGCCGCAGTAGGGATTTTTATCGGTGCCTTGCTGACGCTGCGTAAATAACCTTAAAACGCGTCATTTGCTGACCCTCGTTCGCCTCTGCGATCGGGGGTTTTTATTTTTACGGTCAAAAAAACGCCAGAAGCCGTGTGCAGCCTGCCCCTCCTCGCATCGCTCATCATCAAGGCAAAATCAATTGATAAATCCCATATCTTGTATGGTTGAAACTTACATCAACTACATCTAGTATTCCCTCTAACAAGACACACACAACCCGACGCGCTCATTCGCGCCGCTCCTTCATTCTAAATGGAAATACGAATCATGAGCATTACTATTTACACTCGTAACGACTGTGTTCAGTGCCACGCCACGAAACGTGCAATGGAAAACCGTGGCGTCGCGTTTGAGATGGTGAATGTGGACTTGCAGCCCGATGCGGCAGACGCCCTGCGCGCGCAAGGATTTCGTCAGCTTCCGGTGGTGATCGCCGGGGAAACCAGCTGGTCAGGCTTTCGCCCGGACATGATTAATCGCCTGCAAACGCAGGCCGTCAGCGCATGAGCCTGCTCGTCTACTTCTCCAGCAGCTCGGAAAATACGCTGCGCTTTATCGAGCGTCTCGGGCTGCCCGCCGTGCGTATTCCGCTCAACGAGCGCGAGCGCATTCAGGTAGACGAACCTTATATTCTGGTGGTCCCCAGCTATGGCGGCGGTGGAACGGCGGGCGCGGTGCCCCGTCAGGCAATCCGCTTTCTTAATGATCCCCACAACCGGGCGCTGATTCGCGGTGTGATCGCCGCAGGCAATCGCAATTTTGGCGACGCGTTCTGCCGTGCCGGGGATGTTATCTCTCAAAAGTGCGGCGTGCCGTATCTCTATCGTTTTGAACTGATGGGGACACAGCAGGACGTAGAGAACGTGCGTAAAGGAGTGAACGAATTTTGGCAACGACAACCGCAGAACGCGTAGTGCAAGGCTCAACGGATTACCATGCCCTGAACGCTATGCTGAACCTCTACGATCGCGAGGGGAATATTCAGTTTGGCAAAGACCACGAGGCGGTGGAGGCCTTTTTTGCCGCCCACGTCCGCCCGAACACGCTCTCTTTTGCCAGCCAGCAGGCGCGCCTCGACTATCTGGTCAACGAAGGTTATTACGAAGCGCGAGTGCTGACGCGCTACGATCGCGACTTTGTGGTGAAACTGTTTGAACGCGCCCACGCCAGCGGTTTCCGTTTCCAGACGTTCCTCGGCGCCTGGAAGTATTACACCAGCTACACGCTCAAAACCTTCGATGGCAAACGCTATCTGGAAAGTTTTGAAGATCGCGTCTGTATGGTGGCCCTAACGCTCGCGCAGGGCGATGAAGCGCTGGCACAACAGCTGACGGACGAGATCCTCTCGGGCCGCTTCCAGCCCGCCACGCCGACATTCCTCAACTGCGGGAAAGCCCAGCGCGGTGAGCTGGTCTCCTGCTTCCTGCTGCGCATCGAAGACAATATGGAGTCGATTGGCCGGGCGGTGAACTCAGCCCTGCAGCTCTCCAAACGCGGGGGCGGCGTTGCGTTTCTGCTGTCGAATCTGCGGGAGTCCGGCGCGCCGATTAAGCGCATCGAAAACCAGTCTTCTGGCGTGATCCCGGTGATGAAAATGCTGGAAGATGCGTTTTCCTACGCTAACCAGCTGGGTGCGCGTCAGGGCGCGGGCGCGGTGTATCTCCACGCCCATCATCCGGACATCCTGCGGTTTCTCGATACCAAACGCGAAAACGCCGACGAAAAAATCCGCATCAAAACGCTGTCCCTCGGGGTGGTGATCCCGGATATCACCTTCCAGCTGGCGAAAGAGAATGCCGAGATGGCCCTCTTCTCGCCATATGACATTGAGCGCATCTACGGCAAGCCGTTTGGCGATGTGGCCATAAGCGAGCTGTACGACGAACTGGTCGCTGACGATCGCATTCGCAAAAAAACCATTAATGCCCGCGACTTCTTCCAGACTCTGGCCGAGATCCAGTTCGAGTCCGGCTACCCGTACATCATGTATGAAGATACGGTGAACCGCGCTAACCCGATTGCCGGGCGCATCAACATGAGTAATCTGTGCTCGGAGATTTTGCAGGTCAACAGCGCGTCGACTTACGACGAGAATCTGGATTACGCCGAAACAGGCAAAGATATCTCCTGCAACCTTGGCTCACTGAATATTGCCCACACCATGGATTCCCCGAATTTTGGCCGCACTGTGGAAACCGCGATTCGTGGCCTGACGGCGGTATCTGACATGAGCCACATCCGCAGCGTGCCGTCGATCGAAGCCGGGAATGCCGCGTCTCACGCCATCGGGCTGGGGCAGATGAATTTGCACGGCTATCTGGCGCGCGAAGGCATTCCTTACGGCAGTGCCGAAGGGCTGGATTTCACCAATTTCTATTTCTACACCATCACCTGGCATGCCCTGCATACCTCAATGATGCTGGCCCGCGAGCGTAACCAGCGCTTCGCCGGGTTTGAGCAGTCGCGCTACGCCAGCGGAGAGTATTTTAATCAGTATCTGGAAAGTGACTGGCAGCCGAAAACCGAGAAAGTGCGGGCGTTGTTCGCCCGGGCCGGAGTCCCGATTCCGACGCGCGAGATGTGGCAGCAGCTGCGCGCCGATGTCATGCAGTACGGCATCTACAACCAGAATCTGCAGGCGGTGCCGCCAACCGGCTCGATTTCCTATATCAACCACGCGACGTCGAGCATTCACCCTATCGTCTCAAAGATTGAGATCCGCAAGGAAGGCAAAACCGGACGCGTCTACTATCCCGCGCCGTTTATGACCAACGAGAACCTGGCGCTCTATCAGGATGCCTATGAAATCGGCCCGGAGAAGATTATTGATACTTACGCCGAGGCGACCCGCCATGTGGATCAGGGGCTGTCGCTGACGTTGTTCTTCCCCGATACCGCCACCACGCGCGATATCAACAAGGCGCAGATTTACGCCTGGAAGAAAGGCATCAAAACCCTGTACTACATTCGCCTGCGTCAGCTTGCGCTGGAAGGCACCGAAATTGAAGGCTGCGTGTCCTGCGCGCTGTAAGGAGAAAGGATGAAACTGTCACGCGTAAGCGCCGTTAACTGGAACAAAATTCAGGACGATAAAGATCTGGAGGTGTGGAACCGCCTGACCAGCAACTTCTGGCTGCCGGAAAAAGTGCCGCTCTCCAACGATATTCCAGCGTGGGCCACCCTCAGCCACGCCGAACAGCAGCTGACCATCCGCGTGTTTACCGGGCTGACGCTGCTGGACACTATTCAGAACACCGTCGGCGCCCCGGCGCTGATGGCGGATTCACTGACGCCTCACGAAGAGGCGGTGATGTCGAATATCAGCTTTATGGAGGCGGTCCACGCCCGTTCCTACAGCTCGATTTTCTCGACGCTGTGCCAGACCAAAGATGTGGATGCGGCCTATACCTGGAGCGAAGAAAGCGCCCCGCTCCAGCGCAAAGCCCAGCTGGTGCTGGAGTATTACCAGGCCGATGAGCCGCTGAAGAAGAAAATCGCCAGCGTGTTCCTGGAATCTTTCCTCTTCTATTCCGGCTTCTGGCTGCCGATGTACTGGTCGAGTCGCGGCAAGCTGACCAACACCGCCGATTTGATTCGCCTAATCATCCGCGACGAAGCGGTTCACGGGTATTACATCGGCTATAAATATCAGAAAGGGCTGGAGAAGATTAGCGACGCAAAACGCGAGGAGCTGAAAGGTTTTGCGCTGGATTTGCTGATGGATCTTTATGACAACGAGCTGAGTTACACGGAAGAGCTGTATGCGGGAACCGGCTGGGAGGAGGATGTCAAAGCGTTCCTCTGCTACAACGCCAACAAGGCGCTGATGAATCTCGGCTATGAGGCGCTGTTCCCGCCGGAGATGGCGGAGGTGAATCCGGCGATTCTGGCGGCGCTCTCGCCGAATGCCGACGAAAACCACGACTTCTTCTCCGGGTCCGGCTCATCCTACGTGATGGGTAAAGCGGTGGAAACGGAGGATGAGGACTGGGATTTTTAACGCGGTATTTTCCCCTTCATTTTAACCCTCTCCCTTTCGGGAGAGGGGATCGTCAAATCGCCAGACCTAACGCTCGTTAATTTAATATAAATCCCATTTTCTCCCCACAAATATTCCCTGTAATCTATACTGTAATTCCAGCGTCATATTCTCCTGAATCATTCCGATCCAGAAGAAATTCCCCGACCGCGCGGCAAAAATCTCAGAAAAATTCGACACCCGCTCAGCCCTTACCTCATGGGAAATTCAGCCATTTCACCACCGGCAAAATTCGTGCCACACGCGGCACAAGGGTTGTCTCAGATTCTCAGTATGTTAGGGTATGGCCAGTTCATTATTTTTAATGGTATTGATATCGACGCTAATAAATAACGGGAATTACTCTATTGCATGGCAATTAAATTAGAAGTTAAAAATCTCTATAAAGTATTTGGCGAGCATCCACAGCGCGCGTTCAAATATATTGAAAAAGGACTTTCAAAAGAACAAATCCTGGAGAAGACAGGATTATCCCTTGGCGTTAAAGACGCCAGTCTGGCAATTGAAGAAGGCGAGATTTTCGTCATCATGGGGTTATCCGGTTCGGGTAAATCCACTATGGTTCGCCTTCTCAATCGCCTGATTGAACCCACCCGCGGACAGGTGCTGATTGATGGCGTTGATATCGCCAGAATATCTGACGCCGAGCTTCGTGAGGTGCGCAGGAAAAAGATTGCGATGGTCTTCCAGTCATTCGCGCTAATGCCACATATGACGGTACTGGATAATACCGCTTTCGGTATGGAATTAGCGGGAATCCCTGCGGCGATTCGCCAGGAAAAAGCGCTGGATGCATTACGCCAGGTGGGACTGGAAAATTATGCCCACGGCTATCCGGATGAACTTTCTGGCGGTATGCGTCAGCGCGTCGGTTTAGCCCGCGCATTAGCCATCAATCCCGATATTTTATTAATGGATGAAGCCTTCTCGGCCCTCGATCCATTAATTCGTACCGAGATGCAGGATGAGCTGGTAAAACTGCAGGCAAAACATCAGCGAACCGTGGTCTTTATTTCCCACGATCTCGATGAAGCGATGCGTATTGGCGATCGCATTGCCATTATGCAAAATGGCGAAGTGGTGCAGGTCGGCACGCCGGACGAAATTCTGAATAATCCGGCCAATGATTATGTGCGCACCTTCTTCCGGGGCGTGGATATTAGTCAGGTGTTTAGCGCGAAAGATATTTCCCGCCGTGCGCTGGATGGCATTATTCGCCGCACGCCAGGGTTTGGCCCGCGCTCGGCGCTGAAACTGCTGCAGGACGAAGACCGCGAATATGGCTATGTCATTGAGCGCGGTAATAAATTTGTAGGCATTGTCTCCATCGACTCTCTGAAAAAAGCGCTTAGCGAAAACCAGGGAATCGATGCGGCGTTACTCGACGCTCCGCTTGCCGTGGACGCCGAAACGCCGCTCAGCGAGTTGCTCTCTCATGTCGGCCAGGCACCCTGCGCGGTTCCGGTCATTGGAGAAGAACAACAGTACGTCGGCATCATCTCAAAACGCATGTTGCTGCAGGCTTTAGATCGCGAGGGGGCAAACAATGGCTGATCAATCTAATCCGTGGGGAACCACAGAAGCGGCAGATAGCGCCGCACAATCGGCAGACGCATGGGGAACTTCTGCGCCTGCGCCCGCTGACGGCGGTAGCACCGCCGACTGGCTCAACAGCGCTCCGGCGCCCGCACCAGAACATTTCAATATTATGGACCCGTTCCATAAAACCCTGATCCCGCTGGACAGCTGGGTGACCGAAGGCATCGACTGGGTGGTGACCCACTTCCGTCCGGTGTTCCAGGGCATTCGCGTCCCGGTGGATTACATCCTCAACGGCTTCCAGCAGATGATGCTCGGAATGCCCGCGCCTGTTGCCATTGCGCTGTTCGCGCTCATTGCGTGGCAGTTCGGCAGTGCAGGTATGGGGATCGCCACGCTCATTTCACTGATTTTAATTGGTGCTATCGGTGCATGGTCTCAGGCGATGATTACTCTGGCGCTGGTGCTCACCGCCCTGCTGTTCTGCGTGGTGATCGGTTTGCCGATGGGCATATGGCTGGCACGCAGCCCGAGGGCGGCGAAAATTATTCGTCCGCTGCTGGATGCGATGCAGACCACGCCGGCGTTTGTCTATCTGGTACCTATCGTGATGCTGTTCGGGATCGGTAACGTACCGGGCGTGGTAGTGACCATTATCTTCGCCCTGCCGCCGATTATCCGTCTGACCATTCTGGGGATTAACCAGGTACCAGCCGATCTGATCGAAGCGTCACGCTCGTTCGGTGCCAGCCCGCGTCAGATGCTGTTTAAAGTGCAGCTCCCGCTGGCGATGCCCACCATTATGGCAGGCGTGAACCAGACGCTGATGCTCGCCCTCTCGATGGTGGTGATCGCCTCAATGATTGCCGTGGGTGGCCTCGGCCAAATGGTACTGCGCGGCATCGGTCGTCTCGATATGGGACTGGCCACCGTGGGCGGCGTCGGGATCGTGATCCTCGCCATTATTCTTGACCGCCTGACTCAGGCAGTCGGTCGCGATTCACGCAGTCGCGGCAACCGTCGCTGGTACAGCACCGGCCCGGTCGGGTTGATTACCCGTCCATTCATTAAATAAGGAACAACGATGCGACATAACATCCTTTTTGCCACAGCGTTTGCCACCCTTGTCTCTACCAGCGCATTCGCCGCTGACCTGCCGGGTAAAGGCATTACCGTTCAACCGGTACAGAGCACCATTTCGGAAGAGTCCTTCCAGACCATGATCGTCAGCCGCGCCCTGGAAAAACTGGGTTATACGGTCAATAAGCCGAGCGAAGTGGATTACAACGTCGGCTACACCTCGATTGCCTCTGGCGATGCAACCTTTACCGCCGTGAACTGGCAGCCGCTGCATGATGATATGTATGCCGCTGCCGGCGGGAGTAAGAAGTTTTACCGCGAAGGCACCTTCGTGACCGGCGCTGCGCAGGGCTATTTGGTCGACAAGAAAACCGCCGACAAATACCACATCACCAATGTTGAGCAGCTTAAAGATCCGAAGATCGCCAAACTGTTCGACACCAACGGTGACGGCAAAGCCGACATGATGGGCTGCTCGCCGGGCTGGGGCTGTGAGGCGGTGATTAACCACCAGAACAAAGCCTTCGGTCTGGAAAAGACCGTCGACGTGAGCCACGGTAACTACTCCGCGATGATGGCAGATACCATCGCCCGCTTTAAAGAGGGTAAACCGGTGATCTACTACACCTGGACGCCGTACTGGGTGAGCGACGTGCTGAAGCCAGGTAAAGACGTGGTGTGGCTGCAGGTGCCGTTCTCTTCTCTGCCAGGTGAGCAGAAAGATATCGACACCAAGCTGCCAAACGGCATGAACTACGGTTTCCCGGTGAACACCATGCATATCGTCGCGAACAAAGCCTGGGCTGAGAAAAACCCGGCGGCGGCGAAGCTGTTCTCGGTGATGAAACTGCCGCTGGCTGATATCAACGCGCAGAATGCGATGATGCATGAAGGCAAATCGTCTGAAGCCGATGTCCAGGGTCACGTTGACGGCTGGATCAAAGCCCACCAGCAGCAGTTTGACGGCTGGGTGAACGAGGCGCTGGCAGCGCAGAAGTAACGCTTTTCCCTCACTCTAACCCTCTCCCGTCGGGAGGGGGTTAGAGTGAGGGCATCAAACTCCCCCCTGGCCTAAACCGCACAAACCACCACGCAACAAATCCCCAACATTCACATTCATCCGTTATGATGGTTTCTGAAAAAATAATCACTTAACTCACGATTCCTGACTCTCATGACGAAAACTTCTCAAGGGCTTAGCCCGGCACTTATTCTGCTCATGTCTGTGGCTACCGGCCTTGCGGTGGCCAGTAACTACTATGCGCAACCTTTGCTCGACACCATCGCTCGCGCCTTTTCGCTCTCCGCCAGTTCCGCCGGTTTTATTGTGACAGCCGCCCAGCTCGGCTACGCCGCGGGCCTGCTGTTCCTCGTGCCGCTCGGCGATATGTTTGAACGCCGCAGACTGATCGTCTCCATGACGCTGCTGGCAGCGGGCGGGATGTTAATTACCGCCTCCAGCCAGTCGCTGGGGATGATGATCCTCGGTACGGCGCTGACCGGATTGTTCTCGGTCGTGGCCCAGATCCTCGTGCCGCTGGCCGCCACGCTCGCGGCGCCAGAAAAGCGCGGCAAAGTGGTAGGAACGATCATGAGCGGCCTGCTGCTGGGGATTTTGCTGGCGCGAACCGTTGCCGGGCTGCTGGCAAGTCTTGGCGGCTGGCGTACGGTCTACTGGGTCGCCAGCGTGTTGATGGTCGTGATGGCCTTTGCCCTGTGGCGCGGCCTGCCAAAAGTGAAGCAGGAGAACCATCTTAACTACCCTCAGCTTCTCGGCTCGGTGTTCAGCCTGTTCACCCAGGATAAACTTCTGAGAACGCGCGCGCTATTGGGCTGTTTCACCTTTGCCAACTTCAGCATTTTGTGGACCTCCATGGCCTTCCTGCTGGCCTCGCCGCCATTCAACTATTCCGAAGGGGTGATTGGCCTGTTTGGTCTGGCGGGTGCGGCCGGTGCGCTGGGCGCTCGCCCTGCCGGTGGTCTGGCGGATAAAGGTAAATCCCATCTGACAACCTCCGCCGGGCTGGTCATGCTGCTCCTCTCCTGGGCGGCGATCTGGTACGGGCATATCTCGGTGCTGTCGCTGATTGTCGGGATTCTGGTCCTCGACCTGACCGTACAGGGCGTGCACATCACTAACCAGACGGTAATTTATCGCGTGAAGCCCGAGGCACGTAACCGCCTGACTGCCGGTTACATGACCAGCTACTTTATCGGCGGTGCGGCAGGCTCCCTGATCTCGGCGTCCGCGTGGCAGCATTACGGCTGGACCGGCGTGTGCGTGGTCGGTACCCTTGTTGCAGCCGTTAACCTGCTCATCTGGTGGCGTGGCTATCACCTTCAGGAAGCCATTATCTAAGCTTTACATCGGTTTGGGGCTTCTTAGGGTGTTAAGCAGCCCCGCACTCTGTTAAGGTGAGCGTAATTATTTATCCCAGAAATTTTACTGTGGGTGACATATTAGAATACCGCATGAATAGTTCAGACCTACTGGCTGCTCCCGGCCCCATCAGATTGCCGACATTTCCGTTCTGTTTGAAACCTCATGCTGTTTCTCATCACCCGACCCCGTCTTTCGTGGGCGATAGCCCTTTCATTTCTGTGCTTACCGGGTCACGGATTCGCCCGGCACTTTCTGACAGTGATATCAGTTTGGCGGATATAACCGCACAAATAATTCATTTACATTATTTGTCACTGTCGTTACTATATCGACTGTAATTAATGAGGTCATGCCCAAATGGATAGTTCGTTTACCCCAATTGAACAAATGCTTAAATTTCGCGCCAGTCGCTACGAGGACTTCCCGTATCAGGAGATCCTGTTAACCCGTCTTTGCATGCACATGCAGGGTAAGCTGCTGGATAACCGCAATAAAATGCTGAAAGCTCAAGGGATTAACGAGACGTTGTTTATGGCGTTAATTACCCTGGAATCTCAGGAAGATCACAGCATTCAGCCCTCTGAATTGAGTTGCGCCCTGGGTTCTTCTCGCACTAACGCGACCCGCATCGCGGATGAGCTGGAAAAACGCGGCTGGATTGAACGCCGTGAAAGCGACAACGATCGCCGTTGCCTGCATCTGCAACTGACCGATAAAGGTCATGAATTCCTGCGTGGGGTGCTTCCACCTCAGCACAACTGTCTGCATCAGCTCTGGTCAGCCCTGAGCACGACCGAGCGCGACCAGCTAGAGCACATCACTCGCAAGCTCCTCACCCGTCTGGATCAGATGGACGAAGAGGGCGCCATTCTCGAGGCGCTAAGCTAACGCGACGACACGCTCAACCATCCAGATTACATAAGAAATACTGATAGGCCAGCACGTTACACTGCTGGCCTTTCTGACAACAGGTCGGCCCAGCCGATGTGAAAATAAGAAGATCGTGGAGAACTACAATGAGCGCAAATGCGGAGAACACTCCCCCGCAGCAACCGGTCAACACTAAGAAAGGCAAACGCAAAAGCGCCCTTCTGCTGCTGACTTTGCTCTTTATTATTATTGCCGTGGCATATGGGATCTATTGGTTTTTAGTACTGCGTCATATTGAAGAGACCGATGACGCATACGTGGCAGGGAACCAGGTTCAGATTATGGCGCAGGTGTCGGGCAGCGTGACGAAAGTCTGGGCTGACAATACCGACTTTGTGCAAAAAGGAGATGTGCTGGTCACGCTCGATCCGACCGATGCACAGCAGGCGTTTGAAAAAGCGCAGACGCAGCTGGCCTCAAGCGTGCGTCAAACCCGTCAGTCGATGATCAACAGCAAGCAGTTGCAGGCGAGCATCGACGTGCAGAAAACCGCCCTGGCGCAGGCGCAGAGCGACCTGAATCGTCGTGTACCACTCGGCACCGCCAACCTGATTGGCCGTGAAGAGCTGCAACACGCGCGTGACGCCGTGGCCAGCGCGCAGGCGCAGCTTGACGTGGCAATCCAGCAGTACAACGCCAACCAGGCGATGATTCTGGGTACCCATCTTGAAGAGCAGCCTGCCGTTAAACAGGCGGCAACCGAAGTGCGTAACGCCTGGCTTGCCCTGCAACGTACTAAAATTGTCAGCCCGATGACCGGTTACGTCTCCCGTCGTTCCGTTCAGCCTGGCGCACAGATTAGCACCACGACGCCGCTGATGGCGGTGGTGCCGGCGAACAATCTGTGGGTAGATGCCAACTTCAAAGAGACGCAGCTGGCCCACATGCGTATCGGCCAGACCGCGACTATCGTCAGTGATATTTACGGCGACGACGTGAAGTACACCGGTAAAGTGGTCGGTCTGGATATGGGTACCGGCAGCGCCTTCTCCCTGCTGCCTGCGCAGAACGCTACCGGTAACTGGATCAAAGTGGTTCAGCGTCTGCCGGTTCGTATTGAACTGGACGCGAAACAGCTGACGGATCACCCGCTGCGTATCGGTCTGTCAACCCTGGTAACGGTAGATACCGCTGACCGCGAAGGTCAGATGCTGGCGAATCAGGTCCGAAATCATCCGGCCTATGAAAGCAACGCCCGTGAAATCAGCCTTGATCCGGTCAACAAGCTGATTGACGACATCGTGAAAGCGAACGCCGGTTAATCCGAAGGTGAGCGGTATGCAACAGCAAAAACCGCTGGAGGGGGCGCAGCTGGTCATTATGACCATTGCGCTGTCGCTGGCGACATTCATGCAGGTGCTGGACTCCACCATCGCAAACGTGGCGATCCCGACCATCGCCGGTAACCTTGGCTCGTCTCTGAGCCAGGGGACCTGGGTGATCACCTCGTTTGGGGTCGCGAATGCGATCTCCATTCCGATTACCGGGTGGCTGGCGAAACGCGTCGGGGAAGTTCGACTGTTCCTGTGGTCAACGGTGTTGTTCGTCATCGCCTCCTGGGCGTGCGGCATGTCCAACAGCCTGACCATGCTGATCTTCTTCCGTGTGATTCAGGGGATTGTCGCCGGGCCGTTAATCCCGCTCTCCCAGAGCTTGCTGCTGAATAACTACCCGCCCGCCAAGCGCTCAATCGCTCTGGCGCTGTGGTCGATGACCGTTATCGTCGCGCCGATCTGTGGCCCGATCCTCGGTGGGTATATCAGTGACAACTACCACTGGGGCTGGATCTTCTTCATCAACGTGCCCATCGGTGCGTTAGTGGTGCTGATGACGCTGCAATCCCTGCGCGGTCGGGAAACCAAAACCGAACAGCGGCGAATCGACGGCGTGGGCCTGGCACTGCTGGTGTTAGGGATCGGCAGCCTGCAGATCATGCTGGACCGGGGTAAAGAGCTGGACTGGTTTGCGTCGCAGGAGATCATTGTCCTTACCGTGGTCGCCGTGGTGGCAATCAGCTTCCTGATTGTCTGGGAGCTGACGGACGATAACCCGATAGTCGATCTGTCGCTCTTTAAGTCGCGAAACTTCACCATCGGCTGCCTGTGTATCAGTCTCGCCTATATGCTCTATTTCGGCGCGATTGTTCTGCTGCCGCAGCTGTTGCAGGAGGTATACGGCTACACGGCAACCTGGGCGGGTCTGGCTTCGGCACCGGTCGGTTTGATTCCTGTCCTGCTGTCGCCGATTATTGGCCGCTTTGCCCATAAGCTCGACATGCGTCGACTGGTGACCTTCAGCTTTATTATGTATGCGGTGTGCTTCTACTGGCGTGCGTACACCTTCGAACCGGGAATGGACTTTGGCGCGTCCGCGTGGCCGCAGTTTATTCAGGGCTTCGCCGTGGCGTGCTTCTTTATGCCACTCACCACCATCACGCTCTCTGGCTTACCGCCGGAACGGATGGCGGCGGCATCGAGCCTGTCGAACTTCACCCGTACGCTGGCAGGCTCCATCGGTACGTCTATTACCACGACCCTGTGGACTAACCGCGAGTCGCTGCACCATGCGCAGCTGACGGAATCGGTGAACCCGTTTAACCCGAACGCCCAGCAGATGTACTCTGAGCTGCAAAGTATGGGGATGACGGAGCAGCAGGCGTCTGGCTGGATTGCCCAGCAGATCACCAACCAGGGATTGATTATCTCCGCCAACGAAATCTTCTGGATTTCTGCGGGTATTTTCATTCTGTTGCTGGGGTTGATCTGGTTTGCCAAACCGCCGTTCGGCGCAGGTGGCGGCGGTGGTGGCGCGCACTAACGCGCCGCTTCGCCGGGAAAGTTGTCCATTTCTCTACAGCTTCTGTCAGTCCTGATAAAGCAGCGCTCCTGAAATCGCTTCACGATAGTGAAAAGACAACAGGAGCGCATCATGCTGAAAAACCCCGCACAAAAATACCAACCCTATACGCCTGTCTCCCTGCCCGACCGTCGCTGGCCGGAAAACCGCATCACCCAGGCACCGCGCTGGCTCTCCACCGATTTACGCGATGGCAATCAGGCGCTGGCTGAACCGATGGACAGCGCGCGTAAACTGCAGTTCTGGGATTTACTCCTCGGCTGTGGTTTTAAAGAGATTGAAGTCGCCTTCCCCTCCGCCTCGCAGACCGATTTCAATTTTGTCCGCCAGCTGATTGAAGAGAACCGCATTCCCGATGATGTCACGGTTCAGGTGCTCACCCAGGCGCGGGAAGAGTTGATTACGCGCACCTTCGAATCCTTACGCGGGGCAAAACAGGCAACGATTCATCTGTATAACGCCACCGCGCCCCTGTTCCGCCGCCTGGTGTTTGGCATGGATAAAGCTCAGATTATTGCGCTGGCCGTGCGCTCAACGCGCCAGATCCGCACCTTGTGCGAGGAAAACCCGCAGACACACTGGCAATACGAATACTCCCCGGAGACCTTCTGCTTTACCGAGCCGGAATTTGCGCTGGAGATTTGTGAAGCCGTTGCGGAGATTTGGCAGCCGTGCGCGCAAAGGCCGATGATCATCAACCTGCCTGCGACCGTGGAAGTCAGCACGCCGAACGTCTACGCCGATCAGATTGAGTATTTTTGCCGCCACTTCAGCCGCCGCAGCGATGTGTGCATTAGCGTTCACCCGCATAACGATCGCGGCACGGGCGTGGCAAGCGCAGAACTGGCGGTGATGGCAGGGGCCGATCGCGTGGAGGGCTGTCTGTTTGGCAACGGCGAACGCACGGGGAATGTCTGTCTGGTCACGCTGGCGATGAATTTATATAGCCAGGGTGTTAGCCCTCACCTCGATTTCAGCAACATGACCCAGGTCGTCGAGGTGGTGGAGAGCTGCAATCAGCTGCCCGTTCATCCGCGCCATCCATGGGCCGGGCGTCTGGCGTATACCGCCTTTTCCGGCTCCCATCAGGATGCGATCAAAAAAGGCTTCGATGCCCGTAAACCGGATGAACGCTGGGAGATGCCCTATCTGCCGGTCGATCCGCAAGATATCGGCTGTTCCTATGAGGCGGTTATTCGCGTCAACAGCCAGTCGGGGAAAAGCGGCAGCGCATGGCTGATTGAGCAAAATCACGGACTCAAACTGCCCCGCGCCCTGCAGCAAGATTTCAGCCAGCACGTACAGCAGGAAACAGACAGCCACGGCAAAGAGATGACACAAAACGCGCTGTGGCAGCTTTTTCGGGCGCGTTACGGCCTGGTGGCAACGCCCCATTTTGCCCTGCAAAGCTACCGCAGTGAGAGTCAGCAGGACGGGCAGCTGCGCTTAACCGCCACTGTCGCCGTCGATGGCGGTACGCGCCAGCTTGAGGGCCAGGGCAACGGTCTGTTATCGGCGGCGGCCAGCGGGATGCGTCTCTGGCTGAGTACGCCGTTTGTGATTAAGGATTATCACGAACACTCGCTGGGCGAGCGCAGCGACAGCCGCTCGGTGGCCTATATTCGCTGTCTGTTTCAGGATGGAACTAGCCGCTGGGGTGTGGGCATCGATAACGACGTGGCGCGCGCTTCGCTTCAGGCGCTGTTAAACGCGGTCGGTTAAGCGTCTTTGAAATAGTCGCTGGGTGAGATCCCCATCACCCGGCGGAACATCGCCGTGAAGGCGCTGTGGCTGCCGTAGCCCAGATCGAGCGCCACGCGCAGCACCGGCTGGCCCTGCGCCAGACGCACCAGCGCTTCCAGCAGGCGCGCCCGCCGCGTCCATTCCCCATAGCTCAACCCGGTCTGCTGCTGAAAATGGCGGTTCAGGGTACGTTCGCTCATATTGGTGAGGCTGGCGGCCTGCGCGCTGCTCCAGTTATTCTCTGGCGCGCGGCGGATTTGCTGACAAAGCTGGCGCAGCGTGTCCGTCTCCGGTTCAGGCAAACAGAATGGCAGCACCGGCATCAGGCGGATTTCATCGAGGATCAGCTCATAAATGCGCTCGTCGCGGCTGCCGGGAGAATAAGATTCAGGCAGATCGAATGCGCTGACGATCAGTTCGCGCAGTAACGGGGAGATCTGTACGATCTGGCACGAGGCGGGGAGATCGGCGCGGGCCAGGGGATCGATAAACAGCGTGCGTGCCGCCACCTTGCCGGTGATACGAATGGCGTGCTGTGTTCCGGCGGGCAGCCAGACGCCACGCCCCGGCGGGACCACCCAGCAGCCTGCCTTGGTATCGACCCGCACAACCCCACTTAGGCTGTGCAACAGCTGGGCACAGTCGTGCTGATGCCACGGCTCGCTGTCGCCGTGCTGATAGTCATGGGCGAAAGGAACCAACGGGCGATGGGTAAAGGAGAAGGTTGAGGTTGTCGTCATAGGGTTTTGCCGGATGGCGGCTACGCCGTATCCGGCCTACCTGTCGATATTTCGGTAGGCCCGGTAGACGCAGCGCCACCGGGCATCTGCGGGCATCATGCTAGATGTGCAGTTCCTGCAGGGTTTCTTTCGGCAGCGCCAGCTCTTCATTGCTGTTCACGCGAACGTCACGATCGATGATGTGACGCGCGATTTCCTGCGCTTCTTCCAGAGAGTGCATCTGATAAGTGCCGCACTGGTAGATGTTCAGCTCAGGGATCTGGTTCTGCTCTTTCACTTTCAGCACGTCGGCCATTGCCGCTTTCCAGGCATCCGCCACGCGCGTTTCATCTGGCTGGCCAATCAGGCTCATGTAGAAACCGGTACGACAGCCCATTGGAGAGATGTCGATGATTTCCACGCCGTTGCCGTTCAGGTGATCGCGCATGAAACCGGCGAACAGGTGCTCCAGAGTGTGAATGCCTTTTTCTGGCATCACTTCTTTGTTCGGCACACAGAAACGCAGGTCGAATACGGTGATTGTGTCGCCGTGCGGGGTATGCATGGTTTTCGCAACACGTACTGCAGGTGCTTCCATACGGGTATGGTCGACAGTGAAGCTATCTAATAACGGCATACGTCACCTCCGATAGTGATTATTTTTAAAATAAAATGAACTCTTTCTTCCACTGCGCGTCTGAGTATATGAAAGACGCGCATTTGTTATCATCATCCCTGATTTCAGAGATGTATATTTTGGCCACAGCGATGTGGCCTTTTTCTTTTCTGTCAGGCGTTCTTCGCCAGAAACTCTTCAAACGACTCGGTATCCGCAGCTTCGATTTCACGCTGACGCACCACCGATGCCTCGCGCTCTGCCACGAAATCCTCTTCGCTTAAGACTTCCAGCGGCTCCTGCTGCAGCATGTCGCGATACTGTGCGGCAAGCGAACGGCCGGTTCCACCGATACCTTGATCAATCATAGAACGCAGAATGCGCGCTGAGAACGTCAGTTCCGGGTTATCAAACGATTCGACCAGCTGATCGCACACCTTTTGATACTCCTCGCCGCCGTAAACGCTGTCCATCGTCTGCGCTACACGTTTGAGATCGCGGAACAGATCTTTGCCGACTTTCGCCAGCGGGAACTGCGCCGTTTCACAGCCGATACCCAGCGTCAGGCCAGGCTTGCGCCCTTCCAGGATCACACGATTCCAGTTGGTGCGCGTACAGAGCAGTTCATCAGAACTCATCTCTGGCGCATCCGCCAGTACGCACCAGACCATAAACAGATCCAGGAAACGCACCTGCTGCTCGTCGACGCCAATTGGCGAGAACGGGTTGATGTCCAGCGAGCGCACTTCAATGTACTCAATGCCGCCGCGCTCCAGCGCATCTGACGGCGCTTCGCCGCTACGCGTAACGCGTTTCGGGCGGATCGGCGCGTACAGCTCGTTTTCAATCTGCAGCACGTTGCTGTTGATCTGCAGGCGCTTACCGTCTTTCTCAAGGCCGATTTTCTCGTACTCTTCCGACGGTGTTTTGATCGCTCGCTTCAAGCCTGCCACATATTCGTGCAATTCGTTAAACGTAATTCCGAGATTGCTTTGCGACTTATTGGTATAACCAAGGTCACTCAGGCGCAGAGAGGTGGCGTACGGCAGGTAATACATGCCGCAATCGGTCTTCTCAAACGGCAGTGTGGTCGGTTTGCCCTGCAGGAACGAGGAGCAAATCGCCGGTGAGGCACCGAACAGGTACGGAATCACCCAGCCAAAGCGGTAGTAGTTGCGGATCAGACGGAAATACCCCGCCGAGATCGCCTCTTTATCCGTTTCGCCGCACTTCGCCTGCCAGAACGCCATCGGCAGCGAGAAGTTGTAATGCACACCGGAGATGGTCTGCATTAACGCGCCGTAGCGGTTTTTGAGGCCTTCGCGATAGAGCGTTTTCAGGCGGCCAATGTTCGAGGTGCCGTATTGCGCCAGCTCAATATCCTGCCCCTGCTCGATATAACACGGCATGCTCAGCGGCCACATGCGCTCATCGCCCAATTGACGGGCAGTAAAGCGGTGAACGTCACGCATCAGAGTCAGCATGTGGTCAATGTCGCCATCGACGGGCGTAATGAACTCAAGCAGCGCTTCGGCGAAGTCGGTGGTGATCCATTTATGTGTCAGCGCAGAGCCTAGCTCTTTCGGATGGCCGGTTGTTGCCAGACTGCCATCTTCATTCACGCGCAGTGTTTCGCGCTCAAGCCCACGCTGAATCCCCTTCAGGGCCTGAGGGTGTTTTTCCAGCCAGGCCAGCGCCTGTGATACGTCCGGGATCAAATTGACCTCCCGCCTGTCAAAATAAGAGTTATCCAGCATAAATTGTAATGGTTGACGATTGAAGGTCGCTTTTTCATTCCACCAATTAGTGCCACCACGTCATGCCCTGCAGGGTTGCCAGTGCCACGAGGACATAGCGCAACGCCTTGCCAAGGCATAAAAAAAAGAGCACTGGTCCCCAGGAGATGCGCATCCATCCCGCCAGCAGACACAGTAAATCGCCTATAACAGGCATCCAGCTTAGTAAAAGCGTGGCAGCACCATAGCGTTTAAGCCAGCCTGCTGCCTTTTCCTGCCAGCGTGATGTTTTACGCAGCGGAAAGAAACGCCCAAGAATAACGTTAGTCAGCCCTCCAAGGCTATTACCCATTGTTGCTATTACTACCAACAGCCAGGGCTGACTCACACCAGATAACAGCATCGCGACCAGCACAACTTCCGAATTACCCGGTAAGAGTGTGGCACTTAAAAAACTGCTGGCAAATAAAGAGGCGAGTGACAGCAGGTCACTCACAGCAGGCGAACATCCACAGCGTCCATTCCGGCGTCACGCGCGGCCTGAATGCCAAAGTCTGCATCCTCAAACACCACGCACTTATGCGCCGGAACGCCCATCAGTTCCGCGCAAAGCAGAAAGGTGTCCGGAGCGGGTTTGTGGTTTTGAACATGATCGGCGGCGACAACCGCAGAGAAATAGTGACGCAAGCCCAGATGATTGAGCAGCGCTTCCGCAACAGCACTTTCACTTCCCGTGCCAACGGACATCGGACGACGCCCGTGCCACTCTTTAACAACGTCAATCAGCGGAAGCGGACGAACGGTGTCTAAAAGCATGGCTTTGACGGCATCGGTTTTTTCACGGGCCAGCAGATGAGGGTCGAGATCGGCGTGGTTTAGCTCAATCACGGCCTGAGCGATTCGCCAGGTGGGTGAGCCATTCAGCGCAACCATCGCCTGTAAGTCGAACGTCATGCCATAACGACCCAGAACGTCATTCCAGGCTTTACGGTGTGTGGGTTCGGTATCCAGGATGGTGCCATCCATGTCGAAGATCAGACCGTCATACTGTGCGTACATCGTGCTCTCGCCAAACGATTAACAAGACATTACTTTATCGTAAACGAGGATTTTTGTCGCTGATTCTGGTTGTAATACAAAGGGGATGGTGAGTAATTGAACTGTGGGGGAGATACTGAGGAGAAATGGTGCATCCGGGAGGTTTACTCGGCTGCGCCTCACCCGACGGGCCGTTGCTAAAGCAACGTTATCCTCCCTGGTACTCGCGAGCATCTCGCAGACCTTGAAACAACAGCGTGGCTGCTATCTCGGAGAATATGGTGCATCCGGGAGGATTCGAACCTCCGACCGCTCGGTTCGTAGCCGAGTACTCTATCCAGCTGAGCTACGGATGCATCGGGATTTACTATTTTACTGCTTAATACGTCATATCACTTCTAAAGCAATATGAAGTAATAGATGGTGCATCCGGGAGGATTCGAACCTCCGACCGCTCGGTTCGTAGCCGAGTACTCTATCCAGCTGAGCTACGGATGCAAAATGGCGGTGAGGCGGGGATTCGAACCCCGGATGCAGCTTTTGACCGCATACTCCCTTAGCAGGGGAGCGCCTTCAGCCTCTCGGCCACCTCACCACACAACGCCTCTTTCGAGTGCTTCGAGTAACTCGTTAAGAGCTTCTCGTCGCTGCGTGGCGCATATATTACTTTCTGGGACTTATAAGTCAAACAATTTTCCACAAGCTTTTATCGTTTGCACAAATCACACTCAATTCGCATGTAAAAGCCGCAAAGAGGGTGTTTTATAAACGGATTTTGCGGGCATCAGCACAGAAATCCTCGGGCAAAATTGCGGTCTTTGAGCGAGATAAGGGTTTGAGAGAGACAAAAAACGGAAGGAATGAAATCGAACGGTAACTTTATGCAGGAAGAATATCGAGAGCGTTGCGTCTCGCCGGGCGGCGAGACGCGATAATATCAGTAACTGGACTGCTGGGATTTTTCAGCCTGGATACGCTGGTAGATCTCTTCACGATGGACAGAGACTTCTTTAGGGGCGTTCACACCAATACGTACCTGGTTACCCTTCACCCCTAAAACTGTCACGGTGACCTCATCCCCAATCATGAGGGTCTCACCAACTCGACGAGTCAGAATCAGCATTCTTTGCTCCTTGAAAGATTAAAAGAGTCGGGTCTCTTGTATCCCGGCATTATCCATCATATAACGCCAAAAAGTAAGCGATGACAAACACGTAATGTGTAAGCAGTCACGGCATCACATTCTGTTAAACGTAAGTTTAGCCGATATACACAAACTCAACCTGACTTTATCGTTAGCGATAGCGTAGTGATAAAAACGCCATAACGGTGAGGTTATGGCGTCTTTTTACGCTTTGTAATTATTACAGTTTAGCGCTTACCCAGCTTTCAACGCTGGCCAATGCTGCTGGAAGTGCTGCCACATCCGTACCACCGGCTTGTGCCATGTCGGGACGACCACCACCTTTGCCACCCACTTGCTGAGCGACCATACCAATCAGTTCCCCTGCTTTCACGCGGTCAGTCACATCCTTAGAAACGCCCGCAATCAGAGAAACCTTACCTTCAGCCGCTGTCGCCAGAACGATAACCGTTGAACCGAGCTGGTTCTTGAGATCATCAACCATGGTACGAAGCATCTTAGGTTCAACGCCTGCCAGTTCGCTGACTAGCAGTTTAACACCTTTAATTTCAACCGCTTTGCTGGAGAGATTTGCGCTCTCCTGCACCGCAGCCTGCTCTTTCAGCTGCTGCAGCTCTTTTTCCAGCTGACGAGTACGTTCCAGCGCGCTACGTACTTTCTCTCCCAGATTGTGGCTGTCGCCTTTAAGCAGCTGAGCAATGTCGTGGAGCTGTTCGCTTTCAGCGTGCAGGCTGGCGATCGCACCTTCACCGGTCACGGCTTCGATACGACGTACGCCAGCGGCAGTGCCTGATTCAGACAGGATACGGAACAGGCCGATGTCACCCGTACGTGAGGCGTGAGTACCGCCGCACAGTTCGGTGGAGAAATCACCCATGCTCAGGACGCGAACGCGCTCGTCGTATTTCTCGCCGAACAGCGCCATCGCCCCTTTCGCTTTCGCTGCTTCGAGATCCATGATGTGGGTCTCGATTGGCAGGTTACGGCGAATCTGGGCGTTGACCATATCTTCCACCGCGCGGATTTCAGACGGTTTCATCGCTTCGAAATGCGAGAAGTCAAAGCGCAGCACTTTGTCGTTCACCAGAGAACCTTTCTGAGCAACGTGCGTACCCAGCACATCGCGCAGGGCGGCATGCATCAGGTGCGTTGCAGAGTGGTTCAGACGAATGCGCGCGCGGCGAGCTTCATCCACTTCGGCTTTCACGCCTGCGCCGACTTTCAGAGAACCTGAAGCCAGTTTACCGACGTGACCAATTGCCTGGCCGTATTTCTGGGTGTCAGTGACGGTGAAGGCAAAATCGCTACCTTTTAGCTCGCCTTTATCACCCACCTGGCCGCCAGACTCCGCGTAGAACGGCGTTTTATCCAGAACGACAACCGCATCCTGGCCTGCGCTGATGCTGTCCACGGCTTTGCCGTCAACAAACAGTGCGGTCACTTTACCGGTCAGTTCCAGATGGTCGTAGCCCTGGAATTCAGAAGCGCTATCGACGCGAATCATCGCGTTGTAGTCTGCGCCGAAACCGCTGGATTCACGCGCACGGCGGCGCTGCTCTTCCATTGCGGCCTCAAAGCCCGCTTCGTCGACTTTAATATTGCGCTCACGGCAGACGTCAGCAGTCAAGTCGACCGGGAAGCCGTAGGTGTCGTACAGACGGAATGCGGTGTCGCCATCCAGCGTATCGCCGGACAGTTTAGAGAGTTCTTCGTCCAGCAGCGCCAGACCGCGCTCAAGGGTACGTGCAAACTGCTCTTCTTCGGTTTTCAGCACCTGCTCAACCTGCGCCTGCTGGCGTTTCAGTTCGTCGCCCGCCGCACCCATGACGCCAATCAGTGGCCCCACCAGTTTATAGAAGAAGGTGTCCTTCGCGCCCAGCATGTTGCCGTGACGGATCGCACGACGAATGATACGACGCAGCACATAGCCACGGTTTTCATTCGACGGGATAACGCCGTCAGCAATCAGGAAGGCACAGGAACGAATGTGGTCTGCAATGACGCGCAGAGATTTGTTGCTCAGATCGGTCGCACCGGTCACTTCAGCCACGGATTTAATCAGGGTGCTGAACAGATCGATATCGTAGTTGGAGTTCACGTGCTGCAGAACCGCGGCAATACGCTCCAGCCCCATACCGGTATCTACGGATGGCTTCGGCAGTGGCTCCATGGTGCCGTCAACCTGACGGTTGAACTGCATGAAGACGATGTTCCAGATCTCAATGTAGCGATCGCCGTCTTCTTCTGCGGTGCCCGGAGGTCCACCCCAGATGTGGTCGCCGTGATCGTAGAAGATCTCGGTGCAAGGGCCGCATGGACCGGTGTCACCCATCTGCCAGAAGTTGTCAGACGCGTATGGCGCGCCCTTGTTATCGCCGATGCGAATAATGCGCTCACGCGGGATACCGACTTCTTTTTCCCAGATTTCGTAAGCTTCATCATCGGTTTCGTAGACGGTCACCCACAGACGCTCTTTCGGCAGGTTGAACCAGTTTTCACCGGTCAGCAGTTCCCACGCGTATTGAATGGCGTCGTGTTTAAAGTAGTCGCCGAAGCTGAAGTTACCCAGCATCTCGAAGAAAGTATGGTGACGTGCGGTGTAACCGACGTTTTCCAGATCGTTGTGTTTACCGCCCGCACGCACGCAACGCTGTGACGTTGTGGCGCGGGAATAATTACGCTTGTCGAGACCAAGGAAAACATCCTTGAACTGGTTCATCCCGGCGTTGGTAAACAGAAGAGTCGGGTCATTGTTCGGTACCAGGGAGCTGCTGGCAACAACCTGGTGTCCCTTACTATGGAAAAAGTCGAGAAACGCCTGACGGATCTCAGCGGTGCTCTTGCTCATAATTATCCTGAAATCAAGCTAACGAAATGTCGCAGCCAGCCTGTCTCTGTTGATGCCTGGACGGACTGACTACTGGAAAAAGTGGGAATAAGATAAGTTTTCTTGCAAGGGAAGTAAAATCCCGCATGCGCTCAATCGGCAAAATTACGCCATATATCCTGAATATCTTCCATCAGGAAGCCGCGGTACAACAAAAATCGCTGGATTTTAACTTTTTCTGAAAATTCACGCGGCAGGGGTTCACCGTATTTACGAATCGCCTGCTCGCGGGCCAGCTCACACCAGTCAATGTCGCACTCACGCATGGCCTCATCGATGGCCGCACGCGCGATACCTTTTTGGTTTAGCTCCTGACGGATCCTGGCCGGGCCATAGCCCTTGCGGCTCCGGCTGGCGATAAAGCGCGTCACAAAACGACTGTCATCGAGATAACGGTACTCGTAGCACCAGGCAATGACGCGATCATAATCTTCTGCCGTAGCGTCGATTGCTTCCGGGCCGTTTTTTCCCATCACGGGCGCGGAGAGTTTACGGCGCAGCTCTTGCTCGCTGTGATCGCGTACGGCAAGAATGCGTACAGCTCTATCCAGTAAACGGGCGTAGGCAGGGCGGCGCGAGGTGTTTTCACTCATAACAAACCAGCTGTTTTATAAATGCAAAAAGGGCCGCAATCGCAGCCCTTGTTTTTAGACGAAGAGATTAGAAATCTTCTTTGGTTTCTTCAGCATCAGCGCTATCGACAACGAAGTCAGGCTTAGAGTCCTGGTTGTTAAGAAGCAGTTCGCGCACTTTCTTCTCAATTTCTTTCGCTGCCGCCGGGTTTTCTTTCAGCCAGGAGATTGCGTTTGCTTTGCCCTGACCAATTTTGTCGCCGTTGTAGCTGTACCAGGCGCCCGCTTTTTCAATCAGCTTCTCTTTCACGCCCAGATCCACCAGCTCGCCGAAGAAGTTGATGCCTTCGCCGTAAAGGATCTGGAACTCAGCCTGCTTGAACGGCGCAGCGATTTTGTTCTTCACGACCTTCACGCGGGTTTCGCTACCAACGACGTTATCGCCCTCTTTCACCGCACCGATACGGCGGATATCCAGACGGACAGAGGCGTAGAACTTCAGCGCGTTACCACCGGTAGTGGTTTCCGGGTTACCGAACATGACGCCAATCTTCATACGGATCTGGTTGATGAAAATCAGAAGCGTATTGGATTGCTTCAGGTTACCAGCCAGTTTACGCATCGCCTGGCTCATCATACGTGCCGCGAGGCCCATGTGAGAGTCGCCGATTTCGCCTTCGATTTCCGCTTTTGGCGTCAGCGCGGCAACGGAGTCGACAACCAGTACATCTACAGCACCTGAACGCGCCAGGGCGTCACAGATTTCCAGTGCCTGCTCACCCGTATCTGGCTGAGAGCAGAGCAGGTTGTCGATATCAACGCCCAGTTTACGTGCATAGACTGGGTCCAGCGCGTGTTCGGCGTCGATGAACGCACAGGTTTTACCTTCGCGCTGTGCGGCTGCAATGACCTGCAGCGTCAGGGTCGTTTTACCTGAAGATTCCGGGCCGTAGATTTCTACGATACGGCCCATTGGCAGGCCGCCCGCACCCAGTGCGATATCCAGAGAAAGCGAACCGGTGGAGATGGTTTCCACGTCCATGGAACGGTCTTCACCCAGGCGCATGATGGAGCCTTTACCAAATTGTTTTTCAATCTGGCCGAGTGCTGCCGCCAACGCTTTCTGTTTGTTTTCGTCGATAGCCATTATTACTCCTGTCATGCCGGGGATGTGCGCCGGATAGTGAATTCTGTTCTGTTGGTGCAATTATACTGTATGGTCATACAGTATCAAGTGTTTTGTAGAAATTGTTGCCAGAGCATTTTTAACGCATATTCCGTCGCCTGTCGGCGCACGCTTTCACGATCACCGCTGAAGCATTCGCGGAAGGTGAGGCCCTGCCCCTGGGAAGTGGCAAAACCAAACCAGACGGTGCCCACGGGTTTGACATCACTGCCACCGTCCGGCCCGGCAATACCGCTGATGGCGATCGCGTAGTCCGCACGCGCCGCTTTGAGCGCGCCAATCGCCATTTCCACCACCACCGGTTCGCTGACAGCGCCATGCTGTTCCAGCGTCGATTCGCGCACGCCAATCATCTGCGCTTTGGCTTCGTTACTGTAGGTCACAAAACTGCGTTCGAACCAGGCGGAGCTTCCCGCAATATCCGTAATCACTTTTGCCACCCAGCCGCCGGTGCAGGATTCAGCCGTCGTCAGCGTCGCGCCGCGCTGCTTCAACGCCAGGCCCACAACTTCGCTCAGCTGCATCAATTCATGGTCAGTCATCATCGCTTTAGGCTCCTGAAAAACATGCAGCACAAGATAGCACTTTCTCATGGGATATGGGGATGAGGTTCCGGTTTTACGAGGAGGCTTCAGAAAAAAGCCGATGCGGCCGCATCGGCGTGGAAAGGCTGATTATTTCATGCTGTCGGCGAGGGTATTGACGTTGTGGCGAAACGCATTCACGTAAGTATCCGCCACGCCGCCTTTAGCGGAAAGCGCTTCGGGATAAAGCTCTCCACCCGGCTGCGCGCCCGTCGCGCTGGCAATCTGCTTCACCAGACGCGGATCGAGCTGGTTCTCCATAAACCAGGTTTTGACGCCATCGGCTTTAATCTGGTTGATGATCTCCGCCACCTGCGCGGCGCTGGCTTCGCTCTCAGAGGAAAGGCCTTGCGGCGCCATAAATGTCACGCCGTAGGCGCGGCTGAAATAGCCGAAGGCATCATGGCTGGTGAGGACTTTGCGCTTCTCCTGCGGGATCTGGCTGAAGCGCGATTTCGCCCATCCGTCGAGCTGTGTCAGCTGCGTAATATAAGGTTTGCCCGTGGCCTCCAGCGCCGCTTTCTCATCCGGATCGGCACTGACCAGCCCTGCCAGAATATTTTGTGCATACAGCGCGCCATTCGCAGCGCTATTCCAGGCATGCGGATCGGTCACGGTTTTGCCGTCCTCCTCCAGCGTATGGGTTTTCACCCCTTTTGATGCCACGACCAGCGTGCCTTTAAAACCTGACGCTTTAACCAGGCGATCCAGCCACCCTTCCAGCCCAAGCCCATTCACAACCACCACGTCGGCTTTGCTGAGCGCCGCGCTCTCTTTTGGCGACGGCTCGAAGGTGTGCGGATCGCCGTCCGGCCCCACCAGCGTCGTCACTTTTACATGGTCGCCGCCCACTTCTTGCGTGATGTCACCCAAAATAGAAAAACTGGTTACCACGTTCAGCGTTTTTGCCAGCGCGCCTTGCGACAACAGCCCCAGCGCAAGCGCCATCATTACCCCTGTCTTCTTCATCATTTCCCCTTGCGTTAAAAATGCGCACGCAGCCTGCTGCGCGAGCCACATAAAACCGAAATAAAGAACCAGCCGCTGGCCGTCAGCACAATGGAAGGCCCGGCGGGGAGACTCACTGCCCACGAGAGGCTCAATCCGAGCCAGGCGCAGAACACGCCGCTGACGCCTGCCATCAGCAGAAGCCCCGGTAAGGTGCGCATCCAGCAGCGAGCGGCAACAGCAGGCAGCATCATCAGCCCTACCGCCATCAGCGTGCCGAGGACCTGGAATCCGGCGACCAGATTCAGCACCAGCAGCGCCAGGAATAAACCGTGCAGTAGCGCGGGCAGCCAGCGTTTGTTGGCCTGCAGCCACGCGGTGTCAAACGCCTCGGTCACCAGCCCGCGGTAAAACAGGGCCAGCAGCATTAAGGTCAGGACGCAGACACCGGCGACAAACAGGGCCGCGCTGTTATCCACCGCCAGAATCGAGCCAAAAAGCAGATGCAACAGATCGACATTCGAACCGCGCAGCGAAACCAGGGTCACACCCAGCGCCAGTGAGCCCAGGTACAGCCCGGCGAAACTGGCATCCTCTTTCAGGGGCGTGCGTCGGCTGACTAAACCTGCCACCAGCGCTACGACGATCCCGGCGAGAAACCCGCCGATACTCATCGCCAGCAGAGACATTCCACTGACCAGATACCCCACCGCCACGCCCGGTAAAATGGCGTGCGACAGCGCATCGCCCATCAGGCTCATACGCCGCAGCAACAGAAAAACACCGAGCATTGTGGTGCTGACGGACAACGCCAGGCACACCACCAATGCGCGGCGCATAAAGCCGTATTCGATAAACGGCTGGAAGAAAATATGCCAGATCATGCGACTCTCACCCGCTCCGCGCCGCAGTGGGGTATCGCCGTATCCAGCCGCAATGTCTGCGGGAAATGGCGCGATACACGCTCGCTGTCATGCAGCACTGCCAGCACCGTTTGCCCGCTCAGATACATTTCCAGCATCAATTCCATCAGCACATTACAGGTGGCTTCATCGACCCCCGTGAACGGCTCATCCAGCATCACCAGCGGTGCCTGCTGCACCAGCACTCTGGCGAACAACATGCGCTGAAACTGGCCGCCCGATAGCTCGTCGATGGTGGCGGCTGCAAGATCCTGCAGGCCGACGCGCTCCAGGGCATGGGCGATTTTCAGCCGGGTTTCGCGTCGAAAAGCCGCCAGCAGCGAAATCTGTGGCCAGCAACCCATACTCACTACGTCCTGAACCGTCAGGGGGAACTGCGCCTCCAGCATATGACGCTGCGCCAGCCAGCCGATCGTCGGGCGTTTCTCGCGCCAGCGAAATCCCCCGCTGACCGGCGGAATAAATCCCGCCAGGGTTTTGAGGAGTGTCGATTTGCCGCAGCCGTTCGCGCCGACAATCGCCGTCATACTGCCGCGTTCGATCACGCCATTCAGCGTCTGTGTGACGGGTTGGCGGTCATACCCTGCCACCAGATTTTGCAGTTCAATCATGGGAGAACCACCGCCCAGCGCACCGCCAGGCCAATCAGCGCAATCAGAATCGCCGCGAGTAACAGGCGATTGAACGCAGAAAGAGAGAAGAGAGACATCGTTGCACCACCATTAAATGTTATAACATAACAATAATAAAATGCGATGCAGATGTAAACGCGAATAAAAAAGTGGGAGTGTGGCGAAATGTTTCTGTTGAAAGCGAGTGTTGCCCGGTGACGAATCGCTTACCGGGCAATACTCGTGGAGGGTGCGGGCCGGGTAAGACGAAACCGCCACCCGGCAAAACGTAAGATTATTGACTAAACGGTGAAGCCGCCGGTACGCGCGCCAGGGAAACCGCCTGGCCCAGCTGCCACACCGCCATCGCGTAGTGCGTGCTGTGGTTGTAGCGGGTAATGGTGTAGAAGTTCGGCAAACCGTACCAGTATTGGTAGCCAGTGCCGATATCCAGGCGCAGCAGGCTGGCCGTCTGATGATCACCCAACGACTGCATCGGCGTTAAACCCGCCGCTGCCAGCTGCGACACGCTGTATTTCGTTTTGAAACCATTCTCAAGCCCAGGTGCCTGGCCGTTCGCCTGCACCGCCACCGGATCGCCCTTCACCCAGCCGTGCGCTTTGAAGTAGTTCGCCACGCTGCCAATGGCGTCCACCGGATCCCACAGGTTGATATGCCCGTCGCCGTTAAAGTCGACGGCGTACTCTTTATAGGAGGACGGCATAAACTGGCCGTAGCCCATCGCCCCCGCAAAGGAACCTTTCAGATCGAGCGGATCGTCCTGCTCGTCACGCGCCATCAGCAGGAAGGTTTCCAGTTCAGACTGGAAGTATTCCGCACGACGTGGATAGTTGAAGGAGAGCGTCGCCAGCGCATCGAGAATACGGGTTTTGCCCATCACGCGGCCCCAGCGGGTTTCCACGCCGATAATCCCGACGATAATTTCCGGCGGCACGCCGTACACCTGCCACGCGCGCGTCAGCGCATCTTCGTATTGATTCCAGAACGCCACGCCGTTTTGCACGTTATCCGGGGTAATAAACTGTTTGCGATAGCGCAGCCACGCGCCGTTTGGCCCGGTCGGCACTTGCGCCGTCGGTGCCTGGCGGTCCATCAGACGCAGCACATAGTCCAGACGCTTCGCCTGAGACAGGATCTCGTGGAGTTGCTGTTTATTGAAACCATGCTTGTTCACCATCTTATCGATGAACTGTTCGGCGGCCGCGTTGTTGGCGAAATCCCCGCCCATCTGCATCATGTTGTGCTGCGGCTCAAGGAGAAAACCACCCGATGGGGCGCCCGCCGTCTGTTGAACTTCCTCTGTTTTCGGCTTACTGCTACAGGCAGCAAGCATAATCAGCGCGGGTAAGAGCGCTGCGTAACGACGCTTGACCATGAGACATCCATTTAACGAATTCGATAAGTGGCAAGTATGGTAAAGCATCCGCAATGCCTCAAGGAAGCGGTACTCACCTCCCCCGCAAAATCTTTACGCTCCCCCATGCAAATCGGTGCTTTTTTCATCTAAAAAGTCGTCACCCCATCAATTAACTTTCAAAATAATCCATTTTTCTTTCATTGTGAGATCTAATTAACACTTTAAAACCTTTCAAAGTGATTATTATTAGCCGCAGTCAGACAAAAACAAAAAAGCCCCACAGGAGAGAAGAATGATAGAAACCATCACCCACGGCGCCGAGTGGTTCATCGGGCTGTTTCAGAAAGGCGGAGAGGTGTTCACCGGTATGGTGACCGGCATCCTGCCCCTGCTGATAAGCCTCTTAGTCATCATGAATGCGTTGATTAACTTTATCGGCCAGCAGCGTATCGAACGCTTCGCTCAGCGCTGCGCCGGAAACCCGCTGTCCCGCTATCTTGTTCTGCCCTTCATCGGAACCTTTGTTTTCTGCAACCCGATGACCTTAAGCCTCGGCCGCTTTATGCCAGAAAAGTACAAGCCGAGTTATTACGCCGCCGCATCCTATAGCTGCCACTCCATGAACGGCCTGTTCCCGCACATCAACCCCGGCGAACTGTTTGTTTACCTCGGCATTGCCAGCGGCCTGACCACACTTGGCCTGCCGCTCGGCCCGCTGGCGGTGAGCTATCTGCTGGTTGGCCTGGTCACCAACTTCTTCCGCGGCTGGGTGACGGATCTCACCACCGCCATTTTTGAGAAAAAAATGGGCATCCAGCTTGAACAGAAAGTCCATCTTTCAGGAGCCACAGCATGAGCCGTATTCGTATCGAAAAAGGTGAAGGCGGCTGGGGCGGCCCGCTGGAGTTCGATGCCGTTGCAGGCAAGAAAATCGTCTACATCACCGCAGGCACGCGTCCGGCAATTGTCGACAAGCTGCGCGACCTAACCGGCTGGGAAGCGGTCGATGGCTTCAAGGAGGGCGAGCCGCCTGAAGCGGAAATTGGGGTAGCGGTGATCGATTGCGGCGGCACGTTGCGCTGCGGCATCTATCCGAAGCGCCGTATTCCGACAGTGAATATTCACGCAACCGGTAAGTCAGGCCCGCTGGCGCAGTACATCCTCGAAGATATTTACGTGTCCGGCGTCAGAGAAGAAAACATTCGCCTGGTTGATGGCTCCCCTGCTCAGCCAAAAGCCGCGCCGCGTGATTACGACACCAGTAAAAAAATCACCGAGCAGAGCGACGGCCTGCTGGCGAAAGTGGGTATGGGAATGGGGTCGGCCGTCGCGGTGCTGTTCCAGTCAGGGCGTGACACCATCGATACCGTTCTGAAAACCATTCTGCCGTTTATGGCGTTCGTTTCGGCGCTTATTGGCATCATCATGGCGTCCGGTCTGGGCGACTGGATTGCCCATGGCCTCGCCCCGCTCGCCAGTCATCCGCTTGGGCTGGTGACGCTGGCGCTGATCTGCTCCTTCCCGCTTCTGTCGCCGTTTCTCGGGCCGGGTGCAGTGATTGCACAGGTTATCGGCGTACTGATCGGCGTGCAAATTGGGCTGGGCAATATCCCTCCACACCTTGCCCTTCCGGCTCTGTTTGCGATTAACGCTCAGGCGGCGTGCGATTTCATTCCCGTTGGGCTGTCCCTTGCGGAAGCGCGTCAGGACACCGTGCGCGTGGGCGTGCCGTCCGTGCTGGTCAGCCGTTTCCTGACGGGCGCTCCGACAGTGCTGATTGCCTGGTTTGTCTCCGGCTTTATTTATCAATAAGAGGTTCCTGCGATGACCGTGATTTACCAAACCACCATTACCCGCATCGGCCAGAGCGCAGCCGATGCGTTGAGCGACCAGATGCTGATTACCTTCCGTGAAGGGGCGCCTGCGGATATCGAAGAGTTTTGCTTTATCCACTGCCACGGCGAGCTACAGGGCGAGCTGAAGGTCGGCAGCCAGTTGGAGCTGGGTGACGCGCGCTATGCCGTCACCGCCGTCGGCGACGTAGCCGAACAAAACCTGCGCGAGCTAGGGCACATCACGTTGCGTTTCGACGGCCAGCCGCAGGCGGAATACCCCGGCACGGTTCACGTGGATGGTCCGGTTCCGCAGGCTGTTACCACCGGCTGCACATTAAAATTTGTTGCGTAATTTAAGGAGAATCACATGAGTCAGGTTGCCGTTGTCATTGGTGGGGGCCAAACCTTAGGCGAGTTCCTCTGCCGTGGGCTTGCTGCAGAAGGGTACCGCGTAGCGGTTGTGGACATTCAGAGTGAAAAAGCCGCCCGCGTGGCGGACACCATTAACACCGAGTTTGGTGAAGGGATGGCATATGGTTTTGGTGCCGATGCCACCAGCGAGCAGAGCGTGATGGCGCTCGCCCAGGGCGTGGACGAGATTTTTGGCCGCGCCGACCTGCTGGTTTACAGCGCGGGAATAGCGAAAGCGGCCTTCATCAGCGACTTCGCGCTGGGGGATTTTGACCGTTCACTGCAGGTAAACCTGGTCGGCTATTTCCTCTGCGCACGCGAGTTTTCCCGCCTGATGATCCGCGACGGCATTCAGGGGCGCATCATTCAGATCAACTCAAAATCCGGCAAAGTGGGCAGCAAGCATAACTCCGGCTACAGCGCGGCGAAATTTGGCGGCGTCGGGCTGACCCAGTCTCTGGCGCTGGATCTGGCTGAATATGGGATTACCGTGCATTCACTGATGCTTGGCAACCTGCTGAAATCGCCAATGTTCCAGTCTCTGCTGCCGCAATACGCTACCAAGCTTGGCATTAACGCTGACGAGGTGGAGCAGTATTACATCGATAAAGTGCCTTTGAAGCGCGGCTGCGACTATCAGGACGTATTAAATATGCTGCTGTTTTATGCCAGCCCGAAGGCCTCTTATTGCACCGGGCAGTCAATTAACGTTACCGGCGGGCAGGTGATGTTCTGATTAAACAGGCTAACGTCACCCCTCTCCTCGTAAGGGAGGGGGAATACCAAAGGAGTTAAAATGGTTACCGCACTCATCACCGTCGCCGCCATCGCCTGGATCTGCCAGATGGCGTTTGGCGGCTGGCAAATTCACCAGTTTAACCGGGCGTTCGATGCCCTGTGTCAGAAAGGCCGCGTGGGCGTTGGGCGCTCAGGCGGACGCTTCAAACCCCGCGTGGTGGTGGCGATTGCGCTGGACGAAGACAACACCGTCTGCGATTCACTGATCATGCGCGGGATGACCGTATTTGCCCGACCGGCGAAAATCCAGGCAATCAACGGCATTTCATTGCAGGAATTACAGCCTGATGTGATCTTTCCCCATGATTCACTCTGTCAGAATGCACTATCATTAGCGCTTAATCTGAAACATGGATAATTTCGTTTTGAAAGCTATAGGCTTGCGAAATTATCATTTCGCAACGTAAGGAACGAAGCGCCTATGAAACCACGTCAGCGGCAGGCGGCCATTCTGGAGCATCTGCAAAAGCAGGGAAAATGCTCGGTAGAGGATTTGGCCCACTACTTTGACACCACCGGCACGACAATACGCAAGGACCTGGTATTGCTCGAAAACTCTGGCGCAGTCATTCGAACCTATGGCGGAGTGGTACTCAACAAAGACGAAGCCGATCCACCGATTGACCATAAAACCCTGATCAATACCCACCAGAAAGCGCTGATTGCCGAAGCCGCCGTCCAGTTTATTCACGACGGCGACTCTATCATTCTCGATGCGGGCAGCACTGTCCTGCAGATGATCCCGATGCTCAGCCGCTTTAATAACATCACGGTGATGACCAACAGCCTGCACATCGTCAATGCCCTGTCCGAGTTTGACAGCGAGCAGACCATCCTGATGCCCGGCGGCACCTTCCGTAAAAAATCGGCGTCTTTTCACGGCCAGTTGGCGGAGAACGCCTTCGACCATTTCAGCTTTGATAAACTCTTTATGGGCACGGACGGTATTGATCTGAACGCGGGCGTGACCACCTTCAACGAGGTGTTCAGCGTCAGCAAGGCCATGTGCAACGCCGCACGGGAAGTGATCCTGATGGCGGACTCGTCCAAGTTTGGCCGCAAAAGCCCCAATATTGTCTGCAGCCTTGAAAGCGTCGATACGCTGATTACCGACGCAGGCATCGACCCGGTGTTCAAAAAAGCGCTGGAAGAGAAAGGAATCGACGTGATCGTAACCGGAGAGAGAAATGAGTGATTTTCTGCTAAACACAGGCCGTCAGACGCTAATGCTGGAGCTTCAGGAAGCCAGCCATCTGCCGGAAAGGCTGGGCGACGATTTTGTGCGCGCGGCCAATACCATCATCCACTGCGAAGGCAAAGTGATTGTCGCGGGCATCGGGAAATCCGGTCATATCGGGAAGAAAATAGCCGCCACCCTCGCCAGCACCGGCACGCCCGCGTTTTTTGTTCATCCCGCCGAAGCGCTGCATGGCGATCTGGGGATGATTGAAAGCCGTGACGTGATGCTGTTTATCTCCTACTCCGGCTCAGCGAAAGAGCTGGATCTGATCATTCCGCGTCTGCAGGAAAAATCGGTCGCCCTGCTGGCAATGACCGGAAAATCGCGCTCGCCGCTGGCGCTGGCCGCCAAAGCCACGCTGGATATCTCCGTGGAACGCGAAGCCTGCCCGATGCACCTCGCGCCAACGTCCAGCACCGTCAACACCCTGATGATGGGCGATGCGCTGGCGATGGCAGTCATGCAGGCGCGCGGTTTTAACGAAGAAGATTTTGCCCGCTCACACCCGGCCGGCGCGCTGGGCGCACGTTTGCTGAATAAAGTGCATCATCTGATGCGTACGGACGACGCTATCCCGCAGGTCAAACTCACCACCAGCGTGATGGACGCAATGCTCGAACTAAGCCGCACCGGGCTGGGGCTGGTTGCCGTGTGTGATGACAACGGGCTGGTCAAAGGGGTCTTTACCGACGGCGACCTGCGTCGCTGGCTGGTCGGCGGCGGCAAGCTGGAAGCGGTCGTCAGCGATGCCATGACCACCGGCGGCCTGACGCTCAACGCCGAGAGCCGCGCGATCGAAGCCAAAGAAGTGCTGATGAAGCGCAAAATCACCGCCGCCCCGGTGGTCGATGACAGCGGCAAACTGTGCGGCGCCATCAACCTGCAGGACTTTTATCAGGCCGGGATTATCTAACCCTTCAGCCCAAGACGTTTCGCCAGCCGATGCAGGTTGGCGACGTCCATCTCTAACGCCCGCGCGCAGGCCGCCCAGCTACGATTGTTTTGCTCCAGCGCGCGGGTAATCATCTGACGTTGAAACGCTTCCGTGGCCTCACGCAGGTTAGCATTGCTCATCGCTGGCACGTCCGGCTGCGAGACAGGCACCGCTTCGTCATGCAACGCAAAATGCGCCGCGTGGATCACCACCTCATCGCCGATGCGCGTCGCGCGCGCCAGCACCACCGCACGATGGATCGCATGCTCCAGCTCGCGCACATTGCCCGGCCAGCCATAATTCAGCAGATGCCTGCGCGCTCCGGGGCTTAACACCACGCGCGACAGCCCCATTTTCAAGCGGCACTGCTCGCAGAAATAGCCCGCCAGCAGAACCACATCCTCGCCACGCTCGCGCAGCGGCGGCACGAAGAGCGGGAACACGCTTAAGCGATGGAACAGATCGGCGCGGAAATTGCCCGCCAGCACCTCTTCGCGCAGATCGCGGTTGGTCGCCGCCAGCACGCGCACATCCACCCGCAGGCTGCGGTCGTCACCCACGCGCTGAATATCGCCGTACTGCAACACGCGCAGCAGTTTGGCCTGCAACGCCAGCGACAGCTCACCAATTTCATCGAGGAACAGCGTGCCGTTGTCGGCCATTTCAAACTTACCGCTGCGGTTGCTGATGGCCCCGGTAAACGCCCCTTTCACGTGACCGAACAGCTCGCTCTCCGCCACGCTTTCCGGCAGCGCGGCGCAGTTCAGATACACCAGCGGATTGACCGCGCGCGGCGAGCCTTCGTGGATCGCCTTCGCCACCAGCTCTTTCCCGGTGCCGGTCTCCCCGCTGATTAAGACGTTCAGATCCGACGCCGCGACAATCTCGATCTCTTTTTTCAGCTGCGCCATACCCGGCGACAGGCCAATCATTTCCGTGTGCGCGACCTGCTCAAACACCGCCGGACTGCCCGGCAATATGTTCTGGCTCTCCAGCTGCTCAATCAGCAGCGCGTTATTAAGCGCCCCGGCGGCCAGCGCGGCAATCAGCCGCAGCTCTTCGTCGCTGAAGGTATCGAACTGATCCGGCTGCAGGCCGTCGAGGGTCAGCGCGCCAATCAGATTCTGCCCGGCAAACAGCGGCAAACCGATACAGGCGTGGACCTTCAGGCTCTCCTGGCCGGGAATCAGGCCGTCATAGGGATCGGGCAGATCGCTGTCCGCCGGGAAACGCACCACGTCCCCCGCGCGGGCGATGGTCTCCAGACGCGGATGGCCCTCGAGGGTAAAGCGCCGCCCCAGCACGTCCTGCGCCAGCCCGTCGATCGCCAGAGGAATAAACTGTCGCCCTTCGTAGCGCAGCAGCGCCGAGGCATCACACTCCAGCACATGACGCAGGGTTGAAATTAACCGCTGGAAACGATCCTGATGGCCGATACCGGTCTGTAATTCAATGGCGATCTTCGCCAGCACATCTACGGAAAAGCTCATTTGCGCCTCGCTGTCATTTTGACAATGCATACTGTCATATTGACCATAAAACAGATAGTCATTCTGACTACCCCTTGCGAGTGATATTCTTAAAAAGCGTTAAATATCAACAATTTTAAAAACTGGCACGCAACTTGATATATGCACATCAACTTATCGAAACACACTGTATTTATTGAGGTTGCTATGTCTATTCTGGTTAAAAATAATATTCATTGGGTGGGTCAACGTGACTGGGAAGTGCGCGATTTTCACGGCACCGAATACAAAACCCTGCGCGGCAGCAGCTATAACAGCTATCTCATTCGCGAAGGCAAAAACGTCCTGATCGATACCGTTGATCATAAATTCAGCCGCGAGTTCGTGCAGAACCTGCGCAGCGAAATCGATCTGGCTGACATCGATTACATTATTATTAACCATGCGGAAGAAGACCACGCGGGCGCCCTGACCGAGCTGATGTCTTATATTCCCAACACGCCAATCTACTGCACCACCAACGCCATCGACTCCATTAACGGCCACCATCACCACCCTGAATGGAATTTTCATACGGTGAAAACCGGTGACTCGCTGGATATCGGCAACGGCAAACAGCTGATTTTCGTCGAAACCCCGATGCTGCACTGGCCCGACAGCATGATGACGTACATGACCGGCGATGCGGTGCTGTTCAGCAATGACGCCTTTGGTCAGCACTACTGTGATGAGCGTCTGTTTAACGACGAAGTGGATCAGACTGAGCTGTTCGAACAGTGCCAGCGCTACTACGCCAACATACTGACGCCGTTCAGCCGTCTGGTAACGCCAAAAATCACCGAAATCCTCGGTTTCAATCTGCCGGTCGATATGATTGCCACCTCGCACGGCGTGGTCTGGCGCGAAAATCCAACCCAAATCGTGGAGCTGTATCTGAAATGGGCGGCGGATTATCAGGAAGATCGCATCACGCTGTTCTACGACACCATGTCCAACAACACCCGTATGATGGCGGACGCCATTGCCCAGGGCATTAACGAAGTCGACCCGAACGTGGCGGTGAAAATCTTCAACGTGGCGCGCAGCGATAAAAACGAAATCCTGACCAACGTCTTCCGCTCCAAAGGCGTGCTGGTCGGCACATCCACCATGAATAACGTGATGATGCCGAAAATCGCCGGTCTGGTTGAAGAGATGACCGGTCTGCGTTTTCGTAACAAACGCGCCAGCGCGTTCGGCTCTCACGGCTGGAGCGGCGGTGCGGTAGATCGTCTCTCCACGCGTCTGCAGGATGCCGGTTTTGAAATGTCGATGAGCCTGAAAGCCAAATGGCGCCCGGATATCGACGCACTTGAAGTCTGCCGCCAGCATGGCCGTGATATCGCACGTCAGTGGGCGCTCGCTCCACTGCCGGAAGCAACAACGAAAACCCCAGAGCAACAAGAAGCCTGCGCCTGTGCCGCCGCACAAGCCGCCGATCTTGGCCCGAGCATGCAGTGCAGCGTCTGCCAGTGGATTTACGATCCTGCCCTCGGCGAACCTTTGCAGGATGTCGCCCCAGGCACCCCGTGGCGCGACGTGCCGGATAATTTCCTGTGTCCGGAATGTTCCCTCGGGAAAGACGTATTCGACGAACTGGCGACGGAGGCAAAATGAATCACGGCATTGTCATCATTGGCTCGGGCTTTGCCGCCCGGCAGCTGGTGAAAAATATACGCAAACAGGATGCGAACGTGCCGCTGACGCTTATCGCCGCCGACAGCATGGACGAGTACAACAAACCCGATTTGAGCCATGTTATCAGCCAGCATCAGCGTGCCGACGACCTCACCCGTCAGACGGCGGGGGAGTTCGCCGAACAGTTTAATTTGCGACTGTTTCCCCATACCTGGGTCACGGAGGTCGACGCCAGCGCCCATGTGGTGAAGGGCAAAGATAATCAGTGGTGTTACGACAAACTGGTGCTGGCGACGGGGGCATCCGCCTTTGTACCGCCCGTAGAGGGCCGCGAGCTGATGCTGACCCTCAACAGTCAGCAGGAGTACCGCGCCTGTGAAACCCGGCTTCGTGACGCAAAGCGAGTGATGATTGTCGGTGGCGGTCTGATTGGCACCGAACTGGCGATGGATTTTTGCCGCGCCGGGAAAGCCGTCACTCTGGTCGATCACGCAGCGAGCATTCTGTCTGCGCTGATGCCAGCGGAAGTGAGCAGTCGCTTACAGCATCGTCTGACGGAGATGGGCGTCCATCTGCTGCTGAAATCTCAGATCCAGAGCCTGACGACAACCGACAGCGGCATTTGCGCGACTCTCGATCGTAAGCGCAGCGTTGAGGTCGATGCCGTGATCGCCGCGACGGGCCTGCGTCCGGAAACGGCGCTGGCCCAGCACGCCGGGGCAGAAACGGGGCGCGGAGTGAAGGTGGACAGCTATTTGCAAACCAGCCAGCCCGATATTTTCGCCCTGGGTGACTGTGCGGAAATCAACGGCCAGGTCCTGCCGTTCCTGCAGCCGATTCAGATCAGCGCAATGTATCTGGCAAAAAACCTGCTGGGGAGTAGCGCACCACTGAAACTGCCGGCGATGCTGGTGAAGGTCAAAACGCCTGAACTGCCGCTGCACCTCGCGGGCGAAACGCAGCGACAGGATTTACACTGGCACATGGCCATTGAACCACAGGGAATGGTCGCAAAAGGCGTTGATGGCGACGGTGAGCTGCGCGCCTTTGTGGTCAGCGAAGATCGGATGAAGGAGGCTTTCTCCCTGCTGAAGTCGTTACCCGTTTAACCCTAACACCTCTGCCACACTGACTTAACCTTAGGATTTTATTATCCGCAGCCCCGATGTCCCGGGGCTTTTTTTTGCGCATTCTATTCACAAGGTAAATACATAATAGATAAATCATCGCCATCAATCCCTATTTCATTATTTATATGAATATATAAATCAGAGTAAATAGATATATTTGCGATAAATATCCATTCACCCTGAGATATATAATTATTTTATTATTGATAAATAAATCATCAGGCGTAATTTAATTTAAACAGAGATGAAAAAGCAATTTTTGCTTAGATTATTTTTTTAAATAATGCTCGGAACCGTCAGAGACCCCCAGCGCGTCATAGCAGCGCCAGCGGTAGTTCAGCATTGACAGACACCAACAGAAAATAAACAAACCAATAACAATAAAACCGGCGTTACCGAGATTATTATTAACACTACCCACCAGGCTCCAGACGCCCCCACTTAATTCAAATTTATCTTTTATTAGCCCGAGCGCTTCCAACCCGCCAATAAAGAGCGCGACGACAACCGAGGTGCCGGTAATGGTCATATTGTAATAAAGTTTGCGCTGCGGTTTATTGAATGCCCAGCCGTACGCGCCGATCATCAATAAATTATCCAGCGTATCCACTAACGCCATACCGCTGGCAAACAGCGCCGGGAAAATCATGATCGACCACACCGACATTCCGTTCGAGGCGCTGGCGGCAGAAATGCCCAGCACGCCAATTTCAGTGGCGGTATCAAATCCCAGGCCAAACAGAAAACCGACCAGGTACATCTGCCAGCTTTTGCTCACCAGACGGAACGTGGCGCCAAACAGCCAGCTCATGATCCCGCCCGACACCGGCGCGTCCCCCTCGCTGCTCGTCGTATGACCGTTTTTCAGCGCCTGAAAGCTGCGCCAGACGCCGAGCAAAATCACCGTGTTGATCAGCGCCATCGCCAGTAAAAAGGTCGCGGAAACGGCGGTGCCAATGAGACTACCGGTCTCATGAAACCACGCCATGTTCTTTTGAAACGCCGTCGCCGTGGCGGCAATGGCGACGGAGGCCAGCACCACAATGGTCGAGTGGCCCAGCGAAAACCACGCCCCCACGCCAGACGAGCGTTTGCCCTGCTGCATCAGCTTGCGGGTGACCGTATCGATCGCGGCGATATGATCCGCATCGACCGCATGCCGCAGGCCGTAGCACCACGCCAGCAGGCTGGCCGCCATCAGCGTGGTACTGCCGCTAAACGTGTGCCAGGCCCAACCCCAGGCCAGACCATTCGCGGCCAGCAGGATCATCAGAAGCGGTTCATTGCCAATCCGTCGTTGCATGTCAGTTCCTGTGTGAAAGGGTGCGGGCGGCAGCGACGACCGCCTGTCCGAATGAAATCGCCCCGTCGCCTGCAGGCAATTTTTCAGGGAACAGAAGCGTGAATTCAGAATGATAAAACTGCAGGCGCGCCCTGAGCAGGCGATTGTGCAGCACGCCGCCGCTGAAGCAGAGCGTCGATATCGCCAGACGTCGGGCGTGATGAGCCATCAGTGCCGCCAGCCCTTTCGCTAGCGCATCATGGAATGCCCACGCACGTTCGGCGGGCGTCGCCTGCCAGTCGAGCCACTGCTGCCAGAAGGTGGACAGATCTCCCACATCCAGCGTGACCGGATGCTGCACACCTGAACAGGTCGCGGCCAGTGCTTCAAGCTGACAGGCCGCTTCGCCTTCGTAATGCTGCCTGTCGGACACGATATCCAGCGCACAGGCCACGGCGTCAAACAGTCGCCCACAGGATGAGGCCAGCGGCGCGTTGATTCCACGCGCCACCGCCGTCGCCAGCAGTGTCCAGTTGTGCGCCAGAACGGCGCGCATTTCCGCTCGCTTTTGCCAGTCAGGAATAAACGCCAGCCCCTGTGCAAGCAAGTTCCGCCACGGTTCGACCGCGGCCAGATCGCCGCCGGGCAGCGCCACGGCGGGCAACCCACCGAGATGCTCGCACGCCAGATAGTTCACCCGCAGGCACTCGCCGCCCCACAGCGCGCCGTTTTCGCCCATCCCGATGCCATCAAGCGTCAGCGCAATCACATCGCCTGCGTTCAGCGGCCAGCCATTTTCCGCCATACACGCCGCCGCATGGGCGTGGTGGTGGAGCACAGTCTGTTTCGGCAGCGCCAGCTCTTCGGCCCACCGGGCAGAGCGGTAGCCCGGATGGGCATCGTATACCACAAGTTCCGGACGGAAATCATACATTTGTTGAATGATCGCCAGCGCGCCACGCCACTGATGCTCCACGCCGTCGTCACACAGATCGCCAAAATGCTGGCTGATAACCGCCTGCCCGCCGCGCACCAGACAGAAGGTATTTTTCATCTCCGCTCCGAGGCACAGCATCGGCGGGATATCCTTAAATCCTTCAGGCAGCGGAATGGCGTCCGGCACGTAACCCCGCGCGCGGCGAAGCATTGCGCCCTGCTCGTCCAGAACCGAATCATCCATGCGTTGCAGAATGTCGCGGTTATGCAGCAGAAAACCGTCGGCGATATCGCGCAGGTCATCCAGCGCCTGATCATTGCTCAGCGCGGGGGGTTTACCGCTGAGATTCCCGGAAGTCATCACCAGCGGGCGCGCGCAGTCGTCCATCAGCAGATGTTGCAGCGGGCTGGAGGCCAGCATCACGCCGATGCAATCCAGGCCCGGCGCAATGTTCTGCGGCAGTTCCGGTAGCAGGCGCTTTGCGGTCAACACGATGGGTGCTGCGGGCGATTGCAGGCGCTCCCGCAGGGACGCAGGCAACTCGTCAATACAGGGCAGCATCACCGCTAATGGTTTGGTCGGGCGACGTTTTCGCTCGCGCAGCCGCGCCACCGCCTGCGGGTTTTGCGCGTCGCAGGCCAGATGAAAACCGCCCAGCCCTTTGATTGCCACGATCCCACCGTTTTTCAGCATCTCAACGGCTGCGGATAACGCGGCATCTCGTGTCAGATGGACGCCCGCTGCACGCCATTCCAGCTGCGGCCCACAGTCCGGACATGCCACCGGCTGGGCGTGAAAGCGCCGATCCGCCGGATTGCGGTATTCACTCTCACAGGGGGCGCATAACGGGAAAGCGGCCATCGCCGTGTCTGGCCGGTCATAGGGCATGGCGCGAATAATGGTGAAACGCGGGCCGCAGTGGGTGCAGTTGATAAACGGATAGCGGTAACGGCGCTCGCGCGGATCGCGCATCTCGGCCAGACAGGCCGGGCAGGTCGCCGCATCCGGCACGATTTGCGTCGCCATCGCCCCGCCTGCGCTGTGGCGGATGGTGAATTCCGTCGGCATTTTCGGCCAGCTGAACGGCTGAGTTTCAATGGTATCAATGCGCGCCAGCGGCGGGCATTGCGCTAACAAACGTGTCTGAAATGCCGTCGGATCATCAGCCAGACGCACCAGCACGCCTTCGCCGTCGTTACAAACGTCACCGCAAAGGCCAAGCTGATTCGCCAGTTGCCAGACAAAGGGGCGGAAACCCACCCCCTGCACTTTTCCGCGCACCCGCAGCTGCGCGCCGTTACAGCTCATCGCGGCTTAAAACAGCATTGATGACGATGTATCGAACGCCGCGCGACGGCGCTTCTCGGCACTCATCTGTTCAAGCTTGTTACGATCGACGCAGACCAGAGCGTGCGTCGGGCAGGCTTCGATACACGCCGGGCCGCTTTCGCGATGGTTGCATAGGTCGCATTTGTTCGCTTCGGCTTTTTCGGCACGCACACTCAGACCCGCGCCGCTGTTGCGTACCACCGGGCGCACAACCACTTCCATCGCACCATACGGACAGGCCACCACGCAGGTTTTACAGCCGATGCAACGCTGCTGCATAACCTGCACAAAGCCGTTTTCGCGGTTGATGGCACCGTTAGGGCAGACATTGGCGCAGGGGGCGTCTTCACACTGGCGGCAGATGGCCGCCGTTGAGATATTCACGCCCTTAATGACATGAATACGTGGCAGGAAAGATTCTGGGGTCAGGGAGGCGCAATCCTGCTCCGCCTGATGGGACACAACACACGCCACCTCACAGGTGCGACAGCCAATACATTTACTGGCATCGGCCATAATAAAACGGTTCATCTGCTTCTCCAGCATTAAGTTATGCGGCGAAACATACATAAAACGTGCCACATTTTAATTAACTGATTTCACTGAATTTAATCAGTACCCCTCGGTGTCATCGACACGAATGACGATGACACCTGTCGACGTCAGGCGCGAACGTTGGCGATGACGGAATCACGCAGGATCAGCTCACCGGGGAAGGCTTGCTGATAGCTGAACTCGCCGCCATCGAGCATAAAAATCAGGCGACTGATGGTCTCTTTGATCATCTCCGTCACCGGAATCCGCACGCTGGAGAGCGACGGCACGATGTAGGGCGCGATCGCGACATCATCAAATCCCACCACCGACACTTCGCCCGGCGTGGCGATCCCGCTGTCGTGCAGCTGCTTCAGCGCACCAATGGCCATATCGTCATTGCTGGCGACCAGCGCGGTGAATTGCGCTTTGCGCGCCAGCAGCGTGGTCACTCCCGCCGCCCCGCTTTCCGGAGTCCATTTCCCCTCCACCAGCAATTCGTCGCGCAGCGGGATCTGATGCTGCGCCAGCGCCGCTCTGTACCCAGAAAGACGTTCGATACCGGTGGGAGAGTCGAGCGAGCCGGTGATAAAGGCGATATCCCGATGGCCCATTTCAATCAGCTGCGAGACCGCATCCTGGCAGGAGGCTTTATGATCCGACCAGACGCACTGGCTGCTGTTTTTACGCAGACGACGGTTTAACACCATGATCGGCTGCTCCTGTTTTTCGATGATCTCATCCATCTCATCGACGCTTAAAAAGCGCGGATAGATGATGATCGCGTCGCAGCGCATATCCAGCAGATACTGGATCGCCTCGCGCTCTTCATCGGCGCTGTGCTTACCGTCTGCGAGGATCAGCTGACGCCCTTTTTCTTCCGTCATGCGTGCCGCGTGGAACAACAGCTCGCTGAAATACACGCCATGGTAAAGGGTGTTCGTCACCACCAGCCCCAGGGTTTGGGTGCGTTTGGTCGCCAGGTTTCGCGCCAGCAGATTGGGGCGGTAACCGCTCTCTTCAATCGCCTGAAAAACCCGGTCTTTTGTCTCCTGGCTCACGTAGCCATTGCCCGAAAGCACCCGAGAAACCGTTGCCTTCGACACCCCTGCCCGCTTCGCCACTTCAAGCATCGTGGTCATCTGATTATTCCCTTTAAACCTGATGCGCCGAAGTGTACTGCACTGCACGAAAATTGTCGCAGCGCGAATCTCACGCTTTTAAACACTCAAAGTGATCGTTATCACGAATGTAAAAAATGCACGAATCACCATCTTGTTTCATACAAAGAAACTCATCATGATTTTGTGGAACCGGTTTCCTACATGTTCTCACAACTACAACAGGATCACTTCCGATGGCCAAAAATTATGCCGCGCTGGCGAAAGACATTGTCAGCGCGCTCGGCGGGAAAGATAACATCGTCGCCGTCACCCACTGTATGACGCGCCTGCGCTTTGTGCTGCAGGACGAAAGCGCCATCGACAGCGCCACGCTCAAAAGCCTCTCCGGCGTGCTCGGCGTGGTGCGTAACGATAACCAGTGTCAGGTGATCATTGGCAACACCGTTTCTCAGGCCTACCGCGAGGTGGTGAACCTGCTGCCTGCCGGGATGCGCCCTGCCGAGCCGCAAGGCCCTCAAAAACTGACGCTTCGCCGCATCGGCGCTGGTGTGCTCGACGCGCTGATCGGCACCATGTCCCCGCTGATCCCGGCGATCATCGGCGGCTCGATGGTGAAACTGCTGGCGATGATCCTGGAGATGACCGGCGCGCTGCCGAAAGGCGCCCCGACGCTCACGATTCTGACGGTGATCGGTGACGGAGCCTTCTTCTTCCTGCCGCTGATGGTGGCCGCGTCTGCCGCCGTGAAATTCAAAACCAACATGTCGCTGGCGATTGCCATCGCAGGCGTGCTGGTGCATCCAAGCTTTATTGAGTTGATGGCGAAAGCCGCCCAGGGCGAGCACGTCGAGTTCGCGTTTATCCCGGTGACGGCGGTGAAATACACCTACACGGTGATCCCGGCGCTGGTCATGACCTGGTGCCTGTCGTACATCGAACGCTGGGTGGACAAGATCACGCCAGCGGTCACCAAAAACTTCCTGAAACCGATGCTGATCGTGCTGATTGCCGCCCCGCTGGCGATTGTGCTGATTGGGCCGCTGGGTATCTGGATTGGTAGCGCGATTTCGTCGCTGGTCTACACCATTCACGGCTATCTGGGCTGGCTGTCCGTGGCCATTATGGGCGCGCTCTGGCCGCTGCTGGTAATGACCGGTATGCACCGCGTCTTTACGCCAACGATTATTCAGACCATCGCCGAAACCGGCAAAGAAGGGATGGTGATGCCGTCGGAAATCGGCGCGAACCTCTCTCTTGGCGGTTCTTCCCTGGCGGTAGCCTGGAAAACCAAAAACCCGGAACTGCGCCAGACGGCGCTCGCCGCGGCGGCGTCCGCCATCATGGCGGGAATTTCTGAACCGGCACTTTACGGCGTGGCGATTCGCCTGAAACGCCCGTTAATTGCGAGCCTGATCAGCGGCTTTATCTGCGGCGCGATCGCCGGTATGGCGGGGCTTGCCAGCCACTCAATGGCGGCACCGGGCCTGTTCACCAGCGTACAGTTCTTCGATCCAGCCAATCCGATGACCATCGTCTGGGTGTTTGGCGTGATGGCCTTGGCCGTGGTGCTTTCGTTTGTTCTGACGCTGATCCTCGGCTTTGAGGATATTCCGGTGGAAGACGAGGCCGAGAAAGCACGCGCCCTGCAAACCGCACCGGTTCCGGCACAAGAAGCACGAGCATAAATGAATAACGAGGTAAAAATGTCTGTTTTTCCAGAAGGATTTTTATGGGGCGGCGCACTGGCCGCCAACCAGAGTGAAGGCGCTTACCGTGAAGGCGGTAAAGGGCTGACCACCGTCGATATGATCCCCCACGGCGCAAACCGCATGGCGGTGAAAGTCGGTAAGGAAAAACGTTTCTCGCTGCGCGACGACGAGTTTTACCCGAGCCACGAGGCGATTGATTTTTACCATCGCTACAAAGAAGACATCGCTCTGATGGCGGAGATGGGCTTTACGGTGTTCCGCACCTCGATTGCCTGGAGCCGCCTCTACCCGAACGGTGACGAACCGCTGCCGAATCAGGCCGGTATCGCCTTTTACCGCGCGGTGTTTGAAGAGTGCAAAAAGTACAATATCGAGCCGCTGGTGACCCTGTGCCACTTCGATGTGCCGATGCATCTGGTCACCGAATACGGCTCCTGGCGCAACCGCAAAATGGTCGATTTCTTCGCCCGCTACGCGCGCACCTGCTTTGAAGAGTTCAATGGTCTGGTGAAATACTGGCTGACCTTCAACGAGATCAACATCATGCTGCACAGCCCGTTCTCGGGCGCGGGGCTGGTCTTTGAAGAGGGTGAAAACGAAGATCAGGTGAAATACCAGGCCGCACACCACGAGCTGGTGGCGAGCGCACTGGCGACCAAAATCGCCCATGAAGTGAACCCGGAAAACCAGGTCGGCTGTATGCTGGCAGGCGGCAGTTTCTACCCGTACTCCTGCAAGCCAGAAGACGTGTGGACCGCGCTGGAAAAAGATCGCGAAAACCTGTTCTTTATTGACGTTCAGGCGCGCGGCACCTATCCCGCCTACTCGGCGCGCGTGTTCCGCGACAAAGGGGTGACGATTGTCAAAGACCCGGCCGACGACCAGATCCTGAAACATACCGTCGATTTTGTCTCGTTCAGTTATTACGCGTCACGTTGCGCCTCTGCGGAGATGAACGCCAATAACACCAGCGCGGCTAACATCGTTAAATCCCTGCGCAACCCGCACATTGAGGTGAGCGAATGGGGCTGGGGCATTGACCCGTTGGGCCTGCGCATCACCATGAACATGATGTATGACCGCTACCAGAAACCGCTGTTCCTGGTGGAAAACGGCCTCGGGGCGAAAGACGAGATCGACGCCAGCGGTGAGATTAACGATGACTACCGCATCAGCTATCTGCGTGAGCATATCCTCGCGATGGGCGATGCGATTGAAGACGGCGTGCCGCTAATGGGTTACACCACCTGGGGCTGTATCGATCTGGTGGCAGCCTCCACGGGCGAGATGAGCAAGCGCTACGGGTTTGTATATGTCGATCGTGACGACGCAGGCAACGGCACGCTGGATCGTAAACGCAAGAAATCGTTCTGGTGGTATAAGAAAGTGATTGCGAGCAACGGGGCGGATTTAGCGTAACGGGGTTCTGCCCGGTGGCACGTCGCTCACCGGGCATTCACCTCTCAGAGTCGTGCAAAACCCCCGTCCCCTGCCCATCCTGCAAGCCGGGAATAGACCGTTTCCACCGCCGCTTTTATCGCGGGAGTCATCGGATAATAAAAGCCGACAATATCCGGCTGAATGCCCAAAAACAGCACCTCGCCCACGTCGTCTTTAATCTGATCGACCAGATAGTTGAGCGGCATATTGTGAGTGGTCATCATGAACATCTCAGCAATGTCGTCCGGGTCGATGAGGCGGATTTCGCCGGGGTTTAGCCCCATGTCGGTGGCATCGACAATCAGCAGCCGGTCCGGGCGCAGCTCCCGAAGGGCAACCACGTCATTTTCCGGCGCGCTGCCGCCGTCGATCACCTGCCAGTTACCCTGCGGATGTGCGAAGCACATTTCCGCCAGCAGCGGGCCTGCGCCGTCGTCGCCCATCATGCTGTTACCCACACACAGTAAAACGTCAGTCACGTAATCTCCTCACCATCAGGTAGATGGCGCTCTCCTGATGAATATCGTGCAGCATACTGAGCACCGTCTTGCTCCACGCCTGCTGCTCAGGGGTTTGCACTGCGAGCGCCGCATCGAAGGCATTCGCCAGCATGGCGATGTGATTGCTGTCGATGACGATCTCGCCATACTTCGGCACACCTTCCATTTTGCGTCGTGCCGTGCTGCCCGCCTCCAGCGTGCCGATCCACGCCAGATAGTCCTGCCACGGACAGCTCAGCGCCGCCTCTAAACAGTCGATCACCCCGAGATGGTGGCCAATCGCCAGGCTGTAATAGACCACCTGCTGGGCTGCATCCGGCGTCGCGTCGTTCTCATCGATAAATTTACGGCTCAGCTGACTGAACACTACCTTTTCACTCATCGGATACGCGCCTCATCCACCACCTGGTCCAGGTTTGCCACGATCTCGTTCAGACGCGGATCTTTCTCCGCCTCCAGCCAGCGCGCCACCTGATGCTCGCCCTGGCTCAACAGACGCAGATAGTCATCGGCAATCTGGCGGCCATAGCGATACCCGGCGAGGCGTCGCGCCGTGCGATCGACCTTCACGCGCAGAGGCTGCACCATATCCGGGTGCAAAATCTGCGCGGGCTGATTGTCCAGCTCACCCGGGGCGCGAGCGTGAATTTTCTGCTCCAGCAGACCCAGCGCCATAGCAAAACCGTACAGCGTCGCCGCGGGCGTCGGTGGGCAGCCAGGGATATACACATCCACCGGCACGATTTTGTCGGTGCCGCCCCACACGCAGTAGAGATCGTGGAAGATCCCGCCGCTGTTGCCGCAGGCGCCGTAGGAGATACAAATTTTTGGATCCGGCGCCGATTGCCAGGCGCGCAGCGCCGGAGATCGCATCGCGCGCGTCACCGCGCCGGTAAACAGCAGAATGTCCGCGTGGCGCGGGGATGGCACCACTTTGATACCAAAACGTTCGGCATCAAACAGCGGCGACAGGGTGGCGAAGATTTCGATTTCGCAGCCGTTGCAGCCGCCGCAGTCCACGCGGTAGACGTAGGCGGAACGTTTGATGTTTTTCAGCAGGGAGGCTTTCATGCTCGCGATGGATTCGTCCACCGTCATCGGCACCGGAATGCCGTTATCGTCGCGCGGGCCGAGTAAATTATTCATCAGCTGGCTTCTCTCATGTGGCGGGTGATATCAATGCGGTCGGACGGCAGCAGGCATTTCTGACGCTTGCATTCCGGGCAGGTTTCAAACCCTTCCCGGTGCATTTCGGCGCGCGCATCACCGTTGTGTTTCAGCAACGCAATGGCGTAATCGATCTCTTTTTGTACGGCGAACGCATGCTGGCAAACGCGGCAGTGGCACAGGTCAAAACGCGACTGCTGGAGGAAATCCTCTTTTTTCCACACCGCCAGCTCGTACTCCTGCGACAGCTTAATCGCCGCCGTCGGGCAGACCTCTTCACAGCGGCCACAAAAAATGCAGCGCCCGAGGTTGAACTGCCAGGCCAGCTGATTCGTCGCCAGATCCGTCTCCACCGTCAGGGCATTCGACGGGCAGGCGTTAACGCACGCCGCACAGCCGATGCACTGCTGCGGGTTGTGCTCTGGTTTGCCGCGAAAGTTTTTATCGACCGGCATCGGCTCAAGCGGATAACGGCTGGTGACCGTACCGGTTTTGATCACTTTTTTGATAAAGGTAAACATGACGATTCCTTATTTCAGCGGCGAGTTCTTGCGCTCGATGCTGTAGCGTTCAAGCTCTTTGTACGGCACCACCTGGCTTTTCTTCTTGCGCACATCCACCACCGTCATGCGGTCGGTACAGGAGTAGCAAGGATCGAGGCTGCCGATGATCAGCGGCGCATCAGAGACCGTATTGCCGCGCAGCATGTAGCGCAGGGTCGGCCAGTTGGCGTAGGTCGCCGCACGGCAGCGCCAGCGGTAGAGCTTCTGGTTATCGCCAGTCATGCTCCAGTGGATATCATCCCCGCGTGGCGCCTCGGCGAACCCGAGCGCAAAACGGTTCGGGATATAGGTAAAGCCTTCCACCGCCAGCGGACCGCCGGGCAGATTATCCAGACCAAAATCGATCATATTCAGGGCAGTAAAGACTTCGTTAATACGCACTTTCAGACGCGAGATAACGTCGCAGCCCTGCTCGCTGTGTACGGTCATCGGCAACAGACCGTAACCGACAAACGGGTGATCGGCGCGGGTATCGCGGGCGTGACCGCTGGCGCGCACCATTGGGCCGACGTTGCTGAAGTCGCGGGCGATCTGCGGATCGAGACGGCCCACACCGACGGTACGCTGCTCGATATTTGGCGTGCTCAGAAGCATATCCACCAGATCCTGCACATCGCGGCGCATCTGCTGTGCCAGCAGGCGGGTCTGGATCATGTCATCTTTCAGCAGATCGCGGCGAATCCCGCCGATCAGGTTCAGACCATACGTTTTACGCGCCCCGGTGAGGATTTCCGCCATCTTCATCGACGCTTCACGCACGCGGAAGAACTGCATAAACCCGGAATCAAAGCCGACGAAGTGACAGGCGAGGCCGAGGTTCAGCAGGTGTGAGTGCAGGCGCTCGACCTCCAGCAGAATGGCGCGGATCATCTGCGCACGCTCAGGCACCACAATGCCCATGCCGTTTTCCACCGAGGTGGTGTAGGCGGTGCTGTGGGCAAAGCCGCAGATGCCACACACGCGATCCGACAGGAAGGTGACTTCGTTGTAACCCATACGGGTTTCCGCCAGTTTTTCCATGCCGCGATGGACGTAGAACAGGCGGTAATCGGCGTCGATAATGTTCTCGCCGTCGACAAACAGGCGGAAGTGGCCCGGTTCATCAGAGGTGACGTGCAGCGGGCCAATCGGCACCACGTTGTTCTTTTTGCTGCCGAGTTCGTTGATGAACTCGTAAGTTTCGCTGTCGGTCGTCGGCGCCGGACGCTGGCGATAATCCATGCTGTCTTTGCGCAGCGGATAGAGTTCATCCGGCCAGTCGTCGGGCAGCACCAGACGGCGTTCATCCGGCAGGCCAACCGCCACCAGGCCGTACATGTCGCGCACTTCGCGCTCGCCCCAGACGGCGGCAGGCACGCGCGGCGTGACGGACGGGTATTCCGGTTTATTCGGATCGACTTCAACGCGCACCGTGAGCCAGCACTTCACGCCCTGCTCCATCGACAGCACGTAGTAAACCGCGTAGTTGCCGCACAGCTGACGCTCATCGTTGCCGAACAGTACCGATAGCCAGCCGCCCTGCTGGTAATAGAGAAACTCCACCACTTCCGGCAGGTAGTTCACCTTGATGGTGACGGTGATCTGGTCTTTGGTCTGCCAGCTCTCCTCCAGCACCACGCCGGGAAACGCCTGATGTAGTGCGGCAAGATACTGTTGACCTACTTTTTCTTCAGACATGCTAAGACTCTCTGTAATCACGCCACCAGCAAGGAGACGAAGGCTAAAAATGCGAACCCAAAACCGGCCCAGGTGACGCGCGACGTGGCGTTGAAACGCAGTCGCGCCATGCTGTTTTCAAACAGCGCGATAATCAGCACCCCCGCCACCAGCTTGAGCACGGCGATAACCACTGCCAGCAGCAAACCCGCCGCCGAGAAGTGTGTCATCTGCCCCCACGGGAAGAAGACGCCGACAAACATTTGCAGGACCACCAGCTGTTTGAGGCTGATGCCCCACTTCAGCACCGCAAAGCCGTAGCCGCTGTACTCCGTGAGCGGCCCTTCCTGCAGCTCCTGCTCCGCTTCCGCGAGGTCAAAGGGCAGTTTTCCCATCTCAATAAAGGTGGCGAAGGCACAGGCGCAGAGCGCCAGCAGCAGCGGAACGGTGCGCGTAACCGGCCAGTGATAAACCGTGTCAGTGATAAAGCTGATATGGGTGGAACCCGCGACCTGCGCGGCCACCCACAGGCCCAGCAGCAGGATCGGTTCCACCAGCACGCCGAGCATCGCTTCGCGGCTGGCGCCGATACCGGTAAACGGACTGCCCGTATCCAGCCCTGCAATTGCAAAGAAAAAGCGCGCGATAGCGAAGAGGTAGATCAGGGTGATCAGATCGCCGAGCACCGGCAGAGGCGACGCGACGGTCACCACCGGCAGCGCGGTGGCGATGGTCAGCATCACGCCGACCATCACGAACGGCGTCAGGCGGAACACCCAGCCGGACGCATCCGGGGCGATGCTCTGACGACCCATCAGTTTGATGAGGTCACGGTACTCCTGAAGCACGCCTGGACCGCGACGATTGTGCATCCGGGCGCGGGCCACGCGGGTAATGCCCGAAAGCAGTGGCGCAACGGCGAATAACACCAGCGCCTGAAGTAATGCCAGTAACAGACTCATGTCAGGCTCCTCGTGAAATCACAATCACCACCAGCACCGCCAGCTCGATCACGGCGAGACGACGGAACAGCGTCGGTGCAGCCGCGCTTTGCCAGCCGGGAATCACCTTCACCGGGTTCAGCGCGTGGCGCAGTTTCAGGACAAAGGCGAAGTTCTCTTTCACCGGCATCGCAAAACCGTGGGCGGTGATGACCATCGATTGTTCGTGCTCGTACCCGCACGCCCATGCCGTTCCGCGTGAACGCGCAGGCAGACGGTCGCGTTTGAAGAACATCATCAGCACCAGCGGCAACAGCGGCGCGGCGATCAGCAGCAGGGCAATCATCGGCTGGGAAACGGCGGTGTGCGCGGTCGTGAGCGGTAGCGGAACCGCACTCCCCAGCAGCGGCAGCAGCCACGGCACGGCAACGCCACCCGCGATGCAGCACAGGGCCAGCAGAACCACGCTTGCGGTCATCAGTGCCGGTGCACATCGGGCATTTTCTGCCTCCGGAGTGCGCGGTGCGCCAAGGAAGGTGACGCCGTAAACTTTCGCCATACACATCACCGCCAGCGCCCCGGTGATCGCGAGGCCGACCGCCAGCATTGGCCCGAGCAGACGGGCAATAAAGAGGTCGCTCTGACCCAGCGCAAAGAAGGACTGATAGATCACCCACTCACCGGCAAAACCGTTGAGCGGCGGCAGTGCGGCCATCGCCATCAACCCCACCAGCATCGCGAGCGAAATCAGCGGCATTTTTTTACCGATACCGCCCAGCTTTTCGATATCGCGATGCCCGGTGCGGAACCAGACGCTGCCCGCCCCCAGGAACAGAGTGCTTTTAAACAGGCTATGGTTAACCAGATGGTACAGCCCGCCGATAAACCCGGCGGCGACCAGCGCCGGATGGTTCAGTGCCAGCCCCGTTACACCCGCGCCTAAGCCAAGCAGGATGATGCCGATGTTTTCAAGGGTGTGATACGCCAGCAGACGCTGGATGTTGTGCTCCATCAGGGCGTACAGCCCGCCGACAAAGGCGGTGATCATCCCGGCAATCAACAGCACTACGCCCCACCACAGCGGCGGTTGGCCACCGATAAGCGAAAGCGTGAGGATGCCAAACAGACCGACTTTCATCACCACCGTCGAGAACAGCGTCGCGGCGGGCGCTGACGCAGTGGCGTGTGCCTGCGGCACCCAGCCGTGCAGCGGAATAATCCCCGCCAGCAGACCAAAGCCGACCACGCCAGAAAGCCAGATATCGGCCCCAAACGGCAGCAACTGCGCGCGAGCGCTCAGCAGATCCAGGTCAAGCGTGCCGTAGCGCTGCCACACCAGCCAGCAGGTGAGCGCCAGTAAAAGGGTGCCGAGACGTCCCAGGAAAAACCACAGTTTGCCGGACGGGCTGCATCCCGTGAGGAACACTCCGCACAGCGCCATGATCTCCGCCATTACGACCAGCGCGGCCAGGTTGCTGGCCACCACGGTACAGACGGCGGCTGCGAGCAGCAGATTGACGAGCAGACCGTTCGGTTTGGTCTGCGGGTGACGGTGCCAGTCAATATTAAACAGACTGACAAACAGCCCGCACAGGCCAAAGGTCACCAGCCAGATCGCATTCAGCGGCGTGAGCTGAAGAGTGTGGCGAATCAGCGGCATGACGCCTTCTGCATGGACACCCTGCGTCAACACCATGAATCCGGCTATCGCCGTGATGACACTCCCCGCCGCGCCGCCGATTCCGGCAATCCATCCGCTGAGGGTTTTGTGAAAAGAGAAGACCAGCGCCAGCACCGCCGTCGCAGCAAAGCAGGCTACGGCGCTGTTAATCAGATAGACAGCGTTCATTTCGCCCCCTCGTTTTGCGCCTGAAACAGCGACAGATCGCCAAAGTCGGTATTAATGGTCAGTTCGCGTTTGCGCTTACTGGTGCGAGCGATATCGTGGATATTGACCAGAATCAGCGCTTTAGTTGGGCAGGTGCGTACGCAGGCGGGGCCTTGTTCGTCAAAGCTGCACAGATCGCACTTCACCGCCACGGCGCGCACGCCCGGCACCCAGTCCAGCAGGGTACTGACGCGAGCCGGTGCGGGAGGCGCAGGTGGCGCTTTTGGCGAATTGGCATTGGCCGGAATATGCAGCGGGCGGCTGCCAGAAAATTCAATCGCGCCAAACGGACAGGCGATGCCGCACAGTTTGCAGCTTACGCACAGGCTTTCGTTCAGCTGAACAGCACCATCGATACGGTTGATGGCATTCACAGGACAGACGCCCGCACAGGGGGCATCCTCACATTGATGGCAGAGCTGCGGGGCAGACTCTTTTTCATTACGCATAACGCGCAGGCGCGGCATGGACTGCAGCCCGTGCAGGCGGTGTGTTTCGGAACACGCCGCTTCACAGGTGTGGCAGCCAATACAGACCGTCGAGTCAGCAATTACAAAACGGTTCACCGGGTAGTCCTCAGGACAGTGTCATTTTTGACGACGGACGTGCCATATCGACACATCTCGACACGCAAGCATCAGGCCGTGTGCGGTTCGCTGGTAAGCGACTGCAGATTCACCGGCAAATTGTGCTCGACCGCGGAATAGAGGCCGTTGTAAACCGGCGCGATTTTTTCCAGATAGTGTTCAAGCACCTGGTGGCGATCGCGGGTGCTGACGTGGCCGTCAACCATGCCGTCGATCATCAGCTGCGCCTGGGCAATCCGCTGTCTGTCGCCATCTTTGGTCTCGACGTGATACTCAATGACGTGGCTGTTAAAGGCATCGGCCAGGGTGACGTAAATCGTAAAGTGGCCAAACAGGATGAAGCACAAATCCTCTTGCGCCGCACAGCTCATCGCGTGGTGCAGATGGGCTTTTGACAGGGTGATGCCCTGAACCAATGAGTTGCAGTAGAGGTGCCACTGCTCCTGTAATTGTTGATGGCGTTGCGCAATGTAATCCGCTTTTTCGCTAAGTTCCCAAATAGTCATCTCAGGTATCCGGTTAATGGAGATAGCGGCTGTTAAGCAGATTTTGTGCCAGTTTTTATCTTATTGATAATTAACAATTTAAAAATAAAACAGACTGTCAAAATGCGTGTGTCGACGTGTCATTTCGTCAGCGCCGTCATCGACACTCCCTTTCCTAAATCAGGCTGGCATCGTTATTGCATCACCGCCCCAAATCACCGAGGAGGCGTCATGCACGAAATCACCCTCTGCCAGCGAGCGCTGGAACTTATCGAACAGCAGGCGAAGCAGCACCACGCAAAACGCGTCACCGGCGTATGGCTCAAAGTCGGGGCATTTTCCTGCGTAGAGCCAGGTGCCCTCACCTTTTGCTTTGAGCTGGTGTGTCGCGACACGCTGGCAGAAGGCTGCGAGCTGCATCTCGAAGAGCAGCAGGCCGAATGCTGGTGCGAGACCTGCCAGCAGTACGTCACGTTGCTGTCATCGAAAGTGCGAAGCTGCCCGCAGTGTCAGAACACCGAGCTTCGCATCGTCGCGGACGACGGTTTGCAGATCCAGCGCCTCGAAATAGACCAGGAGTAAATCATGTGTAGTACCTGCGGTTGCGCCGAAGGCAACCTGTATATCGAAGGGGACGAGCATCGCCCCCACTCCGCGTTTCGCTCCGCGCCCTTCTCTCCCGCCCCGCGCAAAGTGGCGGCGCTGACCGGCATCACTTTTGCCCCGAAACAGTCTGACGCGGGCGATCTGCACTACGGCCACGGTGAAGCGGGCACGCATGCGCCAGGTATGAGCCAGCGCAAAATGCTGGAGGTCGAAATTAACGTGCTGGATAAGAACAACCAGCTCGCCGCCCGCAACCGCGCGCGTTTCGCCGCTCGTCAGCAATTAGTGCTGAACCTGGTGTCCAGCCCCGGTTCCGGTAAAACCACGCTGCTGACGGAAACCCTTAAACGTCTCAATCACCGCGTCTCCTGCGCGGTAATCGAAGGCGATCAGCAGACCGTTAATGACGCGGCGCGCATTCGTGAAACCGGCACCCCGGCCATTCAGGTGAATACGGGCAAAGGCTGTCATCTGGATGCGCAGATGATTGCCGACGCCGCGCCGCGTCTGCCTCTTGCCGATAACGGCATTCTGTTTATCGAAAACGTCGGCAACCTGGTCTGCCCGGCCAGTTTTGATCTCGGCGAACGGCATAAAGTGGCGGTGCTGTCGGTGACCGAGGGCGAGGACAAGCCGCTGAAATATCCGCATATGTTTGCCGCCGCCTCGCTGATGTTGCTTAACAAAGTCGACCTGCTGCCCTATCTCAATTTTGACGTTGAGAAGTGCCTGGCCTTTGCCCGGGAAGTGAACCCGGAGATTAAAATTTTGCTGGTTTCCGCCACCAAGGGCGACGGCATGGAGAGCTGGCTGGCCTGGCTGGAGAACGAACGATGTGCATAGGCGTTCCGGGACACATCCGCGATATCGACGGTAATCAGGCCAAAGTGGACGTCTGCGGCATACTGCGCGATGTCGATTTAACGCTGGTGGGCGCGGTTGACGAAAACGGTGCCTCGCGCCTCGGCCAGTGGGTTCTGGTGCACGTAGGATTCGCCATGAGCGTGATTAACGAAGCCGAGGCCCGTGACACCCTGGCGGCGCTGCAAAATATGTTTGAAGTGGAGCCAGACGTCGGCGCCCTGCTGTTTGGCGAGGAGCGATAAATCATGCGCTACGTTGATGAATATCGCGCGCCGGAACAGGTGATGCAGCTTATCGCACACCTGAAAACGCGCGCTGCCCGGCTGGATTACACCGCAGAGCGCCCGCTGCGCATCATGGAAGTGTGCGGCGGCCACACCCATGCGATCTTTAAATTCGGTCTCGATCAGCTCCTGCCCGATAACATCGAATTTATCCACGGCCCTGGCTGTCCGGTGTGCGTGCTGCCGATGGGCCGCATCGACAGCTGCATTGAGATTGCCCGCCAGCCGGACGTTATTTTTTGCACCTTTGGCGACGCGATGCGCGTGCCGGGGAAAAACGGTTCGCTGATGCAGGCCCGCGCACGCGGCGCGGATGTGCGAATCGTCTACTCGCCGATGGATGCCCTCAAGCTGGCGGCAGAGAATCCGGCGCGCAAAGTGGTCTTTTTCGGCCTGGGGTTTGAAACCACCATGCCCGCCACGGCCATCACCCTACAGCAGGCAAAAAAGCAGAATCTGACCAATTTTTTCTTTTTCTGTCAGCACATTACGCTTATCCCGACCCTGCGCAGCCTTCTGGACGAACCCGACAACGGGATCGATGCGTTTCTGGCACCGGGCCACGTCAGCATGGTGATAGGCACCGAGGCCTATGGGTTTATCGCCGCAGAGTATCATCGCCCATTAGTGGTGGCTGGATTCGAACCACTTGATCTACTACAAGGCGTGAACATGCTGGTTGAGCAGAAAATAGCAGCCCTGAGTTCGGTAGAAAATCAGTACCGCCGCGTGGTCCCCGATGCGGGCAACCGGCTGGCGCAGCAGGCCATCGCCGAAGTGTTTAGCGTCGAAGGCGACAGCGAATGGCGCGGGCTAGGTTTGATCGCGCAGTCCGGCGTGCATCTGACCGCCGCGTATCAGGCATTCGACGCCGAAGCGCATTTTCGCCCGCAGCCGCAGCAGGTGTGCGACGATCCCCGAGCCCGCTGTGGGGCGGTGTTAACCGGCAAATGCAAACCGCATCAATGCCCGTTATTTGGCAACACCTGTAATCCGCAAACGGCGTTTGGCGCGCTGATGGTCTCGTCCGAAGGGGCCTGCGCCGCGTGGTATCAGTACCGCAATCAGGAGTGTGAAGCATGAATACGGTGGAAATGGCCCACGGCAGCGGCGGCCAGGCGATGCAGCAGCTTATTGGCCGGCTGTTTATGGCGGCCTTTGATAACCCCTGGCTGGCAGAGCAGGAAGATCAGGCGCGTATCGCGCTCTCTTCCCTCACCGCGCAGGGTGACCGGCTGGCGTTTTCCACCGACAGCTACGTCATCGACCCGCTGTTTTTCCCCGGCGGTGATATCGGCAAGCTGGCGGTGTGCGGCACGGCGAATGATGTGGCGGTAAGCGGTGCAATCCCCCGCTATCTCTCCTGCGGCTTTATCCTCGAAGAGGGCCTGCCGATGGAAACGTTAACCACCGTCGTCAACAGCATGGCGCAGACCGCGCGCGACGCGGGTATTTCGATTGTGACTGGCGATACCAAAGTGGTGCAGCGCGGCGCAGCAGACAAACTGTTTATCAATACCGCAGGCATGGGCGCGATCCCGGCGGAGATCCACTGGGGGGCGCAGCAGCTTACCGTCGGTGATGTGCTGCTGGTGAGCGGAATGCTGGGCTGTCACGGCGCGACGATCCTGAATCTGCGCGAAGGGCTGGGGCTGGACGGCGAACTGCGCAGCGACTGCGCGGTGCTGACACCGCTTATCCAGACTTTGCGCAACTGCGCAGGCGTTAAAGCCCTGCGCGATGCCACGCGCGGCGGCGTAAATGCGGTGGCCCATGAGTTCGCCGCCGCCAGCGGCTGCGGCATTGAGCTGGTAGAAAGCCAACTGCCCGTCAAACCGGCGGTGCGCGGGCTGTGCGAACTGCTTGGTCTGGATCCGCTAAACTTTGCCAACGAAGGCAAACTGCTGATTGGCGTTGAACGCAGCGCAGCCGAAAACATACTGGCACAGCTGCGCAGCCATCCGCTGGGGCAGAACGCCGCGATCGTTGGGGAGGTGGTGGAGCGCAAAGGGGTGCGACTGACCGGCCTGTATGGCATCAAGCGCACACTGGATTTACCACACTCAGAACCGTTACCCCGAATTTGCTAGAACCGCGCGAAAAGCGGTCAGCACTGTTTCTCTTTTTTTGCCAGTTTCTTTGGAAGCGATATGTCGTATACACCGATGAGCGATCTTGGACAGCAAGGGCTGTTTGATATTACGCGTACACTTTTACAGCAGCCCGACCTGGGTTCACTGAGCGATGCCCTCACACGGCTGGTCAGGCAGTCTGCCCTCGCAGACAGCGCCGCGATTGTGCTCTGGAACAGCACCAGTCATCGCGCCAGCTACTATGCTACGCGCGATAACGGCAAGCCTGTCGAATATGAAGATGAAACGGTGCTGGCGCACGGCCCGGTGCGTCGTATTCTGTCGCGCCCGGACGCCCTGCACTGCAATTTCGACGAGTTTCGCCAGGCCTGGCCACGGCTTGCCGAAAGCCCGCTATATGCGCCCTTCGGTCATTACTGCCTGCTGCCACTGGCGGTGGATGGGCGTATCTTCGGCGGCTGTGAGTTTATCCGTAACGCCGATCAGCCCTGGAGCGAGGCGGAGTACGAGCGCCTGCATACCTTTACGCAAATTGTCAGCGTGGTGGCGGAGCAGATCCACAGCCGGGTCACGGATAATGTCGACTACGATCTGCTGAGCCGCGAGCGTGATAACTTCCGCATTCTGGTCGCGATTACCAACGCGGTGCTCTCCCGGCTGGACATGGACGAGCTGGTGAGCGAAGTCGCCAAAGAGATCCATCACTACTTCAAAATAGACGCCATCAGCATCGTGCTGCGGGGTCATCGCAAGGGCAAACTGACCATTCATTCCACGCACTATCTGGATGAAACGAATCCCGCCCATGAGCAGAGCGAAGTCGACGAGGCCGGAACCTTGTCCGAACAGGTGTTTAAAAACAAAGAGATGCTGCTGCTCAATCTGAGCGAGCGCGACGAGCTGGCCCCCTACGAGCGAATGCTGTTTAACTCCTGGGGCAACCAGATCCAGACCCTGTGCCTGCTGCCGCTGATGTCCGGCAACACCATGCTCGGCGTACTGAAACTGGCTCAGTGTGAAGAGCACATCTTTACCACTACCAACTTAAAGCTGCTGCGCCAGATTGCCGAGCGCATCGCCATCGCCCTCGATAATGCGCTGGCGTATCAGGAGATTCACCGTCTGAAAGAGCGGCTGGTGGATGAGAACCTGGCTCTGACGGAACAGCTGAACAATGTCGACAGCGAATTCGGCGAGATCATTGGCCGCAGCGACGCGATGTTCAGCGTGCTCAAGCAGGTGGAGATGGTGGCCCAGAGCGACAGCACGGTGCTGATCCTCGGCGAAACCGGCACCGGTAAAGAGCTGATCGCCCGCGCGATCCACAATCTGAGCAACCGCAATAGCCGCCGAATGGTGAAAATGAACTGCGCGGCGATGCCGGCAGGACTGCTAGAGAGCGATCTGTTTGGTCACGAACGCGGGGCGTTTACGGGCGCAAGTACCCAGCGCATCGGTCGTTTTGAGCTGGCCGATAAAAGCTCGCTGTTCCTCGATGAAGTGGGCGATATGCCGCTGGAGCTGCAGCCAAAACTGCTGCGCGTGCTGCAGGAACAGGAGTTCGAACGCCTCGGCAGTAACAAACTGATCCAGACCGACGTGCGCCTGATCGCCGCCACTAACCGCGATCTGAAAAAGATGGTTGCCGATCGCGAGTTCCGTAACGATCTCTACTATCGCCTGAACGTGTTCCCGATTTGCCTGCCTCCCCTGCGCGAGCGCCCGGACGACATTCCGCTGCTGGTGAAAGCCTTTACCGCCAAAATCGCCCGCCGGATGGGGCGCAATATCGACAGTATTCCGGCGGAAACCCTGCGCACGCTCTCCGCGATGGAGTGGCCGGGCAACGTCCGTGAGCTGGAAAACGTTATTGAGCGTGCGGTGCTGTTAACGCGCGGCAACGTGCTTCAGCTCTCTCTGCCGGAGCTGATGGTTGCAGAAAATCCGCTGCCTGCGGCAGAACTTCCGCAGGAGGGTGAGGACGAATACCAGCTGATTGTCCGCATTCTTAAAGAGACCAACGGCGTGGTCGCCGGGCCGAAAGGTGCCGCGCAGCGCCTGGGGCTGAAGCGCACCACGCTGCTTTCACGCATGAAACGGCTGGGTATTGAAAAGGATATGCTGGTCTAGACGCGGTATGCCGTGCCCGGCACGGCATCACGTCTTCGGACGATATTTTTCCGGCAGCTCTGGCACCGGGCGGCGATCGTCAATCAGATGACGAATCGTCAAAATCGGGTGACGCCACAGCATTCGCGGCCCTGCCCAGCGCATAATCTGCTTCATCTCTTCGCGTTTTGCGGGCTGGTAACAGTGCACCGGGCACTGCTTGCAGGCGGGCTTCTCTTCACCAAACACGCATTTATCCAGACGTTTTTCCGCATAGGCTTTCAGCGCCTGATAATGCCCTGCCTCATGTGTGGCCGCCGGGCATTGCTGTTCATACAGCGCAATCATTTTCCCGATAGTCTCTTTTTCGCGGGAGAGGCGTTTTCCTGACATGTCACGTTACCGGTTAATAAAGTGCATTTATAATACATTTTTATATCCCTTGTTTCAGCCCGATTTCATCATTTGCATTTCATTTTCTGAAGGCCGCTTCCAGTTTTAAACCGACTCCCGGCGCATTTTACTGGTATTTTATACAGGCAAATCTAAAGCCATCCTGACCGCTTTTAAGGGAGTTTTTATGTCTGACATGATCATTGCTCAACCCCATCGCCATCTTAAAGTGGGCTATTTCAGAAAGCGTCACGAAGATCGGAAGACCAAAATTCCGAAGCGCTACAGCGTACACCCCGCCCTCAGCCTGAAAGGCGACTGGCTGGAACAGGCAGGATTTAAAACAAATTCGCAGGTGCGGGTGAGGGTCGAACACGGGAAATTGCTCATTGAGCTGATGGATGAAGCGGCGGCGTAAACTCGCGACTTTTTACTGCGCCACGCCATTTTTTCATGCGACAATAGAGGGAATAAACGAGCTGTGGGTCGCTCAAAACGCAACAATTTCAAAGAAATGGATATCATAACTCCATGAGCACAATCGACAATTTAACCGCGCATACCCCGATGATGCAGCAGTACCTGAAGCTGAAAGCTCAGCATCCGGAAATTCTGCTGTTTTATCGTATGGGCGACTTTTACGAGCTTTTCTATGACGATGCCAAACGGGCGTCGCAACTGCTCGACATCTCTCTGACCAAACGTGGCGCGTCAGCAGGTGAACCGATCCCGATGGCCGGGATCCCGCATCATGCAGTGGAAAACTATCTGGCGAAGCTGGTGAATCAGGGTGAGTCCGTTGCCATCTGCGAACAGATAGGCGATCCGGCGACCTCCAAAGGCCCCGTTGAGCGCAAGGTTGTGCGCATCGTTACGCCGGGTACCATCAGCGACGAAGCGCTGTTGCAGGAGCGTCAGGATAACCTGCTCGCCGCCATCTGGCAGGACAGCAAAGGCTACGGCTACGCCACGCTGGATATTAGCTCCGGGCGTTTTCGCCTGAGCGAACCCGCCGACCGTGAAACCATGGCTGCAGAGCTGCAGCGCACCAATCCGGCGGAACTGCTTTACGCCGAAGATTTCGCCGAGATGGCCCTGATTGAAGGGCGTCGTGGTCTGCGCCGTCGCCCGCTGTGGGAGTTCGAAATTGACACGGCTCGCCAGCAGTTAAACCTGCAGTTTGGCACCCGCGACCTGATTGGCTTTGGTGTAGAGAACGCCCCGCGCGGTCTCTGCGCTGCAGGCTGCCTGCTGCAGTATGTGAAAGACACGCAGCGCACCACCCTGCCGCACATTCGCTCAATTACCATGGAGCGTCAACAGGACAGCATCATCATGGATGCCGCCACGCGCCGTAATCTGGAGATCACTCAGAATCTGGCCGGTGGGGTTGAAAACACGCTCGCGGCGGTGCTCGACAGTACCGTCACGCCGATGGGCAGCCGTATGCTTAAACGCTGGCTGCATATGCCGGTGCGCGATACGGCTGTGCTGAAAAGCCGCCAGCAGACCATTGGCGCGCTGCAGGATCGCTTTACAGAATTACAGCCCGTGCTGCGCCAGGTGGGCGATCTGGAACGTATTCTGGCCCGTCTCGCGCTGCGTACTGCGCGTCCGCGCGATCTGGCCCGTATGCGCCACGCTTTTCAGCAGTTGCCTGAACTGCGCGCGCAGCTGGCGGAAGTCGACAGCGCGCCTGTGCAAAAGCTGCGCGAAAGCATGGGTGAATTTACCGAGCTGCGCGAGCTGCTGGAGCGCGCGGTTGTGGAAGCGCCGCCGGTGCTGGTTCGCGACGGCGGTGTGATTGCCCCGGGTTACAACGAAGAGCTGGACGAATGGCGCGCCCTGGCAGACGGGGCCACTGATTATCTGGATAAGCTTGAGATCCGCGAGCGCGAACGTCTGGGCCTGGATACCCTGAAAGTCGGCTACAATGCGATTCACGGCTATTACATCCAAATCAGTCGTGGACAGAGTCACATGGCGCCGATTCACTACGTTCGTCGCCAGACGCTGAAGAACGCCGAACGCTACATCATTCCAGAGCTGAAAGAGTACGAAGACAAAGTTCTTACCTCCAAAGGCAAAGCCCTGGCATTGGAAAAGCAGCTTTATGAAGAGCTGTTCGACACGCTCCTGCCGCACCTGGCTGATATGCAGTTGAGCGCAAGCGCGCTTGCCGAGCTGGATGTGCTGGTAAACCTGGCAGAACGCGCTGATACGCTCAATTACACCTGTCCGACGTTCAGCGACAAACCAGGTATTCGCATTGCCGAAGGGCGTCATCCGGTGGTTGAGCAGGTGCTCAGCGAGCCGTTTATCGCCAACCCGCTGAATCTCTCTGCCCAGCGTCGCATGCTGATCATCACCGGCCCGAACATGGGCGGTAAAAGTACCTATATGCGTCAGACTGCGCTGATCGCCCTGCTGGCTTATATCGGCAGCTATGTTCCGGCGCAGAGTGTGGAGATCGGTCCTATTGATCGCATTTTCACCCGCGTGGGGGCGGCGGACGATCTGGCCAGTGGCCGCTCGACCTTCATGGTCGAGATGACCGAAACCGCCAACATTCTGCACAACGCGACGGAAAACAGCCTGGTGCTGATGGATGAGATCGGTCGTGGTACCTCTACCTACGATGGTCTTTCCCTCGCATGGGCGTGCGCTGAAAGTCTGGCGAATAAGATTAAAGCCCTGACCCTGTTTGCGACGCACTATTTTGAACTGACGCAACTGCCAGAGAAAATGGAGGGTGTCGCCAACGTTCATCTGGATGCGCTTGAGCACGGCGATACCATCGCTTTCATGCATACGGTGCAGGACGGAGCGGCCAGCAAGAGCTACGGCCTGGCCGTTGCCGCGCTGGCGGGCGTGCCAAAAGAGGTGATTAAACGCGCGCGCCAGAAACTCCGCGAGCTGGAAAGCCTGTCGCCGAACGCTGCTGCAACGCAGATTGACGGCTCACAGATGTCTTTGCTGACGCTGGCGGAAGAGACCTCACCGGCGCTCGAAGCGCTGGAGAATCTCGATCCAGATTCTCTGACACCGCGTCAGGCGCTGGAGTGGATCTATCGCCTGAAGAATCTGGCGTAAATTATCTCAGGCAGCATTAACCGGCTCGGGTGCGCAGATAGTCGATAAACACGCGCACCTTAGCCGAGACATGCTGCGCATCGGGATAGACCGCATAAATGCCCTGCTGCGCAAAGGTGTAGTCGGGTAAGACGTGTATCAGCCGCCCCTTTTCCAGTGCATTTTTTACCAGCCATTCTGGCAGCAATGCCACGCCCGCTCCCGCGAGCGCAAACGCCATCAGCGCCTGGGCGCTGTCGGCAAACAATCGCGCAGGACGCGTGATCTCTAACAGCACTTTTTTTCCAAAGGCATCCGTCACCTGCCAGCGTAATGGCGCAGGAAGGCGGTCATGAATCAACCACTCGGCCTGCGCCAGGGCGTCCAGCGAATCAACCGGGTGTGTAGAGAGCCATTCAGGGGCGGCCACGGGCAAAATCGTGAAACGCGAAATCTGCGCGGCGTGATAGCGAGAGTCGGCCAGCGTCCCCAGTCGAATGGCGACGTCAAAACGCTCTGCAATCAAATCGGCATGATGCGACGACGCAACGTGGCGTATCCGTAAATCCGGATGAAGCCGACTGAACTCCGCCAGAACCGGGATAATCACCTGCGCACCGTACTCCGGCGTGGAGGTGATTCGAAGCTCACCGCTCAGCCCAACGTGGCTGGCCCTGACTTCATCCTGCAAATTCTCCGCCGCTTTTAACAGCTCGACGCCACGCTGATAAAAGAGCGCGCCCGCTTCCGTGAGGGTGATTCTACGCGTAGAGCGCAGAAGTAACGTTACGCCCAACTCATTCTCCAGCTGGCGAATATTAAAACTGACAACGGCTTTGGTTTGCCCAAGCGTAGTGGCCGCCGCGGTAAAACTGCCGGTATCCACCACCGCCACGAAAATCGTCATTCGTTGAAGATTGAGCATTGCTGAATGCCATTACTGTCAAAATTATTTTGACAGTATATCGCCAGCGATGCCGTTTATCCCACGCTTTCTGACAGATACATTACCGCTCCTTAACAGAGGGTAAATCATGACGTATCGCCATAAAGTCGCCATTGTGTTTCTGCTGGGCTTTTTTCTCGACCTCATCAATATGTTTATCGCCAGCGTCGCCTTCCCGGCGATGGCGGTGGATCTAAACTCATCCGCCCCTGCGCTGGCATGGGTCAGTAATGGCTACATTGCTGGCATGACGCTGGTCATCCCTTTTAGCGCCCTTATCACCCGCAGGATTGGCGCAAAGCGCCTTTTCATTCTCTCTCTGACCTTGTTTTTTGCTGCGGCGTCCGCCGCCGGGCTGGCGGAGTCACTGAGCCATCTTATCTTCTGGCGGGTGCTTCAGGGAGCGGGCGGTGGTCTGCTGATCCCGGTTGGGCAGGCCCTGGCGTGGCAACAGTTTAAACCCCACGAGCGGGCCGGATTATCGACAGCGGTGATGCTGGTCGCTCTGCTCGCTCCCGCGAGTGCGCCGGCGCTGGGTGGAGTGCTTATTCAGTTCTTTAGCTGGCGATGGATCTTTTTTGCACCGCTGCCACTTGCGGTCGTCACGCTGCTGCTGGCCTGTCTGTGGCTCAAAAACGACACCACGCCATCAGGGCCTGCTCGTTTACTGCATTTGCCGCTACTGTCCGACCCGCTGCTGCGCTTCGCAATGCTGATCTATTTATGCGTACCGGGGATTTTCATTGGCGTGAACGTGGTCGGCCTGTTTTATCTGCAGAGTGTGGTAAAGATGACCCCGGCGGCAACGGGTGCGCTGATGCTCCCCTGGTCGCTCGCCTCGTTTATCGCCATTTCCGCTACCGGCAAATATTTCAACCGTCTTGGCCCACGCCCGTTGATAATCACCGGCTGTCTGCTGCAGGCGGCGGGAATCGCGGGTTTATCAGTGGTCTCGGCGACAACCCCTGAATACATCATCATCGCCCTCTTCGTACTGATGGGGGCTGGGGGCAGTCTGTGCAGCAGCACCGCTCAAAGCACCGCTTTTCTTAACGTGGCCTTTGACGAAATGCCGGATGCCAGCGCGCTGTGGAATATCAATCGCCAGCTGAGTTTCCTTCTGGGGGCTACGCTGCTGGCCGTGATGTTGAGCACTCTGCAACAGATTTTCACCCCTCTTCAGGCATGGCACGGGACATTCATTCTTGCAGGCCTCATCACGCTTGTACCGCTGTTTAGCGCGATCCGCCTGAACAACCAGCAGGTACTTATCCACCTTCATAAGGAACCATCATGAATCTGTTTAAAGATGAAATCATCAATGCGCACATTGCCATCGAAAACTGGCTCGGCAAAGGCGAAGGCGATCACGACGCGCTAATGGCGCATTTCTGCGAAGGATTTACCATGGTGACCCCGACCGGGGCATGTCTGGATTATCCTGCCCTGAGCGCGTTCTTTCTGGCACAGCGCGGCAGCCGTCCGGGGCTTTCCATTTTAGTCGACAATGTGGACGTGCTGGAGGCGTGGCCGAATGGCGCAGTGCTACGTTATCGCGAAGTGCAACATCAGCCTTCAACGCCAACGACCCCGAGATGGTCAACCGTGGTATTACGTCAACAAGGGGATAGCGTGCTCTGGCGCCATCTTCACGAAACAGTCGAACGTTAGAAAAGAAAAAGGCCCGTCTCTCGACGGGCCTTTTTTGATGAAAAGGTGCTTATTCGCGGAACAGCGCTTCGATATTCAGCCCTTGTCCCTGCAGGATTTCACGCAGGCGACGCAAACCTTCTACCTGAATCTGACGAACACGTTCACGAGTCAGGCCAATCTCACGGCCAACATCTTCCAGTGTCGCAGCTTCATACCCCAGCAGACCGAAACGACGTGCCAGCACTTCACGCTGTTTGGCGTTCAGTTCGAACAGCCATTTGACGATGCTCTGTTTCATATCATCGTCTTGCGTGGTGTCTTCCGGGCCGTTGTCTTTTTCATCGGCCAGGATGTCCAGCAGCGCTTTTTCGGAATCGCCACCCAGCGGGGTGTCGACGGAGGTAATACGCTCGTTAAGACGCAGCATACGGCTTACGTCATCAACCGGTTTATCGAGCTGCTCGGCAATCTCTTCCGCACTTGGCTCGTGATCCAGTTTATGGGACAACTCACGTGCAGTACGCAGATAGACGTTCAACTCTTTGACGATGTGAATCGGCAGGCGGATCGTACGGGTTTGGTTCATAATCGCCCGTTCGATAGTCTGACGAATCCACCAGGTCGCGTACGTAGAGAAACGGAACCCACGTTCTGGGTCAAACTTCTCAACGGCGCGGATCAGGCCCAGGTTGCCCTCTTCAATCAGATCCAGCAGTGCCAGACCACGATTGCTGTAACGACGAGCAATTTTCACCACCAGACGCAGGTTACTTTCGATCATGCGGCGGCGTGAGGCTACATCTCCACGCAATGCGCGACGCGCGAAATAGACTTCTTCTTCGGCCGTTAACAGTGGGGAATAACCAATCTCCCCAAGGTAAAGCTGAGTCGCGTCAAGCACACGCTGTGTGGCGCCCTGCGATAACAGCTCTTCTTCAGCTAAATCGTTATCACTGGGTTCCTCTTCAACCAAGGCTTTCTCATCAAAAGACTCGGCTCCGTTCTCATCAAATTCCGCATCTTCATTTAAATCATGAACTTTCAGCGTATTCTGACTCATAAGGTGGCTCCTACCCGTGATCCCTGAACGAGACACCCTGAAGTGGTATGTCCCGTCAAATTATCGCTGCGGTAAATATTGCAGCGGGTTTACGGATTTCCCCTTGTAACGAATTTCAAAATGCAAGCGTGTAGAACTGGTGCCGGTGCTACCCATGGTAGCGATTTTTTGCCCCGCCTTGATTTCTTGTTGTTCCCGGACCAGCATTGTATCGTTATGGGCGTAGGCACTCAGGTAATCATCGTTATGTTTGATGATAATAAGATTACCGTAACCGCGCAGAGCGTTACCGGCATATACAACGCGTCCATCTGCGGTCGCGATGATTGCCTGTCCCTTACTTCCTGCGATATCGATCCCTTTGTTTCCCCCCTCGGAGGAAGAGAAGTTCTCGATAACCTTGCCATCAGTCGGCCAGCGCCAGGTTGAAATTGGCGCACTGGCGGTTTGACTGCTGGCAGTCGGTACGGAAGAGCTAACCACAGGTGCCGTAACCGGTGCTGTGACGACAGTCGCAGACGGCTTATTATTCGGCAACATTTTGTTAGCACTCTGTTCACCTGAGTCTTCAGAATACGTAATTGTTGGTTGTGAAGCAACCACCGCGCTGGTATTTTGCGCAGGTTTCACACTATTGTTTTGCGCAGTGACATCCGCGGCTGAAACAGAGTTGCCTGGGGTCAGCGGTGTACCGGTCGCATTACCGACCTGCAGCGTCTGGCCGACTTCCAGGCCATACGGGGCTTGTACGTTGTTTCGCTGGGCGAGGTCACGGAAATCGTTCCCAGTGATCCACGCGATATAGAACAGCGTGTCGCCACGTTTTACGGTGTAGGTGCTGCCGCCCGTATAACTTCCTTTCGGAATGTTCCCATACTTGCGGTTATAGACTATGCGGCCATTCTCGGTCTGCACAGGTTGTTGCACTGGCTGAATCTGAGTTGGCTGCGTGATCGGCGTTTGAACAGGCTGTATCTGCGGAGTTTGCTGCGGTGCCGCAGTGCCCATTTTAGGCGGAGGCGTAATCAGCATTCCACCGGAAGTATTCCCCGAATTGCTGCTCCCGCCAACTGAGCTCACTGGCGCAGGGGGGTTATTAGAACTCGTGCAACCTGCCAGCCAAAGCGAAACCAATGACAATGCCGCGACACGGCTGATGGTGAATTTCGGGCTTCCCGCGCTCATTTATCCCCCAGGAATGTGTTAACTACCAGTGACTTAAAATTAACCGTGATGGCTCGAACCTTTTGCGCCACACCATACGCTGAATTTTTCCGAATAACCCTGGAAAATTCCGAGTATCAGGCAAGCTCTCCCTTAACAAGAGGCACAAAACGCACGGCTTCGACGGTATCGATAATGAACTCGCCGCCCCGTCGACAAACACGCTTCAGAAGCTGTTGTTCATCGCCCACCGGCAAAACGAGAATACCGCCATCGTCCAGCTGCGCCAGAAGCGCGGCCGGGATCTCAAGCGGTGCTGCCGTCACGATAATGGCATCAAATGGCGCACGGGCCTGCCAGCCCTGCCAGCCATCGCCGTGACGAGTTGAAACGTTATGTAAATCGAGCTGTTTAAGGCGACGACGGGCGTGCCACTGCAAGCCTTTAATTCGCTCGACGGAGCAGACGTGATGGACGAGATGAGCCAGAATCGCCGTCTGATACCCTGAACCGGTGCCGATTTCCAGCACCCGGGATTCCGGCGTCAGCTCCAGCAGCTCCGTCATACGCGCAACCATATACGGCTGTGAAATCGTCTGCCCTTGCCCAATCGGCAAAGCGACGTTTTCCCACGCTTTGTGTTCAAACGCCTCATCCACAAATTTCTCACGCGGAACCTGTGAGATTGCCTCAAGCACACGCTCGTCGGTGATGCCCTGAGTGCGTAATTGAGTCAGAAGAGCTTGTACACGTTTACTTACCATTGTGTGTTCACCCCGGCACGTTCCAGCCAGCCTGAGACCACATCTTGCGCGTTATAGGCGGTTAAATCTACGTGCAGCGGCGTAACGGACACATAGCCTGCATCCACCGCCGCAAAGTCCGTATCTGGCCCGGCGTCGCACTGCTCGCCAGGAGGACCAATCCAGTAAAGCGTATTTCCGCGCGGATCTTGCTGAGGAATCACCTGATCGGCTGGATGGCGACTGCCACAGCGCGTCACGCGAATACCTTTGATCTCGGCGAGAGGCAGATCCGGCACGTTGATATTCAGAATGCGACCGGTGCGCAGCGGCTCACGGCTGAGGGCGCGCAGGATCGAACAGGTGACGGCAGCGGCCGTATCGTAATGGGTATAACCATTGAGCGAGACCGCCAGCGCAGGGAACCCAAGATGACGCCCCTCCATCGCTGCCGCAACCGTTCCGGAGTAGATCACGTCATCGCCCAAGTTTGGGCCAGCGTTGATGCCTGAAACCACCACGTCCGGGCGCGGGCGCATCAGTGCGTTCACGCCGAGGAAAACGCAGTCCGTTGGCGTCCCCATCTGCACCGCGATATCGCCGTTTTCATAGGTGAAAGTGCGAAGGGACGACTCCAGCGTTAATGAGTTGGAGGCACCGCTGCGGTTACGATCGGGAGCAACAACCTGCACCTCGGCAAACTCGCGAAGGTGTTTAGCCAGCGTCTGAATTCCAGGCGCATGGATCCCATCATCGTTACTCAGCAATATTCGCATAGTCACCCGACGTATTGATTAGTTCCCTGACAACACTGGTGGCAAAGCTCCCTGCCGGCAGCCAGAAACGTAACTCTACGGTTACGTCATCCCACCAGTTCCAGCTTAGCTGCTGCGGATAGAGCAGCATCGCGCGGCGTGCCGCTTCAACTTTCTCCCGCACCAGCAATGATTGTAATTCTGTCGCCTCTGCAACCGCCGCCTGCTCCGCGACCAGCGCGTCGCCCTTCGTTCCCCACTCTCCCGAGCCGGGCAGCGCGGCGGTAATCAGCAGCGTTTTATTGTCGACGCGTGCCTGCAGATCGGCCATTTCATCGCTTGTGGCGACAAACCAACTGCCGCGTCCCGCTAATTGTAGCGCATCGCCGACAACAACTTGATTCGCGTCCGTTTTTTTCAGTCGTTCGCTCACAATCTGATTAAACAACGCACTGCGGGCTGCCGACAACCAAAAACTGCGTTTATTCCTGTCGCGAACCGAGGCATTGCTCTGCGCCCAGCGCAGCGCGCCCTGCAAATTGCTGCCGCCAATCCCGAAACGCTGGGTACCGAAATAGTTCGGCACGCCCTGCTCGTTGATGGCCGTCAGACGTTTTTCGACGTCATCACGGTCTGTGACTTCACGCAGCACCAGGGTAAACGTATTGCCCTGAAGCGCCCCCAGGCGCAACTTGCGCTTGTGGCGGGCGTACTCCAGCACTTTACAGCCTTCAAGCTCAAATTTGCTTAAATCAGGCATCGCATTGCCCGGCACGCGCGCGCACAGCCACTGTTCCGTGACCGCATGTTTGTCTTTTTGCCCCGCAAAGCTCACTTCACGGGCATGAATCTTGAGGAATTTTGCCAGCGCATCGGCCACAAAACGGGTGTTGCAGCCGTTTTTCAGAATACGCACCAGAATATGCTCGCCTTCGCCGTCCGGCTCAAAGCCGAGATCTTCCACGACCACGAAATCTTCTGGGCTGGCTTTCAGCAGGCCATTTCCCTGTGGTTTGCCGTGCAAATACGTCAGGTTAGCAAAGTCGATCATTTGGCCGCCTTCACCAGCAGCGCCACAGCCTCACAGGCGATACCTTCGCCGCGACCGGTAAAGCCGAGCTTCTCGGTGGTGGTCGCTTTGACGTTAACGTCATCCATATGGCAGCCGAGATCTTCAGCGATAAAAACGCGCATCTGCGGAATGTGTGGCAGCATTTTTGGCGCCTGAGCGATGATCGTCACATCGACATTGCCGAGGGTATAGCCCTTCGCCTGAATCCGGCGCCAGGCTTCACGCAGCAGCTCGCGGCTGTCCGCGCCTTTAAACGCCGGATCGGTGTCCGGGAACAGTTTACCGATATCGCCCAGCGCCGCCGCGCCGAGCAGAGCATCGGTTAAGGCATGCAGCGCAACATCGCCATCAGAGTGCGCGAGTAAGCCCTTCTCGAAGGGAATGCGTACGCCGCCAATGATAATCGGGCCAACGCCGCCAAAGGCGTGTACGTCAAAACCGTGTCCAATTCGCATTATGCCTTCTCCTGAGGGATCGTACGGGTAAGATAAAATTCCGCGAGCTGTAAGTCTTCCGGGCGCGTCACTTTTATATTATCAGCGCGCCCCTCAATCAGCTCAGGGTGAAAACCGCAATACTCCAGCGCCGACGCTTCATCGGTGATGGTGGCGCTTTCATTGAGCGCGCGGGTTAAACAGCTTTTGAGCAGTTCGCGGGGGAAAAACTGGGGGGTCAGCGCGTGCCATAAATCGACGCGCTCAACGGTATGGGCGATAGCTTGAACCCCCGGCTCTGCGCGCTTCATGGTGTCGCGCACGGGCGAGGCCAGAATGCCACCCGTGGCGCTGGTTTCGCTGAGCTTAAGCAGACGGGCCAGATCGTCCTGATGCAGGCAGGGGCGTGCAGCGTCGTGCACCAGCACCCACTCGGCATTACCCGCCGCGCGAAGGCCTGCAAGAACGGAGTCGGCGCGCTCTGCGCCACCATCAACGACGGTAATCTGTGGGTGATTTGCCAGCGGTAGATCGGCAAAACGGGCATCGCCCGGACTGATGGCGATCACGACGCGCGTCACCCGTGGATGCGCCAGCAGCGCCGCGACGGAGTGTTCAAGGATCGTTTTATCGCCAATGGAAAGGTACTGCTTAGGACACTCTGTTTGCATGCGCCGACCGAAACCTGCTGCCGGTACCACAGCGCATACATCCGAAAAAGTCACTGCCATGTCGTAATCCTGGGCCTGATTATCGATTGTTTTGTGCTGAGCCCTGACTGCGTTTAGACGCATCCGGCACCAGACGATAAAAAGTTTCGCCCGGCTTAGTCATACTGAGTTCGTTGCGTGCGCGTTCCTCAATCGCTTCTTGCCCGCCATTGAGGTCGTCAATTTCAGCAAAGAGTTGATCGTTTCGCGCTTTGAGTTTTGCGTTTGTTGCCTGCTGTGCCGTGACGTCATCATTGACGCGACTGTAGTCGTGAAGACCGTTCTTACCGAACCACAGCGAATACTGTAGCCAGACCAGCAAAGCCAGCAACAGCAGTGTTAATTTACCCATCCAGCCCCCTGAAAAACGGCATCATCATCCCATAACTTTCCGTTCGACTCTACTCTGGGGTTTTAATTATGTCGCAAGTTAGCCCATCAGCCATAAAAACAGCAGGCCGAAAATGATGACCACGGTGGCAATGGTGATAATGGTGCTGTAGAACAGGCGGCCATTCAGCAGCGAGTGCAGCGCAATGCCAACCACAACCGCGACGGGCATCAGCGCGAGAAAGAAAGGCCAGGTGTAGAGGAAGAAAAACAGCGTATTGCGGCCATAGATCAGAAACGGGATGCCGAGCGCCAGCAACCACGAGACGAAGCCGACCACGGCCCCAGGAAGTGACCAGGTCGTGTCGTCATCAGTCGATACGGTGTCCGACGTGGTGATAATGTAATTCTCACTGTTACGCATAGCAGATCCTGTGACCATGACACATCTTACGGGCAGCGAGCTATCCGTTCGATACCGTCTCAGGATCTGATAATATCGCCCTGTCTGAGCAGGTCTAATAATTGGCCTACTAAATTTGTTACCAATTGTTGACCTTCCAGGTGAATCTCTGGTGATTCAGGGGCTTCGTAAACCGAGTCAATGCCGGTGAAATTACGCAGCTCACCCGCACGGGCCTTTTTGTAAAGCCCTTTCGGATCGCGCGCTTCGCACACCGCAAGCGGCGTATCGACAAACACTTCGATAAACCGCTCGTGACCCACGCGCTCGCGCACCATCTGTCGCTCGGCGCGATGTGGCGAGATAAAGGCGGTTAATACGACCAGCCCTGCATCAGCCATCAGGCTCGCCACTTCCCCTACGCGGCGAATGTTCTCTTTACGATCGTCATCGCTAAATCCCAAATCGCTGCACAGGCCGTGGCGCACATTGTCGCCATCGAGCAGATAGGTACTGACGCCCTGCTGATGCAGCGCCTCTTCCAGCGCCCCGGCCACGGTGGATTTACCGGAGCCAGACAGCCCGGTAAACCACAGCACAACCCCACGATGACCGTGGAGTTGTTCGCGCGCGGCAACCGTTACCGGATGAGGATGCCAGACGACGTTCTCATCGTGCTGCGCCATTATTTTCCTCCCAGCAAATCGCGAGCGCCCCAGTGCGGGAAGTGTTTGCGAACCAGCGCGTTCAGCTCCAGCTCAAAGGCGCTGAATTCAGAAGGCGCTGCGGTTGCCTGCTCGTGCGGCTCGCGCACCATGCCGGCACCCACGGTGACGTTAGTCAGCCTGTCGATAAAGATCAGGCCGCCCGTTACCGGGTTTTGCTGATATTTGTCGAGCACCAGCGGCTCATCAAAAGTGAGATCCACCAGTCCAATGCCGTTCAGCGGCAATTCTGAAACCTGGTGCTGCGCCAGATTGTTGATATCCACCTGATAGTGAATGCTATCGACGCGCGCACGGGTTTTCTTGCCCGCGATTTTGATGTCGTAGCTTTGGCCCGCCGTCAGCGGTTGCTCCGCCATCCACACCACGTCCAGGGACGCGCTTTGCACGGCCGGCACGCTCTCCTGCGCATCCAGCAGCAAATCACCGCGGCTAATATCAATCTCGTCCTTCAGTACCAGAGTCACCGCTTCGCCCGCGCCCGCTTCCGGCAAATCACCGTCGAAGGTGACGATACGGGCAATGGTCGATTCCACACCGGACGGCAGCGCTTTCACGCGCTGGCCAACTTTCACCACGCCGGAGGCAATCGTCCCGGAGAAGCCACGGAAATCGAGGTTTGGACGGTTGACATATTGCACCGGGAAGCGCATCGGCTGGCTTTCCACGGGGCGTTGAATTTCGACGGTTTCCAGCACTTCCAGCAGCGTCGGGCCGCTGTACCACGGCATGTTCACGCTCTGGGAGGCCACGTTATCGCCCTCCAGTGCGGAGAGCGGCACAAAGCGAATATCCAGATTGCCCGGCAGCTGCGCGGCGAAAGTCAGATAGCTCTGGCGGATCTCCTCGAATTTCTCTTCGCTGAAATTCACCAGATCCATTTTGTTGACTGCCACCACCAGGTGTTTGATGCCGAGCAGCGTGGAGATAAAGCTGTGGCGACGGGTCTGATCGAGCACGCCTTTGCGCGCATCCATCAGCAGGATCGCCAGCTCACAGGTCGAGGCGCCCGTGGCCATGTTACGGGTGTACTGCTCATGCCCTGGGGTGTCGGCGATGATAAATTTGCGCTTCTCGGTAGAGAAATAGCGGTACGCCACGTCGATGGTAATCCCCTGCTCGCGTTCAGCCTGCAGGCCATCCACCAGCAGCGCCAGATCGAGTTTTTCGCCCTGGGTGCCGTGACGTTTGCTGTCATTGTGCAGGGAGGAGAGCTGGTCTTCGTAAATCTGACGCGTGTCATGCAGCAGTCGGCCAATCAGGGTACTTTTTCCGTCATCGACGCTGCCGCAGGTCAGAAAGCGCAGCAGGCTTTTGTGCTGCTGGGCGTGCAGGTAAGCTTCCACGCCGCCTTCATCAGCAATTTGTTGTGCAATAGTGGTGTTCATGGCGGCTCCTTAGAAATAACCCTGACGTTTCTTCAGCTCCATTGAGCCTGCCTGGTCGCGGTCAATCATGCGCCCCTGTCGCTCACTGGTGGTGGAGACCAGCATCTCTTCGATGATCTCCGGCAGCGTCTGCGCGTTTGATTCCACAGCACCCGTCAACGGCCAGCAGCCCAGCGTACGGAAGCGGACCATCTGTTTTTTGATCACTTCGCCCGGCTGCAAATCGATACGATCGTCGTCGATCATCATCAGCATTCCGTCGCGTTCCAGCACCGGACGCTCTGCCGCCAGATACAGCGGAACGATTTCGATATTTTCCAGATAGATATACTGCCAGATATCCAGCTCGGTCCAGTTGGAGAGCGGGAAGACGCGGATGCTTTCGCCTTTATTAATCTGGCCGTTGTAGTTGTGCCACAGCTCCGGACGCTGGTTTTTCGGGTCCCAGCGGTGGAAGCGGTCGCGGAAAGAATAGATACGCTCTTTGGCGCGGGATTTCTCTTCGTCACGGCGCGCGCCACCGAAGGCCGCATCAAAACCGTATTTGTTCAGGGCCTGTTTCAGCCCTTCGGTTTTCATGATATCCGTGTGTTTCGCGCTGCCGTGCACGAACGGGTTGATGCCCATCGCCACCCCTTCCGGGTTTTTGTGCACCAGCAGCTCGCAGCCGTAGGCTTTGGCGGTACGGTCGCGGAACTCGTACATTTCGCGGAACTTCCAGCCGGTATCCACGTGCAGCAGCGGGAACGGCAAAGTGCCCGGATAAAACGCTTTACGCGCCAGATGCAGCATGACGCTGGAATCTTTCCCGATCGAGTACATCATCACCGGGTTCGAAAATTCGGCAGCCACCTCGCGGATAATATGGATGCTTTCCGCTTCAAGTTGCCGCAGGTGGGTAAGTCGTTTTTGGTCCATAACCATTCCTTAAGCCAGATTCACCACAGAAGAGTTGAATCCCTCCTGCTGTTGGTTGTGTTGAAACCAGGCGAGCGTCTGATGCAGCTCCACCACCTCTCCCACCACAATCAGGGCGGGCATGGGGGCATTTTTCGCCAGGTTTGCAAGTTGTTGTAAGGTTCCGGTCGCGACGTGCTGGTCGACGCGTGTCCCGCGTGAAATCACCGCCACCGGCGTCGCTTTATCGCGCCCATGACGAATCAACTGTTCGCTGATGTCAGCGGCTTTCAGAGTGCCCATGTAGATCGCCAGCGTCTGACGACTTTGCGCCAGCTGGGCCCAGTCAAACGGCGCGCTGTCTGCTTTGTAGTGTCCGGTAACGAAGGTGACGCTCTGGGCATAATCGCGGTGAGTGAGCGGGATACCGGCATAGGCGGTGACTGCCGATGCCGCCGTGATCCCAGGGACCACCTGAAACGGCACGCCCGCCTGCGCGGCTGCCTGCAACTCTTCACCGCCGCGCCCGAAAATAAACGGGTCGCCGCCTTTGAGGCGTACCACGGATTTCCCGGCTTTCGCGGCATCAATCAGCATCTGATTGGTCTCATGCTGCGCCACTGAGTGTTCGCCCGCGCGTTTGCCGACGCAGATCTGCTCGGCATCGCGACGGATAAGCTCACGCACCTCGTCGCTTACCAGATGATCGTAAAAGACCACGTCGGCCTGCTGGATAACCTGCAGACCGCGCAGCGTCAGCAGCCCGGCGTCACCCGGCCCGGCACCGACTAAAATAATTTCGCCCTGCTGCTGATGTGAAGCGTGAAGGGAGTCCTCCAGTTCGCGTTTGGCGGCCTGTTCGTTTCCCGCCGCCATCAGGCTGGCAAAACGCCCGCGAAAGGCTTTCTCCCAAAAACGACGGCGATCGGCGGTAGTGGTACGGTACGCTTTCAGTCGTTCCCGAAAGCCCCCCGCCACTTCAGCCATACGCCCGAGGCTTACAGGTAATAACGCTTCCAGCTTTTCACGCAGCATGCGCGCCAGCACGGGCGCGTTGCCGCCGGATGAGATTGCAATCAGCAGCGGGGAACGGTCGACAATCGACGGGAAGATAAACGAGCACAAGGGCTGATCGTCCACCACGTTCACCAGCCGATGACGGGCATTGGCCGCCTCGAACACCCGACGGTTCAGCGCCTGATCGTCCGTCGCCGCGATGGCCAGTACCACCTGATCAAGCTGTGACTCATCAAATTCTGACGCCGTAACACTCTGCACCTGCGCGCCGGCCCGCTGTAAAAAAGCGATTTTGCGATCGGCGATTTCGCCCGTCCCGACAACCAGCACCGGACGGTCTTTCAATAAAGCAAACAGCGGCAGATAGTCCACGATGCGGTAACTCGTCTCAACAACAGGAATAGTGGGACTATAGGGGGCGGCTTAGAGTGAATGAAATTACGAATTGGAATGAGTAGTTACTCAATGGAATAACGAGTTGAGAAAACTAATATCAAAAAGTGCTTAACCTGCGAAATAACGGGCATTTAAGAGCAAATGAAATTGTGTAAGCGCCGTCACAGTTTCATACTAGGCAGGTTAAAATTTTGTTCGATTTTTTAAGGACTCACTATGTTTTGCGCAATGCGCCACCGTATCGCTGCCCTGGCGATCGGCGTTTGCTGTATCCTCCCGGCTCAGGCCACCACTCAACCTTTGGGTGAAATCGCATCCACTCAGGCGCGCCATATTGCCACGGTATTTCCAGGACGAATGACGGGCACGCCTGCGGAGATGCTGTCGGCGGACTATCTGCGCCAGCAGTTTGCACAGATGGGCTACCAGAACGACATTCGGGCCTTCCACAGCCGCTACATTTTTACGTCGCGCAATAACAGCAAAAACTGGCATAACGTGACCGGCAGTACGGTTATCGCGGCCCACGAAGGCAAATCGGCGCAGCAAATTATTATTATGGCGCATCTCGATACCTTCGCCCCCCAGAGCGATGCGGACATTGATAATAATCTCGGCGGCCTGACCCTTCAGGGTATCGACGATAATGCGGCAGGCCTTGGCGTGATGCTGGAGCTGGCCGAACGGATGAAAGATGTTCCGACCCAGTACGGGATTCGCTTTGTCGCCACCAGCGGCGAAGAGGAAGGCAAACTCGGGGCGGAGAACCTGCTCAACCGCATGAGCGCGGCGGAAAAGAAAAATACCCTGCTGGTGATCAATCTCGATAATCTCATCGTCGGCGATAAGCTCTATTTCAACAGCGGCAAAAGCACCCCCAACTCTGTACGCAAACTGACGCGCGACCGCGCGCTGGCCATTGCCCGCAGCCACGGTATTCTGGCGGCAGTCAATCCTGGGCGTAATCCGGCTTACCCCAAAGGCACCGGCTGCTGTAGCGACGGCGAAGTGTTTGATAAAGCGGGCATTCCCGTGCTGTACGTCGAGGCGACGAACTGGAACTTAGGGGACAAAAACGGCTACCAGCAGCGCGCTAAATCGAAAGCCTTCCCGGATGGCACCAGCTGGCACGATGTGAGACTGGATAACCAGCAGCACATTGATAAAGTGCTGCCTCAGCGCATTGAGCACCGCAGCCGTGACGTGGTGAAAGTAATGCTGCCGCTGGTGAAAGAGTTGACGAAAGCGGGTAAAGCGTAAACGGAAAGCGAAAGAATGGGGGCATTAGGTCATGTGCCGCCCCCCAAAAAGTTGGACAGAATAGCCGAGGCACTCAAGAAAGAGTCCATGTGATGTACGGGCTCTTTTTTGTTTCCTGCCTGTCTAAAAAATCAATTCTGCAACCGTATCCTCCATTCCGCTGGTTGCTGACTTTTCTGCCTCAGCAATAACTTTGATGGATTAACACCCTTCATACACTCTCCCGAGGATGTTATGTCTGAAAAGAGTCATTTACCGCTGCCGGACGATCACAAGCCGTTACGATGAAGAGAAAGAGTTGCTGGCGCTCGAAGCACGAAAACCGCCCCTACTTAAGCCATAAAACGTGTCGAATGTTTCAGGACGTGCAGCGGACGTTTCCAGTAGATTGGCACAATAAATAGTGGGAGGCTTTTTAGTATTAATGCCCAATATTATCTGGAGTGAACGGGTACATTTGAAAGCAATATAAATAGCAGTATCACTTTATTAAGCCCATTAATGTTAAATCAGAAGTCTGTAGTATCTTAAAAGCCTTGGCTGCAATGGTCAGGGCTTTTAAGATGACTGCCCTTTTGGATTGTAAATTTCCCCAACAGATTACTGACAAAAATAATCTTGCTTATCAAGTCATATGCGCCCACTATGCGTCATCGGTTTGGCATACAGACCTTATGAAAGCAGTTTTAGTAAAGCAGTCCTCATTTCAAGCGTGTTCCTTAGATACTCTTCTGCATGAGCCTCCTCCTAAGTGCCCAATAAGTCCTCATCTGCAAGCAGGCCATGTTTGCCACCGCGTGTGGCTCAAGAAAATTTAAGGAAGTAAATATGTCTAATAAAATGACTGGTTTAGTAAAATGGTTTAACTCTGAAAAAGGCTTCGGCTTCATTTCGCCAGAAGACGGTAGCAAAGATGTCTTCGTACATTTTTCTGCTATCCAGAGCAACGATTACAAAACACTAGATGAAGGGCAGAAGGTTGAGTTCTCAATTGAGAATGGTGCCAAAGGTCCTGCAGCTGCCAACGTTATCACGCTGTAATAGCTGATAATGACACGAATACTTACGACAGCGATGACGGCATCAGCCTGAGCAGATAAGTGAACGTGATAAAAAAACCCGCCTTGAGCGGGTTTTTTTATGTTTCAGGCATAAGGGGGGGCGGCGGTAAAAGTGGGCTATGAGAGTGCGTCCCAGTTCAGCCGCGAGTACAGCAGGGAGTTTGGTGAGTCGCCGCAACGTGATATCAGACGCCTGCGGGGAGAAATAAGTCAGTAACAATCCCCCTCAGCAGCTATTTATAAGGATTCTGACGTCTCCTCTGTACGCAGTCATCCTTTACGGAATGCGTCTCGCAATAAAAAAAGCCCCTGCTCGTGACAAGCAGAGGCATATGACAGCGGACCGGTGAATCAGCCTTCGTGCAACCCGCACTCACGCTTAAGCCCAAAGAATCGTGTATCTTCTTCCGCCATTCCTGGCTCCCATTTGCGGGTGGTGTGGGTGTCGCCCACCGACAGGTAGCCCTGATCCCACAGGGGATGGTATTTCAGCCCGTGCTGCTGCAGATACTGATAAACGGTGCGGTTATCCCAGTCGATAATCGGCAGGACTTTAAATACGCCGCGCTGGATCCCAAGTACCGGCAGACTGGCCCGGCTGCCGGACTGTTCGCGGCGCAGACCGGCAAACCAGGTTTTCGCATTCAGCTCACTGAGCGCCCGGTTCATCGGCTCAACTTTGTTGATCTCATTGTATTTCTCAATGCCCTCAACACCCTGCTCCCACAGTTTGCCGTAGCGCGCTTCCTGCCACGCTGCGCTCTGCTCCGCGCGATAGACCTTAAGATTCAGCTGGAGCTTATCCGTCAGCTCATCAATAAACTGATAGGTTTCCGGAAACAGATAGCCGGTATCGGTGAGGATCACCGGAATGTCGGGGCGGATCTGATTCACAAGATGCAAACTCACCGCCGCCTGAATGCCAAAGCTCGACGAGAGCACATAGTCGCCCGGCAAATTTTCCAGCGCCCACGCGACGCGGCCCTGCGCATCGCGTTTTTCAAGCATGGCGTTCGTTTCCGCCAGCGCCAGGATACGTTCCACTTTGGGCAGATCGTTTAGGGCGTTTAGATCGAGTCTGGACATAAGTTCCTCACTGTTTGCCTTGCCTCATGGCGCTTCGCTTATCAGGCGCGCGCCACCGGGCGATCAGGATTACTCCCAGAAATCTCGCGCTGGATCGAGCACCGGGCGAATAATGCCCGCGCGTACCGTAAAGTCGCCGAAGCCTTCACCCGCTTCGCGCTCTTTCGCCCAGCGTCCGACCAGTTCATCGATGGAATCGAGAATTTCCGGCTCGGTAATGTTTTCGCGATACATACGCGGAATGCGCGTCCCGCTGCGATTCCCGCCAAGATGGACGTTGTAGCGGCCCGGCGCTTTACCCACCAGCCCCAGCTCCGCCAGCATCGCGCGGCCACAGCCGTTCGGGCAGCCCGTCACACGCATCACAATGTGTTCGTCGCCGATGCCGTGTTTCTCCAGCACCGCTTCCACTTTGTCAGTGAAAGAGGGCAGGAAGCGTTCGGCCTCAGCCATCGCCAGCGGACAGGTCGGGAAGGAGACGCAGGCCATGGAGTTTTCACGCTGCGGTTTAACCGCATCCATCAGCGTATGCTCGCGCGCCAGCTTCTCGATCTTCGCTTTCTGACTTTCCGGCACGCCGGCAATGATCAGGTTCTGGTTCGCGGTGATGCGGAACTCGCCTTTATGGATCTTAGCAATTTCCAGCAAACCGGTTTTCAGCGGACGGCCTGGATAATCCAGAATACGGCCATTCTCGATAAACAGCGTCAGGTGCCATTTATTGTCGATGCCTTTTACCCAGCCGATGCGATCGCCGCGCCCGGTGAACTCATACGGGCGGATTGGCTCAAATTTGATCCCTGCGCGACGCTCCACTTCCGCTTTAAACGTCTCAACGCCGACGCGCTCAAGGGTATATTTGGTCTTCGCGTTTTTACGATCCGTACGGTTGCCCCAGTCGCGCTGGGTCGTGACTACCGCTTCCGCCACCGCCAGGGTGTGCTCCAGCGGCAGATAACCAAACTCGCTCGCCGTGCGGGCGTAGGTTTTCTTGTTGCCGTGTTCAATCGACAGACCACCGCCCACCAGCAGGTTAAAGCCCACCAGTTTTCCGTTCTCGGCAATCGCCACGAAGTTCATGTCGTTGGCGTGAAGATCGATATCGTTCTGCGGCGGGATTACCACGGTCGTTTTAAATTTACGGGGCAGATAGGTCTGGCCGAGGATCGGCTCCTCGTCAGTGGTCGCGACCTTTTCCTGATCGAGCCAGATCTCCGCATAGGCGCGGGTGCGCGGCAGCAGATGCTCAGAGATCTTTTTCGCCCATTCGTAAGCTTCCGCATGCAGCTCAGACTCGAACGGGTTCGAGGTGCAGAGCACGTTACGGTTCATGTCGTTGGCGGTCGCCAGCGCGTCCAGGCCCACGGAGTGCAGCATCTGGTGAACCGGCTTCACGTTCTTCTTCAGAATGCCGTGGAACTGGAAGGTCTGACGGTTGGTCAGACGAATGCTGCCGTAAATCGTGTTGTCATGGGCGAACTTATCAATGGCCTGCCACTGCCTGGTGGTGATGACTCCACCCGGCAGGCGACAGCGCAGAAGCATCGCATGACGCGGCTCCAGCTTTTGCTCAGCACGCTCTGCGCGGATATCGCGGTCGTCCTGCTGGTACATGCCGTGGAAGCGGATCAGCAGGAAGTTGTCGCCGTTGAAACCGCCGGTCAGACCGTCATTTAAATCTTCGGCAATGGTGCCGCGCAGGTAGTTGCTCTCTACCTTCATGCGCTCGGCGTCCGTCAGTTTGCCTTCGACCACCAGTGGGCCAGGGTGTTTTTCACTCATTAGTAGACATCTCGCTGATAACGGCGCTCTACGCGCAGCTCACTTAAAAATTCGTCCGCCGTTTCGGCATCCATACCACCGAATTCGGCAATCACTTCCAGCAAAGCCTGCTCGACGTCTTTCGCCATGCGATTTGCGTCGCCACAGACATAAAGATGGGCACCGTCATTGATCCAGCGCCACAGCTCTGCGCCCTGTTCGCGCAGTTTGTCTTGTACGTATATTTTTTGTTGCTGGTCACGGGACCAGGCCAGATCGATACGGTTCAGCACGCCCTCTTTGACGTAACGTTGCCACTCAACCTGGTAAAGGAAATCTTCGGTAAAGTGCGGGTTGCCGAAGAACAGCCAGTTTTTGCCCGGCGCTTCATCTGCCGCGCGCTGCTGAAGGAAGGCGCGGAACGGGGCGATGCCGGTGCCAGGACCAATCATGATCACCGGCGTTTCCGGATTGGCCGGGAGGCGGAAGTTGTCGTTGTGCTCGATGAACACACGCACTTCGCCCTCTTCTTCCACACGATCGGCGAGGAAACTGGATGCCCCACCCGCACGAGCGCGGCCTTCGATTTCATAACGCACCGCGCCGACGGTGATGTGCACTTCGCTTTCCACTTCGGCCTGTGACGAGGCGATCGAGTAGAGGCGCGGCGTCAGCGGACGCAGCAGGCCGATGAGCGCCTCTGCATCCAGCTGCGCAGGCGCGAAACGCACCATATCCACAATCGGCGTGGTCGCGGCGTACTGCTGCAGTTTGGCTTTATCGCCCACGAATGGCAGCAGGGTTTCGCTGCGCGTCAGCGTGGCGTAGTTCTCAACGATATTGGCGGTATTGACCGTCAGTTCAAAGTGCCACTGAAGCGCCTCGGAGAGCGGCAGGGATTTGCCGTCCACGGTGACAGATTCAGTGCCCTTCAGCCACAGCAGCTCCACCAGCTCTTTGACCAGTTGCGGATCGTTCTGATACCAGACGCCGAGCGCATCGCCGGGCTGGTAGCGTAAACCGGAATCACCCAGATCGATTTCGATGTGGCGCACGTCTTTTTCGGAGTCGCGGCCGGTGATTTTCTGGTTAACTGACAAGCTCGCCGTCAGCGGTTCTTCTTTAGTGTAAGGGCTGGTCAGTACCTGATTCACCGCACCTGATGCCGTTGCAACGGCCTGCGCGGGGGAGTCTTTCGGCACGCGAGCTTTCAGCACTTCCACAATGCGCGCGCGCCATTCAGCGGCAGCAGGCTGGTATTCAACGTCAGCGTCGACGCGATCCAACAGGCGCTCAGCGCCCAACTCCGCGAGCTTATTGTCAAAATCTTTGCCGGACTGGCAGAAGAACTCGTATGAGGTATCACCAAGGCCAAAGACGGCGAACGCGGTGCCATCGAGTTTTGGCGCTTTTTTCGAGAACAGGAATTTATGCAGCGCGACCGCTTCTTCGGCCGGTTCGCCTTCGCCCTGCGTGGAGGCAACCACAACCAACAGTTTTTCTGACGCGATTTGTTTGAATTTATAATCCCCGGCGTTGACCAGGTTCACGTTCAGTTGGGCGGCCAGCAGATCGTCGCGCAGTGCTTCCGCCACGCGCCGGGCGTTGCCGGTCTGCGAAGCAGAGATAAGTGTAATCGCCGGGATTTCAACGGCGGCAGGCGCTGCGGTGACAACAGCCCCAGGTTGTTGATTGAGCATCCCCCAGAAATAGCCGGAGACCCAGGCAAGCTGAACAGGTGAAAAATCGGTGGTGGCCGCCTGGAGGCGCGCCAGTTGCTCCGGGTTCAGGGGAAGCAAATTCGAAGGTGGGGCCTGTGTTGTCATGCGTTGTTATGTTCCAGTAGCAAAGCGGAATTTATGCAAAAAGACCAAACTAGAGATAAGGTTAACGGCGGGGATAATAACAATTAAAGAAGGGATGGAAATAATAAATAACCAAAAGAACTAACCGCTTTTAGTCATGGTTCTTAACATTAAAACCGATAAAGCAAGCCACTGAATTTCTTAAATTTTATGAGCATAAGCGATGAGAAAATCTCTCATCCGGGACAAGGGCCGTTTTAGTTAATGCTAAAAAAGGGTCTTTCCGGTACTATGCGGCGGTTTTTTCCGCATTCGTATTACTGAGAGCACATGATGTCCACCACACTGTTTAAAGATTTCATCTTCGAAGCCGCCCATCGCCTGCCGCATGTTCCTGAGGGACATAAATGCGGTCGTCTGCACGGACACTCATTCATGGTGCGTCTTGAAATTACCGGTGAAGTCGATCCGCATACTGGCTGGATCATGGACTTTTCCGAGCTGAAAGCCGCCTTCAAGCCGACCTACGATCGTCTGGATCACTACTACCTGAACGATATTCCGGGGCTTGAAAATCCAACCAGCGAAGTGCTGGCGAAATGGATCTGGGAGCAGATGAAGCCGCTTGTCCCCCTGCTAAGCTCGGTGATGATCAAAGAGACCTGTACAGCGGGCTGCGTTTATCGCGGCGAATAAGACAAAAAAGCCCGGATATCCGGGCTTTTTTATATCAGGCAATATTCAGATACTTATGCGTCTGCATGGACAAACGCCAGTTACGCGCGATACAGGTTTCGATGCATAGCCGGGTGGCGTCATCTTTTTGGCTGATTGGCTGCAGGGCGATAATGCGCTGCTTTTCATCCGTCAGCGTCGCCAGCAGTTCATCCAGCGCTTCAATGTCACGCACGCGCCCTACCGGGTGTTTAATCTCATCCGCGCGCTCCAGCGCCTGAGAGAGTACGTCATATCCGCCGCGCATATTCACTTTGGGCGATACGGTCACCCAGGTCGAGTGCGAGCATCTGACTTCATGGGTACCGCTGGTTTCGATCTGGCAGCTGTAGCCGTTCTTCTCCAGCAGCTCCGTGAGCGGCATTAAATCGTGGATGCAGGGTTCACCACCGGTAATCACGATGTGGCGCGCGGTCCAGCCCTGACGGCCAATAATCGCCAGCAGATCTTCGGCACTCCCGGCACCCCATTTATCGCTCTCTTTGGTTTTTGCCAGAATACTAAACAGCGACACTTCCCGATCTGCGAGTTTATCCCACGTATGTTTGGTATCACACCAGGCACAGCCGACCGGGCATCCCTGTAAACGAATAAAAATAGCAGGAACGCCGGTGAAGTAACCCTCGCCTTGCAGGGTCTGGAACATCTCGTTAATCGGGTACTGCATAGTCATCTCAGTTAAGGGGATAAACGTTAAGTATCGCAGATCCCCGCCTAAGTATCATGCCCGATCGGTGCTTTACGCCTCAATCGCCGCCACAAAGCGCGCCGTAATCTGCTGAGGACGGGTGATTGCACCACCTACCACCACGGTATGCGCGCCCAGTGCCAGGCATCGTGCGGCCCGCTCTGGCGTGTCGACATTCCCTTCGGCCACCACCGGTACCGTCACTGCCGCAAGGACGTCGCGTAAAAAGGCGCAGTCATTATCCGGCAGAGACTGACCTGCCGTCTGCGCCGTGTAGCCGTGAAGGGTGGTGCCCACGCAGTCGAAGCCCAAATCCTGCGCCGTTTTGGCCTCGGCAACGGTGGCGATATCCGCCATCAGCAGTTGAGAGGGATAACGCGCACGAATCTGTGCGACGAGATCGGCAAGCGTCTCTCCATTCGGACGCGGGCGCGCGGTGGCGTCGAGGGCGATAATTTCCGGTGTCAGCGTCATCAGTTCGTCGATCTCTTTCATGGTGGCGGTGATAAACACCTCACTGTCCGGATAATCACGCTTAATGATGCCTATCACCGGTAAAGAGACGCTCGCCTGAATTGCCGCGATATCCACCACGCTGTTGGCTCGAATAGCGACCGCCCCACCCTGCGCCGCCGCCAGCGCCATGCGTGACATGATAAACGGGCTGTGCAGCGGTTCATTTTCCAGTGCCTGACAGGAGACGATCAACTTGCCTTTCAATACATCCAGTATCGTTTTCATTACGCTAAACTCTCTTCGACTTCGTTTTTAATGATGGTGACGTGCGGACCGTAAATCACCTGAACGCCGTTTCCGCGTACAATCACCCCGCGCGCGCCGGTCGCTTTTAGCGCCGCTTCGTTGACCTTACCGCCATCCTTCACGGTGACGCGCAGACGCGTGGCGCAGCAGTCCACCTCTTCCAGATTTTCCCGACCGCCTAATCCTGCAATCACCACCGCTGCGCGTTCGCTTTGTGGAAGCGCACTCTCAACCACGGCCTCTTTCTCACGGCCCGGCGTGGCGAACCGGAAACGGTTAATCAGGTAACGGAAGGTGAAGTAGTAGAGGAAGAACCACGGAACGCCGACCAGCGGGACGTACATCCAGTGGGTTTTGGCTTCGCCCTGCAGGACGCCAAACAGGATGAAATCGATAAAACCGCCCGAGAAGGTCTGCCCGATGGTGATGTGCAGAATATGTGCGATCATAAACGCCAGCCCATCAAAGAAGGCATGGATGACGTATAACACCGGCGCGACAAACAGGAATGAGAACTCAATCGGCTCGGTGATCCCGGTCAGGAAGGAGGTCAACGCCGCCGAGAGCAGCAGCCCGGCCACGCGCTTTTTGTTCTCCGGTTTAGCCGTGTGGTACATCGCCAGACAGGCACCCAGCAGGCCGAACATCATGGTAATAAAGCGCCCGGACATGAAGCGCGAGGTGCCGATATAAAACTGCTGGGTATTCGGATCGGCGAGCTGCGCAAAGAAGATACGCTGCGTGCCTTCCACCAGCTGGCCATTGACGATTTCACTCCCGCCCAGTGCGGTTGTCCAGAACGGCAGATAGAAGATATGGTGCAGACCAAACGGGCCGAGCATGCGCAGGATAAAACCGTACAAAAACGTGCCGAGATAACCCGTCGCGTCCACCAGCCCGCCCAGACCAAATATCATTTTCTGGAAATGAGGCCACACAACCGTCATCAGCGCACCGACCACAATTGCCGCCAGCGAGCTAATAATCGGCACAAAGCGGGAACCGCCGAAGAAGCCGAGGAACTGCGGCAGAGCGATTTTATTAAAGCGATGGTGTAGCGTGCAGGTCACCAGGCCAATCACCACGCCGCCAAAGACGCCGGTTTCCAGCGTCTGAATCCCAAGCGTCATTCCCTGCCCCACCGCGCCGGGATTTTCATGGGCCAGTGTGCCGGTGAGGATCAGCAGCGCATTGATGGTGGCATTCATCACCAGGAATGCGAGGAGCGCCGCAAGCCCGGCGGTGCCTTTATCCGTTTTCGCCAGCCCGACCGCAACACCCACCGCAAACAGCACCGAGAGGTTGGCAAAGACAATCGATCCGGCGCTACTCATGATGGTAAAGATGGCCTGAAGCCAGCCGACATCCAGGAACGGATATGCCGTCAGCGTATTGGGGTTGGACAACGCCCCCCCAATTCCTAGCAGCAAGCCCGCCGCGGGCAATACCGCTATCGGCAGCATGAACGATTTACCGAACCGCTGCGCCTTTTCAAACCACGCCCCTGAAGAGGCACCACTAAACATCTGCATCATATTTTCACTTCCCCCGAGTAATGATGAAAATTTTTACCACATAAATTATATAAACCGAAAATTATCACCAAAGATCGGGAAGCGGATCATACTTTTTTAAAATGACTGGCATCTCTCCCCCGCTTTCCGCCACACTAGCCCCAGAGAAACGCATTAAGGATCTTGCATGTCAGAAAATGAAAATCTGCTGCTGAGGCTGCGCCAGAGCGTCTCGGGATACAGCCCCACTCAGCAAAAACTGGGAGAGTTCGTCTTAAACGATCCCGCGAAAGTGCTTTATCTGACGATCACCGAACTGGCGCGCGAAAGTGAAACCAGTGAGGCGAGCGTGACGCGCTTATGCCGAGCGCTGGGCTGTAAGGGATATACGGAATTCAAAATGGCGCTGGCGCTGGATGTACAGCGGATCCAGGCACCTGCCAGAAAAGGAGATGAGATCGACGAGGTGGTGGAAGAGTCGGTGCAGGCGCTGCGCGATACCGCCCAGTTGCTCGACAGAGAGGTGCTGCTGAAGGCGGCGCAGGCGCTGCATCAGTCGCGGTCAGTCTACATTTATGGCGTCGCGGCCAGCGCCATTATCGGGGACTATCTGCACTACAAATTATTGCGGCTGGGGAAACCGGTGCAACTGTTCAGCGATATGCATCGGGCATCAATGAACGCGACGACGCTCACTCAGGACGATCTGGTGGTGGCGATTTCAAGTTCTGGTTCGACGCGTGACTTACTGCATGTGGTGAAGCTGGCGCGTAAGCGTGGAGCTAAAGTGCTGGCGCTGAGCAACACGCCGCGCAGCCCGCTGGCATCGATAAGCGAAATGCTGCTGGTGGCAGCGAAACCGGAAGGGCCGCTGAGTGCTGGGGCGTTAAATGCCAAAGTGGGCGTGATGCTGCTGGTGGAACTGCTGGCAACCAGTCTGATTACCCTCGACGGTCACTATGGCGATGTCAGTCAGCAGACGGCCAGTGCCACTCTCCCCTTGCTGCTGTAAATCAGACATAAAAAAACCCGCCGAAGCGGGTTTTTTCTTAAGAGTGAAAGCTCAGTAGATTACTGACCTTTGATCTCTTTACGACCGTTGTACGGAGCTTTTTCGCCCAGTGCTTCTTCGATACGAATCAGCTGGTTGTATTTAGCTACGCGATCAGAACGGCTCATAGAACCTGTTTTGATCTGGCCTGCAGCGGTACCAACAGCCAGGTCAGCGATGGTAGCGTCTTCAGTTTCGCCTGAACGGTGAGAGATAACGGCAGTGTAGCCAGCGTCTTTCGCCATTTTGATCGCAGCCAGAGTTTCGGTCAGAGAACCGATCTGGTTGAATTTGATCAGGATGGAGTTAACGATGCCTTTGTCGATACCTTCTTTCAGGATCTTGGTGTTGGTTACGAACAGATCGTCACCAACCAGCTGGATTTTGTCGCCCAGAACTTTAGTCTGGTATGCGAAACCGTCCCAGTCAGATTCGTCCAGACCGTCTTCGATAGAGACGATTGGGTACTGTTTGGTCAGGTCTTCCAGGAAGTGAGTGAACTCTTCGGAGGAGAATGCTTTGTTGCCTTCGCCAGCCAGAACGTATTTACCGTCTTTGTAGAATTCAGATGCTGCACAGTCCATCGCCAGGGTGATGTCGGTGCCCAGCTCGTAGCCCGCTGCTTTTACTGCTTCAGCGATAACAGCCAGAGCTTCTGCGTTAGAACCCAGGTTAGGCGCGTAGCCACCTTCGTCACCAACAGCAGTGTTCATGCCTTTAGCTTTCAGAACTTTAGCCAGGTTATGGAACACTTCAGAACCCATACGAACCGCTTCTTTCAGGGATTTCGCGCCAACTGGCTGAATCATGAATTCCTGAATATCAACGTTGTTGTCCGCGTGCTCACCACCGTTGATGATGTTCATCATCGGAACCGGCATGGAGTATTTGCCTGGGGTGCCGTTCAGTTCAGCGATGTGCTCATACAGCGGCTGACCTTTAGACGCTGCAGCCGCTTTGGCGTTAGCCAGAGACACAGCCAGGATTGCGTTCGCACCGAAGTTAGATTTGTTTTCAGTACCGTCCAGGTCGATCATGATTTTATCGATGCCAGCCTGGTCTTTGGCGTCTTTGCCAAGGATTGCCTGAGCGATAGGACCGTTAACCGCGCCAACAGCTTTGGTTACGCCTTTACCCAGGAAACGGGATTTGTCGCCATCGCGCAGTTCCAGCGCTTCGCGGGAACCAGTAGAAGCACCTGACGGAGCAGCTGCCATACCGACGAAACCACCTTCCAGGTGAACTTCGGCTTCAACGGTCGGGTTACCACGGGAGTCGATGATTTCACGACCGATGACTTTAACGATTTTGGACATTAGATTTTCCTCAGTACAAGTTAAACTAAAACTCCAGACAAACAACGCGTACCGATGGTACGCGTTGCCGTTCTAACTTTTTTTACTTCGCCTGACGCTTCTGGTATTCGCTCGCGGCTTTCACAAAGCCTGCAAACAGCGGATGTCCGTCACGCGGCGTTGAAGTAAATTCCGGGTGGAATTGACAGGCGACGAACCACGGATGGTTTGGCACCTCAATGATCTCGACTAACTGATCATCCCCGGAGCGGCCCGCGATACGCAGACCCGCAGCTTCGATTTGTTTCAACAGCATATTGTTGACTTCGTAGCGGTGACGATGGCGTTCAGTGATGGTTGGCGCACCATACATTTTGCGAACCAGACTATCGTCAGACACCTGGCAAGCCTGAGCGCCAAGACGCATCGTGCCACCCAGATCGCTCTTCTCAGTACGGACTTCGACGTTGCCGTCTTCATCACGCCATTCTGTAATAAGCGCCACAACAGGGTACTTACAGTCTGGCACAAATTCCGTAGAGTTCGCGTTTTCCATCCCGACTACGTTACGAGCGAACTCGATCAACGCAACCTGCATACCCAGGCAAATGCCGAGGTAAGGAATATTGTTTTCACGCGCAAAGCGTGCGGTAGCGATCTTGCCTTCAACACCGCGGTAGCCGAAGCCGCCAGGGATCAGAATAGCATCCAGATCTTTCAGAATTTCGACACCGCGCGTTTCAACATCCTGCGAATCAATCAGCTTGATGTTAACGGTTACGCGATTCTTCAGACCACCGTGTTTCAGCGCTTCGATAACCGACTTATAGGCATCCGGCAGTTCAATGTACTTGCCGACCATACCGATAGTCACTTCGCCTGCCGGATTAGCTTCTTCGTAGATAACCTGTTCCCATTCTGACAGATTAGCTTCCGGACAGTTCAAGCTGAATCGTTTACAAATATAATCGTCCAGACCCTGTGATTTCAACAGGCCCGGGATTTTATAAATGGAATCGACGTCTTTCAGAGAAATCACAGCCTTTTCAGCAACGTTACAGAACAATGCAATTTTCGCGCGCTCGTTGGCCGGAACGGCACGATCGGAGCGGCAGATCAGGATATCCGGCTGGATACCGATAGAGAGCAGTTCTTTCACGGAGTGCTGCGTCGGTTTGGTTTTCACTTCACCGGCCGCCGCCATGTATGGCACCAGCGTCAGGTGCATGAACAGCGCGTGTTCACGACCAATATCAACCGCCAACTGACGAATCGCTTCCAGGAATGGCAGAGATTCGATATCACCCACGGTACCGCCAATTTCAACCAGCACAACGTCGTGGCCTTCGCCACCTGCGATGATGCGCTCTTTAATAGCGTTGGTGATGTGTGGGATAACCTGAACGGTTGCGCCTAAGTAATCGCCACGGCGTTCTTTACGCAGAACGTCAGAGTAGATACGACCCGTGGTGAAGTTGTTGCGGCGACTCATTTTAGTACGGATGAAGCGCTCGTAGTGACCTAAGTCCAAATCGGTTTCAGCGCCGTCTTCGGTAACGAACACTTCGCCGTGCTGGATTGGGCTCATGGTGCCTGGATCGACGTTGATGTACGGATCCAGTTTCATCATAGTCACATTGAGGCCACGGGCTTCAAGAATGGCCGCGAGAGAGGCTGCGGCAATGCCTTTACCCAGAGAGGATACAACCCCGCCGGTCACAAAAATATAGTTCGTTGTCATGCTGAACCTGAGAAGTTAGGTTGGAACGATGGAATAACCAAGACGGGAAAGTAGTATACCCGAACACGGCGAGCGCCACAAACTTTCATTCTCCGTCTCCTGTCTCAGGCTTTGACAAACATAGGGAGTGAGAAAATAGCCCCTTTTGGGTAAATGTTTTTGACGCAAATCAAGCGCTTGTCATTTAAAAAATCACACAAATTGCGCTTGATCGCAAAAATCCGTTAGAGATCATGTTCCTGGCGTTTTACTTCCTGCCACACCTCTTCCATCAAATCGAGGTCCACGCCGGTCATTTCCAGGCCTCGTGCCGCAACAATCCGCTCGACTTCGCGGAAGCGACGTTCGAATTTGAGGTTGGCTTTTTGCAGCGCCGTTTCGGCTTTGACGCCCAAATGGCGCGAGAGGTTGACCGTGGCAAACAGCAGATCGCCCATCTCCTCTTCAAGGCGGGCTTCATCCACCACCGCCTGCTTAGCTTCATCCATCACTTCATCGATCTCTTCGTACACTTTGTCGAGCACCGGGCCAAGAGAGGTCCAGTCAAAGCCCACGGCGGAGCAACGCTTCTGAATTTTATGCGCACGCATCAGGGACGGCAGACTTAATGGGATATCGTCCAGCGCGGAGTGTTGTGCTTTTTCAGCGCGTTCAGCGCTTTTGATCTGCTCCCAACGGACCAGCACTTCTTCGCTGTTGCCAGCGGTCGCGTCGCCAAAAATATGCGGGTGGCGACGTTCGAGTTTGTCGCTAATGGCGGCACAGATATCATTAAAATCGAAGCGCCCCTCTTCCTGCGCCATCTGCGCATAAAACACCACCTGGAAAAGGAGATCACCCAGTTCACCGCGCAGATCGTCAAAATCTTCGCGCGAGATAGCGTCCAGCACTTCGTAGGTTTCTTCGAGGGTATAAGGGGCGATGGTGGCGAAGGTCTGCTCTTTGTCCCACGGACAGCCGTTTTCCGGGTCACGCAGACGTTTCATAATGCCGAGCAGGCGGTCGAGTTGGTTTTTATTGGTGGTGACAGTCATACGGCCTCTTTATCATCTTCACTTTCGCTAATGATAACGTGTTGCCAGATGACTACCATCCCCTCGCACTATATTCGGCAGATTAATAATCCATTCAGGGTGACGAACAAAATAACACCGTAACGGATCGTTTCGTAATCAGCTATGTAGTGCGCACGCAAAATACTATAGCCATAGCCGTGATAACCCACCACGTCGTAGTATCCTGTCACAATGTGAATAGCACAGCAAAGCGTTGTGACAATAATCAACAAAAACCGACAGAGTGTACTCGAATTACCTTTCACCAGACGATACAAAAAATAACAACCAATAAAAACAACCGCCCCCATTAAATAATACACTATGACTGGAAACCAGGGTTTTGATAAAAGAATAAAGTCCTGTTCCATGTTTAATGCCTCACGTCATTTTCATTGTAAGCAGGCATCAATGATAAAACAGTCACTTCATCGCTAATGATCTCAAGCATAAAAACAGGTTTCGTCATTTCAGTCACTCCTCTGACATAGTCTGTCTGGTGTAATCGAATGCCAAACAGACTCCATGACTTTTCTCTCGGCGTAGGAATTTTTCTGGCCATGCCATATCCGGACAGGACAAGATCGATTGTGCCGTATGCAATGTCCCCTAGAGTCTCATTAAAGCCAGTCTTTTTCGCTGCATAATGATATGCGTCTCTGAGTGGGCCGGACGCCTCTTCATAAGCAATAGGATAATAGCCATTCTCATAGGTATTGTTCAGTCCTTGCAGAATCATGGCAGCTCCAGGTACTGTTGCACCACCAACCGTTGATACACATAGCCCCACGCCGCTAATAACCTGACCTATACCTGCCAGAAAACCTATTATTTTGGTGTATAACTTATATAACTCCGCTGCTCTTTTATCTTTATACTCTTGTTCAGCCATCCACCGCGAATAAATTTTATTATTCATAATCACCGAACGCTGATAATTAAGAACATCCGATTTATATTTTAATATTTCCTCACCACCCGACCATGAAAGGCAATCCATCTTAATTTCAACTTCTATCTGTCGGACCACATCGTCAATTCGGCTAAAATAGTCTGTATCTTTAAAGTAAAAAGGTTCTGTCATCCATAAATGCTGTGCTATCGAAAAAAATTTATCTTTCTGAGTTTCAAACTCTTCCTTTGATCCATAAAGCATAAGTGCCTCCACTGCGGTTAAACAACAATTACACATTTAAATGTAAATACCGGAGAGAGTTTACTGCGCATACGCGTAAATTTGAGTGTTGAGGAAAAAATTCGGAAATGTGCCCGCCTCAGCGGAGAGGCCACCGAAAAAATTCAGTGGCCTCTGGCTTATTACCCGCCGTGCAGACGTCGAGCGTCAATCACATCCGGCACCTGATTCAGCTTGCCAAGCACGCGGCCCAGCACCTGTAGGTTGTAGATTTCGATAGTCATATCAATAGTCGCAAGCTGCTCGCGGGTATCACTGCGGCTGGCAACGCCAAGGACATTGACCTTTTCGTTGGCGAGGATGGTAGTGATATCGCGCAGCAAACCGCTGCGATCGTTGGCGGTGACACGCACCACCAGCGAGTAGCCCGCGGAATAGCTTTCGCCCCACACCGCATCCACAATACGTTCTGGCGCGTGAGATTGCAGCTCGGCCAGCTGTTCGCAGTCGGAGCGGTGAATGGAGATCCCGCGCCCCTGAGTGATAAAGCCCACGATATCATCACCAGGTATTGGCTGGCAGCAGCGAGCGATGTGGTGCATCAGATTGCCGACGCCCTCCACTACCACGCGGCCATTGTCTTTGCTGCGATGCTGAGGAGTATAGGTTTTCTGCTGAAGCTGCTTCAGCGCCGCCGCATCCTGCTCCTCCGCGCTCGGTTTGTTAAACTGAGACTGCAGGAAGTTCACCATCTGGTTGAGGCGAATATCGCCCCCGCCAATGGCCGCCAGCAGCTCATCGAGCTCATTGAAGTTGTAGCGCGGCAGCAGGTGTTTTTCCGCCTCTTTGATGCTAATGCCTAAATGCTCAAGCTCATCATCGAGGATCTGGCGACCCGCCAGGATATTCTTGTCGCGATCCTGTTTACGGAACCACGCGTGAATTTTGGAGCGTCCACGGCTGGTGGTGACATACCCCAGGTTCGGGTTCAGCCAGTCGCGGCTCGGGTTTGGCTGTTTCTGGGTGATGATTTCAATCTGATCGCCCATCTGCAGCTGATAGGTAAAGGGCACGATGCGCCCGCCGATCTTCGCGCCGATGCAGCGATGCCCCACGTCGCTGTGGATGTGGTAGGCAAAATCGAGGGGAGTAGACCCGGCAGGCAGATCGACAACGTCGCCTTTTGGCGTAAAGACGTAGACCCGATCGTCGAAGACCTGGCTGCGCACTTCGTCGAGCATTTCGCCGGAGTCGGCCATCTCTTCCTGCCACGCAATCAGCTTACGCAGCCATGCAATGCGGTCTTCATGGCCAGTGCGCGTTCCGCTGGATGGGCCTTCTTTGTATTTCCAGTGCGCCGCGACGCCCAGCTCGGCGTCTTCATGCATCTGTTTGGTACGAATCTGAATCTCGACCGTTTTACCGCCCGGCCCGAGCACTACCGTATGAATCGACTGGTAACCGTTCGGTTTCGGGTTCGCCACGTAGTCGTCGAACTCATCTGGCAGATGGCGGAAGTGAGTATGCACTATCCCCAGCGCGGCGTAGCAGTCCTGCAGGCGATCGGCAACGATGCGCACTGCACGCACGTCGAACAGCTCGTCAAAAGCGAGATGTTTTTTCTGCATTTTGCGCCAGATGCTGTAGATGTGCTTCGGACGACCATAGACCTCCGCCCGCACGTTCTCTTCTTTCATTGACTGGCGCAATCCGCCCACGAACTCGTCGATATAGTGTTCACGATCGATACGGCGTTCGTGCAGCAGTTTGGCAATGCGTTTGTATTCTGCCGGGTGCAGGTAGCGGAAGCAGTAATCCTCAAGCTCCCATTTCAGCTGGCCGATACCTAAGCGGTTCGCGAGGGGCGCATAGATATTGGTACACTCTTTCGCTGCCAGCACGCGTTCATCTTCCGGCGCGTCTTTTACTTCACGCAGGTGCGCGATGCGCTCGGCAAGCTTAATCACCACGCAGCGGAAATCATCCACCATCGCGAGCAGCATGCGACGGACGTTATCTACCTGTTCCGAGGAGACGGAATCTGTCTGGGCGGCTTTCAGTTGGCGGATGGCGGCCATATCGCGCACGCCGTGAATAAGCGCCACAACCGGCTTACCGACGCTGTCGCGCAGCACGTCTTCGCTCACCACTTCGGCATCTGCCAGCGGGAAGAGCAGCGCGGCCTGCAGCGTTTCGAGATCCATGTTGAGCATGGAGAGAATTTCAACCATCTCGATGCCGCGCCACAACAGCAGTTCGGCATCGGCATGTCCCTGCGTTGTGCGCAGACAATAGGCCCAGGTTTCGGTTAAGCGTTCACACGACTGCTGGCTGGAAATCCCCAGACTTGCGATCCATTTTTGTGGGTCAAACTCACCAGCTTTATTGAGATGTGCACTTCTTACCGCAACCATCGTCCTCTCCTTTAGGGACAAGGGCCTGTCGAATTCGACAAGCCGAAATTCGTTAGTTCTGCTCGAACAACACCATTGATTCCAGATGCCCAGTGTGCGGGAACATGTCCAGCATTGCCAGACGCTGAATCTGGTAACCCGCGCCCAATAAAGCCTCGCTGTCGCGGGCGAGCGTGGCCGGGTTACAGGAAACATAGACCACGCGTTTTGGCGCGAGTTTAATTATATGCTGCATTACGCCAGGCGCACCGGCGCGAGCCGGATCGAGCAGGATTTTATCGAAACCGTGCTTTGCCCACGGCTGCCGGGTGACATCTTCTTCCAGATTTTCATGAAAAAATGTCACATTGTGCAACGCGTTGCGCTGCGCATTTTCCTGCCCTTTTGCCACCAGCGCCTCGACGCCTTCTACGCCGACAACGCTGGCCGCCCGTTTTGCCAGCGGCAGGGTGAAATTCCCCATCCCGCAAAACAGATCCAGTACCCGGTCACCGGGCTGAACATCCAGCCACGCGATTGCGGTGGCGACCATCTGCTGGTTTACGCCGTCGTTTACCTGAATGAAGTCGCGCGGACTGAACGTTAAGCGTAGCCCGTCCGACAGATACCAGGGAGTTTCACCTGTAACCTGCTCAAGTATCTCGCTTTGTGGCGCAAGAAAAAGCGCCAGCTCGTGAGAATGCGAAAAGCGTTCCAGTTTTTCGCGGTCTTTGGCAGAAAGTGGCGCAGTGTGACGCAGCACCATCAGCGGGCCGTTATCGGCCAGTACCAGTTCCACATGCCCCAGCGAACGCACGCCCTGTAGATCAGACAGGCAGTTGCGCAGGTCCGGGAGCAATGCTTCAAGACGGGGCACCAAAACGGGGCACTGATTCACGTCGACAATGTCACTGGCGCTGCTCTTGCGAAAACCCATCTCCAGCTTTTGCGTTTTTGGCTGATAGTTCAGGCTCAGACGAGCCCGACGGCGGTAGCCCCACGGCTCGCCGGCGATGATGTCGTTCACGTCATGCTTGATAAGGCGTGCCAGGGCGGTGCTTTTGCTGCGCTGTTGCAGGGCAACGCTGGCATGCTGCTGCTGACAGCCGCCGCACACGCCAAAATGCGGGCAGCGGGGCACAGTGCGTTCCGCGCTATCATTAAGGCGACGCTTCACTTTGCCGCGAGCAAACTTGTTCTTGTCTTCCGTCAGGGTGACTTCGGCACGCTCAGTGGGTAATAATCCGGGGATAAACACCGTCTTACCATTATGACGCGCAACGCCCTGGCCGAAGGGGTCAAGGTCGGTGACATCAACAGTTATGATCTGACGCGTCGTCACGCGTCGCTTTGCAGAGTAGAATTGCGCCATTGCCGAGAATTTTCTCAAATAAACATAATGACTCTAATTGTCCCATAACGGAACTCCATGACCAACTACAGCCTGCGCGCGCGCATGATGATTTTGATCCTCGCCCCGACCGTTTTAATCGGTTTGCTGCTGAGCATCTTCTTCGTTGTGCACCGTTACAATGACTTGCAGCGTCAACTGGAAGATGCGGGAGCCAGCATCATCGAACCGTTGGCCGTCTCCAGTGAATACGGCATGAACCTGCAAAACCGTGATTCCCTCGGCCAGTTAATCAGCGTTTTGCATCGGCGGCATTCAGAAATCGTGCGCGCCATTTCGGTCTATGACGAGAATAACCGGCTGTTTGTCACGTCGAATTTCCATCTCGATCCCGGCGAGCTTAAAATCCCCGACGGTACGCCTTTCCCGCGCCATCTGAGCGTAGTGCGACGCGGCGACATCATGATCCTGCGTACGCCCATTATCTCGGAAAGCTATTCACCTGATGAATCGGCCATATCAGATGCCAAGGCCAGTAATAATATACTGGGATATGTGGCGCTGGAGTTGGATCTCAAGTCGGTGCGCCTGCAACAGTACAAAGAAATTTTCATCTCCAGCGTCATGATGCTGTTCTGTATCGGCATTGCGCTGATTTTCGGCTGGCGATTGATGCGTGACGTCACCAGCCCGATTCGCAATATGGTGAACACCGTCGACCGTATCCGTCGCGGGCAGCTCGATAGCCGCGTCGAAGGGTTTATGCTCGGCGAGCTGGATATGCTGAAAAACGGCATCAACTCGATGGCAATGTCGCTGGCGGCCTATCACGAAGAGATGCAGCACAACGTCGACCAGGCGACCTCCGATCTGCGCGAAACCTTAGAGCAGATGGAGATCCAGAACGTCGAGCTGGATCTGGCGAAGAAACGCGCCCAGGAAGCGGCGCGTATTAAATCGGAGTTCCTGGCGAATATGTCCCACGAGCTGCGTACGCCGCTGAACGGGGTGATTGGCTTTACCCGCCTGACGCTCAAATCGGAGCTTAATCCGACCCAGCGCGATCACCTGCACACCATCGAGCGTTCCGCCAATAACCTGCTGGCGATCATCAACGATGTTCTCGACTTCTCCAAGCTGGAGGCGGGCAAGCTCATCCTCGAAAGTATCCCCTTCCCGCTGCGCAGCACGCTGGATGAGGTGGTCACTCTGTTGGCCCACTCCTCCCATGACAAAGGCCTTGAGCTAACGCTGAACATCAAAAACGACGTGCCGGATAACGTCATCGGCGATCCTCTGCGCCTGCAGCAGGTGATCACTAACCTGGTGGGCAACGCGATCAAATTTACCGAGAGCGGCAACATCGATGTGCTGGTCGAGCGCCGGGCGATAAGCAATAACAAAGTGCAGATCGAGGTGCAGATACGCGATACGGGCATTGGTATTCCCGAGCGCGATCAGTCGCGGCTGTTCCAGGCATTCCGGCAGGCTGATGCCAGCATCTCGCGTCGCCACGGCGGGACAGGTCTGGGGCTTGTGATCACCCAGAAACTGGTCAAAGAGATGGGCGGCGATATCTCCTTCCACAGCCAGCCGAATCGTGGCTCAACCTTCTGGTTCCATATTAATCTCGATCTGAACCCGAACGTGGTGACGGACGGACCGATGACGGATTGCCTGCGCGGTAAGCGTCTGGCCTATATCGAACCCAACGCCGCAGCCGCGCAGAGCACGTTGGATGTGCTCAGCACCACGCCGCTGGAGGTGATTTACAGCCCGACGTTCTCGGCGCTGGCAGTCGACCATTACGATATTCTGCTGATGGGCATTCCCGTGACGTTTACCGGTGAGCTGACCATGCAGCAGGAGCGGCTGGCGAAGGCCGCATCGATGACCGATTACTTGCTCCTGGCTTTGCCGTGCCACGCGCAGCTTAACGCGGAAGAGCTGAAAAATGACGGTGCCGCCGCCTGTCTGTTAAAGCCCCTTACCGCCACGCGCCTGCTGCCTGCGCTGACGGAATATTGCCGCATTAATCATCAGGCGATCCCTGTCTCGAGTGACGATCACAAGCTGCCCATGAGCGTGATGGCGGTGGATGACAATCCGGCTAACCTGAAACTCATCGGCGTATTGCTGGAGGATCAGGTGCATCACGTAGAGCTGTGCACCAGCGGCCCGCAGGCGGTTGAACAGGCCAAACAGATGCAGTTCGATCTGATCCTGATGGATATTCAGATGCCGGGCATGGACGGCATCCGCGCCTGCGAGCTGATTCGCCAGCTGCCGCATCAGCAGCAGACGCCGGTGATCGCGGTAACCGCTCACGCCATGGCCGGGCAAAAAGAGAAACTGCTCAGCGCCGGAATGAATGATTATCTGGCTAAACCGATCGATGAAGAGAAGCTGCACAGCCTGCTGCTGCGCTATAAACCGGGCTTCGCGACCGGAGTGTCTTTAGCGACGCCAGAACCGGCAGAGTTCAGCGTAAACCCTAACGCCACGCTCGACTGGCAGCTGGCGCTGCGTCAGGCGGCCGGGAAACCCGATCTGGCTCGCGAAATGCTGCAAATGCTGGTCGCGTTCCTGCCGGAAATTCGTAACAAAGTGGAAGAACAGCTGGTCGGGGAACACCCGGACGATCTCCTCGAAGCGATCCATAAACTGCACGGTAGCTGCAGCTATAGCGGGGTTCCGCGTCTGAAAAGCCTTTGTCATTTGCTGGAACAGCAGCTGCGCTCGGGCACAGCGGAATCTGAGCTGGAGCCGGAGTTTCTCGAGTTGCTGGACGAGATGGATAATGTGACGCGGGAAGCGAGGAAAGTATTAGGGGGGTAGTTTTCTGCTTTAGACCCTTCTGCCCGGCCCTCTCCGTGCGAGAGAGGGCCGGGAAAAACTACGCGCTCATGCCCATTTTCAACACTGCAGCAATATTCCGCGCTGCCATCCGCACATTCTCTTCTGCATTTTTCAGCGCCTCTTCCAGCGTACAGACGGTGTAAATCACGCTAAATACCGCGTCGATACCGTGCTCATGTACCACGCCGACATCCGCCGTCAGGCTGCCCGCAATTCCAATAACCGGCTTGTTGTAACGTTTGGCGACTTTCGCCACGCCGACGGGAACTTTGCCATGGATCGTCTGGCTGTCGATGCGTCCTTCGCCGGTGATCACCAGATCAGCATCGGCGACGTGGTTATCCAGATGCAGCGCATCGGTGACAATCTCAATGCCCTGACGCAACTCTGCGCCGCAAAACGCATACAGCGCTGCGCCCATCCCGCCAGCCGCCCCGCCACCTTCCAGATTGAGGACGTCGATATCCAGGTCGCGGGCGATAATTTTCGCGTAATGGGCCAGAGATTCATCGAGCCGGGCGATCATCTCCGGCGTCGCCCCTTTCTGCGGGCCAAACACCGCCGATGCCCCTTCTTTGCCCGTCAGCGGATTGGTTACGTCGCAGGCCACTTCAATGCGACAGTTGGCCAGGCGGGTATCCAGCTCGCTGATATCAATCCGCGCAAGTTTCTCCAGCTCGCCGCCGCCCATGCCAATAGGATTATCTTCGGCATCCAGTAGCTTCGCACCGAGTGCCTGCACCATCCCGGCTCCGCCATCGTTGGTGGCGCTGCCGCCGATACCGATGATGATGTGCTTAACGCCTGCATCGAGGGCATGGCGAATCAGTTCACCTGTCCCCCAGGAGGTGGTTTTCAACGGATTGCGTAAGGAAGGTGCCACCATCTCCAGGCCGCTCGCCGCCGCCATTTCAATGAATGCGCTCTGCTCGTCGCCGGATAAGCCGTAGAACCCTTCCGCGTTTTCGCCTAAGGGGCCCGTGACCCGCACCTTGATAATACCGCCCTGTGTGGCTGCGACCATCGCCTCCACCGTCCCTTCGCCGCCGTCGGCAACGGGCAGTTTGACGTAGTGCGCGTCGGGGAAAATCTCGCGAAATCCCTGCTCGATTGCCGTCGCGACCTCAAGAGCACTCAAACTCTCCTTGTACGAGTCCGGTGCGATTACTATTTTCATAAGCCATCCTTACGCCTGTTGACTGGATTGAGCATACACCCGCGCTGAAAACAAAAATGCCGACTCCCGCAGGAACCGGCATTCACACTTAGCGCACCATGCACGGTCGCTTGTTGTTAAACGTCCAGTCCGGGATGAGATACTGCATCGCCATCGCGTCGTCGCGCGCGCCCAGGCCATGCTTTTGATACAGTTCGTGCGCTTTCATCAGTTGATCCATATCCAGCTCTACGCCCAGACCCGGCGTGGTCGGCACTTGCACCATTCCGCCTTTGATTTCGAACGGCTGTTTGGTCAGGCGCTGATTGCCCTCCTGCCAGATCCAGTGAGTATCAATCGCCGTAATGTTGCCTGGCGCGGCGGCGGCCACATGGGTGAACATTGCCAGTGAAATATCAAAGTGGTTGTTGGAGTGCGAGCCCCAGGTCAGCCCAAACTCATGGCACATCTGCGCCACGCGCACGGAGCCTTGCATTGTCCAGAAGTGCGGGTCTGCCAGTGGAATATCAACGGACTGCAGCGACAGCGTATGGCCCATCTGACGCCAGTCGGTGGCGATCATATTGGTCGCCGTTGGCAGTCCGGTGGCGCGACGGAACTCGGCCATCACCTCACGTCCGGAGAAGCCCTGCTCCGCACCGCACGGATCTTCTGCATACGCCAGTACGCCTTTCAGCTGTTTGCCGATGCCGATCGCTTCATTAAGCGACCAGGCCCCGTTCGGATCCAGCGTTACGCGCGCCTGCGGGAAGCGTTTCGCCAGCGCGACAATCGACTCGGCCTCTTCTTCGCCCGCCAGCACGCCGCCTTTCAGTTTGAAATCGTTAAAGCCGTATTTTTCGTAAGCGGCTTCCGCCAGGCGTACCACCGCATCTGGCGTCATGGCTTCATCGTGACGAAGGCGATACCAGTCGCATTTTTCGTCCGGCTGGCTCTGGTACGCCAAAGGCGTGAGTTTGCGATCGCCGACGAAGAACAGATAGCCGAGCATTTCGACTTCACTGCGCTGCTGGCCTTCCCCCAGCAGCGACGCCACGTTAACCCCTAAATGCTGCCCAAGCAGATCCAGCATCGCGGCTTCGATCCCCGTCACCACGTGAATGGTAGTACGCAGATCGAAGGTTTGCAGCCCACGGCCTCCCGCATCGCGGTCAGCAAAAGTAGCGCGCACGGCGTTTAAAACATTTTTGTATTCGCCCAGGGTTTTGCCTACTACCAGCGGGATCGCCTCTTCCAGGGTTTTGCGGATCTTCTCGCCGCCAGGAATTTCGCCCACGCCCGTGTGGCCGGAGTTGTCTTTGATAATCACAATGTTGCGGGTAAAGAACGGAGCATGGGCGCCGCTTAGGTTCATCAGCATGCTGTCGTGGCCCGCGACGGGAACAATCTGCATGGCAGTGACGACAGGAGTAGAGAAAGTGGTCATGGTGCAATCCTTTTAATTAGTGACGACCAAACGCCGGGCGTTTGCGGTCAAATGTCCAGCCGGGAACGAGATACTGCATTGGGCCTGCGTCGTTGCGCGCGCCACCTGGCAGTGTCTTGTACAGCGCGTGGGCCTTATGGATCTGATCCCAGTCCAGCTCCACGCCCAGCCCCGGCGCATCCGGGACGGCAATCTTGCCGTCTTTTATCTCCAGCGGATTTTTGGTCAGGCGCGCGTCGCCCTCCTGCCAGATCCAGTGCGTATCGATAGCCGTGGGTGTGCCGGGAGCCGCGGCCCCCACATGCGTAAACATCGCCAGTGAGATATCGAAATGGTTATTCGAGTGACAGCCCCAGGTCAGACCCCAGTCGTCGCACAGCTGCGCGACACGCACCGCGCCGGAGAGCGTCCAGAAGTGCGGGTCTGCCAGCGGAATGTCCACGGAATTTAGCATCACCGCGTGGCCCATTTCGCGCCAGTTCGTGGCGATCATATTGGTTGCCACTGGCAGCCCTGTCGCGCGGCGAAATTCCGCCATCACTTCGCGACCGGAGAAACCCTGCTCGGCCCCGCACGGATCTTCCGCGTAAGTGAGCACGTCGTTAAACCCTTTGCAGAGCGAAATCGCCTCGTCCAGTCGCCAGGCACCGTTAGGATCAACGGTGATTCGCGCATCCGGGAAACGCTTTTTCAGGGCACGGGCGCTGTCGATCTCCTGCTCGCCAGGCAGGACGCCACCCTTGAGTTTGAAATCCTTAAAGCCGTAGCGATCCTGTGCCGCCTCGGCTAAGCGAACCACCGCCTCGCTGGTGAGCGCTTCCTGATGACGCAGGTGATACCAGTCATGATTGCCCGGCGTGCTGGAGAGATAGGGCAGATCGGTTTTCTTGCGATCGCCCACGTAGAACAGATACCCGAGCACGGTGACGGCATCACGCTGTTTGCCCGGCCCCAGCAGTTCGCACACCGGCACGTTTAACGCTTTACCGAGCAGATCGAGTAGCGCCGCTTCGAGCGCAGCCACCGCATTCACCCGCAGCTCGAACGTCCAGGCCCCTTTGCCGAAGGTATCAAAATCGGCGGCCTGATTGCCTTTGTGTACTTGCTGCACCACCTTGTTCAGACGCGCGACCTGTTGGCCGACAACCATCGGAACGGCGTCAAGCAGCGCCTGGAAAATCACCTCACCGCCAGGCGCTTCACCGACGCCGGTATTCCCGGCGTTATCCGTGAGCACCACAATATTGCGCGTAAAATACGCGTTATGGGCACCCCCGATGTTGAGCAGCATGCTGTCGTAACCGGCCACCGGAATGACCTGCATGTCGGTAATGACTGGACTTGATTGTGTATTCATCATGCACGCCCCGCGACCGGTTTCAGCTCAACGCGTTTGATATCGCCCACCAGCACCAGATAGCTGAGAACCGCCACCAGCGCATGAACGCCTACGTAAATCAGTGCGCCATTGAAGGAGCCGGTGGTTCCGACGATATAGCCGATGGCGATTGGGGTAACGATGCCGGAAATGTTACCGAACATGTTGAACAGACCGCCACTCAGGCCGCTGATCTCTTTCGGCGCGGTATCTGCCATCACCGCCCAGCCCAGCGCACCAATCCCTTTGCCAAAGAAGGCCATCGCCATAAAGCCGATAATCATCCATTCGGCACTTACATAGTTGCAGAACACCATCGTCATGGAGAGCAGCATACCCAGCACAATCGGAGTTTTACGCGCGATATTCAGCGAACCGGTGCGACGCATCAGCCAGTCGGAAATCACCCCGCCCAGCACCCCACCGATAAAGCCGCACACCGCCGGAACCGAGGCCACAAAGCCCGCTTTCAGAATCGACATTCCGCGCGCCTGCACCAGATAGACCGGGAACCAGGTGATGAAAAAGTAGGTTAAGGCGTTGATGCAGTATTGCCCAAGGTAGATGCCTATCATCATCCGCGAGCCAATCAGCTGTTTGATCTGGCCCCACTTCTGGCTGAACGGCACTTTGGCCTTGTCGTTTTTCTGATCCATGTTGATCAGCGCACCGCCTTCAGCGATGTACTCCAGCTCTTTCTTGTTCACGCCCGGATGTTGATTCGGTTCGTGGATCACTTTTAGCCAGACAAAGCTGATGATGATCCCCAGTCCGCCCATAAAGAAGAAGACGTGTGACCAGCCCACTTCGTGGGTCAGCCAGCCCATAATCGGTGCGAAGATGACCGTCGCGAAATACTGGGCGGAGTTAAAAATCGCCACCGCCGTGCCCCTCTCCTGCGCCGGGAACCAGGCCGCGACGATGCGGCTGTTACCAGGGAAGGAGGGCGCTTCTGCCAGCCCGACCAGGAAACGTAAGGTAAAGAGGGCAACGATAATGCCGAAGCCGCTGAAGATATCGACGAAGCCCTGCAGCAGCGTAAACATCGACCAGATAAAGATGGACCAGAAGTAAACGCGTTTGGAACCGAAGCGGTCAAGCAGCCAGCCGCCGGGGATCTGGCCAATCACATAGGCCCAAGAAAATGCGGAGAAGACATACCCCATGCCGACCGGATCAAGCCCGATGTCTTTTGCCATTTCAGAGCCGGCAATCGACAGCGTGGCGCGGTCGCCATAGTTGAAGGACGTGACGATAAACAGCATCACCACTATCCAGTAGCGAGCATTGGTGCGCTTCTCAGCGCTGCTCGCCGCTTGGCTTAATGTACTCATTGTTGCACTCCTGAATCTTGGCTTGCGCCAGGTTCATTCTGTACGACATAACCTGTAGGGTAATCAGAATGAGAGGTTAGTGTTTTGCAGTTTTGGTACGGCATTTCTGGTACGGATGAGAGCCGTTTTATGGTTTCTAACTGCTTTTTTTGGTAACTGACGGGAAAAGTATATGTAAGAGGAGGCAGCAGCCTCACCGTGCATCAACACAACATTGGCGCACGAGTTGGAGGTTGTTTGTGGCAAAAGCCCAGGGGAGTGGAAGATGGTTCACGAAAATGGGGAAGAATGTGAGCCAGATTACTTAGCGGCGCTGCGCTTGCGCTGGCCTACATTGTAGGCCGAGGTTTGAGGCCGGGTAAGGCGTAACAGCCCCCCGGCGAAGGGTTATTTGAGCAACGCGCCCCACTGCTCAACCCATGGATTGGATTCGCTTTCTGGCTCCGGGTGTTCACCGGCGTCGATCAGCAGCATCTCACCCACGCGCTGCGCGCTTTGCTCCTGCAGCAGGGCGTCAAACTGCTTACCGCCCCCGCAGAAATGGGTGTAGCTGCTGTCACCGAGGGCGATAATGCCGTAGCGCGTATCGGGCTGATAGCCCAGCGTGTCTTTGATTGCCTGGAAGAGCGGCACAATGCTGTCTGGTAGATCGCCCTGCCCGGTTGTTGACGTCACCACCAGCACGTACTGATCTTTATATTTTTCCCAGTCGGAAAGAGTCGGATCTTCATAGACCGTCGCTTTGTGACCCTGACTTAACAGAATCGCCTCGGCCTCCTCGGCCACCAGCAGCGAGTTACCGTACATTGTGCCGACAAAAATGCCTACTTCAGCCATGCTTCACTCCCTTCATTATCGCTATTGCTGTTCATCCTGAACGTTGCTCGTCACAAACTCAACCCTTTCATTTTCGGGGAGTTGTCCCATCCAGCCAAACTGTGACAGCGCCTGCATCCAGACGTCATCCAGCCCAGCACGGATCACCAGCGGTTCGCCGGTAAAGGGGTGGGTCAGGCTGAGCTGGCTGGCGTGCAGCATCAGGCGGTTGCAGCCAAAATGCTCGGCGGCGCTGCGGTTCTGGCGCAAATCGCCGTGCTTGCTGTCGCCAATGATCGGATGACGCAGATGGGAGAGATGGCGACGCAGCTGGTGCTTGCGCCCGGTATGAGGCTCAAGCTCCACCAGCCCGTAGCGCGTGGTCGGGAATTTACCCGTGGCAACGGGCATTTCGACCGTCGCCAGACCGCGATAATCTGTCACTGCTGGCTGCGGCTCTTTATCGTCACGGGCAAATTTATCGGCGATTTTATCCAGCTCTTCGACCAGTGGATAATCAAGCGTCGCTTCGTCCATCAGCCAGCCGCGCACGATGGCGTGATAACGTTTTTGAATCTGATGCTGTTCGAACTGCTGAGATAAAAGGCGCCCGGCTTCGCTGGAAAGCCCCATCAACAGGACGCCTGAGGTAGGCCTATCAAGACGGTGGACGGTAAACACGTGCTGACCAATCTGGTCGCGCACGGTTTGCATCACCACGACTTTCTCATCGCGATCCAGCCAGCTACGGTGAACCAGCCAGCCAGACGGTTTGTTGACCGCGACCAGCCACTCGTCCTGATAGAGGATCTCAATGGTCATGCCTGGCCGCCGGAAAACAGCGTGTCCAGGCGTTGCAGTTCAATCAGCACGACATCGCGCGCCGGGTGCTGCGCATCAAGCGCCATTTCATAATAGGGGCAGATGGCAAAATCGTGGGGCAGCGGATGGCCGCCATCCAGCAGCGCGTGCAGGCGCGGGATAAGCACCCACTGCAGCCACTCAAACGGCTCAAGGGTGTCCAGACAGAATGGCTGGGTACTGGCGAAGGCCTCTTGCTGCGGCGCCGTTTCCTGCCACAGCTGATGGAGGCGCATCAGAGCTTCGATAGCGTGCAACTGCGCACGAACGCTGTCGTTATGCGTCATAAAAACCTCAACTGAAAAACTGAACGGCGCGCAGCATAGCATTCCGGGGCGCAGAAATAAAAAAAGGGAGCACTGTATAAACAGTGCTCCCGGTTCGTTTCGCAGCATTCCTGCTACAATTTGTGCTCCCTGCTCGTCCGTGACAACTTTTCCAGTGGCCGTGAGGCCTGATCGTCCGTAACCGCGCATCCTGCTCACATCATCCTGATATGAATGTTTCATCCTGAAACGTCCTGGCCTTCCTGACCCACCGGGCATCATGTCCGGTTCTCATTCTCCGTCCTGGAGGTGTCCCTTACGCATCCTGCGTGATCCTTTTGCTTCAATCCTGAAGCCTTCCTGCCGCGCCATCCTGACGTGTCCTGTGTGAGTAACGTCATCATCCTGATGTTCGTTTCTCGTGTCGTCATCCTGTCGACGGGATATAGAATCCCCTATTACGCTTCGTCTTACAACCCACCTAATCAGGCTTACCGTTATCACTGTTGCGATGACAACGCGGCATTTACAATCTAACCATATGAAATAAATCGTTATTAAATGAATAACTGATTACGTCATGCGGTTATATGACGGCGATCTCTCACAAGCCTTGTAAGAGATCTCTCACAAAGTCTGTAGGATAAAGGATTACAAAACGGGGTCGAGCTGATTAAGGAATTCCGCAAGTGAGGGGGCGAGAACATCGCGTTTGCGGGTGCCGAGCGTCTCTTTGATCACTTCGCCATTCAGGTTAGCAACAGCGATCACATCCAGTTCGCTGTCGAGCGTCGCGATAAACAGCGTCGGTGCAAGCTTCAGGCGTTTTTGCGTCACCAGATGTCCTATCAAGTTCTCCTGAACTCGCTGGAAATCCTCTTCGCTCCAGGTCTGTAGCAGCGTCATCGTTTCATTGCCGAAACGTGCGCGCATATCCCCGGCAAACTGTGTGGTGTAAAACGCATGAACGGCTGGTTGTACCACAATGTCCATGGCGCGCTCAACCGCATTTACATTCTGCTGTTCCGTGAAGGGCTGTGGCTGCCAGATGATTTTATCGTCGAGCGTCGTAATAATGCACGGGGACGGCACGCCGTATAACTCTTCACTTTGCGGCCATGTGTCATGCTGTTGATGCCATGCATCGCAGTAGCGCGTCGTGAACGCCGTCAGGGCATTTGCAGTCTCAATATCCACCGATTTCTCTCTTCACGTAAGACAGGATAAACTTGTGCCTATAGTTTACCTGCAAAGTGACAATGAAACATGTCTTACGAAAATCATCAGGCGTTATCAGGCTTAACGCTGGGCAAAACCACTGATTACCGCGATACCTACGACGCCACCCTGCTACAAGGCGTTCCACGCAGCCTGAATCGCGATCCGCTTGGCCTGTCCGCGGATGCACTGCCGTTTGTCGGCGGTGATATCTGGACGCTTTACGAACTCTCCTGGCTCAACGCGCGCGGTTTGCCGCAGGTCGCCGTGGGCCACGTTGAGCTGGATTACGCCAGCGTGAATCTGGTGGAGTCCAAAAGCTTTAAGCTCTATCTCAACAGCTTTAACCAGACACGTTTTGACTCCTGGGAAGAGGTGCAGCGCACGCTGGCGCGCGATCTGAGTGCCTGCGCGCAGGGTGACGTGACCGTGGCGCTGTATCGTCTGAGTGAGCTTGAAGGTCAGCCAGTGGCGCATTTCCACGGCACCTGCATTGACGATCAGGAAATCGAAATTGAGAGCTACGAATTCAGCACCGATTATCTGCAAGACGCGGCGGGCGAAAAAGTCGTTGAAGAGACGCTGGTCAGCCACCTGCTGAAATCCAACTGTCTGATCACCCACCAGCCTGACTGGGGCTCAGTGCAAATTCAGTATCGCGGCCCGAAAATTGACCGGGAAAAACTGCTGCGTTATCTGGTGTCGTTCCGCCATCACAACGAGTTTCACGAGCAGTGCGTCGAGCGCATCTTCAATGATATCCAGCGCTTCTGCCAGCCGGAGAAACTGAGCGTATACGCCCGTTACACCCGTCGCGGCGGGCTGGACATTAACCCGTGGCGCACCAATACCGACTTTGTTCCGGCCACCGGACGCCTGGTTCGTCAGTAAATTTGTGAAATATGCGGGCTGTATTCCGCGTCTAAGGTTGTGAAACGTCATAAGCCAGGGCTATTGTAATCAGCAGGGAAAGAAGATCTTTATCCCGTAAGGAGCTCACTTGATTACACATATTAGCCCGCTTGGCTCAATGGATATGTTGTCGCAGCTGGAAGTGGACATGCTTAAACGCACGGCCAGCAGTGACCTGTATCAACTGTTTCGCAACTGTTCACTTGCCGTTCTGAACTCCGGAAGTCTGACAGATAACAGTAAAGAGTTGCTGTCTCGCTTTGAAAGCTTTGATATCAACGTGTTGCGCCGCGAGCGTGGCGTGAAGCTTGAAGTGATAAATCCGCCGGAAGAGGCCTTTGTTGATGGGCGGATCATTCGCTCTCTGCAGGCCAACCTGTTCGCCGTGTTGCGCGACATCCTGTTTGTTAACGGACAAATTCACAATGCCGGGCGCTTCCAGCACCTTAATCTGGAAAGCTCGGCACACATGACCAACCTGGTCTTTTCCATTCTGCGTAATGCTCGCGCCCTGCACGTTGGCGAGGCACCTAACATGGTTGTCTGCTGGGGCGGCCACTCCATTAACGAAACTGAATACCTCTACGCACGCCGCGTAGGCACCCAGCTCGGCCTGCGCGAACTGAATATCTGCACCGGTTGTGGTCCTGGCGCGATGGAAGCGCCAATGAAAGGCGCAGCGGTCGGCCACGCGCAGCAGCGCTATAAAGAAGGCCGTTTCATTGGTATGACGGAGCCTTCCATTATCGCGGCCGAGCCACCGAACCCGCTGGTGAATGAGCTGATCATCATGCCGGATATCGAAAAACGTCTCGAAGCCTTCGTGCGTATCGCACACGGGATCATTATCTTCCCGGGCGGTGTCGGAACGGCGGAAGAGCTGCTTTATCTGCTGGGTATTCTGATGAATCCGGCGAATAAAAATCAGGTCTTGCCGCTTATCCTCACCGGGCCAAAAGAGAGCGCTGATTACTTCCGCGTGCTGGACGAGTTTATCGTGCACACCCTGGGCGAAGCGGCGCGTAGCCACTACCGCATTATCATTGACGATGCAGCAGAAGTGGCGCGTCAGATGAAAAAGGCGATGCCGCTGGTCAAAGAGAACCGCCGTGATACGGGCGATGCGTACAGCTTTAACTGGTCGATTCGTATCGCGCCAGACCTTCAGAAGCCGTTCGAACCGTCCCACGAGAATATGGCAAACCTGAAACTGTATCCGGATCAGCCCGTTGAAGTGCTGGCCGCGGATCTGCGTCGTGCGTTCTCCGGCATCGTGGCCGGTAACGTGAAAGAGGTAGGCATTCGCGCCATCGAAGAGTTCGGTCCGTACAAAATCCACGGCGACAGCCAGATGATGCGCCGCATGGACGATCTGCTGCAGGGCTTTGTCGCCCAGCACCGTATGAAGCTGCCCGGCTCGGCCTATATCCCCTGTTACGAGATTTGCGCCTGACCGTCAGTTGCTTTCACTCAATTTAAGCCGGGCACTGCCCGGCTTTTTCATTTCTTCTGATAAAACATAGGCATTACTTATCTTATTTACATTTCTGACTCGGACGCAAACGATTACCTTGATTTTCAAACCGTGATTTATCAGCCTTAATCCAAATTACCTGCAAGAAAAAACTAAAAATCGCCATCTTTACAGCGGAAGCCACGTATCTCGCTGTCCGATCTTTCACGCCGTATGTCGTTAATGGTAGCCTTCGCGCCCGTAAATCCGCTTTGACGTTTTATTAACAGTTTTTTGGTCTAAATATGCCCACTTCAAAAGTGGATTATTGCATTTGGGATCAGGATCACTGATACATTCATTACTTAAATGTATCTTTCCGCCCGCCAATAGTTACGGGCAAAAATTATAAAAAAACCGTCATTGAACGAATTTCATATTACCGTCGGGCCCTTTTTCATCGGAATTGACTAAAAAGCCTGACTAATTGCTTCCTCCAGGAGAAATAGATGGAAACCACTCAAACCAGCACCATTGCTTCGACAGAATCCCGAAGTGGATGGCGCAAAACGGACACCATGTGGATGCTGGGCCTGTACGGTACAGCAATCGGCGCAGGTGTCCTGTTCCTGCCGATCAACGCAGGCGTTGGCGGTCTGATTCCGCTGATCATCATGGCTATCATTGCCTTCCCAATGACTTACTTTGCACACCGCGGCCTGACCCGTTTTGTGCTGTCCGGTAAAAACCCAGGCGAAGACATCACTGAAGTTGTTGAAGAGCACTTCGGCGTTGGCGCAGGTAAACTGATTACCCTGCTCTACTTCTTCGCGATTTACCCAATTCTGCTGGTTTACAGCGTGGCGATTACCAACACCGTTGAAAGCTTCATGACGCACCAGTTGCACATGACGCCGCCACCGCGCGCTATTCTGTCTCTGATCCTGATCGTGGGTATGATGACCATCGTTCGTTTCGGCGAGCAGATGATCGTTAAAGCGATGAGCGTTCTGGTGTTCCCGTTCGTGATTGCCCTGATGGTGCTGGCTTTCTACCTGGTTCCACAGTGGAACGGTGCAGCGCTGGAAACCCTCTCCCTGAGCAGCGCATCGGCAACCGGTAACGGCCTGTTGATGACTCTGTGGCTGGCGATTCCGGTGATGGTCTTCTCCTTCAACCACTCCCCGATCATCTCCTCTTTCGCTGTGGCGAAACGTGAAGAGTACGGTCAGGGCGCAGAGAAGAAGTGCTCCAGCATCCTGGCTCGCGCTCACATCATGATGGTTATTACCGTGATGTTCTTCGTGTTCAGCTGCGTACTGAGCCTCTCCCCGGCGGATCTGGCAGCAGCGAAAGCACAGAACATCTCGATTCTGTCTTACCTGGCTAACCACTTTAACGCACCGCTGATTGCCTGGATGGCGCCAATCATCGCGATTATCGCTATCACTAAATCCTTCCTCGGCCACTACCTTGGCGCACGTGAAGGCTTTAACGGTATGGTGATCAAATCCCTGCGCGGTAAAGGCAAAAGCATTGAAGTTAACAAACTGAACAAAATCACTGCACTGTTCATGCTGTTGACGACCTGGGCTGTGGCGACCATGAACCCGAGCATCCTCGGCATGATCGAAACCCTGGGCGGTCCAATCATCGCGATGATTCTGTTCCTGATGCCGATGTACGCGATTCAGAAAGTCCCGGCAATGCGTAAATACAGCGGCCACATCAGCAACGTCTTCGTTGTGATTATGGGTCTGATTGCCATCTCCGCGATTTTCTTCTCTCTGTTCAGCTAATACCTCCTGCGCCGTCTTCGGACGGCGCACTCCTCCTCTGACTGATAGCAAGGGACGCATCATGATTAGCGTATTCGATATCTTCAAAATCGGTATTGGACCTTCCAGCTCTCATACTGTCGGGCCAATGAAAGCCGGTAAACAATTCACGGATGACTTGATTTCACGCGGCATTCTGCACGACGTCACACGCGTGGTTGTCGATGTTTACGGCTCCCTGTCTCTGACGGGTAAAGGCCACCATACTGACATCGCCATTATTATGGGCCTGGCGGGGAATCTGCCGGACACCGTTGATATTGACGCAATTCCTGGATTCATTCAGGACGTGAATACTCATGGCCGCCTGCTGCTGGCAAACGGTGACCATGAAGTCGAGTTCCCGGTTGATAAGTGCATGAACTTCCATGCCGACAACCTCTCCCTGCACGAGAACGGTATGCGTATTACCGCGCTGGCAGGCGAAAAGGCGATTTACAGCCAAACCTATTACTCCATCGGCGGCGGTTTTATCGTCGACGAAGACCACTTTGGTCAGGCCAGCAACTCTTCCGTTGAGGTACCTTACCCGTACAAAAATGCGGCGGATTTACAGCGTCATTGTCAGGAAAGCGGCTTGTCACTTTCTGGTCTGATGATGAAAAATGAGCTGGCGTTGCACAGCAAAGAAGAGCTGGAACAGCACTTCAAAAACGTCTGGGATGTGATGCGCGGCGGTATCGAGCGCGGCATCACCACCGAAGGCGTGCTGCCGGGCAAACTGCGCGTACCGCGTCGTGCTGCGGCGTTGCGCCGTATGTTAGTGAGCACCGACAAAACCACCACCGACCCGATGGCGGTCGTTGACTGGATCAACATGTTCGCGCTGGCGGTTAACGAAGAAAACGCCGCTGGCGGACGTGTGGTCACCGCACCGACTAACGGCGCGTGCGGTATCGTTCCGGCGGTGCTGGCCTACTACGATAAGTTTATCCGTGAAGTGAACGCTAACTCGCTGGCGCGCTATCTGCTCGTCACCAGCGCGATTGGCTCACTGTATAAGATGAATGCCTCGATCTCTGGCGCTGAAGTGGGCTGCCAGGGCGAAGTCGGCGTGGCCTGTTCCATGGCGGCAGCGGGTCTGACGGAACTGCTGGGCGGTAGCCCAACGCAGGTCTGTATCGCGGCGGAAATCGGCATGGAGCACAACCTCGGACTCACCTGTGACCCGGTTGCTGGTCAGGTGCAGGTACCGTGCATTGAGCGTAACGCGATTGCCTCCGTTAAAGCGGTGAACGCCGCGCGTATGGCCTTGCGCCGTACCAGTGAGCCGCGCGTTTGCCTCGATAAGGTTATCGAAACCATGTACGAGACCGGCAAAGATATGAATGCCAAATACCGCGAAACCTCTCGCGGCGGGCTGGCCATGAAAATCGTGACCTGCGATTAAAATTGTGCGCCTCGCTTTTGCGAGGCGCCTTCCCAATTCCCACGCCTCTCGTAGTTTCATCCTGCTGACAGTGTTACCCTTTATTCATTAACAGAAGGGAGATTATCTGTGGCTGTTCATTTGCTTATTGTCGACGCGCTCAACCTGATTCGCCGTATTCATGCGGTGCAAGGCACACCCTGCAAGGACACTTGCCTGCATGCGCTGGAGCAGCTTATTCGCCACAGCCAGCCCACTCACGCAGTGGCCGTTTTCGACGACGAAGCGCGTAACACAGGCTGGCGGCACCAGCGTTTACCGGATTACAAAGCCGGACGCGCACCGATGCCCGATGATCTCCACGCCGAAATGCCCGCCATTCGTGCCGCCTTTGAAACGCGCGGCGTGCCGTGCTGGGGCGCGCATGGCAACGAAGCCGACGATTTGGCCGCGACGCTGGCAATAAAAGTTGCGGGCGCCGGGCATCAGGCCACCATCGTCTCCACCGACAAAGGCTACTGCCAGCTACTCTCACCGACCATTCGTATTCGCGACTACTTTCAAAAGCGCTGGCTCGACGCCCCTTTTATCGCCAGTGAATTTGGCGTCTCGCCGCAACAGCTCCCTGACTACTGGGGGCTTGCCGGGATCAGCAGCTCAAAAGTGCCGGGCGTGGCCGGGATTGGCCCTAAAAGTGCAGCGCAGCTGTTAACGGATTTTCAGGATCTGGAGGGGATTTACGCCCATCTGGAGAATATTCCCGAGAAGTGGCGCAAGAAGCTGGAAGCGCATAAAGAGATGGCATTTATCTGCCGGGATGTGGCGCGGTTACAGACGGATTTGCAGTTAGACGGGAATTTGCAGCAGTTGCGGCTGGAGCGGTAGGTTCAGGGCAGAAAGTTGCCGGAGGACCTGGAGTGTGCCCGGTAAGCATAGCGCTACCGGGCACATAGACAGGCGTTATCGCTCGTCGCGACGTCCACCCACGGCAGCCCACCAGCGACGGACGTGTACCGTCACTTCTTCACGGTCGTGATAAAGCTGACGCGCCTGGATTTCAGCATTGATCCCCTGGGCATTCAGCTGTTCCTGGATATACGCCAGATTCTGGGAGACCTCTTCATAGCGCTTTTTCATCGGCAGCTTAAGGTTGAAGATCGTCTCGCGGCACCAGCCGTTCACCAGCCAGGTTGCCATCAGCGCGGCCACTTTCGCCGGTTTCTCCACCATATCGCACACCATCCAGGTGATGTTGTTACGGGTCGGGCGATAGCGGAAACCATCTTCACGCAGCCAGGTCACCTGCCCGGTATCCATCAGGCTTTGCGCCATAGGGCCGTTATCGACAGACGAAACCCACATGTTGCGTTTGACCAGCTGATAGGTCCAGCCGCCAGGGCAAGCTCCCAGATCCACGGCATACATCCCGTTCGCCAGGCGCTCATCCCACTCATCGGCAGGAATAAAGACGTGGAACGCCTCTTCCAGTTTGAGCGTAGAACGGCTTGGCGCATCGGACGGGAATTTAAGACGCGGGATACCCATATAAAACGGCGAGTTGTTCGTCGTGTAGGAGTAACCGGTATAACAACAGCCCGGCGCAATAAAGAAGACATGCACCACCGGACGTTTTGGCGTCTCGTAGTTTGTCAGCACGCCCACCTCACGCAGCGCAGCGCGCAGCGGAACGGTGAACTTGCGGCAAAACTTCATCAGCTCTTTGCTTTCGTTGGTGTCAGCCACTTCAACACGCAGATCGCCGCCCTTCTCTACCACGCCCTGCAGCATGCCGGAGATAGGGGAAATACGATCTTCTGGCGGCAAATCGGTCAGCAGTTCGCCCGCGGCAAACATCTGACGGGCAAAAATCAACGAGCTGAACGGTAACTTGCTAACGATCTTATCCGCATCGTCAGGCTGATAGCATTCGAACACCACATAGCCCGAGTGCTCTTTGACGCGGGCAAAGCCGAAGACTTCCAGACGTGACGCTTTGTCAGTAATTTCCGCGGCGCACTCTTTCTCAAACCCCGGGCGACAATATAAAACAACCTTACTCATGAACAACGCCCCTGCGTTTCAGACGGATAGCTCCGATAAACATCAATACCCACCCAGCGAGGAAACTGACGCCGCCGACGGGTGTAACAAACGCCCAAAGGCGCAAATGTGAAAGTGCGAGGCAGTACAAACTGCCGCTGAACAGAACGGTCCCCAGTGCGAGGAATACGCTGCTCCAGTAGAACCAAATGCTAATGCGACGCTGCATTGCCACCGCCAGCCCAAAAATAGCCAGCGTGTGAAATGCCTGATACTCAAGGCCGGTTTGAATCCAGCCCATTTCGACGACCCCTAAGGTCTTGCTCAACACATGCGCGCCGAACGCGCCCAGTGCGACAAAAATAAAGCCACTCACCGCGGCAAAAATCAGCATGAAACGGCTGGTCATGTTTCTGTCCTAAAGTTATGCGTGCCCGGCACACAAAAGAGATGATTACTCATAACGAAAGCGGAATTTTTCTTGTTCATGTGCCGCCTTCGCCAGTATCCACTGCCGGAAGGCGGCTATTTTACCCAGTTCTGCCTGACTGTCATGACAAACCAGATAAAACGCATTCTTGCTGACCAGAACATCATTAAACGGGCAGACCAGGCGGCCTGCCTCAATTTCGGACTGGGCCATCACGTTGTTTGCCAACGCCACGCCCTGTCCGTGAATGGCGGCCTGTAACACCATCGCGCTGTGGCTAAAGATGGGGCCATGCTGCACATTAATATGATTAAGACCCAACTGGCGGGTATAAGTTTGCCAGTCGCGGCGAGAAGCATCATGTAAAAGTGTATGTTGCGCCAGATCGGCAGGCGTTTTCAACGCTTTGTCGCCTGTCAGCAGCAGCGGCGAGCACACCGGCAGGAGATATTCTGCGTATAATTTTTCAACACGCAAGCCCGGCCAGTTGCCGCGACCGTAAAAAATAGCGACGTCGACATCGTCCGCCAGTTTGTCTTCCTGACGGTCCACCGCCTGGATCCTGACGTCGATTCCCGGATAAGCTGAGTTAAAGCTAGAGAGTCGTGGCACCAGCCAATGAATGGCAAAACTGGGCAATAAACTGACCGTCAGCGCACCTTTAGCGCTTCGCGCCTGCAGTTTGCGCGTCGCCTCAGTGAGCTGGGAAAAAATGTCTTTGATATCCTGAAAATAGCTCTGCCCTTCTTCCGTCAGAAGCAGGGAGCGGTTGCGGCGGCGAAACAGCTTAAGCCCCAGGAAATCCTCCAGAGACTTGATTTGATGACTTACTGCGGCCTGCGTCACAAAAAGCTCATCAGCCGCGCGCGTGAAGCTCAGATGGCGTGCTGCAGCATCAAAAACGCGTAATGCATTTAGGGGTGGTAATCGCTTCGACATGGGTATTAGGCTTAGATGTTAAAGGTATTTAACACATAGGAAACAACGTTTAACCTATTAGTTTTTTTTATCTGAGCCATTATAATTTGTCCGTTGAGGAACTACCAGCAAATACCTATAGTGGCGGCACTTCCTGAGCCGGAACGAAAAGCTTTTTTTGGAATGCGTGTTCTGAAGGGCTTTTGGCTTACGGTTGTGATGTTGTGTTGTTGTGTTTGCAATTGGTCTGCAATTCAGATCACGGTAGCGAAGCTACCCTTTTTTCACTTCCTGTACATTTACCCTGTCTGTCCATAGTGATTAATGTAGCACCGCCTATTTGCGGTGCTTTTTTTTGGTCTAAAATCTGTTACTTATCCAGTTCAACCATCTCTTTCACATCAGTACGGTTGATCTGCTGCTTGTTCCCGTTCGCATCTTTATACGAGATCATCCCGGTCTCATTATCGGTTTTTGGCTTCCCGTCAGAGACGATAGTTCGGCCATCATTGGTATGCATCACGTAGTTGTTACCAGAACATGCGCTCAGGGCAAAAGTAAATACACAGGCAGAAATGATTGCGGCAGTCTTGTTCATAATTTTCTCCTTTAGCAATTAATGCTATTCAATCCTAGTTTTAAAACAGGCTAAAACATTCACCTAACACTATTCAGCATAACCTGCTTCTCAAGACCTGCCAGGACAAACAGACAATTCCGATAGCGATCAACAACCTTGCCCTGCCGCCGAAATTGCGCGACGATCTCCATATTGATATGAGGAATTCCATGAACGCTTTCAGTCCTGCGCATTTTCGCGCACAGTTTCCGGCGCTGGCCGATGCCGGTGTTTATCTCGACAGTGCCGCCACGGCGCTCAAGCCGCAGGCTGTGATCGACGCGACAAATCAGTTCTACAGCCTGAGCGCCGGGAATGTGCATCGCAGCCAGTTTGCCGAGGCGCAGCGTTTGACCGCGCGCTATGAAGCTGCCCGCGATCAGGTCGCGCGTCTGCTGAACGCCGAAAGCGGTAAAAATATCGTCTGGACGCGTGGCACCACCGAGGCAATCAATATGGTCGCCCAGTGCTATGCTCGCCCGCTCCTGCAACCGGGCGACGAGATTATCGTGAGCGAGGCCGAGCACCATGCCAATTTAGTGCCGTGGCTGATGGTCGCGGAACAAACGGGCGCCCGGATCGTAAAACTGCCGTTGGGCGCAGATTTACTGCCTGACGTCGGGCGTTTACCCGAACTCATCACCCCGCGCAGCCGAATTCTGGCTCTCGGACAAATGTCGAACGTCACCGGCGGTTGCCCGGATCTGGCCCGTGCCATTGAAATGGCACACCGCCACGGCATGGTTGTGATGGTCGACGGTGCGCAAGGCGTTGTGCATTTCCCGGCTGATGTCCGCAAACTGGATATCGACTTTTACGCTTTTTCCGGTCACAAGCTTTATGGCCCAACCGGGATCGGCGCGCTGTATGGCAAACCGGAACTGCTGGCACAAATGACCCCGTGGCTGGGCGGCGGAAAGATGATCACCGAAGTGACCTTTGACGGTTTCAAAACCCAGGAGATCCCTTACCGCCTCGAAGCCGGTACGCCAAACGTGGCGGGCGTGATAGGGCTGAGCGCCGCACTGGAGTGGCTTGCTGAGACGGACGTCGAGCAAGCCGAAAGCTGGAGCCGTGGGCTGGCCACACTTGCAGAAGAAGAGTTAAAAAAACGTCCCGGATTCCGCTCGTTCCGCGTCCAGGACTCCAGCCTGCTGGCGTTTGATTTTGCCGGTGTTCACCACAGCGATATGGTCACTCTGCTGGCCGGATACGGTATCGCCCTGCGCGCCGGACAGCACTGTGCACAGCCGCTGCTTGCGGCACTCGGCGTCAGTGGCACGCTGCGCGCCTCGTTTGCTCCCTACAACACGCAAAGCGACGTTCATGCCCTGGTGGCGGCCGTCGATCGCGCCCTTGAACTCCTGGTGGATTAATGACGAGCTCATCCTTAGCCGGACACCCTTTCGGCAGCGTGATCACAGAAGAGACGCTGAGACAAACGTTCCTCCCGCTCACCCAGTGGGAAGATAAATACCGACAGCTGATTTTACTGGGCAAGCAACTCCCCACACTTTCTGATGCGTTAAAAGCGCAGGCGAAAGAAATTCCAGGCTGCGAAAATCGCGTCTGGCTGGGTGTGACGACATCCGGGGAGACGCTGCATTTCTTTGGCGACAGCGAAGGGCGGATCGTGCGCGGTTTACTGGCAGTGCTGCTCACCGCCGTGGAAGGCAAAAGCGCCCGGCAATTGCTGGATGGCGATCCGTTGGCGCTGTTTGACGAGCTGGGGCTGCGCGGACAACTGAGCGCCTCACGCAGCCAGGGCCTGTCCGCACTGAGCGAAGCGGTGCTGAACGCCGCCCGTCAGGTTCAGGCCTGACGGTTGGCTTTGGCCATCATTTTCTTCAGGGCGTGAGAGACAGCGACAAAACCAAAGGTTGCGGTGACCATTGTCGCCGCGCCAAAGCCCGAGGCGCAGTCCATTCGTTTCGGCCCTTCTGCGGTGCTTTTCATGGCACAGACGGAGCCATCTGCCTGCGGATAGACCAGCGCTTCAGTTGAGAACACGCAGTCTACGCCCAGCTTACCTTTACTGTTTTTCACCACGTTAAAATCGTTTTTCAGCCTTTCACGCAGTTTTGCCGCCAGCGGATCCTGAATGGTTTTCGCCAAATCGGTCACCTGGATCTGCGTCGGATCGATTTGACCGCCCGCCCCGCCCGTGGTCACTAATGGAATCTTGTAGCGACGGCAATAGGCAATCAGGGCCGCTTTCGGACGCACGCTGTCGATTGCGTCAATCACGTAGCTAAAGCCGGTGCCCAGGTATTGCGCCACATTATCGGCGGTGACGAAATCATCAATCACCGTGACACGACATTCCGGGTTAATCAGGCGGATGCGCTCTGCCATCACTTCTGCTTTCGCCAGGCCAACGTTATCGCGCAGGGCATGGATCTGACGGTTGGTGTTGGTGACGCACACATCATCCATATCAATAAGGGTAATCGCGCCAATACCGGTACGCGCCAGCGCCTCAGCCGCCCAGGAGCCGACTCCGCCAATACCGACCACGCAGACGTGGGCATCCGCAAAAAGTTGCAGGGCTTTTTCACCATATAAACGCGCCGTACCGCCAAAACGTTGACGCCAGGCATCGCTGATTAACGCAGACATAAGACCTCAGGATGTAAAAAGGGTGAGGTTTTATCCTCACCCTGCCCTTCTCCATCACAGGAGAAGGCGGTAAATATTACGCGCTAGATTACCACAATCAGCCGCTGAAAACGTTGCCAGCACTTGCTGCGGGTTTGAGAACCCATACGCGTCCATAATGGTTATACCAGCCCGCACGATGGCCCGCATCCGCACCAATGCCCTGATAAATATCGAAGTGCTGGCCTTTAATGGCCCCACCGACATCCAGCGCCACCATCAGGCGTAATTCATACTGACCGCTGAATTTGCCGTTGTTGTCCAGGGTCGGCACTTCTGCCAGCAGCGTGGTGCCCGGCGGTATGATAGAACGATCGGAAGCCACGGATGCACGTCCAATCAGCGGAACCGCGCTGGCCCCTTTCACCGGTGCGTAATTTTGCGGTTTAAAGAAGACGAAGGACGGGTTCTGCTCCAGCAGCTCACGCACTTCAGCTTCGCTGTGCTTTTCGCCCCACTCGCGAATAGCCTGCATCGACATATCTTCTTTCTTAACTTCCCCGCGATCGATCAGCACTTTGCCGATACTGCGGTAGGCGTGGCCATTTTTACCGGAGTAGCTAAAGAAGTTAAGAGGTGAACCATCACCAAAATCTATATACCCGCTGCCCTGCACATCCATGATGAAGTTATCCATCAGCGAGTTACTGTAGGCCAGCACATACGTTTCATTCAGCGCACCGGAATAGATCTCTGCGCGAGACGGCAGGCGGCCACGCTTTGGCGGCATGCGGTAAATAGGATATTGGAACTCGCCCTGACGGGTGTGTCGCGCCTGGACCACCGGCGTGTAGTAACCGGTGAACTGGACGTTACCGTAGTTATCGGCCCCTTCCATCTGCCAGGCATCGATGCCGTACTGGCGCATGGTGCGCGTATCGCCGCCTGCACGCAGCCAGTCCTGTACGGCGTTGTAGACGCTGTTCTGCGAGCCATACAGACGCGGTGACGCGGTGCGGATCTGGCTGACCTGCTCAGCGAAGTCACCCGCGTTGATCGGCGCACCCACGGCATCCGGCTGGTTAACTAAAGAGAAAGGCTGGGTGAATTTCCCGTCTTTATATTGCTGACCGCGATCGGTCGGTTTAGAGGAGCAGGCCGCAAGAATCGCTACCATTGCGCCCGTCATCAGATACTTCGCCCATCGTCCTTTCATTATATCTCGTCTTAAAGTTGCCCTGAGTCTCTATAAAGAAGATAACAAACCCCTCAGGCTATTGAAATCTGATAGCGCATCCTGAGGCAGGATTTGCGCATTAATCGTCCGAACAGGGCGATGTCGTTCATTTTACATACTAATTTTGGTATTTATGAGAAAAAGGGTTGCATCAAAAACCTATCCGAGTATAGTGCGCATCCACGGACGCGGGGTGGAGCAGCCCGGTAGCTCGTCGGGCTCATAACCCGAAGGTCGTCAGTTCAAATCTGGCCCCCGCAACCAATTCTTCGAAAAACAATAGACACCCTCAAGGGTGTTTTTTTGTATCTGCAGTTTGTGGATTTGCCGGGCGTGAACCCGGCTCATACCATCTATCCTCTTCTGGCCAGCGTCGCGCCATCCGAGAAATACGCCTTAATCCCCGCCAGAATCGACTCTGCCACTTCCTGCTGGAATTTCGCGGTCTTGAGCTTACGCTCCTCTTCGACGTTACTGATAAACGCCGTTTCGACCAGAATCGACGGGATATCCGGCGCCTTCAGCACCGCAAAGCCCGCCTGCTCAACGCTGTTTTTATGCAGCTTGTTCACATTCCCGAGTTTACTCAGCACTGCTTTACCAAATTTCAGACTGTCGGTAATAGTGAGCGACTGCACCATGTCGAACATCGTGTGATCGACATAGCGATCGCCACTCTTGCTCACCCCACCAATCAGGTCGGAGGCGTTCTGGGAATCCGCCAGCAGTCGCGCCGCGGTACTGGTCGCCCCTTTGGTCGACAGAGCAAAGACCGACGAACCGCTCGGCTGTCTGCTGGTAAAGGCATCGGCGTGAATGGAGACAAACAGGTCAGCGCGCTGTTTCTGCGCTTTCGCCACGCGCACTTTCAGCGGAATGAACACGTCTTCATTGCGCGTCATGTACGCCCGCATGTTGCCCTCTTTATCGATCAACGCCTTCAGACGGCGGCCAATCTGCAACACCACGTCTTTTTCACGCGTTCGATATTTCCCGACCGCTCCGGAGTCTTCTCCGCCGTGGCCCGGATCGAGCATGATCACAATCGGGCGATCGCGCCCCGCTTTACCCGGCTGCGGGCCACTCTGCGCAGGAGGAACCTGTCTCTCAAGATCGCCTTTGTTGTAATCTTCCAGCAAGGCGAGGAGTGGATCCTGAATGTCCGTCGCATTAGCCGGATAAAGATCCATCACCAGACGCTCTTTAAAACCGGCCACCGGTGCCAGGGCAAACAGCTGCGGTTTAACGTTCTGCTTCAGCTCGAACACCATGCGCACGGTTTGCGGATCAAACTGGCCGACGCGGGCAGATTTAATGTAAGGATCATCGCCACGGATCTGCGCCCCCATGCCTTTCAGCACCGAGTTCAGATTCACGCCCTCGATATCCACCACCACACGCTCAGGATTGCTCAACGCAAACTGTTTGTATTTCAGTACCTGATTAGACTCTACCGTCACGCGCGTATAGGTCGAAGACGGCCAGACACGCACCGCCACCACCTGACTGACGGCGGCGAATGCAACCTGGCTGACGCTCAGCAACCACATCGCCCCGGCCCCTTGTAACAAGCGGCGGCGGCTTATTGTTGATTTGGATCCCGACATGCTTCTCCCGAGCAAGAAAACGAATTTACCGACAAAACGTCCAAATTGACCGAAAACTTTAGCGAATGATGCATAACCTGTCATCTATAAAAGGGTAAACAATCATGCAGTAAGGCACGCATCACTTAATTTTTTCTCTGGTTTGCACTGAATTTAGGGTTGCGCGCGCGGCAATAATCGAATAAAAATACAGAAAATACGAATAAACATTCACTGAGGGGTTGTGCCGTGGTAAAGGAACGTAGAACCGAACTGGTCCAGGGATTCCGCCATTCTGTTCCCTACATCAATACCCATCGGGGAAAAACGTTTGTCATCATGCTGGGTGGCGAAGCCATTGAGCATGAAAACTTTTCCAGTATAGTCAATGACATCGGTCTGCTGCACAGCCTCGGCATTCGCCTGGTGGTCGTCTACGGCGCGCGCCCACAAATCGACGCCAATCTGGCGGCCCACCACCACGAGCCGATTTATCACAAGCACACCCGCGTGACTGACGCCAAAACCCTGGAGCTGGTTAAGCAAGCAGCCGGGCTTTTGCAGCTCGATATCACTGCGCGTCTGTCGATGAGCCTCAACAATACGCCGCTTCAGGGCGCGCATATCAACGTGGTCAGCGGCAATTTTATTATTTCCCAGCCGTTGGGCGTGGATGATGGTGTGGATTACTGCCACAGCGGGCGTATCCGTCGTATCGACGAAGAGGCGATTCATCGCCAGCTCGATAACGGCGCGATTGTGCTGATGGGGCCGGTTGCCGTCTCCGTGACGGGTGAAAGTTTTAACCTCACCTCCGAAGAGGTGGCAACGCAGCTGGCGATCAAACTCAAAGCCGAGAAGATGATCGGTTTCTGCTCCTCGCAGGGCGTGTTTAACGAACACGGAGATATCGTTTCGGAGCTTTTCCCGAACGAAGCCCAGGCGCGCGTCGAAGCGCTGGAAGCAGAAGGTGATTACCACTCCGGCACCGTGCGTTTCCTGCGCGGCGCGGTCAAAGCCTGTCGCAGCGGCGTGCGTCGCAGCCACCTGATCAGTTATCAGGAAGACGGGGCATTGTTGCAGGAGCTGTTCTCTCGCGACGGTATTGGTACGCAGATTGTGATGGAGAGTGCGGAACAGATTCGTCGCGCCACGATCAACGATATTGGCGGAATTCTGGAGCTTATTCGGCCGCTGGAGCAGCAAGGGATTTTGGTCCGTCGCTCCCGCGAGCAGCTGGAGATGGAGATCGACAAGTTCACCATCATCCAGCGCGACAACCTGACTATCGCCTGCGCGGCGCTCTACCCCTTCCCCGAAGAGAAAATCGGTGAGATGGCCTGCGTGGCAGTGCATCCAGACTACCGCAGTTCCTCGCGCGGCGAAGTGCTGCTTGAGCGGGTCGCCGCCCAGGCACGTCAGATCGGCCTGAATAAATTATTTGTCTTGACCACCCGCAGCATTCACTGGTTCCAGGAACGCGGCTTTACACCGGTCGATATTGATTTGCTGCCGGAGAGTAAAAAAGAGATGTACAACTATCAGCGACGTTCGAAGGTGCTGATGGCGGACTTGAGTTAACCCCACAGGCCATGCGCTTCCCTCTCCCGAACGGAGAGGGAGCCAAACACTCAGGCAGATTCAAACACCGCGCTTAACCCGCTGCGCCGCTCGGTACGCGTCGTCACGGCTTGCGCCAGCACACGCTCGTCGGCATACAGCGACAGCCTTTTCCGCGCGCGGGTGATGGCGGTATACACCAGCTCGCGCGTCACTACCGGCGACATTTGCGCGGGCAGAATCAGCACCGCGTGATCAAACTCGGAACCCTGCGATTTGTGCACCGTCATCGCCCACGCCGTTTCGTGTTCTGGCAGACGGCTTGGCTGCACCGATTTCACGCTGCCATCGGGCATCTGGAACCAGACGCGCAGCCCCTGGCCGCGATCGAGCGCAATGCCGATATCACCGTTAAACAGCCCAAGAGCGCTGTCGTTACGGGAGATCATTACCGGACGCCCCTCATACCAGCGGGAATGCGGCTGGCGGAAGATTTTCCGCTTCTGCGCTAACGCCAGCTCCAGCCGTTCATTCAGCCCGGTGACGCCAAACGGCCCTTCGCGCAGCGCGCACAAAAGCTGATACTCACCGAAGGCTGCAATCACGGCTTCCGGTGCATCCTGTTGCTGCACGCTCATAAGGAAACGCTGATAACCCTGCAATGCATCCTCGAGCATGGCGAGATACTCTTCGCCCGTCTGGAGCGGTTTTTTCTCAATGTCGTCAAATGTGCCGTTAAATACCGTTCTGATGGCCGCACGATCGCCGCGGTTAACGGCGGCGGCGAGCTGACCGATACCGGAATCGCTGCCAAAACGGTAGCTTTTTTGCAACAGGCACAGGCTGTCGCGCAAGGCCCCCGCCCGTTCTTCTGTGTGCCCTTCAATCGGGCAGCCGGTCAGGTGCGACAGCTCCTGCGCGCGCGTGAGGGTATAGCCTGCGCTGGCATAATTGCAGATATCCCCCAGCACGGCCCCCGCCTCAACCGAGGCCAGCTGATCGCGATCGCCGAGGAAAATCACGCGGGCGTGCGGCGGTAGCGCGTCGATCAGGCGCGACATCATCGTCAAGTCGATCATCGAGGCTTCGTCGACCACCAGCACATCCAGGTGCAGCGGATTCCCTGCATGATAGCGCAGACGCTGGCTGCCAGGCTGGGCGCCAAGCAGGCGGTGCAGCGTGCTGGCCTCATTCGGGAACAACTTGCGCTGGGCATCATTCAGCGGCAGTTTTTGCAGCGTGCCACCCAGTGATTCCGTCAATCTTGCCGCCGCTTTGCCCGTGGGAGCAGCCAGCCGGATACGGCATTTCTGCTCGCCCGCTATCTGAATCAGCGCCGCCAGCAGTTTTGCGACGGTGGTGGTTTTCCCCGTCCCTGGTCCGCCAGAAATCACCGAAATGCGCCGCGTCAGGGCTACCGCCGCCGCCACTTTTTGCCAGTTCACCGTTTCTGAGTCACCGAACAGGTCATTCAGGGTTTGAATCAATGCCCTATCGTCATAGGGCAGCGGCTGATTAGAATCATTAAAGAAATGCGCTATCGCCAGCTCGTTACGCCACATGCGATTGAGATAGAGCCGGTCGTGACAAAGAATCAAGGGCGTCGGAATATCACCGTGACTGACGGCGTCAGAGCGCAGTAGCACGTCTTGCCAGTCCGTCGTTTCGCCGAGGAGAGCGTAACAGGCCTGCAGCGGAGCGGGCATTTTCTCATCCGGTACCAGGCGTGACAGGGGCAAGCACACATGGCCTTCACCGGCATCTTTACTGAGGATCGCGGCGGCCAGCATGACCGCAGCATCGTTATCCGCCACCATCATGGCAAACTGCGCGTCGAGAGGGCGCAGCGCACGCTGCTCTACCGCCTCAAGCAACCGCTCTTTCATTGTCATTGGGCCACCTCTTCCGTGCTCGCGGCAAACAGTCTGTCCATTTTATCAATCAACAACGGATCCGGGCGCGTGGTAAAGATCCCCGACTGCGGATCCCGGGCGTCAACGCCACGTAAAAACAGATAAATCACACCGCCGAAATGGTCTTCATAGTTGTAATCCGCGATGCGGTGGCGCAGGTAGCGGTGCAGCGCCAGGGTATAGAGTTGATACTGCAAATCATAGCGGTGCGACTGCATTGCGGCGGCCATTGCCTGGCGGGTATAGGCCTCGCTGTTTTCGCCCAGCCAGTTGGATTTGTAATCCAGCAGGTAGTAGCGCCCCTCATGACGGAACACCAAATCGATAAAGCCTTTCAGCATCCCGCTCACCTGGCGGAAATTGAGCGCCGGGCTGTTCTTCGACAACGGATCGTGCTCGCGAATAATCGCATCCAGTGCGTTCGCTGTCAGCGGCCCGGCAATCGGGAGATAGAACTCCATCTCAACCTGTTTTTCTTTTGCTGTGAGTTGGCTTAGGGAGATCCCCGAATCATTAAGCGGCGCCTCTAAAATCGCCGTGATCCACGCGGTAAGTACCGGCTGCCACTGGGCGTCGTACCCGCCTTTTTGCAGCATCTCCAGCACCCACTCCGGCGACACCGGCTGCGTAAAATCGAGCGTTTCAAATAGGCTATGCAAAAACGTCCCTGGCGACGCACCGCGCGGGAACTGATGCGGTGTAAGCTCGGGTTCTGCCACCACCTCACCTACGCCCGACGCATCTACGTCGAGTTTGGGCATCAGATCCTGCGCAATGTTTTGTCCATGCTGCTGTAGGCCGGAATAGCTGGTGACTCGCCAGTCGTCCACCAGCGCACGCGTAATCTTCCGCGCGCCTAAATCGGGCACCGATGGCTCTGGCATCTGCCAGCGGGAAAGGTCGGGCTGGCCGGGGATCTGCAGGGCAATATTTTCATCACATAACGCGTCGAGACACTGGCGCAGCCCGGCGGCATCTTTTGGCTCACCCCTTTGAATCAGCCTCCCGAGCGCACTTTGATGGAAATCGCTCTCCCCCGCCTTCTCGCCGCGACGGCGGAACAGCGGCGCAACGCCCAGGCTGCAATGCCAGACGGAGCGCGTCAGGGCGACATACAGCAGGCGTAAATCTTCCGCCAGACGCTCCGCCTCGGCAAGCTCAATACTGGCATCGGCTTTGCTGAGATCGAGCACCGGCTCAAACGACACGCGATCGTGATAGAACGCCTGATCCTGCGCACGATAGTTGGCGATAAACGGAAGACAAACCAGCGGATATTCCAAACCTTTTGATTTGTGGATCGTCACGATTTTCACCAGATGCTTGTCGCTTTCGAGACGCATCTGCTGACTGGCCGCATTGCTGTTAGGATCGGCGATATGCTGCGACAGCCAACGCACCAGCGCATGTTCGCTCTCAAGCTGCGATCCCGCTTCCTGTAAAAGCTCGCTGATGTGCAAAATGTCGGTCAGGCGGCGTTCACCGCCTGCGGTCGCCAGCATATTTTCAGCGACATGACGCTGAGCCATCAATTCGCGCAGCATCGCCATGACGCCGCGTTTTTGCCAGCGCTCACGATAATGCGCAAACTCTTCAACCACCGCATCCCATGCACTTTCGTCGTTATTCAGCGCATCAATATCACGCGCGTTAAGACCGAGCATTGAGCTTGCCAGCGCACTGCGCAACGTACTCTCCCGCTCAGGCGTCAGCACGGCCTGCAACAGCCATAGCATCTCCTGCGCTTCGAGCGTTTCAAACACGCTGTCGCGATTAGAGAGGTAAACAGAAGGGATCGCGAGCAGCGTGAGGGCATCGCGCACCAGCGACGCCTCCTGGCGACTGCGCACCAGCACGGTAATGTCCGAGGCGCTGACCGCTTTAGCGGTGTGACCTTTCCACAGTAGCGCTTCGCCCTGCGCACCGGCGCTGAGCCAGTCGCGGATCTGCGCCGCACACTGCTGCGCCATCACGTTCTGATAATCACTGACGCCACAGCCTTCGCCGTCCATCAGCCAAAAGTTCATCGCAGGCTGAACGTCGCCACGGAGCTCAAAGCGCAGTGCGCTGTTTTTCTCAGCCGACTTAACGGGCGAAAACGGAATTTCCTTGAACATGAAAGCCGCATCCATACGCTCAAAAAGCGTATTTACGCTCGCCACCATTCCAGGCGCGGAACGCCAGTTGGTGTCCAGCGTATAGTGCGCTTCGACCTCTCCGCGGGCTTTCATGTAGGTGAAGATATCCGCGCCGCGAAAGGCGTAGATGGCCTGTTTAGGATCACCAATCAGTAACAGCGCCGTTTCGGGCTGTCTGCGCCAGATACGGCGGAAAATACGGTATTGTTGCGGGTCGGTATCCTGGAATTCATCGATCATTGCTACCGGGAAGCGGGCGCGGATCGCCGCTGCCAGCGCGTCGCCATTTTCACTGCCGAGTGCCGCATCCAGGCGGCTTAGCATATCGTCGAAACCCAGCTCGCCACGACGATGTTTCTCACGCGCAACGGTTTCGCGGATCTCGGCCATCGCACGGGTGATCATCAGATCGTTAAGGGTCAGCGGCTGCGCCAGCAGCGTTTCTATCGCGACAAACAACGGATGTTCAGGGACGATACCGTCAACTTTGGTGCGCTCCACCAGGAAGCTCTGAGAAAACTTCTCCAGCGCATCGGGCAGCTGATAGCTGCGCGTCTCTTCCTGCGCCCAGGCGCTGATTTTTTCGATCCATTTCGCCTGATTACCACGGTTAAATTTGCGGCGGTCAATGCCGGAATTTTCAAGAATGGCGTCGATATCGGCAACCGACTCGCACCATTTTTGCTTCAGGGCGGCTATCAGCGAAATAATTTTCTCGTGCCGTGCAGCCAGCGTTTCATCCGCCGGCGGCGGGGATTTTATCGCCGGCGCTTCGCCTTGCAGGTAGCGTTCGATAGCGCGTAAAAGTTCTTCCGGCCCTTTCCATAAGGCATGCACCGCTTCGGCGATATCACGCGGGAGCGGATAGCAATGGCGGCGCCAGAAGTCCGCGCACGCCCGATGACGCAGTTCGGATTCATCCTCAATGAGCTGCTGTTCAAAGAGCATGCCCGATTCAAACGCATTCAGGCTCAGCATGCGCTGGCAAAAACCGTGAATGGTAAAGACAGCGGCTTCGTCCATTTGACGCTCGGCCAGAAGCAACCATTGAGCGGCCTGCTGCTTATCAGCGATCTCTTCAAGGAGGCGAGCGTAAAGTGGGTTGTCTGTGGTCTGGCGCAGGCAGGCGATGCGCAGTTCATGTATGTTCGCACGAATACGTCCGCGCAGCTCGGCGGTCGCCGCTTCGGTGAAGGTCACCACCAGCAGTTGTTCCACGCTGAGCGGGCGCCCAAACGCAGCATTGCCGCCCAGTCCTAACAGAAGGCGCAGGTAGAGGGCGGCAATGGTGAAGGTTTTTCCCGTTCCCGCTGAGGCTTCAATCAATCGTTCGCCCTGTAGCGGCAAACGTAAGGGATCAAGGGACTCAGCGGTATCGGTCATTCTTTCTTACTCCAGGGCATCGATTTCTGCAGTGCGCTGACGCTCTCCCAGACTTTCCAGCCCTGCGGATTCACATAATCCACTTTCCCATTCTGGCTGCCGGAAACCTGAGACAAGCATGCCATGCCTTGCGGCTTCACCACCGCCTGGTGGAAGAAGTCGGCAACCTTTTGAGGCGTCAGCAGTTTTATCTCGGCCACTACTTTATCACGTGAATCAAAGGTCATATTACCCTGATCGAAATCTTTGCTGAGCTGAGACGCTTCTTCGCCCAAGGTTTGCGGAGCCTGCTGCACCTGCGCGATCACGGCCTGCTGAATTTGAGCAAACTCTTCCGGTGTCATTTTGCGCAGCTTCTCTTCAGCCTGTGGGAAGAAGGCCTGATACCGCTGCCAAAGATAAGCGGGCTGTTTATCGCTGCTCTGCAACAAGAAGCCCAGTCCCCACTGGCGACCCACGTTCATCGAGAACGCAAACACCGCATAGCCAAGCTGCTCTTCGGTACGCAACTGATTGTAGAACCACGGCTGGATGATCTGCCCCAGCACCGCGCTGTAGGCCGAGCTGGCATACTCATCGTAGCCGGTCGGCACAAATACTGCGGCCAGCGCAGAGTCCGTGCTGCTCCCCGACTTTTCAAAGATCACATTCTGCTGTTTTTCCACCAGCACATTCTGGTTACGGCACCACTCGTTGCCGTTGGCACCCAGCTGTTTGCGAACATTCTGCGCGAGAGTTTTAGCCTGATCTTCACTCATGTTACCGACAACCAGAAACTCGGGACGCGAATGAGTTTTCAGGGCCGTCCGGTAATCCATCACCTCTTTCAGGGTGATTGACGGCAGCAACGCGCGGCGCGTTTCACGCTGGAAGTACGGAATTTGCGACAGCATCTGCACAGGCATTATCGCCTGGTCAAAGGCTTTGCCTTTTTCCGCCGAATCCATCATCTGCGCATACCAGGATTTGGCCTGCTCCAGCTGCTCTTCGGTCGCCGTGTAGCTGAAATACCCCTCCAGCAGCGCCTGGAAAAGCTGCGGTAAACGCTGGGTGTAACCGTTAGCATTGACCATCAGCCCGTTGTTGGCGTTGGTGGAGAAACTGATCCCACCGACAGCCGCCTGATTGCTGAGCTGATCCAGGGCGATCCCCGCCAGATAGTCATTGAGCGCAAACATCACCTGGTTTTTGGCGCTGTCCATGGCCTGCGGATTGCGCAGCACCACGCTGACATCGGCTTTCGGCTCACTGGCAAAATAGCGGCTTGGGGTGTAAACCACACGTAACGTCGGTTCGTTAACGATCAGTTCCGGATGCGGGTATTCCTTTGCAGGCTTGATGAGCGTGAAATCGTCAGGAATGTACGGATTGAGTTCAGGCAATTTCAACGCAATCTGGCCGGACTCTTTCTGCCAGTCAGCGAAGGTTTGCGCGCTGATTTTATTCACCTGATACGGCGCATCGACAAAGTACGCAGTTTTGTTGTGCGGCTCTTTCGGGCTGATATACCAGATGCGGGCGTTCTGCGGGGTCATCATCGCCAGGCGCGCTTTGATGGCATCGGCGTCATAGCGATCGGCAATGTTCACCGCATCCAGCGTATTTTCCACCGGAACGCGAATCATGGTGTCAGCCAGCCATTCAACATAGTCCATATCGCGGGTGATCGACGGGTAGCGGAAATCGAGATCCAGCACGTGGGCCAGTTCGTCAAAGTAACTTTTATCCACACCGTTATCGCGCAGCAACGACAGATAGCTGAAGATCGCCGCAACCACTTGATCGCGGTGCGCAAGGCCTTTGTCGGTCAGGGTTGCCGAGATCGCGAGAACACCGCTGTTACCGTTGACGACAGGATCGGAATCAGCGCGGATCCCCTCTACCAGCCCCTGCTTCTGCAGCCAGTCAGAGAGCGTGCCCGGGCTGCGATTACCGATCAGATAGGTGAGTAGCTCATCCGTTTTGCTGCGAAACTGTGCGGTATTGTTATCAATACGGAACTCGACACGCAGCACTTTACGCGGCATTGCAGGCACATAGTGAATGATGATCCCTTTTTGCTCATCCGTGACCACTGGCGTGGTGATCTCCGGCTTTTCGATATTTTTATTCGGCACGCGACCATAGGTTTGTGCCGCAAGACGCGCCAGCTCCGGCAGCGGTTTGTTGCTGTAAACCACCGCTTTCATCAGATTGGCGGAATAGTATTTATCACGAAAGGCGTGTAAGGCATCGAGAACCGGGCTGCCGGGTTTATCGCTCAGGGTTTCCAGGTTACCCCCTGAAAAACGCGAGCCTGGGTGCGCCGGGTTAATTGTTTCGGCACTGACCTGCGCCATGCGCATACCGTCTCGCGTGCGCGCCATGGTCAGTTCGGCATTGACGGCGTTACGCTCGCGATCGGCATACTTTTTATCCAGTAAAGGCGACGCGATGGCATCGGCGAGACGGTCAACCGCCCCTTCCAGCGCATCGTTTTCGACTTCAAGATAGAACGCAGTGCGATAAGGTGCCGTGCTGGCATTGTGGCTGCCACCGTGCATTTTGAGGAATTCAGAGAGGCTATCCGGCTGCGGATATTTTTTAGACCCCATCAGCGTCATGTGTTCAAGGTAATGGGCAAGACCAGGATGCGAATCAGGGTCTTCCAGCGAGCCGACGGGGACGACCAGCGCAGAGAGCGATTTAATCGCTTGCGGATCGGAGACCAGCAGTACGGTCATCCCGTTATCAAGACGAATAGCCTGATACTGGCGGGTGTCTTTTTCGCTCTTATGGATTTTTTCCTGAACGGGCTGCCAACCGGTATCTGCCTGAGTGAGGGGTGCCCAGAGGGCGACAAACAAAACAAACGCTTTTAACAAGGTGCTGCCTGGCATTCACTACCTCTTCATCACGGCTACATCATTAACAATTTGCGTGCTGGGCACGCCAGCATCTCTTTATGTTGGTACATCAGTCCGTGACAAGATGGGCATAATAAATGAACGCTTTCTCCTGCGCAATTTTTATACAATCATCAGGACTGATTAAATTTAAACAAAGGTAACAGATAGCGTTGAGCCTCTTGCGTAATGGCGTCGAAGTACTCCGGCTCAAGGGTTCGCCATAACCGCTGATACCAGACATCATCACCCTCTCCGCGCACCATCATATTTCCTTCATACGCCTGTAAAAACTTGCTGCGCGCTTTTTGCAGCGAGGCGTCATCCGTTAACATGGCATCATTCTGCGCGTCGTAACAGGCTTTTATCCACGCCCCCCCACTTTCTGGCAGCAACAGCAGCGGCTTATTCATCCCCTGGCGATAGCCCTCGATATAGGGTTCGAGACAGGCCAGAGCCTGATCGGACGCCATTGGAGGGAAGCGCCATTCGCCGTCCTTACGGACGAATAAACGGCTTTCACCTTCGTTACCGCCCGCACAGTAGACAAGATGTTCGAGCCAGAGTTGCAAACCTTGTGACACACTGAGCATGGCAGGACGCCAGCGCAATAGCCCGTCCGGCTGCACCTGCTGTAGCCAGCCCGTGAGCTGAATACCGTTGCAGGTCAGATCGATTTCAAGGCTTTTTCCCGGCTGACGGAATTCAATAACGCGGTCGGCCAGAGCCTGCATCTCCTGACACTGCATATCCCAGGCGATCTCCCCGAAGGCGCCATACGGGAGCTGGCCTGCGGCCCGATAGCGACGAAACAGCGTTTGTGCATTTTCCTCTTCAACCAGCGCATTAAGCAGCTGTTGATTCAGCTGATAGCGGCTTAATCCATTGAGGGTGAAAGGTTCTGCATCAGGGATCTCGCTCTCTTCGGAGCGGAAATTCACCTGCAACCGCTGCTGGAAAAACGCGCGTACCGGGTGCGCCCAAAACCGTTGCAACTGCTCAAAAGTGAGCGTCTCAAGCAAACGAGGCTCAAGCTCCTTAATGAAATCCGTATGGGCTTGCCCCTCTTTCCTCGCAGCGGGCAGCCATTCGCGGGCATAGCTTTGCTGTTCGTTATCGACGTAGTTAGCCGGATCGAACGGCATGCGGGTGTGGAGACAGGTGATGTGAGCTTTTACCCGCTGTTCGCTTTCGTCGCAATTACGCGCCTCATCACCCGGTAGATAGTGGCTTTGCCCAATGTAATCGACCAGTTCCTGCACCAGTACTGACGGGAAGCGCTCGCTGTTATCCTGAATGGAATGCCCGATATAGCTGATATAGAGCTTTTGCTGGGCCGAAATCAACGCCTCGAGGAAGAGGTAACGGTCATCGTCACGTCGGCTACGGTCACCACGCTTCGGCTGCTGGCTCATCAGATCAAAGCCCAGCGGCGCCAAAGCACGCGGATAGATACCATCGTTCATTCCGAGCAGGCAAACGACTTTGAAAGGAATCGAACGCATTGGCATTAGCGTACAAATATTGACGGGACCGGCAAGGAAGCGCTGGCTAATACGTTCCTGATCCAGGCGCTGCGTCAGTTCATCGCGAAGCAAGGAGAGCGGAATAGCCTCGCCATAATGAGATGAAATACCTTCGTCGATAATGGCCTGCCACTGCTGTTCGATAAGCGCCATCGCCGCTTCGGTGTCCGTGTCGGGCAGGAAGAAATCATTCAACATTTCCCGGCACAGTGGCTGCCATTCCTCAAGCGTGCGGGACTGCATCAGCTCGCGACGCCAGCGATTTAGCTGCATTAACAGTGAAGCCAGATGGCCGACCAGTTCGGCAATCAGCCCTGAGGATTCATCGTAAGGCAGAACCTCATTCCACTCCCCCTGATGGCTCTCCATCGCATAGCCCAGCAGCATACGCGTCAGGCCGAACTGCCAGGTGTGCTGCCCCGTCGGCGGGAGCTCGAACTCCTGGACGTTATCATCGTCAATCCCCCAGCGAACGCCTGATTCATTGACCCACTGGCGCAGATAGCGCAGCCCCTCTTCGTCGATGTCGAAGCGAGCGGCCAGCACAGGAACATCCAGCAGCGCCAGCACATCTTCCGAAATAAAGCGGCTGTCGGGCAGAGCAAGCAGGCTGATAAACGCCTGCAAAGCGGGATGCGACTGGCGCGCCCGGCGGTCGGAAACGGCATAAGGCAGATATCGCTCGCCGGTGGCGCTACCAAATACCGCCTGAATAAACGGGCTGTAGCTGTCGATATCCGCCACCATGACCACAATATCGCGCGGCGTCAGTTCAGGATCGTCCTGCAACATCGCCAGCAGCTTGTCATGAAGCACTTCAACTTCGCGCTGCGGGCTATGACACACATGTACGGTAACGCTGCGATCCTCTGGATCCAGTTTTCGCTTCTTATCGCTGCGGGCAAACTCTTCGGCTGTGATCCCCGCGATGGCGCGGTTCTCCAGATCGAGAATATCCAGTTGCACGTTATGCAGCAGGCTATCAGGAGTGATCTCCGCAAAGGCATCCACATCGCCTTCGCCGGACGAGGTGATATCGGACAGCATGTGAATGTAGTCACGCCCCAGTTTTCCCCAGGAGGCCAGCAGCGGATTCGGCAAGTTTTGAATGCCTTCTTCATCAAAGAGCTGCGCGGCATTGTCGCTGTCTTTGAAGAGCGGGATCGCTCGCTCTTCAAAGATCCGCCGCCGTTGGCGAGCGACAAGACGGGCGAGCCATTTAGGGTCCTGAATATCCCCCCAGTAATGGCGACACGGGTTGGTGAACAGAATGTGGATATCGACATGCTTACCCAGGGCTTTTAACGCGCTCAGGTAAACAGGTGGCAGAGCGGAAATCCCGCATATAAAGACGCGCGACGGTAACCCGGCAGGCGGTTCAGAGGCCTTTTCGAGGGTTGAGATAAACCGCTCGTAAAGGTTGGCACGGTGCCACTGCGGCTGACCCAGTTTTTCGGTGTGTTCCACCAGCGCTTTCCACAGCGGGGCCTGCCAGATTTGCGCCTCAGGCAGGCCGTCAATCAGCTCACCCTTTTCCCAGGACGTCAGCCATTCCGGGCGATAGACCAGATACTGGTCATACAGATCCGCCGTCCGCGAGGCCAGCTGGAACAGTTTACGTTTGTCGGTATCATCGCTCAGGTAGTGGCGCAGCATGGCGAACTCATCGCTCGCCAGCATATCCGGCAGCAGCGACATTAGCTTCCAGCTCATGCTTTGCTTATTGAATTCGCTTTTTTTGGGGATGTCCGGCAGGACGCGAACAAACATCTCCCAGATAAAACTCGCCGGAAGCGGGAACTCGATATTTGCCGCGATACCGAATTTTTGCGCCAGGGACATTTGCAGCCACTGAGCCATACCGGTGCTTTGCACCAGCACCATTTCTGGCTCAAAGGGATCGGCAGGATGCTCGCGCTCGACGATAAACTCCATCAATGCTTCCAGCACATCAAGACGATTTGAGTGGTAGACCCGTAACATAGACGCTCCCGACTACTGACTAAGCGGGCAATGCAGGCGTGTCATCTGACCCTGCCGCCCCAAAGGCGAAATTATAGTGACCGAGATGCTGACACATCCAGCCTGCATTGTCTGCCCCCTGTTTATCCGCCAGCCATCCGGTAACGTCCCCTGTGACAGCTGGGTCTGGCTCCAGGCAGAGTGCCAGAGCTGGCGATACTGATTGAAAACCGTAAATCGCGCTGCCAGCGCCCGATGATAGCCAGACAGCGCAGTAATGACGATAACCAGCAGCATCATCGCTAACAGCACTTCCACCATACTAAATCCCCTTTGCCGGGCTAAGGTAGCTGACACAGTGCGCTCTCCTTCAGTGGACAAAAATCGCTCCAGCCATGGCGGGAGAACACCACTCGCCCGTCCTGGATTATCCCGCCGCGCCACAGCAGCAGCTCACCACTCCCCGCAATAAGCAGGACGCGATTGTCTTCAGTAACGCGCAGACAGACTCGCCCTTGCAGCCCTTTTTTGCACTGAATACCTAGCCCCACCGGCCAGAGCTGACTTTTGCCCCACTCCAGCGCCGACTGGACGTTGGCTTGCTGTAAAATCAGCTGCCGCTCACGGCTCACCATCCGCGTAAAAGCATCGAGCTGTAGATTAAGGCCGGTAAGGATCAGGCTGCCGATCACAAGGAGCAACAGGACCAGCGCAAGCGATGACATCCCCCGCTGACGTTTCACAGATTAAATCCTGTGACGCGATGTGTGACCTGTATTGGCTCGGCGTGTGGACGTGCAGTGGAAACTGCCAGCTCGATACTTAACTCAGGCGCAAAGCCAGTGTGCTCAATTTTGCTCACCAGGAAGTGAGTCACTAACACACGTTCAGGTTCGGTCAGCTTCTCCCAGCCTTTTCCTTCGCAGCTTGTGGCTCCCCGCTGGGTTTCAAGTGCGCCAGCTTCCAGGCGAAACCCTGTTTGCTCCGCCTCTGTCGAGGGGGTATTCTCCCAGCGCCCATTGCTGTTGGCATCCCATTGCACAATGACACAGCGCCCTGCTCTACCCATTGTCAATGCGGGCCCCTGACAAGAGCCGTTGCAGTATCCGGCCCTTTGCAGCTGCTTGCCGATAGCCGTGGCTCTGAGCCAGACCTCTTCTTCTAGCTCCTGCTGTTGCTCTTGCTTGAGAATGGCTCGCTGTAACGCCGGCATAAAACGCGCGGTACTCAGCAGCAAAATACTGCTAATTGCCATCGCGATGAGTACCTCGGTCAGCGAGAAGCCGCGCTGGTTTTTTAACATGTTCCCTTCCCTGTGCTGTTGCACATCCTGATACGCCCGGTGTTCGACACGATAATCAGCCATTCTCCTGCGGGGCTTTTGATGCGTATCCTCCCGGGCCAGGCGGTATCCCGTAATCCATAAAACGCCAGGGATTTCGTCAGTTCAGCAATCGTGACTTCCGGCCATGGAAAAATGAGAACCAGCCCGCTCTGAGTCTGGCAGTCCGCACTTTTCGTCGTCGCAAGACACGCCTTTTCGCCGTCCTTATTCACCACGATGAGATGATCCCGGTTATAACCGTTCGCATCGTTGCGAAGCTGTACCAGGTAGTCACGTACCTGATGGGCGGTTTGCCACAGGCGTTGCTGTTGCTGCCAACTCTGCCAGCCCGACAGCCCTGTGGCGCTGAGAATGACGACAAGGGAAATTGCCACCATGGTTTCGATAAGCGTAAAGCCGCGTTGTTTTTTCATGCCCGCAGTGTGGCGGGAAGCGCCCAGAAAAACGACAGCAGAAAGTGAAGATTACGAGGCGCTTTCCTGTGAAAATCATCCGTTGCATTACGTTGCAAAAACGCTGGAAAGCCGCTCGTAAAAGCGAAATCTGGGCAAAAAAAACCGGCGCTAAAGAGCACCGGTTGTGTCAGGATTTGATCTATCAGATAGCGACAGGAGCTTTGATACCAGGGTGGGGATCGTAGCCTTCAATCTCGAAATCGTCGAAGCGATAGTCAAAGATGGATTCCGGCTTACGCTTGATAACCAGCTTCGGCAGTGCGCGCGGTTCGCGAGTCAGCTGCAGGTGCGTTTGTTCCATGTGATTGCTGTACAGGTGCGTATCGCCACCGGTCCAGACAAAATCACCGACTTCAAGGTCGCACTGCTGCGCCATCATATGAACCAGTAATGCATAGCTGGCGATGTTGAACGGCAGACCGAGGAACACGTCGCAAGAGCGCTGATAGAGCTGGCAGGACAGTTTGCCGTCAGCGACATAGAACTGGAAGAAGGCGTGGCAAGGCGCCAGCGCCATTTTGTCCAGCTCGCCGACGTTCCAGGCTGAGACGATAATGCGACGTGAATCGGGATCGTTTTTCAGCTGGTTCAGCACGGTCGTAATTTGGTCAATGTGGCGACCATCTGGCGTTGGCCATGCGCGCCACTGTTTGCCGTAGACCGGGCCAAGGTTGCCGTTCTCATCTGCCCATTCGTCCCAAATCGAGACGTTGTTTTCGTGCAGATAGGCCACGTTGGTATCGCCTTGCAGGAACCAGAGCAGTTCATGAATGATCGAGCGCAAATGGCAGCGCTTGGTCGTCACCAGCGGAAAACCTTCCTGCAGGTTAAAGCGCATCTGGTGGCCAAAAATAGAGAGCGTTCCGGTGCCGGTGCGATCGTTTTTTGGCGTGCCCTCGTCGAGCACTTTTTTCATCAATTCAAGATACTGTTTCATGGTTCCTCAGGAAAGCTGTTGCTGTGGACGACGACGATACGCCCAAATCATCATTATGATACCCGCGACAATCATCGGGATGGAGAGAATCTGCCCCATGCTGATGTACTGTACCCATTCACCGGTGAATTGCTGATCCGGCTGGCGGAAGAATTCAACGATGATTCGGAACGCACCATAACCAATCAGGAACAGCCCGGAGACAGAACCCATTGGACGCGGTTTGCGGATAAAGAGATTCAGAATGATAAACAGCACCACACCCTCAAGCGCCAGCTCATACAGCTGCGACATGTGGCGCGGCAGTGAGCCGTAGGTGTCGAAGATAGACTGCCACTCTGGGTGGGAAGGCAGCAGCGCAAGGTCTTCCGCACGTGAGTTCGGGAACAGCATCGTAAAGGAGACACTCGGATCGACACGACCCCACAGTTCCCCATTAATGAAGTTGCCGAGACGACCCGCGCCCAGACCAAACGGGATCAGCGGGGCAATAAAATCAGCCACCTGGAAGAAGTTGCGTTTGGTGCGTTTGGCGAAGATGACCATCACCAGAATCACACCTATCAGACCGCCGTGGAAGGACATGCCTCCGTCCCAGACGCGGAACAGGTAAAGCGGATCGTTCAGGAAAATCGGGAAGTTGTAGAACAGCACATAGCCGATACGCCCACCGAGGAATACCCCGAGGAACCCGGCATAGAGCAGGTTTTCAACTTCGTTTTTCGTCCATCCGCTGCCCGGACGACTGGCGCGACGACCCGCAAGCCACATGGCAAAGATGAAGCCGACCAGGTACATAAGACCGTACCAGTGAAGCGCAACGGGACCGATTGAGAAAATGACCGGATCAAATTCCGGAAAATGCAGATAACCACTGTTCATCTGTCACCACAAGATGTTGTTATTCCGCTGAAAGTGGACAGCGAAAAATAAGCGCGCGCAGGGTTAACCCACGCTCCAAAGTTGCGAATCATAGCACAAGGCAGGCGCGGAGGATGCGCCTGAGATGTAAAAGATGTGTATAGAGAATGGAGCAGAGTATCGCTCCATTCGTGTAGGGAATGGGAAAGTTTAGCGACCACCGCGGATCAAACCGCCCATGCCGCGACGCTCCATAAAGGCCGCGACCTGGTGACGGACTTCCGTCGCCAGCTGTGCCTCAAGGCTGCGTTTTGCCAGTTCCTGAGCATCTTCGATTTCGATGTGGCGCAGCAGATATTTCACACGCGCCACCGAGCGACCGTTCATCGACAGATGACGGAAGCCAAGACCGATCAGGATCGCCACACACATGGAATCCCCTGCCATTTCACCGCACAGGCGCAGGTCGATTCCGTACAATTCGGCGTCACGCGCAATCATCGCCAGCGCACGCAGCATCGCCGGGTGCAGGCTGTCGTAAATGCTCGCGACGCGCGTATTGTTACGATCCACCGCCAAAATGTACTGAGTCAGATCGTTCGTACCGACCGAGATGAAATCCACGCGGTTGGCCAACTGTGGCAGCATAAAGACCATCGATGGGACTTCAAGCATCACGCCGAGGCGCGGTTTGGGAATCGCATAACCGATCATCTCTTCCACTTCGCGGCCAGCACGTTCGATCAAGCGACGCGCTTCGTCGACTTCATCCAGACTGGTCACCATCGGCAGAAGAATGCTGAGATTCCCCGTGGCCGCGTTAGCACGCAGCATGGCGCGTACCTGCACCAGGAAAATCTCCGGCTGATCGAGCGTAATGCGGATCCCACGCCAGCCAAGGCACGGGTTTTCTTCACTGATGGGCATGTACGGCAGCTGTTTATCGGCGCCAACATCCAGCGTTCGCAGGGTGACGGGCTTATCGTTAAACATCTGCAACATTCCCTGATACTGCGCCACCTGCTCCTCTTCGGAAGGGAAGCCACTTTGCAACATGAACGGAATTTCAGTGCGGTACAGGCCAATGCCGTCGATGCGGCTGCCGAGCTTCTCTTCGTGCGCCGGACTAAGGCCTGCATTGAGCATCACCTTAACCCGCTCGCCGCTTTTCAACTGCGCGGGCAGATCGACGTCATCTTCCGCCAGGCGGCTTAATTCATTTTCTTCACTGATTAATCGCTGATATTCCTGCAGCAGTACCGGCTCAGGATCGACCAGCAGCTCACCGCGATAACCGTCGACCACCAGGGTGCGGCGTTGCAGCACCGAAGGCTGAATATCCGCGCCCATGACGGTAGGAATACCCAGCGCGCGCACCATTATGGCCGCGTGGGAGTTGGCTGCGCCATCACGCACCACGACGCCTGCCAGTCGGTCATGCGGCAGTTCGGCGAGAGTGGTAGCCGACAGTTCATCGGCGACCAGCACAAAGCGTTTCGGCCAGGCATTTTCGCCCTGAATGGTATCATCGAGATGGAACAGCAGACGCTGGCCCAGACTTCGCAGATCGCCCGCACGCTCTTTCAGATAACCGTCTGTCAGGGAGGCAAACTGCTCGGCGAACCGTTCGATGACCTTTTTCACCGCCCATTCCGCCACCGATCCTTTGTCTACTTCGGCGAAGAGTTCGCGGCGCAGGCGCGCATCGGAAAGCAGGTGGGAATAAAGATCAAAAATCGCTGCCGTCTCTTTCTGCGCCCCTGCGGCAAAACGCTTACTGTAGCGACGGAATTCGTTGGAGGCCTCTTCCAGCGCACCGGTCAGACGTTCGCGTTCAAGGGCAGCGTCCAGCGTTGAGGCTTCGTACACCTGCTCCATGAGCGGCAGCGTGGCGTCCATCCACCCTTCGGCGATGGCCACGCCCGGCGATGCGGGCAGCGCACGGATACGCGTCTGGCGATACTGGCCAAACAGCGCGGCTAACTGAGACTGGGAGAGGATTGCGGCCATTTGCGTGGCCAGCGTCACGAGGAATGACTCCTCGCTTTCGTCAAACTGGCGAAGCTCACGCTGCTGCACCACCAGTATCCCAAGAAGCTGGCGGCGCTGAATGATAGGGACACCTAAAAACGCGCGAAAACGCTCTTCCTTGACGGAAGGGATATATTTAAAACTGGGGTGTTTTTGCGCATCGGCGAGGTTGATAGGTTCCGCCAGCCGTCCAACGAGGCCAACGATCCCTTCATCGAAGGCGAGCGCAACGGTGCGACCACGCGGTTTTTTCAACCCACGTGTCGCCATCAGGTAATAACAGCGTCGATCGTGGTCGGCCAGATACACCGAACAGACTTCGGTTTCCATCGCAAGACAGATGTCGGTCACCAGAATGTCCAGCGCCTCATTGAGGCGCGGAGCACTGGCAACCTTTTCGACTATTTCTCGCAAGCGGGTGAGCATGATGTGCGTTGCTTAACCTCTTTTACGTCGCCAGGCAGGTGGGCTTTGCGGTTTAGGAGGGGCCTCCTGAAACGCAATCACCACACTTGCAAACTCTTTCATCACCCTGCGGTAAACATCGCGCTTAAAGGACACGACCTGACGAACGGGATACCAGTAGCTCACCCAACGCCAGCCATCGAACTCTGGCGTACTGCTGGTTTGCATATTGATTTCCGAGTCGTTGCTCACCAATTGCAGAAGAAACCACTTTTGTTTCTGGCCGATACAAACCGGCTTTGTGTCCCAACGCACCAAACGTTTCGGTAACTTGTAACGCAACCAGTTGCGGGTCGAAGCCAGGATGCGAACATCTTTTCGGCTTAAGCCGACTTCTTCGAACAGCTCCCGATACATCGCTTGTTCTGGGGACTCTCCTGGATTGATCCCGCCTTGCGGGAATTGCCAGGAGTGCTGACCATACCGTCTTGCCCACATAACCTGGCCCTGACGATTACAAATTACGATACCTACATTCGGGCGGTAGCCATCGTCATCAATCACCGGACTACCTCAAACTAAACCTTATATATGATCGATTGTTTCATACTCCTGTGAGGCGGTAAACCACTCTCTTGCAGGGCTGCGAACGAATAACATTTGAATAACTCACAATTTTCACTCAAGTTATAAACAGATGACGGACGCAAAGGGCCATTTTATTCACTTTTTCTGTGGATATAGTTGTGAAGAAGTATGGAATTACCGCTGGACAACATTGCGGGAAGGAAATCACCTCGCAATCTCATCGAGAAATAAATAGCTATATTTCATTACCTTAACGGGTAACACCTGTGAATAATACGTCATAACGTGACGATCGTCACATGAGAGATCCGCGTGCTGATGAAAGATCGAACAGCGTCGGTTTTATCCACAGATTGTGCCAATAACTTAGACACTATTTGTGTGAAAATTCGATTTTCGTCGCACGTCAAGGCTGTAAATTGAAACAGTAGTGAGGGTTATTCCCACTTATCCCACTTTTCTGTGGATAACATGGTGTAAGATCCTGTTCATTGTCAGTGACCAGTTTTGAACAACCCGATTTTACCCTTTTTATCCGTCAGTGGATTTGTCCTAAAAATCCTGATAAATCATAAGCCTGCCATATCGCCAAAGAAATAGTTAAACTCTATCCACAAGGTCTGCTTTTACGGTTCATTTTTTAATCAAAGGTTTAACGTTATGCTTCCGCTCCTTCCACTCACCTCCCCTCCGGCCACTGAAGCGCAGTTATTGCAGCAGGCGCAACGCGTCGCGGGCTACTCGCTCGGCGAACTGGCGGCCATGGCGGGCTTGCCGATTCCTGCGGATCTGAAACGGGATAAAGGCTGGATCGGTGTGTTGCTGGAGCGCTGGCTTGGCGCAAGCGCGGGCAGTAAACCCGAGCAGGATTTTGCCGCACTGGGGGTGGAGCTTAAAACCATCCCCATTGATCGTCAGGGAAAACCACTGGAAACCACCTTTGTCTGCGTTGCGCCGCTCACCGGGAATACGGGTGTGACCTGGAAAATGAGCCACGTACGCCATAAGCTCAAGCGCGTGCTGTGGGTGCCCATCGAAGGCGACAGAGCTATTCCCCTTGCGGATCGCCGCGTGGGTGCGCCACTGCTTTGGAGCCCAAACGAAGAGGAAGAGCGGCAGCTTTCGCAGGACTGGGAGGAGCTAATGGATATGATCGTGCTGGGTCAGGTCGAGCGGATTACCGCGCGTCATGGCGAGGTGATGCAGTTACGCCCGAAAGCCGCTAACAGCAAGGCGCTGACCGAAGCGATTGGCGCTCAGGGAGAACCGATCCTGACGCTGCCGCGCGGCTTCTATTTAAAGAAGAACTTCACCGGTGCTCTGCTGGCTCGTCACTTTTTCGCTTAAACGCGGTTTTTAGCCGAAGTTTGAACTGAATCAAACACATTCACCTGATGTTTAAGATTTTACTGCTTCCTCCTGACGCTTTCTCAGGTTATTACTACACTATGATGTGATACGAGCCAGGTGAGGATGATAACGATGAAAAAATGGGCAGTGATAATCTCAGCGGTGGGTTTAGCGTTTGCGGTTTCAGGTTGTAGTAGTGATTACGTTATGGCGACAAAAGACGGTCGAATGATACTGACTGACGGCAAACCCGAAGTCGACGACGATACCGGCCTTGTAAGCTACAACGATCAGCAGGGCAATAAGATGCAGATCAATCGCGACGAAGTTTCGCAGATCATCGAAAGATAAACAGTTAAAGGTCAGTTGCTTACTGGCCTTTTTGATTTTTTTCTTCCCCTTTTGCTCCCCCTCTGCCATGTTTATAGTCCTTCGTCGGGGAGATTCCTGACGCCGTCAATTTACACAGTATAGGAAGCCGGCTATGCATTATCACCGTATCCCCCACAGCACTCTGGAGATCAGCCAACTGGGGTTGGGCACGATGACATTCGGTGAACAAAACAGCGAAGCCGATGCCCATGCGCAACTCGATTACGCCGTCAGCCAGGGGATCAACCTGATTGATGTGGCCGAAATGTACCCGGTGCCTCCGCGCCCGGAAACCCAGGGATTGACCGAAACCTACGTTGGCAACTGGCTGGCGAAAAACGGCAATCGCGAAAAGCTGGTGCTGGCGTCGAAAGTCAGCGGCCCGTCGCGCAATAACGACGCAGGTATTCGTCCGAATCAGATTCTGGATCGCAAAAATATCCGCGCCGCGCTGGATGCCAGCCTGAAGCGTCTGCAGACCGACTATCTCGATTTATATCAGGTTCACTGGCCTCAGCGCCCGACCAACTGCTTCGGCAAGCTGGGCTATACCTGGAGCGACAGCGCGCCGGTGGTGACCCTGCTCGAAACCCTGGAAGCTCTGACCGAGTGTCAGCGCGCCGGTAAGATCCGCTATATTGGCGTCTCGAACGAAACGGCGTTCGGGGTGATGCGCTATCTGCATCTGGCCGATAAGCACGATTTGCCGCGCATTGTGACCATTCAGAACCCTTACAGCCTGGTTAACCGCAGTTATGAAGTGGGTCTGTCGGAAGTGACACAGTATGAAGGCGTTGAGCTGCTGGCTTATTCCTGCCTCGGCTTCGGGACGTTGACCGGTAAATACCTCAACGGCGCAAAACCTGCCGGGGCACGTAATACCCTGTTCAGCCGTTTTACCCGCTACAGCGGTGAGCAAACGCAGAAAGCCGTTGCGGCGTATGTTGATATCGCGAAACGTCACGGTCTGGACCCGGCACAGATGGCATTAGCCTTTGTGCGTCGTCAGCCGTTCGTGGCAAGCACCCTGCTGGGTGCCACCACAATGGAGCAGTTGAAAACAAACATCGACAGTTTCCATCTGGAGTTGAGCGAAGAGGTGCTGGCGGAGATTGAGGCGGTGCATCAGGTTTACACCTATCCGGCACCGTAACGCGTTTTGATCTTGGATGCCGGGTAAGGCGAAGTCGCCGCCCGGCAATCCGTTACCGACGACGCTGCCAGAGCCACAGCCCGGCAATTGCCAGTGCAAACAACCCACCGAACCCGACACCGATGCCCACGACCGGTAATCCCACTTTAACCGCCAGGGAATACAGCCCCAGCATCAGCAACATCGCGGTGTTTTCACCGAGATTTTGCACCGCAATCGCGTTACCCGCCCCGACGGTCTGTTTACCACGCTCCTGCAGGAGTGCGTTCAGCGGTACAACAAAGAAACCACCGAGCATACCAATCAGGATCAGCAGCACGTAAGCCGGCAGCAGCGCATGTTGCAGGGAGAAAAACAGCACGCCGACGCCAATCAAAATCCCCGCCGGCATACAGCGCGATACGGTTTCCAGGGTGACCAGCTTCGCAGCCACACCGGCCCCGACCACAATCCCCACCGCCACCATCGCGTTGAGATAAGTGGGCGTGGCGTTATCGGTGATCCCGAGCGCCGTCGGGACCCACAATACCAGCAGGAAGCGCAGCGTCACGCCCGCGCCCCAGAACATGCTGGTGCCCAGCAGGGAGAAGCGCGTTTCGCCGTTACGCCACAGCACGCGGCAGGCATTGAAGAAACTGGCCGTCATCGGCGTAAAGCGCCAGGATTGCCCCGGACGCGCCACGGGCAGCGTCGGGATAAACAGGTTCGCCACGACTGCGCCCGCATACACCAGCGCACACACGCCCAGCGCGGCCAGCACATGCCAGTCCGCCAGCACGCCGCCGGCGACGGAGCCGAGCAGAATAGCGGCAATCGTCGAGGACTCCATCAGGCCGTTGGCTTTAACCAGTTTGTCGCCGGTGGTCAGTTCCCCCAGAATCCCGTATTTCGCCGGTGAATACGCCGCCGCGCCAATCCCCACCAGCGTGTAGCCGATGAAGGGATTAAAGCCGAAGCAGATACTCGCCGCGCCCAGCAGTTTGAGACTGTTGGCGAACATCATCACGCGCCCTTTAGGGAAGCTGTCAGCCACCTGCCCGACAAACGGCGCAAAAATGATGTAAGCACCCACAAACACCATCTGCAGGATGGGCTGGCTCCAGTCCGGATAAAACTCGGCTTTCAGCAGCGCCAGCGTTGCAAATAGCAACGCATTGTCGCCAAAGGCCGAAAGGAACTGAGCGCTGGTCACCGCCATCATGCCCTTTGACCACAGGGAGGTGTTAGTGTGTACTGACTCACGCATTATGCTATTCCGCCTCATCAACCATGCCTTTCAGCGCGACAAAATCGGGTTTACCGCTGCCGAGCACCGGTAACTGTTTCAGATAACGAATATCGCGCGGCACGGCCAGCTCAGGCACGCCATGCTCGCGGGCGTAGTGCAGAAGCTGCTCGCGTTTCAGCTCGCTGTCGGTGGTAAAGAGCACCAGCGCTTCGCCTTTGCTGGCGTCGCTCTTAATCGCCGTGGCATGCATTTTGTCAGCAGAAACCGCTGTCGCCAGCTGTTCCACCATTTCCAGAGAGACCATCTCCCCGGCAATTTTGGCAAAGCGTTTGGCGCGGCCTTTGATTTGCACGAAGCCCTGCTCATCAAAGCGCACAATATCGCCCGTGTCATACCAGCCGGTTTCGACCTCGCCCTGCGCGTTTTCCGCCGTCGGCGCTTCAAGCACGCCTGGGTTTTCCACGCGCAGATAGCCATTCATCACGTTTGGCCCTTTCAGCTGCAGGCGACCGCCATCTTCAATGCCCGGCACCGCTAACAGACGTGCGTCCATGCCCGGCAGAATGCGCCCGACCGTGCCAGGCTTCGCCGCCATCGGCACGTTGATCGAGACCACCGGGGCACACTCTGTCACGCCGTAACCCTCAAGAATGCGCAGACCAAACTTGTCCTGCCAGATTTGACGGGTGCTGTCCTGCAGTTTCTCTGCTCCCGCCACCACGTAGCGCACGCGGAAGAAATCATACGGATTGGCGAAACGCGCATAGTTGCCAAGAAACGTTGAGGTGCCAAACAGCACCGTACAGTTACGGTCATACACCAGTTCCGGTACAACACGGTAATGCAGCGGGCTGGGATAGAGGAACACCTCGGCGCCCGTGAACAGCGGCGTAAACAGCCCGACAGTCAGGCCAAAGGAGTGGAAAAGCGGCAGCGCCGACATAAAACGATCGTTCGCGGTGAAGTCGGCAATGGTTTTGATCTGCTCGACGTTCGCCAGAATACTTTTATGAGAGTGAACAACCCCCTTCGGATTGCCTTCAGAACCGGAGGTAAACAGAATAATGGCCGCATCTTCCGGCTGCTGTTTAACCTGCGCCAGACGTGGCGCCAGCAGATGGGCAAAGATCCACAGCTTATCGGCAAGGGTAACGTCAGCTTTCAGATCTTCGAGGAACACCCAGCGCACCTGCTTGAGCTGCTCCGGCAGATGCCAGAGTTTGCCTTTGTCGAGGAACTGGCGCGAAGTGAAAACAGTTTTGATCTCCGCAGCCGTTATCGCGCTGGTCAGCCCTTTCACACCCGCCGTGTAGTTCATCATCGCCGGAATGCGTCCGCGCGAGACCGCCCCGAAAATCACCGCCGCGCTGATCCCGGCGTTAGGCAGCATCAGACCGATTTTTTCCCCGTGCTGGCTGTATTTTTCCAGAATACGGCCCACAAACAGGGTCTTGGTCAGCAGCTTGCGATAGGTATCGGGCGTGAAATTGATATCTTCAACGCAGTTTTTCTTCGCGCCAAAACGGTCCTGCGCGGAAAGAAGTGATTCATATAAGGTTTCGCGCGGGCGCACGGCCATGCGCGCTTCCATCATAATTTGATGGAGCATTTCGCCTGCGATCTTGCGGCGATCCCTTGCGCGCGGTGCTTCAGGCATCGGCAGCGTGGTCGGAGGCAAAATGTGGAGGGTGATTTGCGGGAACAGGCGCTGCTTCACTAGCCCCTTCAGACGGCTGAAATAGGTCAGCTCTGCCCCTTCGATGCGCAGCGGCACCACGGTGGCTTTTGATTTCGCTGCGACAAACCCCGCGCCGTCGTAGATTTTCATCAGCGAGCCGGTCACGGTAAGACGCCCTTCCGGGAAGATCACCACCGGACGGCCCTGCTCGATCAGGCGCACCAGATGTTTAATCATCATCGGTTTGGTCGGATCGAGGGGAACAAAATCAATTAGCGGCGCCAGCCAGCGCATAAACCACTTCTGGCTGATGGAGCTGTAGACCGCGAAGACCGGACGGCCAGGCAGGAAAAGTGCCAGCAAAACGCCGTCGATAAAAGAGACGTGGTTTGGGGTGATGAGCACGCGCTCGCCGCGCAATGACTGAGTGTCCCCCGTCAGGCGGACGCGAAAGAGGATACGAAACAAGGTACGGAAGAACCCAAATAGCATTTCAACTCCCTTTGCCTGTTAAATTTTAGGGTTACGCTAAATTGTGGCAGATTACACGAGAAGTGCAGGCGGGAGGAGAGGTAGCGTATTTCAGGCGAAAAAAAACCTGCGCATCCGCGCAGGCTGGTGCAAGAGATGAGTACGAAACCGTACCAAGAATTCTCACCAATCAATACCTCTGGGATCTTGATTGTGGCTGCTGGCAATCCGCTTCGCCAGCGCGAAAACGCAAGGGAATGAGCCTAAGTGCAACCAGGTGTGAAAAATATCGATTGCTGTTACATGTTGAAGTTACAGACAAAAAAAACCTGCGTATGGACGCAGGTTGGTGTAATTCGTGTTAATCAACCGGAGTCGATTTCACCTATCAATACCTCTGGGATCTCGACTTTAGCAATCTGTTCACATTCTCCACCAGCAGACAATCGCAACAGCCTGCCGCAAAGTGTAAGCAAAGGTTCGCTTTGACATTATTCTGACACGCTTCCCCGTGTAACGATTACACTGTTTTCCCATGTTCTGCGTCACGTTTGCGAGGTGCATTGCGGGCCAGCCCTTGAATGCACCTCGGTTTTCCGCAACACTATTGAGTGTGTAAACGCTTACCCCCTAAAGAAGGTATTTAATGGCGACAATTAAGGATGTGGCTCGTCTGTCGGGTGTTTCTGTGGCGACCGTTTCTCGCGTCATCAACAATTCACCGAAAGCCAGCGATGCGTCCCGTCAGGCCGTGCAAAGCGCCATGGAAACCCTGAACTATCATCCCAACGCCAACGCGCGCGCCCTGGCGCAGCAGTCGACGGAAACCGTGGGTCTGGTGGTCGGCGATGTGTCGGATCCCTTTTTCGGCGCGATGGTCAAAGCGGTTGAACAGGTGGCGTACCAGACCGGCAATTTCCTGCTGATCGGCAACGGCTACCATAACGAACAAAAAGAGCGCCAGGCCATTGAGCAGCTGATACGCCATCGCTGCGCCGCCCTGGTGGTTCACGCAAAAGTCCTCCCCGACGCCGAACTGCTGCATCTGATGAAACAGATCCCCGGCATGGTTCTGATTAACCGCATTATCCCCGGCTATGAGAAACGCTGCGTGGCACTGGACGATCGCTACGGCGCCTGGCTTGCCACACGCCATCTGATCCAGCAGGGTCATACGCGCATTGGTTATCTCTGTTCAAACCACCAGATTTCCGATGCCGAAGATCGTCTGCGCGGCTATTACGATGCCCTGCGCGAAAGCGGCCTGCCGTGCAACGATCGTCTGGTCACCTATGGCGAACCCGACGAGAGCGGCGGCGAGCAGGCGATGACGGAGCTGTTAGGCCGTGGGCGGAATTTCACCGCCGTGGCCTGCTATAACGATTCGATGGCCGCGGGTGCGATGGGTGTGCTGAACGATAACGGTATCGACGTACCGGCAGAAATTTCGCTGATTGGTTTCGATGATGTGCTGGTCGCGCGTTATGTGCGCCCGCGCTTAACCACCGTGCGCTATCCGATTGTGACCATGGCAACGCAGGCCGCAGAACTGGCCCTGGCGCTGGCCGAAAAACGCCCGCCGCCAGATATCACTCACCTGTTCAGCCCGACGCTGGTTCGCCGTCACTCCGTGGTTGCCCCCGCAGATCCGGTCAGCGAATAGCGATAGAGATGAACGGTTTTATTCGGGTATTCCAGCGCATCGCCGATGTACTGCCAGCCGTAGCGCTCATAAAAGTCCCGGCAGGCTGACCAGAGATGCAGCTCGGAATACCCGGCCATTGCGGCATAGCCCATCACATGCTCCTGCAACTACCCCGCCAGCCCTTTCCCGCGCGCGGCGTCGTCAACGTACAGCGCCGCCAGCCACGGAAAGAGATCCTGGCGCGTCATCAAATCACAGCGCCACAATCCGACGGTGCCCAGCAGTGTTTCGCCCTCGACCGCCACAAACGTGAGCGGCAGTGCGCCCGGCGTCTGGCTGTGTTCGATGATGCTGGCAAAGAATTCACGCGGTAAACCGTCACCAAACGCCTGCCATAGCCAGTCGGTTACGCGCTGGGCATGGTGCGCAGCGGCATAAAGGGGAATGATCTTCACACCAGTTTCCCCTGGAAAAGCGGGACAGATTCAAAAAGATAGCCGTCAAAATCCGGCGCGTCTTCATCCGACAGCTCCAGCAGGCTTTTTTTGACGTTTTCCAGGTGCTGGAACATGGCCTGCCACGCCCCCATCACGTCGCGACGACGCAGGGCCGCGAGAATGGTCTGGCGATCGCCAAGCCACTTCAGGCGATATGCGCGGCTGGCGATGTGAACGTTGAACTGCTGCCACAGCGGGCTGCTGTCCATGTGGTGCCAGACGCTCTCGACAGTCGCCAGCAGCATCTGGTTTTGCGTTGCGCCTGCCAGCACCAGGTGAAACATTTTGTTGTTATCCTGGCTGTGATCGTCGGCGGCAATGGCGCGCTGCTCCTGCTCGATGATGCGACGCAGATTATCAATATCCGCGCGGGTCGCCATTTTCGCGGCAAAGGCGGCAATATTGCTTTCGAGCAGCTGGCGCGCCTGCAAAATCTCAAACGGGCCGACGTCGCTATTTAAAAAGCGCTCTTCCTCGTTTTCGTGCTCTTCGGGGATGCGCATCACGTAAACGCCGGAACCCTGACGGATATCGACGGTACCCTGCAACTCCAGCATGAGTAAGGCTTCGCGCACGATGGTGCGGCTGACGCCGTACGTCTCGGCGATATTGCGCTCAGGCGGCAGACGGGACCCCACAGGATAGTGACCGTCGATGATTTGCGTGCGCAGATCATCGCCAATCTCCTGGTACTGTTTTTTTTCTGGCGGAACGACGGCCTTCTCCACGATTTCACCTGTACTTACAGTTGAGTTGACGCTCGGGCCGGGCATCCTCCCGGCCAGTTGGCGGCTATTTTACCAGAACCTGCGTCGTGATTAGCCTATTTCCATTCATCATCGACAGTCAGCGTCAGCGTGCGTTCATCACGCAGCTTTCGGAACCACGCCACCGACGTTTTCGCCCGGCGGGCGCGGTTATCGGCCAGATCGATTTCAATCAGGCCATAGCGGTTTTTGAACGCGTTCATCGGCGAGACGTTATCGGTGAACGCCCACAGCATGTAGCCGTGGCAGTTTGCCCCCTCTTCGCGCGCCAGCAGCGTGTAATAGAGGTGCTCGCTGATAAACGCGATACGATAATCATCGGCAATAACCCCGTCGCTGCCCCGGAACTGCCCTTCGTTTTCCACCCCCATTCCGCTTTCCGCCACAAACCACGGGATGTTGCGATAGTCGTTTTTGATACGCATCGCCATGTCGTAGATGATTCGTGGATAAATTTCCCAGCCGCGCGAGGCGTTCATTTTGCGCCCCGGCAGCTCGAACGGTTCGTAGTAGTAGGCCGGATGGAAGGGCGTTTCCGGATGCCAGGCCCGTGACGGGGCTTTGACCCGGTGCGGATAATAAAGGTTGATCCCCAGCTCATCGACGGTGTTTTCGGCAATGATTGCCAGCTCATCCGCGCTGTACTCCCACTGCACATGGTGCTGCTCAAGTAAGGTAAACAGCGCCTGTGGATAGCGCCCATGTACCAGCGGGTCGAGAAAGACGCGGTTATAGAACAGATCGTAGATCTCTGCCGCGCGCACGTCATGGGGCGCTTTCGAGCGCGGATAGGTCACTTCCGGATTCAGGATGCAGCCCACGGTTCCCCGGTAGCCTTTCTCATGGAACAGCTTCACCACTTTCGCCGTCGCCAGCACTTTGTGATGGTTCCACTGCATCCAGGTGCCTGTGTTCTGCTCGTAGGGCCAGCGCAGCGCGTCGAGATAAACGCGCGTCTGCACCACAATCGGCTCGTTGAAGGTGAACCAGCGCGTTACTTTCCCGTGATAACGTGCAAACACTTTTTCGGCGTAACGCACAAAGAGTTCCACCACCTGCTTCGAGGCCCAGCCGCCGTAGGTTTCCAGCAGCGCACCCGGTAGCTCGTAGTGCTCCAGGCAGATCATCGGCTCGATGCCCTGAAGGTGCATTTCGTCGAACAGAGCATCGTAATACGCCGCGTACTCTTCATCGACGGTTACGTTTTCGTAATCGGTCAAAAACCGCGACCAGTTAATAGAGGTACGATAGTGCGTCAGCCCGGCCTGTTTCATCAGCGCCACGTCTTCGCGGAAGCGGTTGATAAAATCGGTCGCCACCGCCGGGCCGTAGCCGTTATGCCAGACGTGACGATCGTTTTTGTACCAGAGATCGATCCACGAATCCTGCCCCTCTTTTTTGCCGCTCCAGCCTTCCGTTTGCCAGGCCGACGCGGCGGCACCCAGAATAAAATCCTGCGGGATCGAGATGTGTTTTGTGCTCATGAGATCCTCATACGTTATTTGTCGCTTGCTGGCTTTGCGCCTGCAGGGCCGCCTGCTCCGCGCGGCGTGAGGCAATTTTCACGAACGGCAGATAGATCAGCACGGCGGTGACGATACAGATCAGCTGGGTGATCACCGCTCCCATCGATCCCGCCGTCGACAGCCAGGCATTAATCAGCGGAGGCGTAGTCCACGGCACCATCACCACGGCTTTTCCGGCGAAACCGGTGACGGTCGCGAAATAGCCAATCGAGCCGGTCACCAGCGGAGTAATGATGAACGGGATCGCGAGGATGGGGTTGAGCATGATTGGCATACCGAAGATCACCGGCTCGTTGATGTTAAAAATCCCCGGCCCGATAGAGAGCTTGGCGATCTCACGCATCTCTTTGCGCTTCGTGCCAATCATCACCGCGATCAGCAGGCCGATGGTCAAACCCGATCCGCCGATGCTCATGTACACATCCCAGAACGGCATGGTGATGATGTTGGGGATCTCTTTGCCCTGCTCAAAGGCGCTCATGTTGACGGTGATCGCCCCCAGCAGCAGCGGCTCGCGGATCGGTTTGATCATCTGATTACCGTGGATTCCGATCACCCAAAAAAGCTGCGCGACGAACATCAGCAAAAGAATACCCGGCAGGCTTTGCACCACGCGCTCAAGCGGCTGCTGCACCACCTGATAGACCGCGTCATACAGGTACATACCGGTCAGTTGATGGAAGATAAAACCGAAGGTCGCAATGGCGGTGGTGGTGATAATCGCCGGGATCAGCGCCGAGAACGACGCTGAAACGTTTGGCGGGACCGTATCAGGCATTTTGATTTTCAGCCCTGGACGGTTTTCCAGCCAGCAGTAAACCTCGACGGAGAGAATGGCAATAAACATGCCGAGGAACAGGCTGCGGGTGTCAGAGAACTGGCGTAGCAGCACATCTTTCACCACGTGCATCTGCCCGTCGACCAGCATTTCGACGGTGGTCGGCGTGACACAGATAAAGCAGATCACTGCCAGCAGGCCCGGAAACAGTGATTTGATACCGTTGATACGCCCAAGCTCAATACCAATTAAAAACACCGCGCCAATGTTGAGAAAATTCAGCGTGGCGTAGTTTATCGCGCTGGTGATCGGCTTAAGCGCCGCCAGAAACGAGAGCGACTGGAAGCTCGCGAGGCCGTTTTTTGGGTCCAGCACCATGTTGGAAATCAGCACCGAGAAGGCGCCCACGATGATGACCGGCATTAAGGTAATGAACGAGGATTTTATCGCCATGATATAGCGATAGCTGTTGAATTTAGTGGCGAAACTGCCCAGAGCGTCGATCAGTTTTTCCTGCACTGCCATAGGGTAATACCTCAGTAAAAGGGCTTTTATACCCGTCGCCTTTCACGTTGCAGGCTTTTGGCTGCACCCACTCACCCGAAACGCTGCCTAACGTAAGTGCATCGGGATGGGTACGGGTGCCGCCGTCCTGCCACATGAAGCCGCCTGGATAGAGAATAAGGTGTACAGCCGGATACTATTGGCATACCAAAAATAGCTTCAGGTCGCTCAGGGTTCTGTGATTCAACTCTCAATGCGGCCAGAGGTATTCCAAATCATGATTTTTCACCACTTTGGTATGCCAGTTACCCCGTTTTATGCTGAACCGTGATCGCGATAGGGATTTTCCCCTCGCCGTCTCGCTTATGCGCCTGAGGGTCTGTGATAAACTGCGGGCGATTACGTGAATGCAGGAATGTCTAATGGCAACAATGCTGGATGTCTCACTACGCGCGGGTGTGTCGAAAGCCACGGTCTCGCGCGTGCTGAATGGCACAGGTCAGGTCAAAGAGAGTACGCGTCAGCAGGTATTTAACGCGATGGAAGAGCTGGGCTATCGCCCAAATTTCCTCGCGCAGTCGCTGGCGAACCAGACCAGCAACAGCATTGGTCTGGTGGTCTCAACTTTTGATGGTTTTTACTTTGGTCGTCTGCTGCAGCAGGCATCTCGCCAGACGGAAACGCACGGCAAGCAGCTGATCGTCACCGACGGCCATGACGCGCCTGAGCGTGAAGAGCAGGCGGTGCAAATGCTGGCAGATCGCCAGTGCGACGCCATTGTGCTGTATACGCGCTATATGAGCGAAAAAGCGATCATGAAGCTTATCAACAGCGTGAAAATGCCGCTGGTGGTGATTAACCGCGACGTCAGTCTGGCGCGCGATCGATGCGTGTTTTTCGAGCAACAGGAAGCGGCGTTTAAAGCGGTCGATTATCTGATTAGCCAGGGCCATCGGGAGATCGCCTGCATTACAGTGCCCATTCATACGCCAACGGGTAAAGCACGTCTGATGGGCTATCGTCAGGCGCTGGAAAAACACGGCATTGCCTGGGACGATCGTCGGGTGAAGTATGGGGATGCGGGCATGACGCGGGGATATGAGCTGTGCAACGAGCTGCTCAGCGAGAAAGTCCCGTTTACCGCCCTGTTTGCCTGTAACGATGATATGGCGCTCGGGTCGTCCAAAGCGCTGCATCAGGCCGGGCTGCATATTCCGCAGGACATTTCGCTGTTTGGTTTTGACGACGCGCCGAGCGCCAAATGGCTGGAACCCGCCCTCTCCACCGTCTATCTGCCAATCGATAATATGATCGTCACGGCTATCGATCAGGCGGTTCGGCTGGCTAACCACCAGCCGATCGAGACGATCCCGCCGTTTACCGGTACGCTCATGTTGCGCGATTCGGTCACGACAGGGCCGTTTTACACCTCAAAATAGTTCGAGCGCGAGCAGCTCTTCAATGGTCTGGCGACGGCGAATCAGCCGCGCCACGCCGTTATCGAACAGCACTTCTGGCAGCAACGGACGGCTGTTGTAGTTGGACGACATCGACGCACCATATGCCCCCGTATCGTGCAGCACCAGATAATCTCCCGGCGCAACAACAGGCAGCGCGCGGGTTTCCACTTTGCCCCCTTCCTGCTGGGTAAAGACATCGCCCGATTCGCACAGCGGACCGGCGACCACGGTATCAACCCGCGGCGCCTGCGTTAAATCACGACCATCCGCCGCCAGCGCGGTAATGTGGTGATAGCTGCCGTACATCGCCGGGCGCATCAGATCGTTAAAGCCCGCATCCACCAGCACGAAGTGTCGGCTCCCCATCGCCTTCACGCTGCGGACCTGAGTAACCAGCACGCCGGACTCTGCCACCAGGAAACGTCCCGGCTCGATTTCCAGTTTGACTGCATGGCCCAGATGGGCGGCAATTTTGTCGCGCGCCGCGCTCCAGAGGCCGTAGTAGTGATCGGTATCGATCGCCTCTTCCCCTTCGCGATACGGGATCGACAGGCCGCCACCGGCGGAAATCGCCTCCAGATCCTGACCGAATTCGATCACCTGGCGCACCATCGCGCCGCACACCTGTTCAAGATGACCGTAGTCGACGCCGGAACCGATGTGCATGTGAATGCCCACCAGCGTCAGGTTGTAGCGCTGCAGCACTTCCAGTGCCGCAGGAAGGTCGGTATACCAGATGCCGTGCTTGCTGTTTTCACCGCCGGTGTTGGTTTTCTGGCTGTGCCCGTGACCAAAACCCGGATTGACCCGCAGCCACACGCGGTGGCCCGGCGAAACTTGCCCCAGCTGTTCCAGCATATCCACCGAACCGGCGTTGACCGGGATCTGCAGTTCATGCACGCGGGCGAGCGTCGCGCTGTCAATCACGTCAGCGGTGAAGACAATCGCCTCGCTGTCGTGCTTCGGATCGTACCCCGCCGCCAGCGCACGTTCGATTTCACCCAGCGAAACGGAATCCACTTTCACGCCCTGCTCGCGCATCAGACGCAGAATATGGATGTTCGAACAGGCTTTCTGCGCGAAACGCACCACGTCAAACTGATGCAGCGCCGCAATCTTTTCGCGAACGATCTGCGCGTCATAAACCCAGACCGGGCAGCCAAACTCAGCGGGTAAGCGCAGCAGGTTCTGGGCATTCAGATCGGTATCGGTACTGTTCAGGGGGCGTGGCATGGTGTTCTCCGCGTAACGTCATTTTTTAACATTACGCCACAGCGCGAAGAGAATAAAAAATATCGTTTTATAGCGAGTCTATGCAAAAATGATATGGATTCCCGATCAAAACAGGTGCCCTATGCCCGCCGTTAACCTACGCCATATCGAAATTTTTCACGCGGTGATGACCACCGGTAATCTGACCGAAGCCGCGCAGATGCTGCATACCTCGCAGCCCACGGTGAGCCGCGAGCTGGCGCGGTTTGAAAAAGTGTTAGGGTTGACGCTGTTTGAGCGTACGCGCGGCAGGCTGTATCCGACGGTGCAGGGTTTGCGCTTGTTCGAAGAAGTTCAGCGCTCGTGGTACGGCCTGGACCGCATCGTCAGTGCAGCGGAGAGTCTGCGGGAATTTCGCCAGGGCGAGCTGTCGATTGTCTGCCTGCCGGTCTTTTCGCAGTCGTTCCTGCCGCCGCTGATTCAGCCGTTTCTCGCCCGCTATCCCGACGTGAACCTCACTATTGTGCCGCAGGAGTCGCCGCTGCTTGAAGAGTGGCTCTCGGCACAGCGCCACGATTTAGGCCTGACCGAAACCCTGGTCACACCTGCGGGAACGGAGCGCACTGAACTGCTGTCTCTGGATGAAGTCTGCGTGCTGCCTGAGGGCCACCGCCTTGCCAGCAAAAACGTGCTGACACCGGCGGATTTCCACGGCGAAAACTATATCAGCCTGTCACAGACCGACAGTTACCGACAGCTGCTGGATACGCTGTTCCAGGAACATCAGGTGAAACGACGGATGGTGGTGGAGACCCACAGCGCGGCGTCCATTTGTGCGATGGTGCGGGCGGGCGTGGGAATTGCGGTGGTGAATCCGCTCACGGCGCTGGACTATGCCGCAAGCGGGATTGTGATCCGCCGCTTTAGCATTTCCGTTCCCTTTACCGTGAGCCTGATTCGTCCGCTACATCGTCCGGCGTCTGCGCTGGTTGATGCGTTTACGGCGCATCTGGTAGAGCACTCCCACCGGGTGGCGCAGCAGTTACCGGACCTGCAAAACTAGCCTCTTACGACAGCATAAACTCGACGGCATCGGCGGCATGAATTGCCGTGGTGTCAAAGACCGGGAGCGCGCTCTCGTCAGCCGGAACCAGCAGACCAATCTCGGTGCAGCCAAAGATCACCCCTTCGGCGCCCTGCTCCGCGAGTTTATCGATCACGTCGAGATAATAGTGGCGCGAGGCGTCGCTGAAGGTACCGAGGCACAACTCTTCAAAGATGATCTGGTTGATGCGCGCCCTGTCGGCCTCGGTGGGGATTAGGCTTTCAATGCCGAACTGTGACTCCAGTCGCCCACGATAGAAATCTTGCTCCATGGTGTAGCGCGTTCCCAGGAGTGCCACGCGCGTCATCCCGCTGGCGGTTATGGCCCGCCCGGTGGCATCGGCGATATGCAGGAACGGCAGCGAGCAGCTTTCCTCAATATGTGACGCCACTTTGTGCATGGTGTTGGTACAGAGCAAAATGCCATCCGCGCCCGCACGCTCCAGCCCGAGGGCCGCTTGTGCGAGGATCTCCCCCGCTTTATCCCACTCACCGCTGGCCTGGCAGGCCTCAATCTCATGGAAATCGACGCTGTGCAGCAGCAGACTCGCCGAATGCAGGCCGCCGAGACGTTGTTTGATGCCTTCATTAATCAGGCGATAATAAGGAATGGTGGACTCCCAGCTCATTCCTCCCAGCAGACCGATCGTTTTCATATGTTCTCCTGTTCAGATTTCTCCAGTGAAGCAAACTTGTGATCCTGTTTCCAGTTATTTGGCTTGCCGTTTCCTTTTCACTCGCGCTGATATAAATTAATTAAAACAATGTTTCACTAATTAACAGGACACCACGATGTTTATTTTCCACAAAGAGACACAGCTTGAGGATCTGGGCAATGGCGTGACGCGTCGTATTCTGGCGCACGACGGCAAGATGATGGCGGTGGAAGTCAATTTTGAGCAGGGGGCGATTGGGCCAATGCACAACCATCCGCACGAACAGTTAACCTATGTGCTGTCCGGCGAATTCGAGTTCACCATTGGCGAAGAGAAACACGTGGTGACGGCGGGCGACACTCTCTATAAAGAGCCGCACGTGATGCACGGCTGCGTGTGCCTGAAACCGGGCACGCTGCTGGATACCTTCACCCCCGTGCGCGAAGATTTCCTGAAATAAATAAAAAAGGGCGGTCGTTACTCCGCCCTTCTCGTCATCAATGTGATTTAGTTCGTCGCCAGTTCATGCTCTGGTAGCGGTGAACGTGCATGCATTGCCTCACGAATCAGCACGCTGCCACAAGCCACGATTCCGCCGATCAGAGCGGCCAGGATAATGATCAGTGCCTTGCCCGGTCCGTCTTTTTTCACCGGCATCGACGGCGAAAGCTGATACTTGAACGGTTCGAAATTCACATCATTGACGGAGAGCTTCTCCAGCTGAGCCAGATGGTATTCGCGGTTCTGGAAATCGGCGTTCAGCTCGGCCACATCTTTCAACGATTTCTCAATTCGCAGCTTCTGCGCAATCCCGTCCGCGCCCAGCGCGATGGAGTAATCAGGATCATCTTTTACCGCCTGACCATTGCTGTAGACCGGCTTTTTGATTCCGGCGGCGTTCGCCACTTCCAGAGAGTAGTTAAGGCGCTGAAGATTGGTGTTATGGATCGTCGTCAGACGGACACGGTCCAGCTCCAGCCGCTCTTTTTCCATCTGCGTTTTCAGTTCGAGCGCGTTACGCACGTTGAGCATCGTCTCTTTCTCAACGATGGCAGAGATGTAATCGATGTACCCTTTCAGCACGATCTGCGCGTCTTGCGCCGTCGGCGCGCTAAAACTCAACGTCCATGACGCGTAGGGCGCTTTATCGGAATTTTTGGCTGCTGCGTTATCGGTCGCGGTCATGCGTTCGGCAATATTTACCGCCGCGCGATGCAAGTCCTGCGGATCGATCTCAGCATCTTTTAACTGCGCCATCACGAAGGGGGAGGTCTTCAGATACTCTTCCAGCAGCGACTGAGACTGAAACTTTTTGATAAACAGGTTAAAGACGTCCGATCGCTTAACGCTGACATCGACATCCAGCACCTGCAGCGCGACCAGCATTTTCTGCACGTCACTCCACTGGGTTTGCTCCGCGGGAGTCACTACCGCTTTACTGGTCCACTTTTGTGGCATCAGGAAGGCGGCGATAAGCCCCACGACAGCAAAAGCGAAAACCACAGCGATAATCCGCTTTCTGGCAGCAAATAAGATTTCGAAGAGCCCCAGGAGGTCAATTTCTTTCTGGGCAACGACCGGGGGTGGATAACTGGCAAAATGCAGCTCCGTGCTTTTTTTGATATCCATAGCAGACATTCTAATTCTTCTGGTTGAGTTGCAGTGAAATCCTGCCAATCACAGTTAGGTGAAATGGATGATACCCGAAACTAAGAATCATCTGAATGTGTGTTTGCAAAAAATGAGGAATGCGCTACGAAATTTAGTAGTTAGTCGCAATGAGTTATTGAATGTTACAAAGACACATGTTTCACCCGTCACCGATCTCCTCCTTCGGCTTTTCTTCTGTCTAAAAGTCAAAATTGCCAGCCACCTCACCTTATTGAAACAGCGTTTCGACAGCGATCACATTTCCATCATTAATAGAATGACGCAGAAACAAATCGCAATAAAATAAATTAAAACGATGTTTTACAAATCAAGAACAACGGTTCGTTTGTTTTTGAAACCCAGACAAGGCGTGTCCAAATGGAATGATAAAACATCTTATTTATCAGCAGGTAAATGGAGTAGACCTCGTGCGACGCACACCGAACACTCGCTTCCCCGTCTCGTAAAACCGATGCGGGCAGAAGCACCACCAGCAGATTCCGTTTTAAACCATTGATTGCCAGGTAGGTATGTATGAATGAAAACAAAATGCTGGGGCTAGCGTGGATATCACCCTACATAATCGGGTTGATAATCTTTACCGCGTTTCCCTTTGTTTCATCTTTCTTTCTCAGTTTCACTGATTACGATCTGATGAGCCCGCCGGTATTTAACGGCATAGAAAACTACCGCTACATGTTTACAGAAGATACCCTCTTCTGGAAATCCATGGGCGTCACTTTTGCATATGTATTTTTGACCATCCCGCTGAAGCTGGCCTTTGCGCTGGGAATTGCGTTTGTCCTGAACTTTAAATTACGCGGCATTGGATTCTTCCGAACGGCCTATTATATTCCGTCAATCCTCGGCAGCTCCGTCGCTATTGCCGTTCTGTGGCGCGCGCTGTTTGCGATTGATGGCCTGCTGAACAGCTTTATCGGTGTATTTGGGCTGGACCCGGTGAACTGGCTCGGTGAACCGTCTCTGGCGCTGATGTCCGTCACCTTACTGCGCGTCTGGCAGTTTGGTTCCGCGATGGTCATCTTCCTGGCTGCTCTGCAAAACGTTCCGCAGTCTCAGTATGAAGCGGCGATGATCGATGGCGCTTCTAAATGGCAGATGTTCATGAAAGTGACCGTGCCGCTGATTACGCCAGTGATCTTCTTCAACTTCATTATGCAGACTACCCAGGCGTTCCAGGAATTTACCGGTCCGTATGTGATAACGGGCGGTGGACCAACCTATTCGACCTATCTGTTCTCGCTTTACATCTACGACACCGCCTTCAAGTACTTTGATATGGGTTACGGCGCAGCGCTGGCCTGGATCCTGTTCCTGGTCGTCGCGGTCTTTGCCGCTATCGCCTTTAAATCTTCAAAATACTGGGTGTTCTACTCTGCCGATAAGGGAGGCAAAAATGGCTGATATTCAGGAACTCTCCACGGCGAGAAGCATCGCGGAACGCGAAGTGGCCCGCACGCTGCGCAAAGAGAAAATCAACGCCAGTATCCGCTACGTGATCCTGCTGTTTGTTGGCCTGCTGATGCTATATCCGCTGGTGTGGATGTTCTCGGCGTCGTTCAAACCGAACCACGAGATCTTCACCACCCTGAGCCTGTGGCCCGCACACGCCACCTGGGACGGCTTTATCAACGGCTGGAAAACCGGTACCGAATACAACTTTGGCCATTACATGCTGAACACCTTTAAGTATGTGATCCCGAAAGTGATTCTGACCATTATCTCCTCCACCATCGTGGCGTACGGCTTTGCCCGCTTCGAGATCCCCTGGAAGAAATTCTGGTTCGCCACGCTCATCACCACCATGCTCCTGCCGAGCACCGTACTGCTGATCCCGCAGTACCTGATGTTCCGCGAAATGGGCATGCTGAACAGCTATATGCCGCTGTACCTGCCGTTGGCGTTCGCCACCCAAGGGTTCTTCGTCTTCATGCTGATTCAGTTCCTGCGCGGTGTTCCGCGTGACATGGAAGAGGCCGCACAGATCGACGGCTGCAACTCCCTGCAGGTGCTGTGGTATGTGGTAGTGCCGATTCTGAAACCGGCCATTATCTCCGTCGCATTGTTCCAGTTCATGTGGTCAATGAACGACTTTATCGGGCCGCTGATTTATGTCTACAGCGTGGATAAATACCCGATTGCACTGGCTCTGAAAATGTCCATCGACGTCACCGAAGGTGCGCCGTGGAACGAAATTCTGGCAATGGCGAGCATCTCCATTCTGCCATCCATCATTGTCTTCTTCCTGGCACAGCGCTACTTCGTACAGGGCGTAACCAGCAGCGGAATTAAAGGTTAAGAGGGAAATATCATGGCTGAAGTTATTTTCAACAAACTGGAAAAGGTTTACTCCAACGGCTTCAAAGCGGTACATGCTATCGACCTGAAAATCGCTGAAGGGGAATTTATGGTGATCGTCGGGCCATCCGGCTGCGCCAAATCGACCACTCTGCGTATGCTGGCGGGTCTTGAGACCATCAGCGGTGGCGAAGTCCGCATCGGCGAGAAGATCGTCAACAACCTCGCGCCAAAAGAGCGCGGAATTGCGATGGTGTTCCAGAACTACGCGCTCTATCCACACATGACCGTGCGTGAAAACCTGGCCTTCGGTCTGAAGCTCAGCAAAATGCCGAAAGATCAGATTGAAGCACAGGTCAACGAAGCCGCGAAAATCCTCGAACTGGAAGAGCTGCTGGACCGTTTACCGCGCCAGCTCTCCGGCGGTCAGGCGCAGCGTGTGGCCGTGGGCCGCGCCATCGTCAAAAAACCTGACGTGTTCCTGTTCGATGAACCGCTCTCCAACCTCGACGCCAAGCTGCGCGCCTCGATGCGTATCCGTATTTCTGACCTGCACAAACAGCTGAAGAAATCCGGTAAACCGGCGACCACCGTTTACGTCACCCACGATCAGACGGAAGCGATGACCATGGGAGACCGCATCTGCGTGATGAAACTCGGTCACATCATGCAGGTGGATACCCCGGACAACCTCTACCACAAACCGAAAAACATGTTCGTGGCCGGGTTTATCGGCGCGCCTGAGATGAATATTCGCGCTACTCGACTGGTCGATCAGCAGGGCCGTCTGGCGCTGAGCATCGGCAATGAAACGATGCCATTAAGCGAAACCCTGCACGACAAAGTGGTCGGCCATCAGGCGCAAGACACCTTCTACGGCATCCGCCCGGAATTCGTCTCTGTCTCTGACGAGCCGTTCGCAGAAGGTAGCTGCAGCGGCGAGCTGGTACGCGTAGAGAACATGGGTCACGAGTTCTTCGTCTACCTGAAAGTCTCTGATTACGAACTGACTGCCCGAATTCCTTCCGATGAAGCTAAGCCCATGATTTATAAAGGACTTCATCGTAAGGTGTATTTCAAGTTTGATATGAATAAGTGCCACATTTTTGATGCAAAAACTGAACTGAACATCTCAATCTAACTGGAGTTATAAAAATGAAAAAAGTGCTTTTAAGCGCAGCAATCTCCGCTACCCTGGGCCTTACTGCTTTGCCATCGATGGCGCAAGATGTTGATTTACGTATGTCCTGGTGGGGGGGTAATGGCCGCCACCAGGTCACCCTGAAAGCGTTAGAAGAGTTCCACAAACAGCATCCGGACATTAACGTCAAAGCCGAATACACCGGCTGGGACGGCCACCTGTCGCGTCTGACCACCCAGATTGCAGGCGGCACCGAGCCGGACGTCATGCAGACTAACTGGAACTGGCTGCCGATCTTCTCGAAAACCGGCGACGGCTTCTACGATCTCAACAAAATGAAAGACGTGATCGACTTAAGTCAGTTCGATGCCAAAGAGCTGCAGTCCACCACTGTCGACGGTAAGCTGAACGGTATCCCGATCTCCGTGACCGCGCGCGTGTTCTATTTTAACGATGAGACCTGGAAAAAAGCGGGCGTCGAATACCCGAAAACCTGGGACGAGCTGAAAGCAGCCGGGAAAGCTTTTGAGAGCAAACTGGGTAAACAGTATTACCCGGTGGTTCTGGAACATCAGGACACGCTGGCGCTGCTGAACTCCTACATGATTCAGAAATACAACATTCCAGCCGTTGACGAAAAAGCGAAAAAATTCTCCTACAGCAAAGAGCAGTGGGTGGAATTCTTCCAGACTTACAAAGATCTGGTGGATAGCCACGTGATGCCAGACACCAAATACTACGCGTCATTCGGCAAGAGCAACATGTATGAAATGAAGCCGTGGATCCAGGGGGAATGGGGCGGTACCTACATGTGGAACTCCACCATTAACAAGTATTCCGACAACCTGAAGCCACCGGCGAAACTGGAGCTGGGCAGCTACCCAATGCTGCCAGGCGCAACGGATGCGGGCCTGTTCTTCAAACCGGCGCAGATGCTCTCCATCGGTAAATCGAGCAAAAACCCGGAAGCCGCAGCAAAAGTCATTAACTTCCTGCTGAACAGCAAAGAAGGGGTGGATACGCTGGGTCTGGAGCGCGGCGTGCCGCTAAGTAAAGTGGCGGTGCATTACCTGACAGAAGACGGCACCATCAAAGAGAACGATCCGGCCGTTGCGGGCCTGCGCCTGGCGCAGTCTCTGCCAGCTAAACTCTCTGTCTCGCCATACTTTGACGACCCGCAGATCGTGGCGCAGTTCGGCACCTCCCTGCAGTATCTCGACTACGGTCAGAAATCCGTGGAAGAGACGGCAACCGACTTCCAGCGTCAGGCTGAACGTATCCTGAAACGCGCGATGCGCTAATTCCTGTGACCTTCCCTGCCCTGCTACCTCCGGTGGCAGGGTATTTTTTTATCCGGAGAACACGCTATGAAAGGCAAAATCATCCCGCTGAATTTTCGCACGCGCCAGGACAGTGTAACGGGGCACGAGGTGATACGGATGACGCCCCCGCACATCATTTGTCACCGCAACTACTTCTATCAAAAGTGCTTCACTCAGGACGGCAGCAAGCTGATTTTTGGCGGCGCGTTTGAGGGCCACTGGAACTACTACCTGCTCGATATCGCCAGAGAGCAGGCCACCCAGCTCACCGACGGTGCGGGTGATAACACCTTTGGCGGGTTCTTATCTCATGATGATAACGCGCTGTGGTATGTGAAAAACAACCGCGAACTGCGGCGCGTCTGTCTCGACAGTTTCGAAGAGCAGATTGTGTATGCGGTCGACGACGAGTGGGTGGCGTATGGCACTTGGGTCGCGAATTCAGACTGCACAAAACTGGTCGGGATCGAAATCAGAAAGCGTGACTGGCAGCCGTTGACCGACTGGGGCAAGTTCCGCGCCTTTTACTTTACCCAGCCCGAATGCCGCCTGATCAATATTGATTTACACACCGGCGAGCAGCAGGTGATTTTGCAGGAAAAACGCTGGCTCGGGCATCCTATCTATCGTCCGTTTGACGACAGCACAGTGGCGTTTTGCCACGAAGGACCGCGCGATGCCATCGACGCCCGCATGTGGCTCATCAATCCCGATGGCAGCCAGCTTCGCAAGGTGCGCCAGCATGCGCCGGGGGAAAGTTTTACCCATGAATTCTGGGTGCCGGATGGTTCAGCACTCTATTACGTCGCGCACAAGGAGAACGATCCTCAGCGCTATCTTTGCAGCGCCGATCCGCTGACGCTGGAAAATCGTCAGCTGATGGCAATCCCGCCCTGTTCGCATCTGATGAGTAACCACGACGGCTCGCTGATCGTGGGCGACGGCGCGCCGCACAACACGGGCAATATCAGCCTGAACGATCCTTTTATCTGGGTATTTAATATTGCGACCGGAACGCAACACGCCGTTTGCCAGCATAACACCAGCTGGAAAGTGCTTGATGGGGACCGCCAGGTGACGCATCCACACCCGTCGTTCTCGCCGGATAATCAGTGGGTGTTGTATACGTCGGATGAGGAAGGGATGCCGGCGTTGTATTTAGCGCGAGTGTAAAAAAAGCCCGGCAGGCGTAGCGCCGCCGGGCAGCAAAAATCAGACGCCGATATTGCGTAACTTCTCCCCCGCCATCAGCTTGCGTTCGATATGTTCCAATGTGACGTTTTTGGTTTCAGGAATCAGCCAGAACGTGATGCCGATAAACGCCACATTCAGCACCGTATAGAGCCAGAAGGTTCCCGCTGCGCCGATGGAGTCGAGCAGCGTCAGGAAGGTCGCGCCGATAATCATGTTCGACACCCAGTTGGTGGTCGTGGAACAGGTGATACCAAAGTCGCGGCACTTCAGCGGCTGAATTTCCGAGCACAGGATCCACACCACCGGCGCAGCGCTCATCGCGTAGCCCGCGATGCACATCATGGTCATGCCGACGGAGAGCCAGGAGAGATTGCTGGAGGCCGTGCCGTTATCGAACTGCATCAGACAGTAGCCGAGGATCAGCGTTCCGAGCGCCATCACGCTGAAACCAATTTTCAGCGCCGGTTTGCGCCCCGCTTTATCGACGGTAAATACGGCGATAAAGGTGGCGAACATAAAGGTCAGGCCCACCACCAGCGTGGCGATCATCTGCTGTTCGGTGGTGGTAAAACCGGCCATTTTGAAAATGCGCGGCGCGTAATACATGATGATGTTCATCCCGGTAAACTGCTGCATCGCCTGCAGCAACATCCCAAGAAACACCGCGCGGCGCACGTTGCGGTTGGCTTTAAACAGCGACCAGCCGCCCTGCTTCAGCTTCAGGCTTTCGCGGATTTCATTCAGCTCTTCGCGCGCTTTTTCCGAGGTATCGCGCAGCATCCGCAGCACTTCTTCCGCCTCCACGTGGCGCCCTTTTTGTGCCAGCCAGCGCGGGCTATTCGGCAAGAAAATCACCAGCACCATCAGCAGTACGGCGGGCAGCGCCAGCACGCCCAGCATTGCGCGCCAGTTGCCGCTATAGCTGAAATAGGTATCCGAAAGAAATGCCAGCACGATACCCAACGTCACCATCAGCTGGTACATGCTGATCATTTTACCGCGCACGTTTTCACTCGCCATTTCAGAGAGGTAGAGCGGGGCCGTGTAGGATGCAATCCCCACCGCTACGCCCAGCAGCACCCGGGAAAGCAGTAACGCTTCAACGCCTGTGGCAAACGCGGAACCGAGCGAACCGGCGACAAACAGCACTGCCCCCACCATCAGGCTGTATTTGCGTCCCAGCCGGAAAGAGAGCCAGCCGTTAAACAGGGCCCCCAGCGCCGCGCCGAGCATCATGCTGCTCACCACCCACTCCTGCAGACGGCTGCTAAGCGTAAAGTGGTCGGTTATAAACGGCAGCGCACCGGCGATCACGCCGATATCCAGCCCAAACAGTAAACCGGCCACCGCCGCTGAAACGGACACGAACAGATTCATTCTGCGGGTATCGCGCAGGGCGCGGGGCATAAAGGTAGAGTCATTGATAGATGTCATAATTTCCTGCCTGAACAGCGTTAAGACGTTAACTGAAATTACGAGAAAGCCAGCAAAAGTGTCAGGCCGTTAGACGCGAAGTTATGGATTATTTGGCTGGGCAGTAGCGAACTGTGATGGACATTACAATTTCAACTCTGGGTAATTAATCACCATTTATTGTTAATGCATTAATTTATAAGCAATAAAGTTGTGATATGCATCCATCATGGATTTTCACTATGGATTTTATGACTTTATGAATATGGACAAGCTGATTTTTTGGCAAAAAAAACCTCCGCACCAGGCAGAGGTTTTCTTTATAAAGGCGAGAATTAACGCGCCAGCCAGCCACCGTCCACCGCAACGGTGTAGCCGTTGATGTAGTCAGATGCCGGGGAGGCGAGGAAGACAATCGGCCCCATCAGATCGCTTGGCAGACCCCAACGGCCCGCCGGGATGCGGTCGAGAATTTCCGCGCTACGCTGTTCATCCGCACGCAGCTGCTGGGTATTGTTGGTCGCCATGTAGCCTGGTGCAATCGCGTTGACGTTGATGTTGTGCTTCGCCCACTCGTTTGCCAGCAGACGGGTCACGCCCATCACGGCGCTTTTTGACGCGGTGTAAGACGGCACACGGATGCCACCCTGGAAAGAGAGCATGGAGGCGATATTGATGATTTTGCCGCCGTTACCCTGGGCGATAAAGTGTTTCGCCGCCGCCTGAGACATGAAGAACACGCTCTTAATGTTCAGATTCATCACGTCATCCCAGTCGCGCTCGCTGAAGTTGATCGCGTCTTCACGACGAATCAGACCGGCGTTGTTGACCAGCACATCGATATGACCAAATTCAGCCACGGCGCGATCCAGCAGTTCAGGGATCACGTCGATTTTGCGCAGGTCCGCGGTCAGGCTCAGGAAGCGACGACCCAACGCAGTCACGCGCTCGATGGTTTCAGTCGGTTCAACAATGTTGATCCCCACGATATCGCAGCCCGCTTCCGCCAGACCCAGCGCCATACCCTGGCCCAGACCGGTGTCACACCCGGTTACGACCGCTACTTTACCCTGCAGAGAAAATGCATCCAGAATCATGTTTGTTCCTTAATCTTTCAGAGCCTGTCACGAACAGGCAGGTTTATGCTTCACTGCCCGCGACTAGCGCAGATCCTTAACAGCGACGTGGTCCATGTCATCGAAGACCTGATTTTCACCGACCATACCCCAGATGAAGGTATAGGCTTTGGTGCCAACACCGGAGTGAATGGACCAGCTCGGCGAAATCACGGCCTGCTCGTTTTGCATCACGATATGGCGCGTCTCTTGTGGCTGCCCCATCATGTGGAACACGCAGGCGTCTTCGTCCATGTTGAAATAGAAATACACTTCCATGCGGCGCTCATGGGTATGGCACGGCATGGTGTTCCACAGGTTGCCTGGGTCCAGTTCGGTCAGGCCCATGCTGAGCTGGCAGGTTTCCAGCACATCAGGAACGAAGTATTTGTTGATGGTGCGGCGGTTGCTGGTGAGGTTGTCACCGAGGGTGACTGGCGCAACATCCGCTGGAGTGACTTTTTTGGTTGGGTATGCCGTATGCGCCGGTGCGCAGTTATAGTAGAACTTCGCCGGTTTGCTGCTATCGATGCTTGCGAACACCACTTCCTGCGCGCCTTTGCCGACATACAGGGCATCGCGATGACCGATTTCATAGCAGGTGCCGTCTACCGTGATAGTGCCCGGCCCGCCGATGTTAATCACACCCAGCTCGCGACGCTCCAGGAAGTAGCTGACGCCCAGCTGTTTACCCACTTCGCCACCCACGGAAACGGTTTTGGTGGTTGGCATGATCCCGCCGACGATGATGCGGTCGATGTGGCTGTACACCATGGTGTATTCATCAGCTACAAACACCTTCTCAACTAAAAACTCATCGCGCAGACCCTGAGTATCCAGTGTTTTAGCGTGCGCGCTGTGGATGCTTTGTCTGACGTCCACATTTACCTCCAGAATTGATCGTGCCCGAGGGCAAGGATGATTAACGAAACAACGTTCCGTTTTCTCTATGAGCACATAGTATCCGCTGCGAAATGGGTTTTCAATTACATTTAAAACGATGTTTCACTTTTTCTGCATCTTAATAACAGAAGTGTAGTTTGGATCACGATTGTTAAGCGTTGACAGGGATACAGAGGTGGCACACGGAAAACAGGTGCAGAATATTTATCATAGTAAACAATCAATTATAAAACCTTTAAGATTTGACCGCAGAGAAAACATTCCACGTTCAAAATCAAAGATAGCCCTCACGATAAACAATTATTCTTACAAAGTGCGCCATCAGTCACACACATTGAAACGATGTTTTGATAATTTAACACTCAGTTTTTAACTTATCTCACATTCAGATCTGACTGGCAGAAAGTATCCTGCGGTCATATTAAAGGAGCGCATCATGGCTAAAGGTATGCGGGTCAAGCTGAACTATGACGTCAGCCGCGATCCGGATACAGGCGTGGAAATTACCCGCCTGACCCCACCGGAAGTAACCTGTCATCGAAACTACTTTTATCAGAAGTGCTTCTTTAATAATGGCAGCCATCTGCTGTTCGCCGGAGAGTTCGACGGCCACTGGAACTACTATCTGCTGGATCTGAAAAAAGCCGAAGCGGTGCAGCTGACGGAAGGCGCGGGTGATAATACGTTTGGCGGTTTTCTCTCGCCGGACGATAAGTCCCTTTATTACGTCAAAAACGACCGCACTCTGCTGGAAGTGAATCTGGACACGCTGGTCGAGCGCGAAGTGTATCGCGTCTCCGACGAGTGGGTCGGCTACGGCACCTGGGTCGCCAACAGCGATTGCACCAAACTGGTCGGGATCGAGATCGCCAAAAGCGACTGGACGCCACTGAACGACTGGAAAATTTTCCACGACTTCTTCCACAAAGGGCCACACTGCCGCCTGCTGCGCGTGGATCTGAAAACCGGTGAAAGCGCGACCATTCACGAAGAGAAAAACTGGCTCGGCCACCCTATCTATCGCCCGTTCGACGACAATACTGTCGCCTTCTGCCACGAAGGCCCGCACGACCTGGTGGATGCGCGGATGTGGATGGTGAACGAAGACGGCAGCAATGTGCGCAAAGTGAAAGAGCACGCCGAAGGCGAAAGCTGCACGCACGAATTCTGGGTGCCAAACGGCTCCGCGCTGGTGTATGTCTCGTATCTGAAAGGTCAGCAGGGCCGCACCATTTACAGCTTTAACCCGGACACCGGCGTCAACGACGCGGTCATGCAGATGCCCGCCTGTTCTCATTTGATGAGCAACTTTGACGGCACGCTGCTGGTCGGCGACGGTTCTGGTACGCCGGTGGATGTGAAAGACACCAGCGGTTACACCATCGATAACGATCCTTATCTGTACGCCTTTGACGTGGCGAAAAAAGCGCACTTCCGCATCGCCCGTCACGATACCTCCTGGGCCACCGTGGCAAACAGCCGTCAGGTGACCCATCCGCATCCATCCTTTACTCCGGATGATAAAGCGGTGCTGTTCAGTTCCGATAAAGACGGCAAACCCGCTCTCTATATCGCGAAACTCCCCGAGCAACCTGAAATGTTGCATGCATGATTTAAGTTAGTGTTTCTGTAACTGGCCTTGCCCTCCTCCTGGAGGGCTTTTTTTTGGTTTGAAGAACATCTGTTTGCTCGTGATTTCGACCCGACCAGGCGAATACCCCCTGCCGACAGGCATAAAAAAGCCGGCTCATGCGAGCCGGCTTTTTCCCGGAGGTACTGTTTATTATTATTTAGAAGGAATATGCCACACCTAAACGGAAACGCGTCTGACGTTCGTCGGTCTCTTTCACGCCCACGTTGCCCACTTCCACATACGGCGCCCAGTTTTTATCCCATTTGTATGCCAGCTTAGCGTTATATTCGTTGGAATAATCTTTATTATTATTACGAATCATCCCTTCTGAACTCTTCGCGTAGACATAGTTCAGCTCGGTACGGAAATCACCCATTACCCAGCCTACCCACGCATCGCCACGGTTAACTTTATCGTCGTCTTTATTTGAGCTTGAAGGATAGCGCGTATATTCGTAACGATAACGGGCCGCCACATAGAAGCCACTGTCGAAACTGTATTGCAAATGCAGATTCGGTTTATAGATGGTGCGGCTGTCATTACTTTCGATGGTAAATGCCGGTGTCAGCGCAATATTGTCGGTGGCTTTCCAGCGCCAGCTAATCTGGTCTTCGTGGCCGTTACCGACGACATCCGCAAAAGGCTGGTCGGCTTTATCGCCGCCTGATTTCCATTTTGCTTCAACGGAAAAACCTAAGCCATTGGCGAAGCGGTGTGACACGGAAACACGGTCGGCGTTTGAGCCGCTGTCGATGTATTCGTGACGTAAATCAACGGTAACAGCCTGAGCTGCGAAAGACGCACCAACGAGAGAAGCAAGGACCAGAGATTTTTTAAACATGACAAAACCCTCAAATAAAATTATGTTTCGTTTTTATGAAATTGCATTTTATTTTTTAAATAACGATATTTTAGTGATCAAGATCGTAATTATTTGTTTCAATTTTTTTGGCAAGGATCGACGTGACACCCATCAACAAACATCGGGTATTAAAAGGGAATTTCAGGTTTAAGATCACAAAAAGAGGATATTTGATCAGAATATGAAGTTTCTGGATTTAACTGGAGGCTTTAGAATCATCTCATAAGCGTAAAAATAGATTTCAGCGCACAAAAAAAATGCCTCCAATAAGGAGGCTTCTAAAGAGAGAACTATTTCAGTGCGGTTATCTTTCGATGGCGAGCGCCACGCCCTGCCCGCCACCAATGCACAAGGTCGCCAGCCCTTTGCGGGCATTGCGCTTGGTCATCTCATGCACCAGCGAAACTAAAATACGGCAGCCGGATGCGCCAATCGGGTGCCCAAGCGCAATCGCCCCACCGTTGACGTTCACGCGGCTCGGATCCCACTCCAGCATTTTCCCCACCGATATCGCCTGTGCGGCAAACGCTTCATTCACTTCAATCAGATCCACGTCGCTGAGCTGCCAGCCCGCGCGCTCAAGACAGCGGCGCGTGGCATATACGGGAGCGATGCCCATCAGGGCAGGATCGACGCCCACGCTGGCGAACGCTTTGATGCGCGCCAGCACCGGCAGATTCAGCTCTTCGGCTTTGCTTTCGCTCATCATCATCACCGCCGCTGCGCCGTCGTTGATCGACGAGGCGTTGCCCGCCGTCACCGAGCCGAGCGTTTCAAAGGCAGGATTGAGTTTAGCCAGCCCTTCCGCGCTGGCATCCGTGCGCGGCTGTTCATCCGTATCGATAATCAGCAGCTCGCCGTTGTGGCGCAGGGTGTCCACCGGCACGATTTCATCGCGAAAACGCCCTGAGTCGATGGCGGCACGCGCTTTTTGCTGTGAACTGAGCGCGTAGGCATCCTGAAGCTCTCGGCTGATGCCGTATTCCCGCGCCAGGTTTTCTGCGGTCACGCCCATATGGTAATCGTTGAACGCATCCCACAGGCCGTCATGCACCAGGCTATCGAGCAGCTGGCTGTTGCCGAGCTGTGCGCCGGTGCGGCTGTCCGTCAGGACGTGCGGCGCGCGGCTCATGTTCTCCTGGCCGCCGGCGATGATCACATCGGCCTCGCCGCACTGGATCGCCTGCGTCGCCAGATGCAGCGCTTTCAGACCCGAACCGCAGACGTCGTTGATGGTGATCGCCGACACGGTATTCGGCAGCCCGCCTTTCAGTGCCGCCTGACGCGCAGGGTTCTGCCCGGCGCCCGCCGTCAGCACCTGGCCCAGGATCACTTCATCTATTTCATGGGCGGGAATTCCACTGCGTTCGACCAGCGCCCTGACGACCACGCTCCCCAGCTCCACTGCAGAATGGCGAGCCAGCGCGCCCTGGAAACAGCCGATTGCCGTACGCAACGCCCCCACGATCACGACCTCTTTCATCTCTACCTCTGCGCAAAATGACACCGCTGATAGTAGATGCATTGTTATCAACAATTAACGTAATTGTTTAAAAAAAGTGAGTTTTGTCACAGGATTAGCGCGCGTCCTGCAGATACTGGCGCAGCCAGCTTCCGGCGACGCCTGGCGGGCTTCGCTTGTTCCACAGAAGATCGATGGCGATGGTGCGCGGCCAGCCGGGAACGTTGATTTGTACCAGGCTTTTCGCCGCGGCGAACTCTTCCACCAGCGCACAGGGCAGCGCGCACCAGCCGAAGCCCTGCACCGCCATGCTGAGGAGCAGCAAATAGTTAGGCGCAGACCAGATGGGGCCGCGCACCTGGGTGGTTTCCCGTTCCAGATATGTGCTCAGCTGCAGTTCGCGCCAGCCGTGCAGCTCATCCACCTCCACTCTCCCCTGCGCCGCTAGCGGGTGGGTGGTGGCAACATAGATCGCCATCTGGGTTTGCATCGGCAGGCGGATCACGCCGATCCCGGTGGGGTAAATATCGCGCGCTTCCGTAAGGCCGACCTGCGCACGCTCTTTTTGCAGCAGATCGATGACGTCCTCTTCCTCGCCAATCAAACACTCAAATTCCGTGTGCGGAAAGCGCTTGTCGAACTGGATCATCAGATCCTCCAGCACGTCCGGGTTGAGCGTGTCCGAGAGCACAAAGGTCAGCCGCGCTTCCGTCTGGGCGGTCAGGGAGACGGCCAGTTCGTCCAGACGCGCACTGGCGGCCAGAATCGACTGCACGTAACCCAGCACCTGCTCGCCCTGTTCGGTTAACACCGGTTGACGGGCGGAACGGTCAAACAGGGCAAACCCCAGATCTGCCTCCAGATTAGCAATCGCGGTGCTGACAGTGGACTGGCTTTTGCGCAGGCGTCGCGCCGCAGCGGAGAACGAACCGGTAGCCACGGTTTCGACAAAAGCGGTAAGGGCTTCGGGAGAGTAGCGCATGATGTATCTATTTTATCGATGGATAGTATCTTTTATATATCACAAATTACGATAAAAATAGGCCACATCAACGCCCATTCCGGCGAATTCATGAGGTCAGGTTATGCAACACAATGTACAAAAACGAAAACTGCCGGAGCGTATCTTCCACGCGGTGTGCTTCGAAGGGATTGCCACGGCAATTCTGGCGCCTACCGCCGCCTGGTTAATGCAGCGTTCGATGGTGGAAATGGGTGGACTCACCATCATCCTGGCGACCACAGCGATGGTCTGGAACATTATCTATAACTATGGATTTGACCGTATGTGGCCCGTTCACCGCGTAACCCGCACGGCAAAAGTGCGTGCGTTCCATGCTCTGGGCTTTGAGTGCGGCTTTATCGTGATCGGGGTGTCGATCGTCTCGGCGGTGCTCGGCGTAACGCTCCTGCAGGCATTTACCCTGGAGATCGGTTTCTTCCTGTTCTTCCTGCCGTACACCATGTTCTATAACTGGGCGTACGACACGCTTCGCGAAAAAGTGATCAAGCGCCGCCAGCAACGACGTGCCCTGGCGAACTGATCCCTCTAAGGCCGGAACCCTCTTCCGGCCTGACCTGCGACGTCAACTGCGCCTTCAACGCATAATTATGGTAAATTACCCTCCTTTTTGTTCGTTTTATAGTTGATACGTTGCTCTAATGTCGAAAATTTGGTCAAAAGAAGAGACTCTCTGGAGTTTCGCCCTCTATGGCACTGCCGTAGGCGCAGGAACCCTGTTCTTGCCCATTCAGCTCGGCTCCGCAGGCGCGATTGTCCTGCTCATTACGGCCCTTGTGGCTTATCCTTTAACCTACTGGCCGCACAAAGCGCTGGCCCAGTTTATCCTGTCGTCAAACGCCAAAGGCAGTGAAGGGATCACCAGCGCGGTGACGCACTACTACGGCAAAAAGATCGGCAACCTGATCACCACGCTCTATTTTGTCGCCTTCTTCGTGGTGGTGCTGATTTACGCCGTGGCGATCACCAACTCGATAACAGAACAGCTGGCGAAGCATCTGACCGTCGACACCACCGTACGCGTGCTGGTGAGTCTTGGCGTGGTGATGGTACTGAATCTGATCTTCTTAACGGGCCGTCATATCACCCTCAAGGTGATGGGTTTTCTGGTCTTCCCGCTGATCGCCTATTTCCTGTTTGTGTCCCTGTATCTCACCGGCAGCTGGCAGCCGTCGCTGCTGACCAGCCAGATGGCGTTCGATCAGCACACGCTGCACCAGGTATGGATTTCTATTCCAGTGATGGTTTTCGCTTTTAGCCATACGCCAATCATCTCCACTTTCGCCGTTGACAGACGTGAAAAGTACGGTGATGCGGCCATGGGTAAATGCAAAAAAATCATGAAGGTCGCGTACCTGATTATTTGCCTGAGCGTGCTGTTCTTTGTCTTCAGCTGCCTGCTGTCGATTCCGCCGTCGTACATCGTGGCGGCCAAAGAAGAGGGCGTAACAATTCTCTCGGCCCTCTCGATGATGCCATCTTCCCCGGCATGGCTGGGTATTTCGGGCATTGTGGTGGCGATTGTGGCGATGTCGAAATCTTTCCTCGGCACCTATTTTGGGGTCATTGAAGGGGCGACGGAGATCGTCAAATCATCGCTGCATCAGGTGGGCATTAAGAAGAGCCGCGCCTTTAACCGCGCGGTATCAATCATGGTGGTGTCGTTTATTACCTTCGTGGTCTGTTTCATCAACCCGAACGCGATTTCGATGATTTACGCCATCAGCGGGCCTTTGATCGCCATGATTCTTTTCATCATGCCGACGCTCTCCACTTATCTCATCCCGACGCTGAAACCTTACCGCTCTTTCGGCAATCTGCTGACGCTGATCGTCGGCGTGCTGTGCGTGTCGGTCATGTTTGTCGGTTAGCCCTCATGCAGGCCCGGTGAGCGCTTCGCTTTCCGGGCTACACTTGCCGCGCTTTACGATAAAGCACATGCTCCGCCAGACGATGATCGGGGGCGAGCGCAGGATGCAAAAACTCGCCCTCTTTTATCATCCCCAGGCGTTTCATCAGGTTCTCTGACGGCGCATTCAGCACCGAGGTAAATGAAACTACTTCGCCCAGCCCCAGCGTTTTAAAGCCATACTCCAGCGCCGCCGTGGCCGCCTCGTACGCCAGCCCCCCATGCCAGAACGGTTTTGCCAGACGCCAGCCAATCTCCGTGCAGGGTGAAAAGGCAAAACGGTCAGGCTGAGGGTGCAGCCCCAGACTACCGACAAACTCCCCCGTCGCGGTTAACTCAACGGCCCAGAACCCCCAGCCGCGTTCGGCGATGCCTTCTTGAAATCGCGCGGCAAGATTGTCGCTCTCTTCCCGCGTCAAGGTCGCCGGGAAAAATCGCATGACGTCACTGTCGCCATTGAGTGCCGCAAAAGGGGCGAGATCTTCTGGCCTCCACTGCCGGAGCAGCAGTCGTGGTGTCTCTATCATCGGGTTATCCTTGTTTTAAGGTGTCGAGGGGGAAGGGCCGGTCCTGCACGACGGTTTTCATCACCAGCGTCGAGCGCAAATGCTGCACGCCAGGCATTGCCGACAATTTCTCATCGTACAGTTTCTGGAACGAGGGGAGATCGCGCGTGACCACATGCATTAAATAGTCAGGATCGCCGAACAGACGCTGCGCCAGCACGATCTGCGGGATCTCTTCCACCGCCGCCTCAAAGGCGCTGACGGCCCGCTTGTCGCCCTCTTTTAACGTCGCAAAAACAATCGCCACAAAATTGAAGCCCATTTTCGCGGGATCGAGATTTGCACGATAGCCCGTAATCGCCCCGCTCTGCTCCAGGGCGCGTACGCGTCGATGACAGGGCGAGAGGCTTAAGTTTACCCGTTCGGCCAGTTCCGTAAGCGACAGACGGCCATCCACCTGTAGCTCAGCAAGTATTTTTCGATCGATGCTATCCATTTAGAAGAGTTTCTCATTTTAGCCCTGTTTTCAGCATAACATTGGAAGCTCATTTCGCCTGGATGTCGATATTCTTTCTTTCCGCTAATGTCGTTTTGGAAGGGTGATCAAAGAATGGAAATGAGTATCGTCGTCGGGTTCTGGCTGGTCTCTTTTCTGCTGATAATGACGCCAGGCGCCGACTGGGCTTATGCCATCAGCGCGGGGATCAACGGGCGGCGCGTGGTACCGGCTGTGATGGGGCTGATGTCCGGGCATTTGCTGGCGACGGTTATTGTGGTGGCGGGTGTTGGGGTGTTGATCGCCGGGCATCCTCTGGCGCTGTCGCTGCTGACCGTCCTGGGTGCCGTCTATTTGCTGTGGCTGGGCGTGACGATTTTGCGCCATCCGGCCACGGTCAGCGCCGCTGAGCAGCAGGACGGAAGCTGGAACCAGTGGGCGCTCAAAGGGCTTTGTATTAGCGGACTGAACCCGAAAGTGTTCCTGCTGTTTCTGGCACTGCTTCCGCAATTTACCGACCCCAAAGGCAGCTGGTCGGTGCCTGTGCAGATGTCCGCGCTGGCGATGATGCACCTGCTCACCTGCACGCTAATTTACCTGCTGGTGGGCTACGGTTCACGGGCGCTATTAACCACACGCCCGCAGGCGGCGCGGGTAGTGGGCATGATTTCCGGTGGGGTGATGGTGGTCATATCCGTCATTCTGATTTACGGACAGTTCAGATAAAAAAACACCGGCGGGAGCCGGTGCTGAAGTCAGGCGCGGATATCGTCGTATTCGCGCGTTTTATCAAACTCGTGTTTGGCGAACGGGCACAGCGGGATAACTTTGCGGTTCTCCGCGCGCATTTTCTCGACCACTTTCGCCACCAGCTGTTTTCCTACGCCCTGCCCTTTCAGGCTGGCATCGACGTCCGTGTGCTCAATAATGCTCAGATGCTCCCCGGTCGGAACAAACACAATTTCAGCAACCTGATTCCCTTGTGCATCGTTGACGTAAAACTTGTTATGGCCTTCCAGAATATCCATGGTTCCTCGCTTATTTCTGGCGGTACTTCAGGGCACCGCTCGGGCAGGTATCAATCACTCTCTTGACCGTCTCGACATCCACTTCATCGGGGATGATCCACGGCTTACGCTTCAGATTAAACAGCTTGCTGCTGCCGCGCACGCAGTTTCCTGAGTGCTGGCATATCCCCGTATTGAAGTAGACATCGATCTTTTCCCCGGTATACGCCCGGTACCCCGCGTCCAGTAAATCCTTATCCATGACATTGCCTCTGTTATTGTTATGCGTTCGGGATAAGCATAGCGCTGATATCACGAGGTGACTATGGCTCAGCCGAGCTGTGTCATCAGCATCTGACGCAGCCAGACGTGGCCCGCATCGCGATGCAACCGTTCATGCCAAAGCATCAGCATATCAAAGCCTTCCACGTCGACAGGCGGCGCTGAGACAGTTAATCCCGCTACATTACGCGTGAGCCTTTCCGGCACCACCGCCACCAGATCAGTTTTCAACAGCGCTTCGACCAGGAACAGGAAATGCGGCACCGACAGCACGACTTTTCGCGCCAGCCCGCTGCGGGCCAGCGCCACGTCAGTCGCAGCCCAGAAGCCGCCGCCATCCGGGGAGACTATCGCGTGTTCGAGCTGTGAGAACTGCTTTGCCGTGACGCCCGTTCGGAGCGCCGGATGGTCGCGACGCCCTGCCAGAACATAGCGCTCGCTGAAGATCACCCGCTGATGCAGTGACGCGGGCGCCCCCTCCCGGGTATGAAAAATCAGATCGATATCGCCCTGCTCAGCCTGCCGCAAAATCCGCTGAGGATTAAGCTCATAAACCGCGAGGCGCGAGAGCGGCGCTGCCTGGCGGAGCGCTTCCAGCGCGGGCAGCAGGATTGCCGTCGCCATGTAGTCCGTTGCCGCCACGCGCCAGGTATTCTCCGTTTTCTCTGGTTCGAACGATGCCGCCGGGGCGACCACCGACTCCAGAGCCGCCAGCGCCTGACGCAGCGGTTCCCGCAGGGCGTCGGCTCGGGCCGTTGGCCTCATCCCGCGCGGCCCCGGCAGAAGCAGCGGATCGTTAAAAACTTCCCGTAACCGAGCCAACTGGACGCTGACGGAGGGCTGGGAGAGATTCAAGCGCCTCGCTGCCCGGGTCACATTCAGCTCGTCGAGGAGCACCTGCAGCGTGAGGAGGAGATTGAGATCCAGTTGCGAGAAATTAATCATGGCAATACCTGTCATTGCGGTAATCAATTTTTACTATAACGGAGATTTCCCTATTCTGACGGGACTTTCTCTATCAGGAATCGCTCATGAATGTATTAATTGTCTTTGCCCATCCCGAACCCCGCTCGCTTAACGGACAGCTGAAAGATGAGGCTGTCAGACATCTGCAGCAGACCGGTCATCAGGTGCACGTTTCTGATCTCTATGGCATGAAGTGGAAGACCGTCCTGGATACCGATGATTCACTCGCCCCGTTGCGCGGTGAACGTTTTGACCCTTCCGTAGATTCCCGCTTTGCCTACGACAACGCCCTACAAGCAGCGGATATCGCCGCTGAGCAGGAAAAATTACGCTGGGCCGATGCCGTGATTTTCCAGTTTCCGCTGTGGTGGTTCTCAATGCCTGCCATCATGAAAGGCTGGTTTGACCGGGTGTACGCCAACGGATTTGCCTACGGCGTGGGCGAGCACAGCGACCACCACTGGGGCGATCGGTACGGCGAGGGGAATCTGTCCGGTAAACGCGCGATGCTGCTGGTCACCACCGGCGGCTGGGAATCGCACTATGCTCCGCGCGGCATAAACGGTGCTATCGACGACATTCTGTTTCCAATCCAGCACGGGATGCTTTTCTACCCAGGCTTTACGGTGCTGCCGCCAATGCTGATTTACCGCACCGGGAAAACCGACGACGCGAAGTATGCCTATTACCGCCAGCAGCTGACTGACAGGCTGGACAGTTTGTGGCACACAGAGCCGCTGAATTATCGTCGTCAGAACGCCGGAGATTATGAGATTCCTGCGTTAACCCTACGTCCGGACCTTGCGAAAGGAAAAACGGGACTGGGAATACATTTGCAAGACAGTGATTGATGCTGGTGTGAGTGTTTTGAACTGGGTGGGGTAGAGCTGGAGCGGGCGAAGGGAATCGAACCCTCGTATAGAGCTTGGGAAGCTCTCGTTCTACCATTGAACTACGCCCGCTTTGAGGTGCGTAAGGCATTATAGACCTTACGTATGTTCACACAAGCCTCCCGACTGCTAACCGGTGAATAATTAACCGCTTAGCATTTCGGTTTGCTGCCCTGCGCCGGAAGGTAGCGCTGGGGATCAATCGCCGTTGCGCGATAGCGAATCTGGAAATGCAGCGCAACGGAACTGGCTCCCGTGCTGCCCATGGTCGCGATTTTCTGTCCGGCTTTTACGTTTTGTCCGTTATTCACCAGCAGCGTATCGTTGTGCGCGTAAGCGGTAATGTAGTCCTCACCGTGCTTAATCATGATCAGGTTGCCGTAACCACGCAGCTGGTCGCCCACGTAAACCACCTTCCCTGCACCCGACGCATAGACCGGCGTTCCGCGCGCATTCGCAATATCAATGCCTTTGTTGCCACCTTCTGCGGTGGAGTACGGCATAATCACTTTCCCACTGGCAGGCCACACCCAGCAGCGTTGCCCGACCGGCGGCCAGGACGATTGCGGCACCGCGTAAGACGGCGTCACTTTGGCGGTTTTACCTTTCGAGGAAGAGGATTTTTTCGCCGTCGAGCTACCGCTATTGAGCCTGAGCTTTTGCCCTATCTCGATGGTATAAGGTGCAGAAATATTGTTCAGGCGAGCCAGGTCTTTCACGCTCGTTCCGGTTGAGCGCGAGATTTTATAGAGTGTGTCGCCGCGCTTAACGGTGTAGACCGCGCCGGAGTAGCTTCCCGAATCCGCTGATTTACTGCCCGAACAGCCTGCCAGCATGAGCGTCAGCATCAGGCAAAAAAGGGCAATCAGGGGATTTCTTGTCAGGCTTCCTGCAAACAAAGCGGCTCCTCGGTCAGCGTAAATGGCGTCCTATGATAGCAGCCTGAATTCTGTTGCCAATCTTTGCTGCAAAGACTCTTTCCGCATTCAGCATTCAAGCCGCCAGCCAAAGAGTGAGATATAATGGTGCCATCCCGTCGTTCGGGTACTGGAGTCGGAATGAGCACACAAGAACACGTCATTTTGGTTAACGCCCAGGGAGAGGTCATCGGCACTCAGGAAAAGTATGCCGCCCATACATCGCATACCCCTCTGCATCTGGCTTTCTCTTCGTGGTTGTTTAACTCCCAGGGGGAGTGCCTTGTCACACGTCGCGCCCTGAGCAAAAAAGCCTGGCCCGGCGTCTGGACCAACTCCGTCTGCGGCCACCCGCAAACCGGCGAACGTACCGAACACGCGCTTATTCGCCGCTGTCGGTATGAAATTGGCGTCGAAATCACAGATCTGACGCCCATCGCGCTGGATTTTCGTTACTGCGAAACAGACCCCTCAGGGATCGTCGAAAACGAAATTTGCCCGGTGTATGCTGCAAAGCTGGTCAGCCCGCTGAATCTCAATCCCGATGAAGTGATGGCGGTTGAGTGGGTTGCTCTGGAGTCGCTGTTCCACGCTGTCGGCGCGACGCCGTGGGCCTTTAGCCCATGGATGGTGTCGCAGGTCGCCATCGCCCATAAAGCACTCAGGCAGTTCGCCGCCGAGCAAACGTCATAAAAAAAGCCCCGACGCGATGAACGCCGGGGCTTTTTGCATCTCAGTGACTTATTTTACCGGGCGCATTGCCGGGAACAGAATCACGTCGCGGATGGTGTGGCTGTTGGTGAACAGCATGACCATACGGTCGATACCGATACCCAGACCTGCCGTTGGCGGCAAGCCGTGCTCCAGCGCGGTTACGTAGTCTTCGTCGAAGAACATTGCTTCGTCGTCGCCTGCGGCTTTCGCATCAACCTGATCCTGGAAGCGCTGCGCCTGGTCCTGCGCATCGTTCAGCTCGCTAAAGCCGTTACCGATTTCGCGGCCACCGATGAAGAACTCAAAGCGATCGGTGATTTCCGGGTTTTCGTCGTTACGACGCGCCAGCGGAGAAACTTCAGCCGGATACTCAGTGATGAAGGTTGGCTGAATCAGGTGCGCTTCGGCCACTTCTTCGAAGATCTCGGTCACGATACGGCCCAGACCCCAGCTCTTCTCAACCTTAATACCGATGCTGTCAGCGATAGCTTTAGCGGAATCGAAGTTATCCAGATCGGCCATGTTGGTCTCTGGACGGTACTTCTTGATGGCTTCGCGCATGGTCAGTTTGACGAACGGCTTACCAAAGTCGAACACTTCGTCGCCGTAAGGCACTTCAGTGGTGCCGAGAATATCCTGCGCCAGGGTACGGAACAGTGACTCGGTCAGTTCGATCAGATCTTTGTAATCTGCGTAAGCCATGTAGAGTTCCATCATGGTGAACTCTGGGTTATGGCGAACGGAGATGCCTTCGTTACGGAAGTTACGGTTGATTTCGAACACGCGTTCGAAGCCGCCAACCACCAGACGCTTCAGGTACAGTTCCGGCGCGATACGCAGGTACATGTCCAGATCCAGCGCGTTGTGATGGGTGATGAACGGACGCGCAGACGCGCCGCCTGGGATCACCTGCATCATTGGCGTTTCAACTTCCATAAAATCACGGCCAACCATGAACTGACGGATACCCGCCATAATCTGGGAACGGATTTTGAAGGTTTTACGAGATTCATCATTAGAGATGAGATCCAGATAACGCTGACGGTAACGCGCTTCCTGATCCTGCAGACCGTGGAATTTATCCGGCAGCGGACGCAATGCTTTGGTCAGCAAACGCAGTTCGGTACAGTGGATAGACAGCTCGCCCGTCTTGGTCTTGAACAACTTGCCTTTCGCGCCCAGGATATCGCCCAGGTCCCACTTCTTGAACTGCTCGTTGTAGATGCCTTCTGGCAGATCGTCACGGGAAACGTACAGCTGAATACGGCCGCCGACGTCCTGTAAAGTCACGAAAGACGCCTTACCCATCACACGACGAGTCATCATGCGGCCTGCAACGGACACTTCTACGTTCAGCGCTTCCAGCTCTTCGTTTTCTTTCGCGTCGAAGTCAGCGTGCAGCTGGTCTGAGGTATGATCGCGACGAAAATCGTTCGGGAATGGGATACCCTGCTCACGCAGTGCAGCCAGCTTCTCGCGACGGGTTTTCAGTTCGTTATTAAGATCGACTACCGCGTCAGTGCCCTGTGCTTGTTGTTCAGACATGTTGGTTCCTCATAACCCTGCTTTCAAACTTGCTTCGATAAATTGGTCCAGGCTGCCGTCCAGCACCGCCTGCGTGTTGCGGGTTTCAACCCCGGTACGCAGATCTTTGATACGGGAGTCATCGAGGACGTAAGAACGAATCTGGCTGCCCCAGCCGATGTCAGATTTGTTATCTTCCATCACCTGTTTCTCAGCATTCTTCTTCTGCATTTCCAGCTCATAAAGCTTCGCTTTCATCTGCTTCATGGCCTGGTCTTTGTTCTTATGCTGCGAACGGTCGTTCTGGCACTGTGTCACCAGCCCGGTTGGAATGTGGGTGATACGCACCGCAGATTCCGTACGGTTAACGTGCTGACCACCCGCACCGGATGCGCGGTAAACGTCGATACGCAGATCGGCCGGATTGATTTCGATGTCGATATCATCTTCCACTTCCGGATAGACAAACGCGGAGCTGAAAGAGGTATGACGACGGCCGCCGGAATCGAACGGGCTTTTACGCACCAGGCGGTGAACGCCCGTTTCGGTACGCAGCCAGCCGTAAGCGTAATCACCGATGATTTTGATGGTCACAGATTTAATGCCCGCGACTTCACCTTCAGACTCTTCAATGATTTCGGTTTTGAAGCCGCGCGCTTCTGCCCAACGCAGATACATACGCATCAGCATGCTCGCCCAGTCCTGGGCTTCTGTCCCGCCAGAACCGGCCTGGATATCGAGATAGCAGTCGGCGTTGTCGTACTCGCCAGAGAACATGCGGCGGAATTCGAGCTGCGCCAGTTTATCTTCCAGCACGTCGAGTTCGGCGATGGTTTCGTTAAAGGTCTCTTCGTCGTCGGCTTCGACGGCTAATTCCAGCAGGCCGGACACATCTTCCAGCCCCTGAGACATTTGATCCAGGGTTTCAACGATGGCTTCGAGGGAGGAACGCTCTTTACCCAGCGCCTGTGCGCGTTCAGGTTCGTTCCAGACGTCGGGCTGTTCCAGCTCGGCGTTTACTTCTTCAAGACGCTCTTTCTTGGCATCGTAGTCAAAGATACCCCCGAAGAACGCTGGAGCGCTCCGTGAGGTCTTGAATGCGGTTTTTTACCGGATTAATTTCAAACATGGTCTTTTTTCTTTATTGGACTAGTCAAAATGCGGTGATAAGAGCGGGATTGTACCGAATCCACGCCCTTTTTTATAGAGAATAGTGACGCTAAATTGGCCAGATATGATCGATGATAATCTGCAAACTGCGATTGCCGCGAAACTCGTTAATATCCAGTTTGTAGGCCAGTTCGACCTCGCGCACGCCGCTGTCGGGCCAGACGGTGGTATCGACGTTAAAGGCGATGCCATCCAGCAGCGGACCGCCGTTCACCGGCTCGACCATCACTTTCAGATGACGCTCACCCACCAGACGCTGTTGCAGCAGGCGAAAACGCCCGTCGAAGAGCGGCTCCGGGAACATCTGCCCCCACGGCCCGGCGTCGCGCAGCATCTGCGCCACGTCCATGGTCATCTCCGCCGCAGACAGTGCGCCATCAGAGACCACTTCACCTTGCAGCAGTGACGGATCCAGCCAGTCGGTCACCAGCGCGCTGAACAGACGCTGAAATTCATCGAATTTCGCCTCTTCCAGTGATAAACCGGCCGCCATCGCGTGGCCGCCAAACTTGATCATCAAATTGGGATGGAGCGTGTCGAGGCGCTCCAGCGCATCGCGCATGTGCAGCCCCTGGATGGAACGCCCAGAGCCTTTCAGCGTGCCGTCTCCCGCTGGTGCAAACGCGATCACCGGACGGTGAAAACGCTCTTTAATGCGCGAGGCCAAAATCCCGACCACGCCCTGATGCCACTCCGGGTGATACATCGCCAGGCCGCCGGGTAGCGTCTCGGTGCTGCGCTCAAGTTTTTCGCACAGGGTCAGGGCTTCGGCCTGCATCCCCTGTTCGATCTCTTTGCGCGTCTGGTTCAGCGCATCAAGCTCATTGGCCAGCACGCGTGCCTCGCCGATGTTGTCACAGAGCAGAAGCGCCACGCCAACGGACATATCATCGAGCCGCCCTGCCGCATTAAGACGCGGGCCGAGCGCAAAACCGAGATCGCTTGCCGCCAGCTTGAGGGGATCGCGATTGGAAATTTCGAGCAGCGCTTTAATCCCCGGACGGCATTTCCCCGCCCGGATACGCCCCAGCCCTTGCCAGGTCAAAATACGGTTATTGGTATCCAGCGGCACCACGTCCGCCACCGTGCCGAGCGCCACCAAATCGAGGTATTCGGCCAGATTTGGGATCGCAATTCCGCGCGCCTCAAACCAGCCCTTATCACGCAGCAGCGCGCGCAGGGCCAGCATCAGGTAAAAAGCCACACCTACGCCTGCCAGCGATTTCGATGGGAAATCACAGTCGCGCAGATTGGGGTTAATGATGGCTTCAGCTGCCGGCAGCGTTTCACCCGGCAGGTGGTGATCGGTAACAATAACCGGGATCCCGAGATCGTGTGCCCTATCGACGCCGGCATGGGATGAGATCCCGTTATCAACGGTCAGGATCATCTGCGCGCCGCGCGCGTGCGCCTGATCGACCACTTCCGGGCTGAGACCATAACCGTCTTCAAAACGGTTTGGCACCAGATAGGTGACGTTATCGCAGCCCAGCGCGCGCAGGCTGAGGACGCTCAGGGCGGTACTGGTCGCGCCATCGGCGTCAAAATCGCCGACCACGACAATACGGGTCCCTTCACGCAGTGCGTCATAGAGCAATTCTGTCGCTTTTTCGACGCCGCTGAGCTGCAGCCACGGCAGCATCCCTTTGACGCTGCGCTCCAGTTCACTGGCCGCGCGAACGCCGCGCCCCGCGTACAGACGGCGCAGAAGCGGCGACAGGTCGGCAGGTAAATCAACGCTTTCATCCACCTCGCGGCGGCGCAATTTTGTCTTAGTTTTCACGCGGATTATTTACCGCCAAACTGTTTTTGGTGGGCGTCGAGGAACTCTTTCATCTCTTTTGGTCCCTGATAGCCCGGCACAACGTAACCGTTGCTCAGCACAATGGCTGGCGTGCCGGTGACGCCAAACTGCACGCCCAGCGCGTAATGGTTGGCGATATCGATATCGCAGGAGGCCGGTTTCACACCTTTGCCGTTCATGGCGTCATCAAAGGCTTTGTTACGATCTTTCGCACACCAGATGGCTTTCATATCCTGCTCTGGCTGGCTCTGCACGCCCGCGCGCGGGAACGCCAGATAACGCACGGTGATCCCCAGCGCGTTGTAGTCTTTCATCTCTTCATGCAGCTTGTGGCAGTAGCCACAGGTGATATCAGTAAACACGGTGATCACGTGTTTTTCCTGCGCCGCTTTGTAGACGATCATCTCTTTTTCCAGCGCGTTCAGGTTTTTCATCAGCAGCTGGTTGGTCACGTTCACCGGCTGCGCGCCGCTCACGTCATACATTGGGCCTTGAATGAAGTGCTTGCCGTCTTCGGTCACATACAGCACACCGCTGTTGGTCAGCACGGTTTTCATTCCGGCAACGGGCGCAGGCTGGATATCACTGCTGGTCACGCCGAGTTTTGCCAGCGACTGTTTGATCGCTGCGTCATCAGCATGGGCAAAACCGGTAAAAGAGGCTGCCAGCAGGGAGAACAGCACTAAAGATTTTTTCATTTTCAATCCTATCACTATGGTTCGGCACTCACGCTCGTGGGTGGTGCTGTTGGTGTAGCTGCCGCAGGCGTTCTGTCGCTACATGGGTGTAGATTTGCGTCGTAGAAAGATCGCTGTGCCCCAGCAGCATCTGCACCACGCGCAAATCGGCGCCATGATTGAGCAAATGCGTCGCGAAAGCATGACGCAGAACGTGCGGCGAAAGTTTTTCACTGTCGATGCCTGCCAGTGTGGCGTAATGTTTAATGCGATGCCAGAAGGTTTGTCGCGTCATCTGCTGCGCGCGCTGGCTGGGGAACAGAACATCAATCGACACACCGTTCAGAAGCCACGGGCGTCCGTGCTCCAGGTAGTTTTCCACCCAGTAGACCGCCTCTTCGCCGAGCGGCACCAGCCGTTCTTTATTTCCCTTACCGATCACCCGCACCACGCCCTGACGCAAGCTGATGTCGCTCATGGTTAAACCGACAAGTTCCGAGACGCGCAGCCCGGTGGCATACAACACCTCAAGCATGGCTTTATCGCGTAACTCCAGCGGCAGGTCAACCGCCGGGGATTGTAAAAGCCGATCGACCTGGGCCTCGCTGAGATCTTTCGGGAGACGCTGCGGAAGCTTGGGCGACGCCAGCAGCGCGCTGGGATCGTCGGCACGCAGCTTCTCGCGATACATATGCTGGAACAGGCGGCGCATCGCACTCAGCAAGCGGGCAGAGCTGGTGGCTTTATAGCCGCCCTCCATGCGTTCGGCCAATAAGGCCTGGAGATCGTCGTGCTGCGCCTGTTCAAGAGACAGGTCACGGTGCGCCAGCCACTCCACCAGCAGGGTTAAATCGCGGCGATAAGCGCTGAGCGTATTCTCCGCCAGATTTTTTTCCAGCCACAGCGCATCGAGAAATTGTTCGATGAGGGCGAGATCCTTTTCCACGTCTGCTCCTGTGATTCTGCTATCGGCCATTATGACGTAATGGTACAGGTTTCTGGTACACTACGCGCAAAGTCAAAGCAAGTATTGAGAAGTTTACGCGATGAATATTGGTCTGTTTTATGGTTCCAGCACCTGCTACACCGAAATGGCCGCGGAGAAAATTCGCGACATCATTGGCCCGGAACTGGTGACTCTGCACAATCTTAAAGACGACGCGCCCACAGAGATGGAGCAGTACGACGTTCTGATTCTTGGCATTCCGACCTGGGATTTTGGTGAATTACAGGAAGACTGGGAAGCCATCTGGGATCAGCTCGATTCGCTTAATCTTGAAGGCAAAATCATTGCGCTGTACGGCATGGGCGATCAGCTGGGTTATGGCGAATGGTTCCTGGATGCGCTCGGGATGCTGCACGATAAACTCGCGCCGAAGGGCGTCACGTTTATCGGCTACTGGCCGACAGAAGGCTACGAGTTCACAAGCGTCAAACCGATCATTGCTGATGGCGAACTCTTTGTCGGACTGGCGCTGGATGAAACCAACCAGTACGATCTCAGTGAAGATCGCCTGCAAAACTGGTGCGAGCAAATTCTGGGCGAAATGGCAGAGAAGTTTAGCTGATTTCTTAGCGTCCTGGCGTCGGCTGCTGCATCACCATCCGGCGCAAATCTCGCCACTCGCTGGCATCCATACTGTCTGCTGACAGCCAAAGATGCTGGCAACGCGCCCCTTCCTCTTTACGCAGGCGAAACATCATCCCGGAATTCAGCATCCAGGGTGTGCCGACGATCTCCCACTCTTTGCCCTGCCAGCGCAACCGCGAGTCCATCAGCAGTTTGATCTCACCCTGACGGGCGTTGATACGCCGCTGACTGCGCACACTGTCGAACACCACCAGCGAAAGAAGCAACATCCAGAGCGGTGTATAGCTAAGCGGCCACGGCATCAGCAAAATAAAAGCCGCCACAATGCCGTGGAGTAAAAGAGACATCCACTGTGAGCGCCACGAGACGCGCAGATCAGATTGCCACAGGACCACGTTCCCGATTCCGTGTTTGAATTAATTGCACCATCCGCTGCAACTCGGTGTCGGCGGGTTTGCCATGATTCATCAGCCAGTTGAATAAATCAGGATCGTCACTCTCCAGCAGGCGGATAAACAGACGTTTATCATCATCGCTTAAACTGTCGTACTCATATTCGAAGAAGGGCATGACGGAAATATCAAGTTCACGCATGCCGCGACGGCACGCCCAGTGGATACGGGCCTTGTTGTTAATGTCCATGTCGATTTCCTGCTTAACGTTTCTTCTACCTCTAAGAGGGACGATTTCTAGTGTAACGTGTTTTTTGCTGTTTCATTACTGGAATATGAACAACTGGAAGCACGCTTCCAGAATAAACCCTGCAATCTAAGCGGATTACTCTGTTCTGCGTAGCGCTACGCAAGAACAGCGATAAGGCACAATTGGGCTGCTGAAAGCACTTGCAATGACTACAGTCTCTTTTACCATTAGGCATTATCGAAGCGTTATGCAATTCAGGACATCACTATGGCTTTTACTCCATTTTCTCCTCGCCAGCCTGTCGCCTCTGCGCGTCTGCCGCTGACGCTGATTTCTCTTGATGACTGGGCGCTGGCAACCCTCACCGGCGCGGATGCCGAAAAGTATCTGCAAGGCCAGGTGACCGCCGACGTGGGCCAGATGACTGAGCACCAGCATCTGCTGGCGGCGCATTGCGATCCCAAAGGTAAGATGTGGAGCAATCTGCGCCTGTTCCGTCGTCAGGACGGTTTCGCCCTGATCGAACGCCGCAGCCTGCGCGATGCCCAGCTCACTGAGCTGAAGAAATATGCGGTATTTTCCAAGGTGACTATCGCCGCCGATGACGAACACGTTCTGCTGGGCGTTGCCGGTTTCCAGGCACGCGCGGCGCTGAAAAATCTGTTCAATGAACTGCCGGATGCGGAAAAACAGCTGGTGAGCGAAGGCGCTACCTCGATTCTGTGGTTTGAACATCCTGCCGAACGCTTCCTGTTGGTCACCGATGTGGCCACCGCCGAGCGCGTCACGGAAGCGCTGCGCGGTGAAGCGCAGTTCAACAACAGCCAGCAGTGGCTGGCCCTGAACATCGAAGCCGGGTTGGCGGTCATCGATGCCGTTAACAGCGCGCAGTTTATCCCGCAGGCAACGAACCTGCAGGCGCTGGGGGGCATCAGCTTTAAGAAAGGCTGCTATACCGGTCAGGAGATGGTGGCGCGTGCGAAATTCCGCGGGGCCAACAAACGCGCCCTGTGGTATCTGGCAGGCCACGCCAGCCGCGTACCGGAAGCCGGTGAAGATCTGGAGCTGAAAATGGGCGATAACTGGCGTCGTACGGGCACTGTGTTGGCCGCTGTACAGCTGGATGATGGTCGTCTGCTGGTGCAGGTGGTGATGAATAACGACATGGAGCCGGACAGCGTGTTCCGCGTGCGTGACGATGCCAACACCCTGAGCATTGAGCCGCTGCCGTATTCGTTAGAAGAGTGAGTGTTTAGTTTTTTTGCCCGGCAAGCGTAACGCCGCCGGGCAAAAATCAAACCTGTCCGACGTACAGATAAATCGCCAGGAAGTGACACACGCTGCCGCCTAACACAAAGCCGTGCCAGATAGCGTGGTTGTAAGGAATGCGTTTGCAGACGTAGAAAATCACGCCCAGGGAATAGACCACACCGCCCACCGCAAGCAGCGTTACGCCGCCCGCCGCTAATTTCACCGCCAGCTGATAGACCACAATCAGCGACAGCCAGCCCATCGTCAGATAGGTCACCAGTGAAAGCACTTTAAAACGGTGCGCAATGGTGAGCTTAAACAAGATCCCCAGCAGCGCCAGGCTCCAGATGACAATCATCAGGCCGCGCGACAGAGGCGAGTTTAACCCTACCAGTAAAAACGGGGTGTACGTCCCGGCAATCAACAGATAGATCGCGCAGTGGTCGAATTTCTTCAGCCATCGTTTTGCCCGCTGATGCGGAATGGCGTGATACAGGGTCGAGGCGAGGAAAAGCAGGATCATACTCCCGCCGTACAAACTGTAGCTGGTGATCGCCATCGCGTTCGCGTTGGTGTCGAAGGCCTGAACCAACAACAACACCAGGCCCACAATGCCGAACACCAGGCCGATGCCATGGCTGATACTGTTGGCTATTTCCTCAGCCAGTGAATATCCCTGCGCAGTTAATGGTTTGCTAACCATAGAGGACTCCGGGAAAACATAAGATCATGATGTATCGCTTAACTATGCTAACTGAGAATGATTTCAGTGAACACCTGTTAGCTAAAATAAATCCAAATCCCAGATTAGTCCTTAAAAATCATTAAATTAAAAACGATTTTCACCTAACAGATGTGAGTTTTAATCAAAGGCATTTAAAATCAATCACATAAAACTGACTTTGATTCGGATAGATCTCTGTAATCACCTTTTTAAGCGCCTCAAGTGACATATTCTCCTGCTGCGCATGTTTTTCCGTTAGCGTATCCAGCGTAACGGTCGATGTTCCCACCACTTCGATGGTGCAAAAATAGGCGTCGTCTTCAAAGCGTCCGACGCGCAAAATATCGCCCGTTTTAAAATGTGATTCAGACTCGTCACGAATGGTGATGGTTTTACGTCCGGCCAGAATGTCATCCTGGAAGCGCTGAAAAAAAGTGATGTCGTTAGGCTGCATGTTATTATTCCCTGAAGATGAAGTCTGATGAGTGAGTTTAGCCACTGTGAGCATGTTCTCCCATTCCGCCATTGCCAGTCTCAACAATCTGGAGATGATGGTCTACAACTATGTCATCAAAAACCGCGACAAGGTGACCTACATGACCATCCGCGAGCTGGCGGATGCGGCTGGCGTGTCCACCACCACCGTGCTGCGTTTTTGTCGCAAGCTCAACTGTGACGGCTATTCCGAATTCCGCGTGCGGTTTAAATTATATTTAGAACAAAACGAACCGCAGCAGGCGAATTTCGGCACCAGTGAAATTATCAGCTTTTTTAAAAGCGTTAACAACGAAGAATTTGATGCGTTATTAGAGCAGGCGGTCGATATTATATTATCGTCAGAGCGTATTATTTTTGTCGGCGCGGGCACGTCCGGATCGCTTGCAAAATATGGCGCGAGATTCTTCTCAAACATCGGTAAATTCAGTAACCATATCGACGATCCTTATTTTCCGGTAACGAACGATATGGCGAAAAATGCGCTGGCGATTGTCTTGTCCGTCTCAGGCGAAACGGAAGAGATCCTGCGCTTCGCCAGCCAGTTCAGCCTGCATCACTGTAAAGTGCTCTCTATCACCAGCCACGAGCACTCGCGCCTGGCAAAACTGGCGGACTTTAATCTCTCCTGGCATGTGCCGCAAACCCGTATTGCAGGCGTCTACGATATTACGACTCAAATTCCGGTGATTTATATTCTTGAATCAATTGGCCGTAAACTGGCGAAGAAACTGGCGGAATAAAACGCCCTGTTTTTTTGATGTAACATATTACATTCCAGGCTAATTGTTATATCGTGACATTTAATTCTGCTTTGCTAGACTCGAAATCATTAGATCCTAAGACGAGCATAGCAAACATGAAAAAACTCACCTTACCAAAAGATTTTTTATGGGGCGGCGCGGTAGCGGCGCACCAGGTTGAAGGCGCCTGGAATAAAGGCGGCAAAGGGCCAAGCATTTGCGACGTGCTGACCGGCGGCGCCCACGGCGTTCCGCGTGAAATCACTCAGGAAGTGGTACCGGGCAAATATTACCCCAACCACGAAGCCATCGACTTCCACGGTCATTACAAAGAAGACATCAAGCTGTTTGCCGAAATGGGCTTCAAATGTTTCCGTACCTCTATTGCCTGGACGCGAATCTTCCCGAAAGGCGACGAAACTCAGCCGAATGAAGAAGGGCTGAAGTTCTACGACGACATGTTCGATGAGCTGCTGAAGTACAACATCGAACCGGTCATCACCCTCTCCCACTTCGAAATGCCGCTGCATCTGGTGCAGGAATACGGCGGGTGGACCAACCGCAGAGTGGTGGATTTCTTTGTACGCTTTGCCGAAGTGGTCTTCGAGCGTTACAAGAGCAAGGTCAAATACTGGATGACCTTCAACGAAATCAACAACCAGCGTAACTGGCGCGCGCCGTTGTTTGGCTACTGCTGCTCCGGCGTGGTCTATACCGAGCATGAAAACCCGGAAGAGACCATGTATCAGGTGCTGCACCACCAGTTCGTTGCCAGCGCGCTGGCCGTGAAGGCCGCGCGTCGCATCAATCCAGAAATGAAAGTCGGCTGCATGCTGGCGATGGTGGCGCTCTATCCGTTCTCCTGCAAACCAGAAGATGTGATGTTCGCTCAGGAATCCATGCGTGAGCGCTATGTCTTCACCGACGTACAGCTGCGCGGCTACTATCCAAGCTACGTACTGAACGAGTGGGAGCGCCGTGGCTTTACCATCAACATGGAAGCGGGTGACGAGCAGGTCCTGCGTGAAGGCACCTGTGATTACTTAGGTTTCAGCTACTACATGACGAACGCCGTCAAAGCCGAAGGCGGAACCGGTGACGCGATTTCCGGCTTCGAAGGCAGCGTGCCGAACCCGCACGTGAAAGCCTCCGACTGGGGCTGGCAGATTGACCCGGTCGGCCTGCGCTATGCCCTTTGCGAGCTGTATGAGCGCTATCAGAAACCGCTGTTTATCGTTGAGAACGGCTTTGGCGCGTACGATAAGGTCGAAGAAGACGGCAGTATCAACGATGACTACCGTATTGACTATCTGCGCGCGCACGTGGAAGAGATGATTAAAGCCGTGACCTATGATGGCGTAGATCTGATGGGATACACCCCGTGGGGCTGCATCGACTGCGTCTCCTTCACCACCGGCCAGTACAGCAAGCGCTACGGCTTTATCTATGTGAATAAGCACGATGACGGTACGGGCGATATGTCCCGCTCCCGTAAGAAGAGCTTTGCGTGGTACAAAGAGGTGATTGCCAGCAACGGCGAGAACATCTAAATACCTGGTCGGCGCTTAGCTTGCGCTGGCCTAAAATCTCCAGCCCGGTCATCGCAACGCCGCCGGGCATTATCACTACTTCCCGCCCGCCAACTCGATAAAACTGCCCGTCACATACGACGCTTTCTCGCTGAGCAGCCAGACAATCGCCTGCGCCACCTCTTCAGGCTGGCCGCCGCGCTGCATCGGTAAAGCGGATTTCACCCGATCCACACGACCAGGCTCACCGCCGGACGCATGGATATCGGTGTAAATCAGGCCGGGACGCACGCCGTTAACCCGAATACCGTACGCCGCTACCTCCAGCGCCAGCCCGGTCGTGAGTGAATCCACTGCCCCTTTTGACGCCGCATAATCAACGTACTCGCCCGGAGCCCCCAGACGCGATGCTGCCGAGGAGACATTCACAATCGCCCCGCCTTTACCGTGATGTTTGAAGGACATGCGTTTTACCGCTTCGCGACAGCAGAGGAAATAGCCCGTAACGTTGGTCGCCAGCACGCGGTTGATGCGCTCGGCGGAGAGATTTTCGATGGTGCTCTGCTCACACAAAATCCCGGCGTTGTTGACGAGTGCCGCCAGCGGCTCTCCCTCGCGGTCAATGCTGTCAAACATCGCCAGCACCTGCGTCTCGTCGCTGATATCCGCGCGCACGGCAAAGGCTTTGCCACCTGCATCGGTAATCTGAGCGATCACATCCGTCGCGGCCTTAATATTGTGGTGATAATTCACCGCCACGGTGTAGCCTTCAACTGCCAGCTGCAGGGCTGTCGCTCGGCCAATTCCCCGGCTCGCGCCGGTAACCAGTGCAATTGCCATATATTTCTCCCAATAAAAAAGCCGGGTGGCGGCTACGCCTTACCCGGCCTCCTGTCAAAGCTTAAGTATTACTGATATTCGCTCATTGGCACGCAAGAACAGAACAGATTACGATCGCCGTAGACATCGTCGAGACGTTTCACGGTCGGCCAGTATTTGTTCGCCACGCCTGCCGGGAAGACGGCTTGCTCACGGGTATAACCGTGGTTCCACTCTGCCACCAGCTCGTTTTGAGTGTGCGGGGCGTTCACCAGCGGGTTATCTTCCAGCGGCCATTGGCCCTGTTTCACACGGTCGATTTCCGCGCGGATCGCCAGCATCGCGTCGATAAAGCGGTCCAGTTCGACTTTGCTTTCCGATTCGGTCGGTTCAACCATCAGCGTACCCGCCACCGGGAAGGACATGGTTGGCGCGTGGAAGCCGTAGTCGATCAGGCGTTTAGCAATATCCAGCTCGCTAATCCCTGTCTCTTCTTTCAGCGGACGAATATCGAGAATACATTCGTGCGCCACGCGGCCATCGCGACCGGTGTAAAGCACCGGATAAGCGTCTTTCAGGCGAGTTGCGATGTAGTTTGCATTCAGAATCGCCACCTGACTTGCCTGCTTCAGCCCTTCCGCGCCCATCATGCGGATATACATCCAGCTGATTGGCAGAATGGATGCGCTGCCAAACGGTGCCGCAGAGACCGCGCCCTGACGGGTCAGCATGCCTTCAATCTGCACCACGCTGTGCCCTGGAACGAACGGTGCCAGGTGCGCTTTCACGCCGATTGGTCCCATACCCGGGCCGCCACCGCCGTGCGGAATACAGAAAGTTTTGTGCAGGTTCAGGTGCGAAACGTCCGCGCCGATGAAACCTGGAGAAGTAATGCCCACCTGCGCGTTCATGTTTGCGCCGTCGAGGTAAACCTGACCGCCGAACTGATGCACCACTTCGCACACTTCGCGGATGGTCTCTTCGTACACGCCGTGAGTGGACGGGTAAGTCACCATGATGCAGGAGAGCTTATCACCCGCCTGCTCTGCTTTCGCACGCAGATCGGCCAGGTCGATGTTGCCGTTTTTATCGCAGGCAACGACGACCACTTCCATTCCCGCCATCTGCGCAGACGCCGGGTTGGTGCCGTGGGCAGAGCTTGGGATCAGGCAGATATCACGATGCCCTTCGTTGCGGCTTTCGTGATAGTGACGAATCGCCAGCAGGCCCGCGTATTCACCCTGCGCACCGGAGTTTGGCTGCATGCAGAGTGCGTCGTAGCCGGTCAGTTTCACCAGCCAGTCGGAGAGCTGACCGATCATCTGATGGTAGCCTTCCGCCTGATCGGCCGGGCAGAACGGGTGCAGTTCAGAGAACTCAGGCCAGGTAATCGGAATCATTTCCGCAGCGGCGTTGAGCTTCATGGTACAAGAGCCCAGCGGGATCATCGCCTGGTTCAGTGCCAGATCTTTGCGCTCCAGAGAGTGCATGTAACGCATCATCTCGGTTTCGCTGTGATAGCGGTTAAACACCGGATGAGTCAGGATCGCGTCATCACGCAGCATGCTTTCCTGAATGGAGCGGCTGTCGTGCGCCACCTCTTTATCCAGGTTAGCGACGTCCAGACCGTGGTCATCACCCAGCAGTACGCTGAACAGCGCCTGGATATCTTCACGGGTAGTGGTTTCGTTCAGGGTGATACCCACTGCGTTCAGGATGTCGCTACGCAAATTGATTTCGGCAGCTTCAGCACGCGCCAGCACGCCCGCTTTGTCGGCCACTTCCACACACAGGGTGTCGAAGAAGTGCGCATGGCGCAGCTTCAGGCCTTTCTGCTGCAAGCCCGCCGCCAGAATATCGGCAAAACGGTGAATGCGGGTAGCGATGCGCTTCAGGCCGACCGGGCCATGGAACACGGCGTACAGGCTGGCGATGTTGGCCAGCAGCACCTGAGAGGTACAAATGTTGGAGTTCGCTTTCTCGCGGCGGATATGCTGCTCGCGCGTCTGCATCGCCATGCGCAGCGCGGTGTTACCGGCAGCGTCTTTCGACACACCGATAATACGGCCTGGCATGGAGCGTTTGAATTCGTCTTTCGCCGCGAAGAAGGCCGCGTGCGGACCACCATAGCCCATCGGCACGCCGAAGCGCTGTGCTGAGCCGAAGACAATATCTGCGCCCTGTTTGCCAGGGGCGGTGAGCAGCACCAGCGCCATAAAATCAGCGGCCACGCTGACCACAATTTTGCGGGATTTCAGCTCAGTAATCAGGCTGCTGTAGTCGTGAACTTCACCGGTGGTGCCAACCTGCTGCAACAGCACGCCAAACACATCCTGGTGATCCAGAACCTTTTCCGCATCGTCAACAATCACGTCAAACCCGAAGGTTTCCGCACGGGTGCGGACCACGTCCAGCGTCTGGGGATGAATGTCTGCCGCCACGAAGAAGCGGTTAGCGTTTTTCAGCTTGCTGACGCGCTTAGCCATCGCCATCGCTTCGGCGGCGGCGGTCGCTTCGTCAAGCAGAGAAGCGGAGGCAATATCCAGCCCGGTCAGATCCAGCGTCACCTGCTGGAAGTTTAGCAGCGCTTCCAGACGTCCCTGAGACACTTCCGGCTGATAAGGCGTATAGGCGGTGTACCAGCCTGGGTTTTCCAGCATGTTGCGCAGGATCACCGGCGGTAACTGCACCGGAGTGTAGCCCATGCCAATGTAAGACTTAAAGCGCTTGTTGAGACCGGCGATTGCCTTCAGCTCTGCCAGCGCGGCGTATTCAGTGGTCGCGTCACCTACCTGCGGCGGCGTGGCGAGCTGAATGTCTTTGGGCACGATCTGGCCGATCAGTGCGTTTAACGAATCCGCGCCAACTGTCTTCAGCATCTCCTGCTGTTGCTGAGCATCCGGCCCAATGTGACGTTCAATGAAGGCGCCACGGTTTTCAAGCTGGCTTAAAGTCTGTGTCATGAGCGATGGTTCCTAAACGTGCGGTGATATTAGGATCCCCTCCCCCTTTCGGGAGAGGGTGAAAAGCAATTACTCGTCTTCTAACAGTGCTGCGTACGCGGTTGCATCCAGCAGAGCTTCAACTTCTGCTTCGTCGTTCGCTTTGATTTTGAAAATCCAGCCGCCGGTGTACGGCTCCCTGTTAACCAGCTCCGGGGAGTCGCTCAGGGCGTCGTTGACGGCCACGATTTCGCCGCCCACTGGCGCGTAGATGTCAGACGCGGCTTTCACCGATTCTGCAACAGCGCAGTCGTCGCCCGCGCTCACGGTCGCGCCGACGTCCGGCAGGTCCACAAACACCATGTCACCCAGTAACTCTTGCGCGTGCTCGGTGATCCCAACGGTGTAAGTCCCGTCGGCTTCTTTGCGCAGCCATTCGTGTTCTTTGCTGTATTTCAGTTCTGCTGGCACATTGCTCATTGGAATTCTCCTGATAAAAAATGATTAGGCGACCGGTTTACCGGCGCGAACAAAAATCGGTTTAGTCACGCTGACCGGCATTTCACGGTTGCGGATCTGCACCACGGCAGTCTCGCCAATCCCGGCCGGTACGCGCGCCAGCGCAATGCTGTAGCCCAGCGTCGGTGAGAATGTGCCGCTGGTGATAATGCCTTCATGAAGATTGCCGCTGGCATCGGTGAAACGCACAGGCAGCTCGTTACGCAGCACACCCTTCTCTTTCATCACCAGGCCGACCAGCTGATCGGTGCCTTTCTCACGCTGCAGTTCCAGCGCTTCACGACCAATAAAATCGCGGTCAGCGGGTTCCCATGCGATGGTCCAGCCCATATTGGCAGCCAGCGGAGAGATACCTTCATCCATCTCCTGACCGTAGAGGTTCATCCCGGCTTCCAGACGCAGCGTATCGCGCGCGCCCAGGCCCGCAGGTTTGACACCAGCTTCAACCAGCGCACGCCAGAAATCGGCGGCTTTCTCGTTCGGCATCGCAATTTCATAGCCCGCTTCACCGGTGTAGCCGGTCGTCGCGATGAATAGATCGCCTGCCTGAACGCCGAAGAACGGCTTCATGCCCTCCGTCGCTTTACGCTGCTCTTCGCTGAACAGAGAAGCGGCTTTAGCCTGCGCGTTAGGACCCTGAACGGCGATCAGAGAAAGATCGTCACGTACGGTGATATCAACGGCGTATTTGGCTGCGTGTTCAGAAATCCAGGAGAGGTCTTTTTCGCGGGTGGCGGAGTTAACAACGAGGCGGAAGAAATCTTCAGTGAAGTAATAAACGATCAGGTCATCAATCACGCCGCCGGAGGCATTCAGCATCCCGGTGTAGAGCGCTTTGCCTGGCGTTTTGAGTTTGGCGACATCGTTCGCCAACAGATAACGCAAAAACTCCCGGGTGCGACTGCCGCGGAGATCGACAATGGTCATGTGGGAAACGTCGAACATCCCGGCATCGGTGCGCACGGCGTGGTGCTCATCGATCTGCGAGCCGTAATGCAGCGGCATCATCCAGCCATGGAAATCCACCATGCGCGCGCCGCATAACGTGTGTTGTTCGTACAAAGGAGTCTGTTGAGCCATCTTGTCCTCGTTGATTTAGCAGAGCGGGGCAATCTTGTGTTTCGCGCGAAATTCCACCACGAAACCCGGCGTCGGTATCACTCCTGGACGCCGACGCAAACGTTCTCTTTCCCCTGAACTTACCACCGAAATCGGCGATTAACCATAAGCTAAAGCGGGTCATCACATTAGCTTATGACCAAAAAACGCTGAAAAGCCTACAGAGTTATTCACTGGCAAAATGCGATTTACCCCGCATTAAATTAACTTTAATTTCACAATATGTAGCACAGGCTGATATTTTCTGTGGAAAAACGCGGCTAATTTCCGACATGGAAAAAACACGACATTAGATAATCTAATGCGAAAAGAGGCGTGGAATTAGAATATTTCAAACGAGGGAAACATCCCGGCACAAAGGCCGGGAGAGGAAAGTGTGATGGGGGTCTAATTTAACGTTTAGTGCTTAACGCAGCCACTCAGGAAGATCGTTTAACCCCATCGCCTGGCGAAGGAGCTGCGGTTTGACGCCGGGAAGCGTATCCGCCAGTTTCAGTCCAACATCGCGCAGCAGTTTTTTCGCCGGATTGTTACCGGCAAACAGCTCGCGAAAGCCCTGCATCCCCGCCAGCATCATCGCCGCACTGTGTTTGCGGCTGCGCTCGTAGCGGCGCAGGTATATATGCTGACCAATATCTTTGCCTTCACGATGCAGACGACGCAGCTCATCGATAAGCTCTGCGGCATCCATAAAGCCCAGATTCACGCCCTGCCCGGCCAGCGGATGAATAGTGTGTGCGGCATCGCCCACCAGCGCCAGACGATGCGAGGCAAACTGCCGCGCGTAGCGTCCGGTCAGCGGGAAGAGCTGGCGTTCACTTTCCAGCGTACACAGCCCAAGACGGTTATCAAAGGCCATGCACAGCGCCTGATTAAACGCGTCAGGCGTCGCCGCCTCCATCTGCTGTGCTTTTTCCGGCACCAGTGACCAGACGATGGAGCACAGATGCGGATCGCTTAACGGCAGAAACGCCAGGATGCCGTCATTGTGGAAAATCTGACGCGCGACACCGCCGTGCGGTTCGGTCGTGCGGATCGTCGCCACCAGCGCATGATGACGGTAATCCCAGAAGGTGAGCGGAATATCCGCTTTGTTACGCAGCCAGGAGTTTGCGCCATCGGCACCCACGACCAGCCGCGCGGTCAGCATATCGCCGCTTTGCAGTGTCAGAAACGCCTCGTTTTCGCCCCAGGCGATCTGTTGCACCTGCGCGGGCGCCATCAGGGTGACGTCGGAACAGCTCTGGGCTTTGCGCCACAGAGCGTGGTGAATCACCGCGTTTTCAACGATATGGCCCAGATGACTGTAGCCCATGTTTTCATCGTCAAAGGCGATATGGCCGAAGCTGTCTTTGTCCCATACTTCCATCCCGTGGTAGCAGCTGGCGCGAAACGCGGTGATCTCTGACCAGACGCCGAGATGCGTTAACAGCTTTTCACTGGCGGCATTAATGGCCGACACGCGTAGCTCTGGCGGTGCGTCCTGCGCAACAGGCTGCGGCGGCTTGTGTTCAAGCACCGCCACCCGCAGGCCGCTGCCCTGTAAACCACAGGCCAGCGCTAGCCCCACCATTCCGCCGCCGACAATGGCAACATCAACATTCTGCACTTAGTAACTCCTTAACGAGCGACCCAACCAAGAGTTCGCTGCGCCAGCACGTCGCGTGCCGGAATGAATAGTTCCATCGCCATCAGGCCCGCGTTGCGCCCGGCTACCAGCGGCGCCCAGCGATTCGCGAACAGATGCACCAGGCCATCGGTCACACCGACGGTCGCCTCTTTATCTGCCTGACGGCGTTTCTGATACTGACAAAGCACGGAGTAAGCACCGCAATCGTCGCGATCCTGCCATGCCTGCGCCAGCGTCTCCGCCAGGCTCATGACATCGCGTAATCCTAAGTTAAACCCCTGCCCGGCAATCGGATGCAGGGTTTGCGCCGCATTCCCGACTAACGCCACACGATGAGACACGGAGCGCGACGCGGTGGTCAATGCCAGCGGATAGGCGGCGCGTTTCCCGGCGTGGGTGATTCGCCCTAAACGCCAGCCAAAGGCTTTTTGCAGTTCATCGCAAAAACGCGCATCTGACCAGGCCATCACGTCATCCATAACATCCAATGCGTGGCACCAGACCAGCGAACTGCGGCCAGCGGACATGGGCAGCATCGCCAGTGGGCCGTGCTCGGTAAAACGTTCAAAGGCGCGGCCCTGATGAGGCACAGCGGTGGAAACGTTAGCGATCACCGCCGCTTGACCATAAGGCTGCTGCTGCCATTCGATACCGCATTGGGTGGCAAGCGCAGAACGGGAGCCGTCTGCGGCCACCAGCAGTTTGCCGTCCAGCACATTGCCGTTATCCAGCGTCACGCTCACACTCGCTTCACTGCGGGTGAAGCTTGCGACGCGCGCCGGGCAGTGCAGCGTTACGCCAGGCGCATCCTGCAATAAGCGGAACAGGCGCTGCCCCACGTCGTGCAGTTCGACCACCTGCCCGAGGGCATTAATGTGGTAATCCTGGGCATCGAGCGTAACAAAACCGGCGTGGCCGCGATCGCTGACGTGAACGGTTTTGATCGACGTCGCGCACTCGGCAATCGCCTGCCAGATACCCAGGCGCGACAGATGCTGGCAGGTCCCCTGCGCCAGCGCAATCGCACGGGCATCAAAACCTGGATGCTGCGCCGTCTGCGGCGCAACGGCTTCAACCAGGTGAACGGGGAGCTGGCCGTGCGTCAGCTGTGAGATGGCCAGCGCGAGCGTCGCCCCCGTCATGCCACCGCCCACAATGATCACGCTCATACGCGCGCCGCCGCCATCAGAGCTTCGATCTCATCGGCCTTTTTGACCACGGAAGCCGTGAGGTTTTCGTTACCGTATTCGGTGATCACGATGTCGTCTTCAATACGAATACCAATCCCGCGATACTCGGCAGGGACATCCGCATCGGGCGCGATATACAGGCCCGGTTCAACGGTTAACACCATCCCCGGCTCAAGGGCGCGCGAACGATCCGGACCGTAGCCGCCGACATCGTGGACATCCAGCCCCAGCCAGTGGCTCAGGCCGTGCATAAAGAACGCGCGGTGGGCGTTGTCGGCAATTAACTCTTCCACGTCGCCCTTGAGGATGCCCAGTTTCACCAGCCCGTTCACCATGATGCGGATCACCGAGCCAGTCACGTCCTGAATGGAGGTTCCCGGACGGAACAGCGTTAACGCGGTTTCCAGTGATTCCAGCACGATGTCGTAAACAGCGCGCTGCGCAGGGCTAAATTTGCCGTTCACCGGGAAGGTGCGGGTGATGTCACCGGCGTAACCGCGATATTCACACCCGGCGTCGATCAGCACCAGATCGCCATCACGCAGTTCGCTTTCGTTTTCGGTGTAGTGCAGGATGCAGCCATTTTCCCCGCCGCCCACAATCGTGTTGTAGGACGGGAAGCGCGCCCCGTGGCGGTTGAATTCATGAAGAATTTCGCCTTCGAGCTGATACTCGAACATTCCCGGACGGCACTTTTCCATGGCGCGGGTATGGGCCAGCGCACTGATTTCACCCGCGCGGCGCATCACATCCAGCTCTTCCGGCGATTTAAACAGCCGCATTTCATAAACGATTGGGCGCCAGTCCGTCAGGGACGCGGGTGCCGATAAATTTTGACGAGAGCCTTTACGCAGTTTATCCAGCGCCGCAAACACCAGTTCATCGGCGTAAGCGTATTCGCCCTGAGCGTGATACACCACGTCCAGACCGTTGAGCAATTGATAGAGCTGGTCGTTGATTTCGCTGAAAGCCAGCGCGCGTTCCACGCCGAGTTTCTCTGGCGCGGCGTCTTGCCCTAAGCGGCGGCCAAACCAGATTTCGGCGGCCAGATCGCGAACGCGGTTAAAGAGAACGCTGTGGTTGTGGGTGTCATCGCTCTTAATCAGCACCAGTACCGCTTCAGGCTCATTAAAGCCGGTGAAGTACCAGAAATCGCTGCTCTGTCGATAGGGATATTCGCTGTCATTGCTGCGTGTGGCTTCCGGTGCGGCAAAAATCAGTGCCGCGCTGCCCGGCTGCATGTGGGCTAAAAGCGCCTGGCGGCGGCGAAGAAACTCCTGTTGAGTCATGACACCCTCCTGTGCGTTCTTTTTTAATGTAAGGTCGGTTTGCGGACTTCCGGTGCGGTCGGCTGTGAGCGCGTAAAGGTGTCGTGGCACAGCAGCGCCGCGACGCGTACGTACTCGATAATCTCTTCGACGGACATTTCCAGCTCTTCCTGATCTTCGTCTTCGTCGTAGCCCAGCTGCGCAATGTTGCGCAGATCGTCGATCGCTTCACCCGCTTCGCCGGTGACTTTATCGAGCTTAGGCTGCGTAACGCCCAGACCGAGCAGATAGTGGTTTACCCAGCCTGCCAGCGCATCGGCGCGATCGAAGACGCTGACGTCGTCGCCATCAGGCAGATAAAGCTGAAAAAGGAAGCCATCGTCCTCCAGAGAATCACTGGTCGCCGAGTGCATTTTGCGCAGGGCTTCAGCAAGCTCGTGACCAAAGGCCAGACCTTCGTTCGTCAGGTCATGAAGCAGCGGCTGCCATGAGCTGTCGCTGTTTCCGCCGCACAGCATGCCACTGATCAGACCGTGCATTTCAGCAGGGGTCAAACCCACGCCCTGCTGGTTAAGTAACTGGCTTACTTCGTTGTAACCAGGCATTTCGTTCTGTATAGACATGCGCATTCGTCATCGTTGGAGGAATATTCATGATATGCTACCACTTTGGACCCTGGAGATACCAGAAAAGGGCTTGTATCTTCATATCAGGGTAGCTATAGTGTCGCCCCTTCGCAGCCCCCGGGCCATGTGCGAAGGTCGCGCAGTCAATCAGCAGGAAGGTGGCATGTCTGCACAACCCGTCGATCTCCAAATTTTTGGCCGTTCGCTGCGAGTGAATTGTCCGCCTGAACAAAGGGATGCTTTGAATCAGGCTGCGGATGATTTGAATCAGCGGTTGCAAGATCTAAAAGAACGCACTAGAGTCACAAATACTGAGCAGCTGGTTTTCATCGCCGCGTTGAACATCAGCTATGAATTAACTCAGGAAAAAGCGAAGACCCGCGACTACGCGGCGAGCATGGAGCAACGCATTAAAATGCTCCAACAGACCATTGAACAAGCGCTGCTTGATCAGGGTCGCCCCCCCGAAAGGCCGGTGCAAAAGTTTGAATAACACTTTGCAGTTGACTATGGTAGAGTGACTGTGAAGACAAAATTTCTCTGAGATGTTCGCAAGCGGGCCAGTCCCCTGAGCCGATATTTCATACCACAAGAATGTGGCGCTCCATGGTCGGTGAGCATGCTCGGTTCGTCCGAGAAGCCTTAAGACTATGACGACACATTCACCTTGAACCAAGGGTTCAAGGGTTACAGCCTGCGGCGGCATCTCGGAGATTCCCCTTCTTTACTACCTTCATGCATCATGACTCAATTTCCTGAAGTCCCTGCTTCCCGACAAGACATCCGTCAGTTAATCCGCAAACATCGTCGAGCGCTTTCGCCCGAACAACAAACGCATTTCGCCCAGCTCGCTGCCGCCCGTATGATGGCGTATCCCCCTGTGGTTATGGCCCATACCGTCGCCCTGTTTCTGTCGTTTGACGGCGAGCTGGATACCCAACCGCTGATCGAACAACTCTGGCGCGCCGGGAAAAAGGTCTATCTGCCGGTGCTGCACCCGTTCAGTCCGGGCAATCTGCTGTTTTTGCACTACCATCCGCACAGCGAACTGGTGGTGAACCGTCTGAAAATTAGCGAACCCAAACTCGATGTGCGCGATGTCCTCCCCCTGAGCGAGCTGGACGTTCTGATCACGCCGCTGGTGGCGTTTGATGAAAGCGGTCAGCGTCTCGGAATGGGCGGAGGATTTTACGATCGCACGCTGCAAAACTGGCAGCAGTATGGTTTGCAGCCGGTGGGCTATGCCCATGATTGTCAGGGCGTAAAAGCACTGCCGGTGGAGAAATGGGATATTCCGCTGCCCGCAGTGGTGACGCCGTCGAAAGTGTGGGAGTGGTGAGGTAAACAATAAAGCCGGGTGGCGGCTACGCTTAACCCGGCTTACGATTTGGATTCGCCAGAGAGGTCGGGTAAGGCGTCAGCGCCACCCGACACAACAAACCGCAGATTAGTACAACAGACGCGCGCGAATCGTACCCGGAATCGCCTTCATGCTCAGCAGCGCTTTCTCTGCCACATCTTCATCTGCTTCGATATCAATAACCACATAGCCCATCTGCGAGTTAGTTTGCAGATACTGCGCGGCGATGTTGACGCTCTGCTCGGCAAAAATCTGGTTAATCGCGGTCAGCACGCCTGGACGGTTTTCGTGGATATGCAGTAGACGGCGACCGCCGTGCAGCGGCAGAGACACTTCCGGGAAGTTCACCGCAGACAGCGTAGATCCGTTATCGGAATACTTGCTCAGTTTACCCGCCACTTCCAGACCGATATTTTCCTGCGCTTCCTGAGTCGAACCGCCAATGTGCGGCGTCAGGATCACGTTGTCGAATTCACACAGCGGAGAGGTGAACGGATCGCTGTTGGTGGCCGGCTCTGTCGGGAAGACGTCGATAGCCGCGCCCGCCAGATGCTTGCGCTTCAGGGCATCGCACAGGGCAGGAATATCCACTACCGTACCGCGAGCGGCATTGATCAGCAGTGCGCCCGGTTTCATCAGCGCCAGCTCTTCCGCACCCATCATATTTTTGGTGGAGGCGTTTTCCGGCACGTGCAGGCTTACCACATCACTCATGTTCAGCAGATCGGAAAGATGCTGCACCTGGGTCGCGTTACCCAGCGGCAGTTTGTTTTCGATATCGTAGAAAAAGACATTCATGCCGAGAGATTCGGCCAGAATCCCCAGCTGCGTACCGATATGGCCGTAGCCGATAATCCCCAGCTTTTTACCGCGCGCTTCGAACGAGCCGGACGCCAGCTTGTTCCACACACCGCGGTGAGCTTTGGCGTTCGCCTCCGGAATACCGCGCAGCAGGAGCAGCAGCTCGCCAATCACTAACTCCGCCACGGAACGGGTGTTGGAGAAAGGTGCGTTAAAGACCGGCACGCCGCGTTTAGCTGCCGCATTCAGATCGACCTGATTGGTACCTATGCAGAAACAGCCAATAGCCACCAGCTTCTCAGCGCAGGCAATAACCTCTTCAGTCAGGTGAGTACGGGATCGCAGGCCAATGAAATGGGCATCACGGATGGATTCTTTCAGCTGCTCAGTATCCAGCGCGCCTTTGTGGAATTCGATGTTGGTGTACCCTGCTGCACGAAGGTTATCGAGTGCTTTCTGATGCACCCCTTCGACGAGCAGAAACTTAATCTTGTCTTTTTCCAGTGATACCTTTGCCATTTACCCGACCCTGTTTTGTCTGAACTGATGTTGTGCTGGATTTAAATCCGCTCCCGCCAACATATCAAAAAAAACTATTGCAGCAATATGAACGTTTGCGTCGTCACTCTGAAGAAAAGTCATCCAGGGCGAAATGTCAGAGGAAAATGCTGTGGATAATCAGGAAAGCGGCAGGATCGTCAGAACAGGTCAAAAAACGTGACACAAGTCACCGAATTTCGCTTTTGAAAAATATTTAGCGGGGGGAAGGCTCCCCCCGTCAGATCATTTTACGATGGTTTTCACGCCGTCAGCGGTGCCAATCAGCGCCACATCCGCGCCACGGTTGGCGAATAGCCCTACCGTCACTACGCCTGGAATGGCGTTAATGGCATTTTCCATCGCCACGGCGTCCATAATCTCCATACCGTGAACGTCGAGGATGACGTTACCGTTGTCAGTCACCACGCCCTGGCGATATTCCGGACGACCGCCCAGTTTCACCAGCTGACGCGCCACTGCGCTGCGCGCCATCGGAATGACTTCAACCGGCAGCGGGAAGTTACCGAGAATATCCACCTGCTTAGACGCATCCGCGATACAGATGAATTTATCCGCGACGGAAGCGATGATCTTTTCACGCGTCAGGGCAGCACCGCCGCCTTTAATCATCTGCATATGGCCGTTGATCTCATCAGCGCCATCAACGTAAATCCCCAGACGATCGACTTCGTTAAGATCGAAGACCGTAATGCCGAGACTTTTCAGCTTTTCCGTGGAAGCATCGGAGCTGGATACCGCGCCCTCGATCTGCCCTTTCATCGTGCCGAGCGCATCAATAAAATGTGCGGCGGTCGAGCCAGTACCGACACCGACAATGGTACCGGGTTGTACGTACTGGAGAGCGGCCCATCCTACTGCTTTTTTCAGTTCATCCTGCGTCATGATCTTTTTGCCTGTGGTGTGAAAACTCAGGGCGTATTATAGAACAGGCAGGCAGGGAATGTCCCTGTGACCGGTGTCACATTACCGAGCAAAGCCCTGACAGATCCGATGTGGTCGGAATTGGTCTGTCACAAAGGTAAATTTGTGTCATAGTGCAGAATCAGCAAAATTCAGGAGTACTGCCCCGCAATGAAACGTCCGGACTACAGAACACTACAGGCGCTTGATGCCGTCATTCGTGAACGAGGTTTTGAGCGCGCAGCGCAGAAGCTGTGCATCACTCAATCCGCCGTATCACAGCGAATCAAACAGCTTGAGAATATGTTCGGACAACCGCTGCTGGTGCGTACCGTTCCGCCACGTCCGACGGAACAAGGGCAGAAGCTGCTGGCCCTGCTGCGTCAGGTTGAGCTGCTGGAAGAGGAGTGGCTCGGCGATGAACAGACCGGTTCCACACCGCTGCTGCTCTCGCTGGCGGTGAACGCCGACAGTCTGGCCACCTGGCTGCTGCCCGCTCTCTCCTCGGTGCTGGCCGATTCGCCTATCCGCCTCAATCTGCAGGTGGAAGATGAAACCCGTACTCAGGAGAGGCTGCGTCGTGGCGAAGTGGTCGGTGCGGTCAGTATCCAGCCGCAGGCGTTGCCAAGCTGCCTGGTCGATCAGCTCGGCGCGCTGGACTATCTTTTTGTCGGCTCAAAAGAGTTTGCTGAGCGTTATTTCCCGAATGGTGTCACCCGTGCCGCGCTGCTGAAAGCCCCTGCCGTGGCCTTCGATCATCTCGACGATATGCATCAGGCGTTTTTGCAGCAGAACTTCGACCTGCCGCCGGGCAGCGTGCCCTGTCATATCGTGAATTCGTCTGAAGCCTTCGTGCAGCTGGCCCGTCAGGGGACGACCTGCTGTATGATCCCGCATTTGCAGATTGAGAAAGAGTTGAAGAGCGGTGAACTTATCGACTTAACGCCGGGGCTGTATCAGCGTCGGATGTTGTACTGGCACCGTTTTGCGCCGGAGAGCCGCATGATGCGCAACGTCACCGATGCACTGCTGGCCTACGGGCATAAGGTGTTGAGACAGGATTAATAAAAAAGCCGGGTTACCCCGGCTTTTTTGTCATTGATTACTGCGCAGGCGCCTGCTGTTGCTGCTGGCCCTGTGCGGGTTCCAGTTGGAAGACCACATCCACCTGATCGTCGAACTGAATGGTCGGCTGCTCGTAAGTTTCCTGTGCGGAAACCGGTGCGGCATCGGCCTTCATCATGCGAACCATCGGGCTTGGCTGGTAGTTAGAGACGTGGTAACGCACGCTATACACCGGGCCGAGCTTCGATTTGAAGCCAGAAGCCAGCTGCTCTGCCTGACGTACTGCGTCGTCAATCGCCGCTTTGCGCGCTTCGTCTTTGTATTTCTCTGGTTGCGCAACGCCCAGCGACACGGAACGGATTTCGTTCAGACCCGCTTTCAGCGCGCCATCCAGCAGCGAGTTCAGCTTATCGAGCTGACGTACAGTCACTTCCACCGTACGCACGGCGCGATAGCCTTTCAGAATGCTTTTGCCATTCTGATAGTCGTAATCTGGCTGGGTGCGAAGATTCGCGGAGTTAATGTCTTTCTTTGCAACGCCGTTCTGCTCAAGGAAAGAGAGATATTGCGCAACGCGATCGTCGGCCTGTTTCTTGGCTGACGCAGCATCTTTTGCCGCCACGTTCACTTCAATCGCAAGGGTTGCAACATCGGGAGCAGCGTCCACGCTTGCCGTACCGGAAGTGACAATGTGCGGTCCATTTGGCAATTCGTTTGCCTGTACCGATACTGCACCAAAACTGACTAATGCCGCCAGGGCCATCACTTTAAACTTCACTGTTATTCCTCCATGTTGCGAAGTGCCCACCTAAGGGCGCATGCCAGCAAGCTTAGCGCGTCTGCTTCAGTTGTCCATAAGACAACGCTTAGTTGAACAATACCTGTACGTGACTAATGCCCTCTTTCGCCAGCTGGAACGCGATAAACCACATCACCACGCCGACGAGAATATTAATGATGCGCTGCGCTTTGGCGGTGCGTAAGCGCGGGGCAAGCCAGGCGGCAAGTATCGCCAGACCAAAAAACCACAGGAAGGAAGCACTCACTGTTCCCAGTGCGAACCAGCGTTTAGGTTCGACATCCAGCTGACCGCCCAGGCTGCCGAGCACCACGAAGGTATCCAGATAAACGTGTGGATTAAGCCAGGTCACCGCCAGCATGGTGGCGATGATCTTCCAGCGTCCCTGCTTCATCACTTCGGCGCTGGCAAGTTCCAGGTTACTGCTCATGGCGGTTTTCAGAGCGCCAAAACCGTACCACAGCAGGAACGCCACGCCGCCCCAGGTCACCAGCGCCAGCAGCCACGGCGACTGCATCAGTAGCGCGCTGCCGCCAAAAATCCCGGCGCAAATGAGCAGCAAATCGCTGACGGCGCAGAGCATGGCGATCATCAGGTGATACTGTCGACGAATCCCCTGGTTCATAACAAACGCATTTTGGGGACCGAGCGGTAAAATCATGGCTGCGCCTAGCGCAAGCCCTTGAAAGTAATAAGATAACATGGAGAAATACTCTTACACGGTTGTCGTTACGGCAGACTATACTGCGAGAACTTCATTAGAGGAAATTGATAATATTAATCCCTAATTAGCTACCCTAATGATGCCGTATTGAGATTCTGACAAACGTTTTAACTCCGGATTTAGCGTATGCTGAAGGTATCAGCAACCGTACCAAAGGAATGGATATGAAGCATAACGCGAAGGCTTTACTTTACTGCGCCGCATGGGTGTTTACCTGTCTGTGGGCTGCCACCGCCAGCGCGACCACAACGTTACGCTATACCGATCACGAACCGTACGGAAACATGCGTACCCGGCTCATAAAAGAGACTTTTTTTAGAGCGATTGAGACGGAATCCCTCGGTCGCCTGAAAATCGACGCCCACTGGAACGGCGAGCTGTCCACCAGCTATAACGCACTAACGACCATCAGCCAGGGCGGTGTTGCGGATATGGGCACTGTCGTCCCCGAATACACGCCCGACCTCCTTCCACGGCACCAGATATTTAAGAGCTTCCCTCTTGGGCCTGCCAGCGGTAATGCCCAGGCTGCTGCCTTTCAGCGCATCTTCAAAGATTATCGCCAGTTTGGGAACGAGCTTGAAAAAAATAACGTGATAAACCTGCAGTTTTTCCTCGGGTATCCGGTAGGTTTTTTCACCACCCAACCCAATGTGAAACTCGATCAGTTGAACGCAAGCAAATGGCGAACGGCCAGTTTCTGGCATCAGTCATTTTTACGTAACGCGGGTGGCGTTCCGGTGAATATGCCGTGGAATGAGCACATTACCGAAGCGCTGAAGGACGGGCAGCTCGATGGCCTGATGGTTAACCTCGACAGCGGGCACGATATTCACGCCGAGCGTGCCGCACCTTATATTCAGGTTTCTCCTTCCCTGTGGCTCGGACACGTATATCTGCTGGTGATGAATAAAGCGGTGTGGGATAGCCTCGACGTCAAGGATCGCGGTGCCATCAGACGTGCGGCAGCCGCTACGCAAAAACGTCTTGGCGCAGCGCAAGAGGCTAATCTGGCCGAGATGACCAACGCGATGAAACGGGAAGGCGCGACCATTCATTATCTGACAAACGATGAGCTGAAAGCCTGGCAAACCGCCACCGGGTATCAGCAGGTTCAGGCCGAATGGGTCACTCAGCAGGAAAACAAAGGAATCAGTGATGCGGGAATGTTGATGCAGGGTGTCAGCAGCATTATTAACCAGACACTGAGATAAAAAAAACGCCCGCCGGTATTCACGCGCGGGCGTTGTCTGTCAGAACGGATTTATTCGCTCGCGTGTTCTTTCACGCGCTTGAAGTTCACGTCCATCTGCGGATACGGGAAGCTAATACCGTTAGCGTCAAATTCACGCTTAATGCGCTCCAGCACGTCCCAGTAAACTTCCTGCAAATCGCTGCTTTTGCTCCAGATGCGTACCACGAAATTGATCGACGAAGCACCGAGTTCGTTCAGACGAACAGTTCTCTCGCGGTCCTGGATGATACGAACATCCGACTCAATGATATTCGTCAGCAGCGCTTTCACCTTATCGATATCGGAATCATACGCCACGCTGATCAACAGTTCGTTGCGACGTACCGGTTCGCGGGAAAAGTTAATGATGTTTCCGGCGATGATTTTACCGTTCGGCACCACAACGATACGGCCATCAACGGTGCGCAGGGTGGTGGAGAAAATCTGCACCTGCAGCACGGTCCCGGCAATGCCGCCTAAATCGACGTATTCACCGGAGCGGAACGGGCGGAAAGTCACCAGCAGCACGCCTGCGGCGAGGTTCGACAGTGAACCCTGCAGGGCCAGACCGATAGCCAGACCCGCAGCACCGAGTACCGCGATGACGGAGGCCGTCTGTACACCGACGCGCCCAAGCGCAGCAATCAGCGTAAAGGCAATCAGGCCGTAGCGCACCAGCGCGGAGAGGAAATCTGCCACCGTGGCATCAATCTGACGCGCGCGCATCACGCGGTTGATCGCATTGGACACCACGCGTGCCACGATCATCCCGACGATAATAATCGCAATCGCTGCCACGATATTCACCGCATAACTCAGCAGTAGCGCCTGGTTGCGCACCAGCCAGGTGCCCGCGTTGTTGATGCCATCTACTACACCGAGATCATCCATTCATTCTTCCTTTTGCTAATCCAGACAAAAAATCCATCTCACTGGGAGACAGGCAGGTCAGTAAAGGGTAAACAAAAAGTGCTGATTGTGCCAAACAGATCACACAATCGGCCGTGGCAGCCCGTTGAAAAGGCATAAAAAAAGGCCCGCAAATGCGGACCTTTTTAACGCTTTTCAGCAACTCAAATTACAGAACGTCAACCGCGTTCAGTTCTTTGAATGCCTGCTCCAGACGGGTAATCATAGAAGTCTGGGCAGCACGCAGCCATACGCGTGGATCGTAGTATTTCTTGTTCGGCTGGTCTTCGCCTTTCGGGTTACCCAGCTGGCCTTGCAGGTAAGCTTCGTTGGTTTTGTAGTACTGCAGGATGCCGTCCCAGGTTGCCCATTGGGTATCGGTATCGATGTTCATTTTCACTACACCGTAGCTTACGGAGTCTTTGATTTCCTGAGCAGAAGAACCGGAACCGCCGTGGAAGACGAAGTTCAGGCTGTTGTGCGGCAGGTTGTGTTTCTTAGAAACATATTCCTGAGAATCGCGCAGGATAGTTGGAGTCAGAACCACGTTACCTGGCTTGTAAACGCCGTGTACGTTACCGAAAGATGCCGCGATGGTGAAACGTGGGCTGATTTTGCTCAGCTCGGTGTACGCGTAATCAACATCTTCTGGCTGGGTGTACAGTGCAGAAGCGTCCATGTGGCTGTTGTCCACGCCGTCTTCTTCACCGCCGGTGCAACCCAGTTCGATTTCCAGGGTCATGCCCATTTTGGACATGCGCGCCAGGTATTTGGAGCAGATTTCGATGTTTTCGTGCAGTGACTCTTCAGACAGGTCGATCATGTGAGAAGAGAACAGTGGCTTACCGGTCGCTGCGAAGTGTTTTTCACCCGCGTCCAGCAGACCGTCGATCCATGGCAGCAGTTTCTTCGCGCAGTGGTCGGTGTGCAGGATAACTGGAACACCGTAGTGCTCAGCCATCTGGTGTACGTGGTGCGCACCAGAGATAGCGCCCAGGATTGCTGCGCCCTGAGGAACATCAGTTTTAACGCCTTTACCCGCGATGAACGCAGCGCCGCCGTTAGAGAACTGTACGATAACCGGAGCTTTAACTTTTGCAGCGGTTTCCAGTACGGCGTTAATGGAGTCGGTACCCACGCAGTTAACTGCCGGCAGAGCAAAGTTGTTTTCTTTTGCTACCTGGAACACTTTCTGAACGTCATCACCAGTGATCACGCCAGGTTTTACGAAATCAAAAATTTTAGACATGTTACGTAGTCCTGTATCTTCGGCCGTTAGAAAAGGTGCGAGCTCTAAAAAGCACGCTGAAATTTGGGCAGGTTTCCCTGCCCATGAATGGCTTACTTCTTAGCGCGCTCTTCGAGCATTGCTACTGCTGGCAGAACTTTACCTTCCACGAATTCGAGGAATGCGCCGCCACCAGTGGAGATGTAGGAAATTTTGTCGGAAATACCGAACAGGTCGATAGCCGCCAGAGTGTCGCCGCCGCCTGCGATGGAGAACGCTTCGCTGTCTGCGATTGCGTTAGCCACGATTTCAGTCCCTTTACGGAAGTTAGGGAATTCGAACACGCCAACCGGGCCATTCCACAGAATGGTTTTCGCGTTTTTCAGGATGTCAGCCAGTTTCTGTGCAGACACGTCGCCCAGGTCCAGAATCTGCTCTTCATCTTTGATGTCGTTAACAGACTTCAGCGTCGCGGTCGCCGTTTCAGAGAACTCGGTTGCTACGCGCACGTCAGTTGGGACTGGGATATCGCAAGTGGTCAGAAGGCGTTTAGCTTCGTCAACCAGGTCTGCTTCATACAGGGATTTACCCACGTTGTGGCCTTGAGCGGCAACGAAGGTGTTTGCGATACCACCACCAACGATCAGCTGGTCAGCGATTTTAGACAGGGAATCCAGAACGGTCAGTTTGGTAGACACTTTAGAACCACCAACGATAGCAACCATTGGACGTGCTGGTTCTTTCAGTGCTTTACCCAGTGCTTCCAGTTCGTCAGCCAGCAGTGGACCTGCGCAAGCTACGTCTGCGAATTTACCGATACCGTGGGTAGAAGCCTGAGCACGGTGAGCCGTACCGAATGCATCCATCACGAAGACGTCGCACAGTGCAGCGTATTTTTTGGACAGTGCTTCGTCGTCTTTCTTCTCGCCTTTGTTAAAGCGAACGTTTTCCAGAACAACCAGTTCACCTGCAGCCACTTCAACGCCGTCCAGGTAGTCTTTAACCAGACGTACCGGGCTGGACAGTTTGTCTTTCAGGTAATTAACAACCGGCAGCAGAGAGAATTCTTCGTTGTACTCGCCTTCGGTCGGACGACCCAGGTGAGAGGTTACCATCACTTTCGCACCCTGTTTCAGTGCCAGTTCGATGGTTGGCAGAGAAGCACGAATACGCGCATCGCTGGTCACTTTGCCATCTTTAACAGGTACGTTCAGATCGGCACGGATGAAAACGCGTTTACCTGCCAGATCCAGATCGGTCATCTTAATTACAGACATGGTGAATCCTCTCGTTGATTCTTAAAGTTTTGCATGCGCACTTTGCGCCCTACCTGAAACCTTGTGCGGCCATGGCTAACGTGGTGTCGAGCATCCTGTTAGCAAAGCCCCATTCATTATCGCACCACACCAGCGTTTTGATGAGGTGAGCACCGCTGACCCGCGTCTGTGTACCATCGACAATGGCACTGTGCGGATCGTGGTTAAAATCTACTGAGACCAACGGTAATTCCGTATAGTCAACTATACCATGAAATGCACCCTGTGCCGCTTTTTGCAGCAACAGGTTGACTTCACTGGCTTTTACCGGTTTTTTAACCGTGACACTGAGGTCAATCGCGGTGACATTTATGGTCGGCACGCGAACCGCAATGGCTTCAAAACGGTCGTTAAACTGCGGAAAAATTCGGGTAATTCCGGCCGCCAGTTTCGTATCCACCGGAATGATTGACTGGCTCGCCGCACGTGTGCGACGCAAGTCCGGGTGATACGCGTCGATAACCTGCTGATCGTGCATGGCGGAGTGAATCGTGGTTACTGTGCCCGATTCGATGCCATACGCATCGTCTAGCAGTTTGATGACCGGAATAATGCAGTTTGTGGTGCAGGAGGCATTAGAGACAATACGGTGTTCGGCTTGCAGCTCAAGATGGTTCACGCCGTACACGACGGTTGCGTCGAGATCGTGACCACCGGGATGGGAAAACAGGACTTTCTTCGCGCCTGCTGCCAGATGCGCCTCGCCGTGTTCGCGATTGCCGTACACGCCGGTACAATCCAGCACCACATCCACACCCAATTCACGCCACGGCAGCGCGTCAATACTGCGCTCATGCAGGACGCGAATCACATCATCGCCGACGAACAGTTGCTCTCTTTCCTGGCGTACATCCCAGGCAAAGCGCCCATGGCTGGTATCGTATTTCAACAAATGCGCCATACCCGCCGCGTCTGCCAGTTCATTGACAGCCACTACGGTGATTTCCGCCCGACGTCCTGATTCATATAATGCACGAACCACGTTACGTCCGATGCGACCAAAGCCATTAATCGCTACGCGTACGGTCATAGGTCTCCTGCAAGGCTATCCCTGAGATTGAGGTGGCTGAAAGAGTAATCCAGCTACGCTCGGAGGGGAATGCTTGCCTGTCACAAACTGCGACTGATTGGTCAATTGTCGAACATTTAATCGACTGAAACGCTTCAGCAAGAATAAGCGAAACGGGGAATAAAAGGAACGTTCGCCCGGAGGGATTCGCCATTTATCTGACTTGCGTCACATTTCTTCGGCCATTTACCGCGGAATTATTCCACTCCGGCGAAAACATATTCGCCCTGGCCGTCATCCGTGGCGTCAGGTCCGCCGTTCGACTATCGCAAAGAACAGGCGCCACGTTTGGCCCCTCAGTGCGCAAATTAAAGGCTACCCTCTTCCCTCGGCAGTTTTTCCCCATAAAAAAAACCAGGCGGTATTGCTACCCACCTGGTTTTTTATAGCGCCCGGCAAGACTCTCGCCGCCGGGCGTTTACGCGATTACAGCAGTTCTTTCGCTTTCGCGACTACGTTCTCAACGGTGAAGCCAAACTCTTCGAACAGCAGTTCTGCTGGTGCAGATTCGCCGAAGGTGGTCATACCGACGATGGCGCCGTTCAGGCCCACGTATTTGAACCAGTAGTCAGCGATACCGGCTTCCACAGCCACGCGCGCAGAAACGGCTTTCGGCAGTACGGATTCACGGTAAGCCGCATCCTGTTTGTCGAACGCGTCGGTAGACGGCATGGAGACCACGCGCGCTTTCACGCCTTCAGCAGACAGTTGATCCCACGCAGCAACCGCCAGCTCAACTTCAGAACCGGTTGCGATAATAATCAGCTGTGGCTGACCCGCGCAGTCTTTCAGCACATAACCACCGCGAGCGATGTTAGCCAGCTGCTCTTCGGTACGATCCTGCTGTGCCAGGTTCTGACGAGAGAGAATCAGCGCGGTTGGACCGTCCTGACGCTCAACGCCATATTTCCACGCTACCGCAGACTCAACCTGGTCACATGGACGCCATGTGGACATGTTTGGGGTCACGCGCAGAGAAGCCACCTGCTCAACCGGCTGGTGAGTCGGGCCATCTTCGCCCAGACCGATAGAGTCATGGGTATAGACCATTACCTGACGCTGTTTCATCAGCGCAGCCATACGCACGGCATTACGCGCATATTCTACGAACATCAGGAAGGTAGAGGTGTACGGCAGGAAACCACCGTGCAGAGAGATACCGTTCGCAATGGCGGTCATACCGAATTCACGCACACCGTAATGGATGTAGTTACCGGCGGTATCTTCGTTGATCGCTTTAGAACCAGACCAGATCGTCAGATTAGACGGCGCCAGGTCAGCAGAGCCGCCGAGGAATTCTGGCAGCAGTGGACCGAAGGCTTCGATCGCATTCTGAGACGCTTTACGGCTGGCAATTTTAGCCGGGTTAGCTTGCAGCTTAGCGATGATCTCTTTCGCTTTCGCGTCGAAATCTTCCGGCATGTCACCTTTCATACGACGGGTGAATTCTGCCGCTTCCTGCGGGAAGGCTTTTGCGTAAGCTGCGAATTTCTCATTCCAGACGGACTCTTTCGCCTGGCCTGCTTCTTTGGCATCCCACTGAGCGTAAATCTCAGACGGAATTTCAAATGGCGCGTATTTCCAGCCCAGCTGTTCGCGGGTCAGTGCAATTTCTGCGTCGCCCAGCGGTGCGCCGTGGGAATCGTGAGTACCCGCTTTGTTTGGAGAACCGAAACCGATGATGGTTTTGCACATCAGCAGGGATGGTTTGTCAGTCACGGCACGCGCTTCTTCTACTGCACGTTTAATCGCGTCTGCATCGTGGCCGTCAACACCACGCACAACGTGCCAGCCGTAGGCTTCGAAACGTTTTGCGGTGTCGTCAGTGAACCAGCCTTCAACGTGACCATCAATGGAGATGCCGTTGTCATCGTAGAACGCAACCAGTTTACCCAGCTTCAGAGTACCGGCCAGGGAGCACACTTCGTGAGAAATGCCTTCCATCATGCAGCCGTCGCCCATGAAAGCGTAGGTGAAGTGATCAACGATATCGTGACCTGGACGGTTGAACTGCGCCGCCAGCGTTTTCTCTGCAATCGCCATACCGACCGCATTCGCAATACCCTGACCCAGTGGACCGGTTGTGGTCTCAACGCCCGCGGTATAACCCACTTCCGGGTGACCTGGGGTTTTGGAGTGCAGCTGACGGAAGTTCTTCAGCTCTTCGATTGGCAGCGCATAACCCGTGAGGTGCAGCAGGCTGTAGATCAGCATAGAGCCGTGGCCGTTGGACAGCACGAAGCGGTCGCGGTCAGCCCAAGATGGGTTCTGCGGGTTATGGTTCAAGAAATCACGCCACAGGACTTCGGCAATGTCAGCCATACCCATAGGGGCACCCGGGTGACCGGATTTGGCTTTCTGTACTGCGTCCATGCTCAGCGCACGAATAGCATTAGCAAGCTCTTTACGTGAGGACATTTTAACTCCAGATCGGACTGTTAAAGGCCGCGCCCTTGACGACAGCGCGTTTTGGGCTATGCCAGAAAAAAGTGCCAACAATGTAACCCAAGCGACAAAGCATGTACATGGAGCATTCTTTTGCCCTTTAAGAAATCTCTGGATCACGCTCGCATGTTGCGCAATCTACTCGCCCGGGGCTCCAGATATTCCTTATACTTAGCGCGACTGCGGCTTCGCTGCCGGAGCAATTTTCAGACTTTTTTCAGTTAACGAGTACGGAAGCAACATCATGAAAATGCGTGCAATAGTGCTGGCCCTAGGTACGACGCTCCTGCTGAGCGGTTGTCAGAATATGGATTCAAACGGTCTGATGAGCTCTGGCGCAGAAGCCTTCCAGGCTTATTCCCTGAGCGATGCGCAGGTCGTCGCACTGAGCGACCAGGCGTGTAAAGAGATGGACGGAAAAGCGACCATTGCACCGGCCAGTAGCACTTACGCGCAGCGTCTGAACAAGATTGCCGCCGCGCTGGGCGATAACATCAACGGCCAGGCCGTGAATTACAAAGTCTATATGGCGAAAGACGTGAACGCGTTTGCGATGGCGAACGGATGTATCCGCGTTTACAGCGGGTTGATGGACATGATGACGGACAACGAAGTCGAAGCGGTGATCGGCCATGAAATGGGCCACGTCGCACTCGGCCACGTGAAGAAAGGTATGCAGGTGGCGCTCGGCACCAATGCCGTGCGTGCAGCAGCAGCCTCTGCAGGCGGTATCGTTGGCAGTCTGTCCCAATCCCAGCTGGGCGATGTGGGCGAAAAACTGGTTAACTCCCAGTTCTCCCAACGTCAGGAGTCAGAAGCGGACGACTACTCCTACGATCTGTTGCGCAAACGCGGGATCAATCCGTCAGGCTTAGCCACCAGCTTTGAGAAACTGGCAAAACTGGAAGAAGGCCGTCAAAGCTCAATGTTTGACGATCACCCGGCGTCCGCAGAGCGTGCGCAACATATCCGCGATCGCATGGCGGCAGACGGGATCAAATAATCCCCTTCAGAAAAGCCTAGGGCGTTACTGGCTTTGCCAGTAACGACACGGGCTGCGCACCGTCACCCGGGAGTACGTGAGGGTGACGGGCACTGCCCGGTTTCAAAATGGCGAGTCAAACAGCCCGATTACTCGCCTTTTTTGGCTGCCTGAATGTACAGCATTTCCAGCGCCAGTGTTGCAGCGGCCAGAGCCGTGATTTCAGACTGATCGTACGCTGGCGCCACTTCTACCACGTCCATCCCCACGATGTTCAGGTCTTTCAGACCGCGAACCAGTTTGATCGCACGGTCAGACGTCAGGCCGCCAATGACCGGCGTACCGGTGCCCGGTGCAAACGCGGGGTCCAGGCAGTCGATATCAAAGGTCAGGTAGACAGGCATGTCGCCGACAATCTGCTTCACCTGCGCGATGATGTCGTCCACGCCGCGATCGTTCACCTGGCAGGCGTCCAGCACGGTGAAGCCGTTGTCTTTGTCGAATTCAGTACGGATACCGATCTGCACAGAGTGATTTGGATCGATCAGGCCTTCGTTCGGCGCGGTGTAGAACATGGTGCCATGGTCAAACTCGCAGCCGTTCGCGTAGGTGTCCGTGTGGGCATCGAAATGCACCAGCGCCATTTTACCGAAATGTTTCGCGTGCGCGCGCAGCAGCGGCAGCGTCACAAAGTGGTCACCGCCGAAGGAGAGCATGCGCTTACCGGCAGCCAGCAGTTTTTCTGCGTGCGCCTGCAGTTTTTCGCTCATTTCACGTGCGTCGCCGAAGGCATACACCAGATCGCCGCAGTCGACGACGTTCAGGCGCTCACGCATATCGAAATTCCACGGGAAACGGTTGTGCTCCCAGGCCAGGTTGGTAGAGACCTGACGAATGGCCGCCGGACCGTGACGGCCACCGGCACGACCGGAAGTTGCCATATCAAACGGAACGCCGGTGATCACCCAGTCAGCGTCGCTGTCGTACGGCTGGAAGTTCATCGGGAGACGTAAAAAACCAAACGCGTTAGATACCAGAGAGTTGTCGTACTGATGACCTAAAGTGCTCATGTCCTGACCTCATGTAGAGTCGATGCATTAAAAATAGATGAAAAAAAATCCCCTCCGCGTCGTTAAACCCGACGAGGAAGGGATTGATTCGGAAACTGCATGTTGGTGCGAATTATCGCCGTTAATTCGTACAGGTTCAAGTATCCCGTAGGCCCGGTAAGCGCAGCGCCACCGGGCATTAACGGTTACTCGTCTTCCAGATAGGTGTACCCGTACAGACCCGCTTCAAACTCTTCCAGGAACTGTTGCTGCAGCGCAGCGTCCAGATCGGTGTTTTTCACTTGATCGCGGAACTGAGTCAGCAGTTTTTTCGGATCCAGCTGCACGTACTCCAGCATGTCCGCCACGGTGTCGCCCTCGTCGGAAAGCTCCACTTCCACGTTGCCGTCAGGGAAGACAAAGACGTCAACCGCTTCGGTATCACCGAACAGGTTGTGCATGTTGCCTAAAATTTCCTGATACGCACCGACCATAAAGAAGCCCAGCATTGGCGGGTTCTCAGGATCGTACTCCGGCATTGGCATGGTGGTGGCAATCCCATCGCCGTCCACGTAGTGATCGATAGCGCCGTCGGAATCACAGGTGATGTCCAGCAGCACTGCGCGACGTTCCGGCGCATGATTCAGCCCTTCCAGCGGCAGTACCGGGAACAGCTGATCGATACCCCAGGCATCCGGCATCGACTGGAACAGCGAGAAGTTGACGTAAATCTTATCCGCCATACGTTCCTGCAGTTCGTCGATAATCGGACGGTGCGCACGGTTGCTCGGGTCGAGCTGTTTCTGCACTTCGTGGCACATATTCAGATACAGCTGCTCTGCCCACGCGCGTTCCTGCAGGCTAAAGGTACCGGATGAATAGCCGACGTGAATGTCATGCAGATCCATCTGGCTGTCGTGCAACCATTCACGCAGGGAGCGACGGGTGCCCGGCTCATGCATCTCCTGCCAGGTTTCCCACATGTTTTGCAGAGCACGCGGCGCATCGTCCTGCGGTGGCGTCGCTTCCGTATTCTCGCTGCGTTCAACACCGATAATATTGGAAACCAGCACCGTATGGTGCGCGGTTACCGCACGGCCAGACTCGGTGATCACCGTTGGATGCGGCAAACCGTTCTCTTCACAGGCATCACCAATCGCCCAGATAATGTTGTTCGCGTACTCGTTCAGACCGTAGTTCACGGAGCAGTCAGACTGCGAGCGCGTTCCTTCGTAGTCCACACCCAGACCGCCGCCGACATCGAAGCACTCGATGTTAACGCCAAGCTTATGCAACTCGACATAGAAGCGAGCCGATTCACGTACGCCCGTGGCGATATCGCGAATATTGGCCATCTGCGAACCGAGGTGGAAGTGCAGAAGCTGGATACTGTCCAGACGACCGCGTTCGCGCAGCATTTCCACCAGCTGCAGAACCTGACCCGCCGCCAGACCGAATTTGGATTTTTCGCCGCCGGAGGACTGCCATTTACCGGAGCCTTGCGAAGCCAGACGCGCACGCACGCCCAGGCGCGGCACCACGTTCAGACGCTCGGCCTCTTCCAGCACAATCGCGATTTCCGTCATCTTCTCGATGACCAGATAGACCTTGTGGCCCATCTTCTCGCCAATCAGCGCCAGACGAATGTATTCACGGTCTTTATAGCCGTTACAGACGATCACCGAGCGCGTCATACCGGCGTGCGCCAGTACCGCCATCAGTTCCGCTTTAGAACCGGCTTCCAGACCCAGTGGTTCACCGGAATGGATCAGCGATTCGATGACACGACGGTGCTGGTTTACCTTGATGGGATAGACCAGGAAGTAGTCGCCCTTGTATCCATAGGACTCACGCGCGCGCTTGAACGCCGCATTAATGGAGCGCAAACGGTGTTGCAGGATCTGCGGGAAGCAGAACAGTGCAGGCAGACGTTGCCCTTGCGCTTCGCGCGCTTTCACCAGTTTGGCGAGATCCACGCGAGCTTCCGGTACGTCAGGATCAGGGCAAACGCTGATATGGCCCAGTTCGTTGACGTCGTAGTAGTTATTACCCCACCAGGCAATATTGTATGTGCGCAGCATCTTGCTGGCCTCTTCGGAGCTCATCGCAACCTCCTGCATAGAACGTAGTACACCCTGTCCGCCCGCTGACGAAGGCGAAACCGAAGACATGTCGTCAGACATAGCGAACCTCAACTCTTTGTATTAAGTGTAAAACAGTTGACTACTATCGCAGTGTCACACCGCGATAACAACCCATAAACGGCCCCGCATTCCAGCAGAGTGTGCTGAAATTCAGACCGTGCGACCGGTTTCTTATTCATATCATTGTAAAACACGTAACCGAACTCTGTATGACAAGGTTCGGCGAAACCACGAGATAACTCCTGAATTAACAAGAGCGCCCTTGTTCAGTTTTCACAAAGCGGATGGCCGGCCCTGGAATCCTGAGAAGCACCGAAATGGGTATAACATCGGCAGGTTTGCAGATTAGAAATGCGAGTTGCGGGAAACAGACGCACGCCAGAACAGCGTAACTGAGTTAGCGGAAAACGAGAGTTCATTATCGGGTATCACCTCCACGGCCGCCTTCAGAAGACGAACCTCAAGCCAAAGCTAAGTGTTCACTGCTCAACCCGGCTGGAAGTGGCGACACGATGAAATCATCGAGCGCTTTTTTGTATGAGCCGCGCGCCGCGTTTTATACCCACATCACTCCCAAAATGCAAAGTATAAATGCGCGCCTTGCCAGCCCCGTCAGGAAAAATTTCCACCTGCGCTTTTAGCACAGTGAGACCTTAGTCAAAAAAAACTGGAAATCGGGCGAAGAAGTGACCTAAAATAGCCGTCCAGATGTTAATCCATCTATACTGATTAACACTCAGACTGCCGGTGTCATTTACCTGCCGGTCTTGGTAGAATCGTCTTCTACGGCCATTCCGCACAGCAGTTTGAGCTTACCAAATTATCCTTAGGTGAAATAAAACATGGCAAAACACCTGTTTACGTCCGAGTCTGTATCAGAAGGGCATCCTGATAAAATCGCTGACCAAATCTCCGATGCAGTGCTGGATGCGATCCTGGAGCAGGATCCTAAAGCGCGCGTGGCGTGCGAAACCTATGTCAAAACGGGCATGGTTCTGGTAGGTGGTGAGATCACCACCAGTGCATGGGTTGATATCGAAGAGATCACCCGTAACACCGTGCGTGAAATCGGCTACGTGCATTCTGATATGGGCTTTGATGCTAACTCTTGCGCCGTATTAAGCGCAATTGGCAAACAGTCCCCGGACATCAATCAGGGCGTCGATCGTACCGATCCGCTTGAGCAAGGTGCTGGCGACCAGGGCCTGATGTTTGGCTACGCAACCAACGAAACCGACGTGCTGATGCCTGCACCCATCACTTACGCGCACCGTCTGGTGCAGCGTCAGGCTGAAGTGCGTAAAAACGGCGCGCTGCCGTGGCTGCGTCCGGATGCAAAAAGCCAGATCACTTTCCAGTATGACGACGGCAAAATCGTCGGTATCGACGCGGTCGTACTGTCGACTCAGCACTCCGAAGACGTTTCGCTGAAAACGCTGCAGGAAGCGGTCATGGAAGAGATCATCAAGCCGGTTCTGCCTGCAGAATGGCTGAATGCCTCCACCAAGTACCACATCAACCCAACCGGCCGTTTTGTTATCGGTGGCCCAATGGGCGACTGCGGTCTGACCGGTCGTAAGATTATCGTTGATACCTACGGCGGCATGGCTCGTCACGGTGGCGGCGCGTTCTCCGGTAAAGATCCGTCTAAAGTTGACCGTTCTGCTGCGTACGCTGCACGTTATGTGGCGAAAAACATCGTGGCTGCGGGCCTGGCAGATCGTTGTGAAATTCAGGTTTCCTACGCAATCGGCGTGGCAGAACCTACCTCCATCATGGTTGAAACGTTCGGTACCGAGAAGATCTCTACCGAACAGCTGACCCTGCTGGTGCGCGAGTTCTTCGACCTGCGTCCATACGGCCTGATCCAGATGCTGGATCTGCTGCACCCAATCTACAAAGAAACCGCTGCATACGGTCACTTTGGTCGCGAACATTTCCCATGGGAAAAAACCGACAAAGCCGCCCTGCTGCGTGACGCTGCCGGTCTGTAATTAGCGACTGATAGCGTTTTTGAAGGCCAGCCTCGTGCTGGCCTTTTGCATTTCTGCTCCCGGGATTTTGCCCGCCCGCGCTTCGCTTTTGTGAGCTACATTTCCTTAACGCTCTGCACGCGTAAGATATCGCCGCCACCCGGCAAACCACTCCTACTGAAACCGCTTACACCACGAGATAAAAGCACTTCTTTCAGAATAATCTCTTTGCATGTTCAGCCTTCATCTGCTGTTACATTTCATTTCAGTTAAGTCTGAAACTGCGTTAAACGGGATGCACATCAACAGAATTAACACTATATTTTCAGAGCTTTAATAAAACTGACAGTTATAAGTGAGTGTAACCGATTACACCAATGTGAGTAGCGTCACATATTTTTACGCCGTACTAACCTACCCTTTACATCGATAAAACTGATAACCCAACTGGAGGGCATAATGCCTGACAATAATAAACAGGGGCGTACGTCCAACAAGGCGATGACATTCTTTGTCTGCTTCCTCGCAGCCCTGGCAGGACTTCTTTTCGGCCTGGATATCGGCGTCATTGCCGGTGCTTTACCCTTCATCACCGATGAATTCCAGATCAGCCCACATACCCAGGAATGGGTGGTGAGCTCCATGATGTTCGGCGCTGCCGTCGGTGCCGTTGGCAGCGGCTGGCTCTCCTACCGTCTCGGACGTAAAAAGAGCCTGATGATCGGCGCGATTCTGTTTGTCGCCGGTTCACTCTGCTCCGCCGCCGCACCTAACGTCGAAGTGCTGATCATCTCCCGCGTACTGCTCGGTCTGGCGGTTGGCGTGGCGTCGTATACTGCCCCGCTGTATCTGTCTGAAATCGCGCCAGAGAAAATTCGCGGCAGCATGATCTCCATGTATCAGCTGATGATCACCATCGGTATTCTTGGCGCGTACCTTTCCGATACGGCCTTCAGCTACAGCGGCGCCTGGCGCTGGATGCTGGGCGTGATTATCATCCCGGCAATTTTGCTGCTGATCGGTGTCTTCTTCCTGCCGGACAGCCCGCGCTGGTACGCCGCGAAACGTCGCTTCCATGATGCGGAACGCGTGCTGATGCGCCTGCGTGATACCAGCGCTGAAGCTAAAAACGAGCTTGATGAGATCCGCGAAAGCCTGAAGGTCAAACAGACCGGCTGGGCGCTGTTTAAAGAGAACAGCAACTTCCGTCGCGCGGTGTTCCTCGGCGTGCTGTTACAGGTGATGCAGCAGTTCACCGGGATGAACGTCATCATGTACTACGCGCCAAAAATCTTTGAGCTGGCCGGGTATACCAACACCACCGAGCAGATGTGGGGAACCGTGATCGTCGGTCTGACCAACGTGCTGGCGACCTTTATCGCGATCGGTCTGGTTGACCGTTGGGGCCGTAAGCCAACGCTGACCTTAGGTTTCCTGGTGATGGCTATCGGGATGGGCGTGCTGGGGACCATGATGCATATGGGCATTCACTCCGCGACCGCGCAGTACTTTGCCGTCGCGATGCTGCTGATGTTTATCGTCGGTTTTGCGATGAGTGCCGGTCCGCTGATTTGGGTGCTGTGTTCCGAAATCCAGCCGCTGAAAGGGCGTGATTTTGGTATCACCTGCTCAACGGCAACGAACTGGATTGCCAACATGATCGTCGGCGCAACGTTCCTGACCATGTTGAATACCCTCGGCAATGCCAATACCTTCTGGGTATACGGCGGCCTGAACCTGTTCTTTATTGTTCTGACACTGTGGCTGGTTCCGGAAACCAAACACGTCTCTCTGGAACATATCGAACGCAACCTGATGAAAGGCCGTCCACTGCGTGAGATTGGGGCGCAGAACTAAGATTATTGTGGCCTGATGCCCTCCCCCATCACACGGGGAGAGGGTGATACACGAAAAGCCTTCTCCACCGGAGAAGGCTTTACTGTTTATATCCACCGCATTATCCTCTGGCCCTATGAAAACCCCACGTCTTCCCATCGCCCTCCAGCAAGCCGTTATGCGCGCATTGCGGGATAAACTCGCGCAGGCCAACCTGAAGCTCGGGCGAAATTACCCTGAACCAAAACTGGTCTATCAGCAGCGCGGGACGTCGGCGGGCACCGCCTGGCTGGAATCCTACGAGATCCGTCTCAATCCAGTGCTGATGATGGAAAACCAGCAGGCATTTATCGACGAAGTTGTCCCTCATGAGCTGGCGCATCTGCTGGTGTGGAAACACTTTGGCCGCGTGGCACCACACGGCAAAGAGTGGAAATGGATGATGGAAGCCGTGCTGGGTGTTCCCGCCCGCCGTACGCATCAGTTTGAGCTGGAATCGGTGCGGCGAAATACCTTCCCCTACCGCTGCCAGTGCCAGCAGCACCAGCTGACCGTTCGCAGACATAATCGTGTGGTACGCGGCGAGGCCATCTACCGCTGCGTTAAATGCGGCGAGCCGCTGATCGCAGAATAATCAATTGAACAATCAGGAACTTTCCTGATCTGACTGATTGCATACTGGAACATCTTTCGCTACGTTGCGGGCTCGTTTTGACACGGAGTTTGAGATGTCCCGTCACTATTCTTTCGCTGTTGCCTTTCTGGCGACGGTGCTCGCAGGCCCTGCGCTGGCCGAAGGTATTAACAGTTTTTCCCAGGCCAAAGCCGCAGGCGTCAAAGTAAACGCCGACGCGCCGGGTGATTTCTATTGCGGATGTAAAATTAACTGGCAGGGCAAAAAAGGGGTCGTTGACCTCGAATCCTGCGGCTACAAAGTGCGTAAAAATGAAAACCGCGCCAACCGTATCGAATGGGAACACGTGGTGCCGGCCTGGCAGTTCGGCCATCAGCGCCAGTGCTGGCAGGATGGCGGGCGTAAAAACTGCGCTAAAGATCCCGTCTATCGCCAGATTGAAAGTGATATGCACAACCTGCAGCCCGCCGTGGGTGAGGTCAACGGCGACCGCGCCAATTTCATGTACAGCCAGTGGAACGGCGGCGAAGGTCAGTACGGCCAATGCACAATGAAAGTCGATTTCAAAGAGAAAGTGGCCGAGCCGCCAGCCCGCGCGCGCGGCAGTATCGCCCGCACCTACTTCTATATGCGCGATCGCTACGACCTGAACCTCTCCCGTCAGCAAACCCAGCTTTTTAACGCCTGGGATAAGCTGTATCCGGTCACCGACTGGGAGTGTGAGCGCGATAACCGCATCGCCAAAGTCCAGGGGAATCACAACCCGTACGTGCAGCGGGCTTGCCAGGCGCAAAAGAGCTAACCTACACTAGCGGCAATTGTTATTTTACCCCTCACTTCGCCCACTCCCGTCGGGAGTGGGAAGTTTTAGATGGAATACTGACTATGCGCATCCCTCGCATCTATCACCCTGAACCGATCACCGCAGGCCACGAAATCGCCCTCTCCGACGAAGCCGCGAACCATGTAGGCCGCGTATTGCGTATGGGCGCGGGCCAGGCCGTGCAGCTTTTCGACGGCAGCAACCAGGTGTTCGACGCCGAAATCACTCGCGCCGATAAAAAGAGTGTGCAGGTGAATGTGTTGCGAGGCGAAGTGGATGACCGCGAATCCCCGCTGCATATCCATCTGGGCCAGGTAATGTCGCGCGGTGAAAAAATGGAATTCACCATTCAGAAATCGATCGAACTGGGTGTAAGCCTCATTACGCCACTTTTTTCTGAGCGCTGTGGCGTTAAACTGGATGCTGAACGTCTGAACAAAAAAATTCAGCAATGGCAGAAAATCGCCATCGCCGCGTGCGAACAGTGCGGCCGCAACCGCATTCCGACGATCCGCCCGCCCATGGATTTAGAGGCGTGGTGTGCCGAACAAGAGAGCGGCTTAAAGCTCAATCTTCACCCGCGCGCCAGCGCCAGCATTAATACGCTGCCGCTGCCGGTGGAAAGCGTGCGGCTGCTGATCGGCCCGGAAGGTGGGCTGTCGGCAGACGAAATTGCCATGACCGCACGTTATGAATTTACTGATATTCTGTTGGGACCTCGCGTTCTACGTACTGAGACGACTGCACTCACAGCCATCACTGCACTCCAGGTGCGTTTTGGCGATCTGGGTTGAAGCATTAACGGAGAAGAACAATGATCAAGCTCGGCATCGTGATGGACCCCATCGCAAGCATTAACATCAAGAAAGATTCCAGCTTCGCTATGCTGCTGGAAGCACAGCGTCGCGGCTACCAGCTTCATTACATGGAGATGGCCGATCTGTACCTGAATAATGGTGAAGCCCGCGCGCGGACGCGCATCGTGAACGTCGAGCAAAATTACGATAAATGGTACGAATTCGGATCTGAGCAGGATATTCCCCTCGCCGAACTCGATGTGATCCTGATGCGTAAAGATCCCCCGTTCGACACCGAATTCATCTACTGCACCTATATTCTTGAGCGCGCAGAAGAGAAAGGCACGCTGATTGTTAACAAACCGCAGAGCCTGCGCGACTGTAACGAGAAACTCTATACCGCCTGGTTCTCCGACCTGACGCCAGAAACGCTCGTCACCCGTAACAAAGCACAGCTGAAAGCTTTCTGGCAGAAACATGGCGACATCATTCTGAAGCCGCTGGACGGAATGGGCGGTGCATCGATCTTCCGCGTGAAAGAAGGCGATCCGAACCTCGGCGTTATTGCTGAAACCCTGACCGAGCACGGCACCCGCTACTGCATGGCGCAGAACTATATTCCAGCCATTGTGGACGGCGATAAACGCGTGCTGGTCGTCGATGGCGAGCCGGTACCTTACTGCCTGGCGCGTATCCCGCAGGGCGGCGAAACGCGTGGCAATCTGGCGGCCGGTGGTCGTGGTGAGCCGCGCCCGCTGACGGAAAGCGACTGGGAAATCGCGCGCCGCGTCGGCCCGATGCTGAAGGCCAAAGGGCTCATTTTTGTCGGTCTGGATATTATCGGCGACCGTCTGACGGAAGTGAACGTCACCAGCCCGACCTGTATCCGCGAAATCGAAGCCGAGTTCCCGGTCTCGATCACCGGTATGCTGATGGACGCGATTGAAAAACGTCTGAAGCAGTAACGCTCTCGCACATGCCGCCGGTCATCTACCTGCGGCGAAGTCAATAGTGACAAGGCCCAGCTTTCTCCGCATACTGGGCCTTGTCGCTTTTTAAACCAGGAATCAGAACCTCTGACAATGAATTTACAGCATCACTTTCTTATTGCCATGCCTGCTCTCCAGGACCCGATTTTCCGTCGAGCTGTCGTGTATATCTGTGAATACAGCGAAGACGGCGCAATGGGGATTATCATCAACAAACCGCTGGAAAACCTGCAAATCGAGGGCATTCTTGAGAAGCTCAAGATCACGCCTGAAGAGCGCGCCCCGGAAATCCGCCTGGATAAGCCGGTGATGCTCGGTGGCCCGCTGGCAGAAGATCGCGGCTTTATTTTGCATACGCCTCCGGGTTTCTCCTCCAGCATTCGCGTTTCCGATAATACGGTGATCACCACTTCGCGCGACGTTCTGGAAACCCTCGGCACGCACAATCAGCCTTCCGAAGTGCTGGTCGCGCTGGGCTACTCCTCCTGGGAGAAAGGCCAGCTTGAGCAGGAAATTCTCGATAACGCGTGGCTCACGGCCCCGGCGGATCTGAATATTCTGTTTAAAACCCCGATCGCCGATCGCTGGCGCGAAGCGGCAAAACTCATTGGTATCGACATCCAGACCATGCCTGGTGTGGCGGGGCACGCATAATGAGCGGAACGCTTCTCTCCTTTGATTTCGGCACCCGAAGTATCGGCGTGGCGATTGGTCAGCGCATTACCGGCACGGCACGCCCGTTAACGGCGATCAGAGCCCAGGACGGTACGCCCGACTGGGCCATTATCGAGCGCCTGCTGAAAGAGTGGCAGCCCGAAGCCGTGATCGTTGGGCTACCGCTCAACATGGACGGCACCGAGCAACCGCTCACCGCCCGTGCGCGCAAGTTTGCAAATAAGATCCATGGCCGCTTTGGCGTCGTCGTTAAGCTGCACGATGAACGTCTGAGCACCGTTGAAGCCCGCGCAGGTCTGTTTGAGCATGGCGGATTCCGCGCGCTAAACAAAGGCAGCGTCGATTCTGCCTCGGCGGTGATTATTCTCGAAAGCTACTTCGAGCAAGGGTTTTAATTTCGCTAAAGCCTTCCCTGCGCTTTGCGCTCTGCAAGGCTTTGGTCGAAATTCTGCATGCCCGCCTGCTGCCCGGTCTGGATCACACCAGGCAACTGCCAGGTTTTCCCTTCGCGGATAAGATTGGCCGACGCCGGTGTGTTCACCAGCATCTCAAACAGCGCTACGCGCCCGCCCTGAAGGTCCCGTACCAGTTTTTGTGCCAGCACCGCACGCAGGCTTCCTGCCAGTTGGTTTCGCACCGGATCTTTCTCTTCTGCCGAAAAGGTGTCCACCAGCCGTTCAATGGCCTGTGCCGCCCCGCGCGTGTGCAGCGTCGCCAGCACCAGATGCCCGGTCTCCGCGGCCGTGAGCGCCAGGCGGATCGTTTCGCTATCGCGCAGTTCACCCAACAAAATGACATCCGGATCTTCACGCAGCGCCGCCCGCAGCGCCTGAGCAAATGACGGGCAGTGCAGGCCAATTTCCCGCTGCTGAATCAGGCACCGCTGGCTTTGATAGACGTACTCCACCGGATCTTCCAGCGTCAGAATATGGCCATCGGAATGGTGGTTGAGATAATCCACCATCGCCGCAAGCGTTGTGGATTTGCCGCTGCCGGTGGCCCCCGTCACCAGAATCAGGCCATTGTCACTGGAGAGCAGGTCGGGAATGACGCGCGGCGCGCCAAGCGTTGAGAGCTGAGGGCACTCCTCCGGCAGAAGTCTCAGCGTCAGCGAGACGCCATGGATATGCACAAACGCGCTGGCACGCAGACGCTTGCCACTGAGCAAGGTCACCGCGAAATCCACGTGTCCATTTGCCCACCAGGCGCTCTGCTGTTCGTCATTCAGCCATGTTTTTAACAGCTGCGCGACATCAGGCGGAGGAAAGGGTGCCGGCTCAAGTTTGCCTAATCTACGCCAGCGCGGTGGCGAATCGCTGCACAGGTGTAGATCCGAGACATTATGCTTTACACTAAGGGCCACAATTTCTTCCATATCCATACGACCATCCTCGGACTCATGAACGACATTGCGCATAACCTGGCACAGGTCAGGGACAAAATCTCAGCCGCTGCAACGCGTTGCGGCCGTGCTTCAGAAGAAGTTTCGTTGCTTGCAGTGAGTAAAACGAAGCCTGCGAGCGCCATCGCAGAAGCCATCGACGCCGGGCAGCGCGCTTTTGGCGAAAACTACGTTCAGGAAGGTGTGGACAAAATTCGCTATTTCCAGCAAACCGGGAATACGAATCTTGAGTGGCACTTTATCGGTCCGTTGCAGTCGAACAAAAGTCGGCTGGTTGCTGAACATTTTGACTGGTGTCATACGGTCGATCGTCTACGCATTGCAACACGGTTGAGCGATCAACGCCCTGCCGACATGGCACCGCTTAACATCCTGATTCAAATCAATATTAGCGATGAGAACAGTAAGTCTGGTATCACTCTGGCTGAGCTGGATGCGCTGGCCGAACAGGTGTCTGAACTGCCCGGTTTGACCCTGCGCGGGCTGATGGCGATTCCGGCACCGGAAACGAGTTACGACAGGCAGTTTGCCGTAGCACAGCAAATGGCTGTAGCATTTGAAGCGCTTAAAGCGCGCTACACGACCGTAGACACGCTTTCACTAGGCATGTCGGACGATATGGAAGCCGCCATCGCGGCAGGCAGCACTATGGTGCGCATCGGTACAGCCATTTTCGGTGCGCGCGATTACCCCCCAAAATAAGGAAACCTGAGGAACGCCATGAAGACGTTGACTTTCCTGCTCTCAACGGTCATTGAGCTGTATACGATGGCGCTGCTGTTACGCGTCTGGATGCAGTGGGCTCGTTGTGATTTTTATAACCCATTCTCACAGTTTGTCGTGAAAATCACACAACCTGTTATTGGGCCGCTGCGCCGCATTATCCCACCGATGGGGCCGATCGACAGCGCCTCTCTGCTGGTGGCGTTTGTGCTCAGTATCATCAAAGCTATCGTGCTGTTTATGGTGGTCACCTTCCAGCCGATCATCTGGATCGCAGCGGTGCTGATCCTGCTGAAAACCATTGGCCTGCTGATCTTCTGGGTGCTGCTGGTGATGGCGGTCATGAGCTGGGTGAGTCGCGGCCGTAGTCCGGTTGAATACGCCATGATTCAGCTGACGGAGCCGCTCCTGCGCCCGATCCGCAATCTGCTGCCAGCCATGGGCGGGATCGATTTTTCGCCGATGATTCTGGTGCTGCTGCTGTATGTCCTGAACATGGGCATCGCTGAACTGTTACAGTCAACGGGCAACATGCTGCTGCCGGGGCTGTGGATGGCGCTATGAGTGCCGTCAGTCACCTCGCCGACGGGCTGGTTTTGCGGCTGTATATTCAGCCGAAAGCCAGCCGCGACAGCATCGTGGGATTACATGGCGACGAGTTAAAAGTCGCCATTACCGCCCCTCCCGTGGACGGCCAGGCGAACGCGCATTTGACCAAATATCTGGCAAAACAGTTTCGCGTCGCCAAAAGCCAGGTCATCATTGAAAAGGGTGAGCTGGGGCGTCATAAACAGGTAAAAATCCTCAACCCGCAACACATCCCGACGGAAGTCGCGGCACTGTCACAACAGGATTAACGTATGCAGAAAGTTGTTCTCGCGACCGGTAACGCCGGTAAAGTGCGCGAGCTGGCCTCGCTATTAAATGATTTTGGTCTGGATGTGGTCGCGCAGACCGAGCTGGGCGTCGAGTCCGCGGAAGAGACCGGCCTGACGTTTATCGAAAACGCGATTCTGAAAGCGCGTCATGCGGCACAGGTCACTGGCCTTCCGGCTATCGCGGATGATTCCGGGCTGGCGGTCGATGCGCTGGGCGGCGCGCCGGGCATTTACTCTGCGCGCTATTCTGGCGTAGACGCCACCGACCAGCAGAATCTGGAAAAGCTGCTGGAGACGCTGAAAGCGGTGCCGGACGAGCAGCGCCAGGCGCAGTTCCACTGTGTGCTGGTCTATATGCGTCATGCGGAAGATCCCACGCCGATTGTCTGCCACGGCAGCTGGCCTGGCGTGATAGCCCGCCAATCATCAGGAAATGGCGGCTTTGGCTACGATCCAATTTTCTTTGTCCCCTCTGAGGGCAAAACCGCAGCGGAACTGACCCGCGAAGAAAAAAGCGCGATTTCCCATCGTGGGCGCGCGTTGAAACTGTTACTGGAAGCATTACGTAATGGCTAATTTGCCACCTCTGAGTCTTTATATTCACATCCCGTGGTGCGTGCAGAAATGCCCGTACTGCGATTTCAATTCGCACGCGCTGAAAGGCGAAGTGCCGCATGACGACTACGTTCAGCATCTGTTGACCGATCTGGATGCCGACGTACCTTACGCACAGGGACGTGAAGTTAAGACCATTTTTATTGGTGGCGGTACGCCGAGCCTGCTTTCTGGCCCGGCGATGCAGATGCTGCTGGACGGCGTGCGTGCGCGCCTGAATCTGGCAGCCGATGCGGAAATCACCATGGAAGCCAACCCGGGCACCGTGGAAGCCGATCGTTTTGTCGAGTATCAGCGCGCCGGAGTGAACCGTATCTCGATTGGCGTACAGAGCTTTAGCGAGCCTAAGCTCAAGCGTCTGGGGCGTATTCACGGCCCGGAAGAGGCGAAACGCGCGGCGCATCTGGCAACCGGTCTGGGGCTTCGCAGCTTTAACCTCGATTTGATGCACGGCTTGCCCGATCAGTCTCTGGAAGAGGCGCTGGATGATTTGCGCCAGGCTATCGAGCTGAACCCGCCGCATCTCTCCTGGTATCAGCTGACCATTGAGCCAAATACCCTGTTTGGTTCGCGCCCGCCGGTCCTGCCCGACGACGACGCCCTGTGGGATATTTTCGAACAAGGCCATCAGCTGCTGACGGCTGCGGGTTATCAGCAGTATGAAACGTCCGCCTACGCGAAGCCCGGCTACCAGTGTCAGCACAACCTCAACTACTGGCGCTTTGGCGATTATTTAGGTATCGGCTGCGGCGCACACGGCAAAGTGACTTTCCCTGACGGGCGTATTCTGCGCACCGCGAAAACCCGTCATCCACGCGGGTATATGGAGGGGCGCTATCTGGAGCGTCAGCACGACGTGGCGGTAGACGATAAACCCTTTGAGTTCTTCATGAACCGTTTCCGTCTGCTGGAAGCGGCCCCACGCGCGGAGTTTACGCTTTATACCGGCTTGCCGGAAAGCGTGATTCGACCACAGATTGATGCCGCGCTCGAGAAAGGGTATCTGACGGAATGCGACGCGTACTGGCAGATTACTGAACACGGGAAACTGTTCTTAAACTCCCTGCTCGAGCTGTTCCTCGCCGAAGAGTCCTGACGCGCAGAATCAAAAGCGTGAAGAGATCCACTCCCGGGGAGGGAGTGGATACGAATAATTACTTCAGCGTACTCACCAGCGCCTTCCGGCTGTCTTCCAGGGTTACCACGCGTTGACACACGTCTTTGCCGAATTTCTGGAAATCCGCTTCCTGATTCTTCCATTCGTTCTGGATCGAGGTCTGCAATCCGCCCAGGCTGCCTAATACGCCCTGCAGTGGATTTCCGCCGCCTTTCAGCACGGCTTTCGCCCCCATCTCATTGATGCTGTCCTGCAGAATGCCGCCCATCGCCTGATTCACCAGGTTCTGTCCGTCTGCGCGCACCTGATCGATGGCTTTATAGTGGAACGTCAGACCATCCGTGCGGTGTTCGATGATACGGTTCATCTGCTCTTTCAGTTGGGCGTCCAGCTTGGTCAGACGGGTGCGCATATTGCTGCTCTCACCCACCTCTTTGGCGATGATCTTATCCAGCGCCACACGGCCTTTCTCAACGCGCGTCAGGGCGCCTTCGTCGATCCAGGGTAGCGCTGAGCGCAGATCCGCCTGATAATCTTTCGCCTGCTCGCGTTGGGCCGCGCTCAGGGTGTATTGCTTGCCGTTGTACATCACGTTGCCATCCGGCGTGATCACCAGATTGCCGTTCTCACCTTTTACCTGAACGGTTTGCGGGCTGAGAATCACATCGTCGCGCGGTGTGACTTCACATTTGTAGTCCGCATGGGCAGTTAACGCGGTGGTCATCAATGCCACAGCCAGCAGCGTTTTGCGCATCATAATTATCCCTCAAGACAAAACGGGCCGGCATTTGCCGGCCCTTTGCTAGTTAGTCCCACCAAATGTCGAAAAGTTCGCTAACGCGGACCTCTTCGAATTTGCGGTCTTCCAGCCATTTGCGCACAAGTGTCTGCTGCTCTTCGGTGCACTTACCGATCTCTTGCTTGCAGATCAGCCCTTCCCAGGAGAGATAGCCGCTGCCATCAAACGCCAGTTTGTTTGGCTCGATCACTTCATCGATAAAGGCGTCAACTTCCTTATCGATGGTTTCTACGCTAGTACCTTCCGGGAAACGCCATGCGACGGAAAAACCAACTTCCTGGAATTCCTCGATGTGCATTTTTTTACGCAGACGACGGCTACGGTTTGCCATTATTTAACCCTCTCGAACATTAAGTCCCATACACCGTGACCAAGACGATGGCCACGCTGTTCAAATTTCGTTACCGGACGTGAATCCGGTCGCGGTACGTAGTCGTTGCTCTCAGACTGGTTTTTATACCTGTCGAGCGACGACATCACTTCCAGCATGTGTTCCGCGTAAGGTTCCCAGTCGGTGGCCATATGGAAGACACCGCCCAGTTTTAGCTTACTTTTCACAAGCTCAGCAAATTCTGCCTGAACGATACGGCGCTTATTATGACGTGCTTTGTGCCATGGGTCAGGGAAAAAGAGCTGAACCATGTTCAAAGAATTGTCAGGAATCATTTTGTGCAGCACTTCGACCGCATCGTGGCACATGACACGCAGGTTCTCTACACCCTCTTCGTGCGCGGTCGCAAGGCATGCGCCCACGCCCGGTGAGTGTACTTCAATGCCGAGGAAGTTTTGCTCCGGACGCGCTTTCGCCATGGTCACGAGCGATGAGCCCATGCCAAAACCGATCTCCAGCGTGATCGGCGCATCGCGGCCAAACAGGGCGGCGAAGTCGACTGGCTGTTCGCTGAACTCAACGCCCATCACCGGCCAGTAGTTATCCAGCGCATGTTGCTGCCCTTTTGTCAGGCGCCCCTGACGGCGGACAAAGCTGCGAATACGGCGCAGTGGGCGACCGTTTTCATCAAATTCCGGTGAAATGACGTCGTTTTTCATAAAAGAGTAGTCTGCTTGTGAGAATGTTCGGGAAACGGGCATTATCCAAAGTTAAGCCCTGTATGCAAGCATGGGAAAGATCCGGTTTACAGTCGCATGGCGCTGTGCTGCAATCTGCGTCCCTGATTAAGCGAATCGATGACCATGCAAGCCTCTCAATTTTCAGCCCAGGTGCTGGACTGGTACGACAAATACGGGCGTAAAACCCTGCCCTGGCAAATTGAAAAAACGCCCTACAAAGTATGGCTCTCCGAGGTGATGTTGCAACAAACGCAGGTCGCGACCGTGATTCCCTACTTTGAGCGTTTTATGGCGCGGTTTCCGACGGTAACCGATCTCGCCAACGCGCCGCTCGACGAGGTGCTGCACCTGTGGACCGGCCTTGGCTATTACGCCCGTGCGCGCAATCTGCATAAGGCAGCGCAGCAGGTCGCGACTTTGCATAACGGTAAATTCCCGGAAACCTTCGACGAAGTGGCCGCCCTGCCCGGCGTCGGGCGTTCCACGGCGGGCGCGGTGCTTTCTCTCTCCTTAGGCAAACATTTCCCGATTCTCGATGGCAACGTCAAACGCGTGCTGGCCCGCTGCTATGCGGTCGGAGGCTGGCCGGGTAAGAAAGAGGTCGAGAAGCGCTTATGGGAGATCAGTGAAGCGGTGACGCCCGCGAAAGGCGTCGAGCGTTTTAACCAGGCGATGATGGATTTAGGGGCAATCGTCTGCACGCGTTCCAAACCGAAATGCGAGCTGTGCCCGGTCAATAATCTTTGCGTGGCCTATGCCAATCATTCATGGGCGCAATACCCCGGCAAAAAACCGAAGCAGACCCTGCCAGAACGTACCGGCTTTTTACTGCTGATGCAGCACGACGACGAAGTGTTTCTTTCGCAGCGTCCGCCGAGCGGTTTATGGGGCGGGTTGTACTGCTTCCCGCAGTTTGACAGCGAAGAGGGGCTGCGTGAGTGGCTGGCGCAGCGACAGATTAGCGCCGATAAACTCCAGCAGTTGACGGCGTTTCGCCACACGTTCAGCCATTTCCATCTGGATATTGTGCCAATGTGGCTTCCCGTGTCCTCCTTCGCCTCTTGCATGGATGAAGGCGTGGCTCTCTGGTATAACTTAGCGCAACCGCCATCCGTCGGGCTGGCAGCTCCCGTGGAGCGCCTGTTACAGCAATTACGTGCCGGAGCAGTCGTTTAGCTTCGACAAGACAACGAGGAATCAGAATGGCCAGAACAATTTTTTGTACCTATCTGCAGCGCGACGCCGAAGGGCAGGATTTCCAGCTCTATCCGGGTGAACTGGGTAAGCGCATCTATAACGAGATCTCCAAAGAGGCGTGGGCGCAGTGGCAGCAGAAGCAGACCATGCTCATCAACGAGAAAAAACTCACCATGATGAACCCGGAACACCGCAAGCTGCTGGAACAGGAGATGGTGAACTTCCTGTTTGAAGGCAAAGATGTGCACATTGAAGGCTACACGCCGCCGGAAAAATAACAGCGTGCGGGGGTAACCCCGCAGTTTAGCAAACACAACACGCAATCCCGGAATGATGAAAAAATTACTAGCGCTAGCCCTTGTTGCGCCGTTGCTTGTCTCTTGTTCCAGTAAAAAAGGCGATAGCTATAACGAAGCCTGGGTTAAGGACACGAACGGTTTTGACATTCTGATGGGGCAGTTTGCCCACAACATCGAGAATATTTGGGGATTTAACGAAGTTCTTATCGCGGGACCGAAGGACTACGTTAAATATACCGATGCCTACCAGACCCGTAGCCACATCAACTTTGATGACGGTACGATCACGATCGAAACCATCGCGGGAACCGAACCTGCGGCGCACTTACGTCAGGCCATCGTCAAAACCCTGCTAATGGGTGACGACCCTGGCACTATCGATCTCTATTCCGATGCCGACGATATCACCATCTCCAAAGAGCCGTTCCTGTATGGGCAGGTCGTTGACCAGACCGGGCAGTCGATTCGCTGGGAAGGCCGCGCTACCTCTTTCGCCGATTACCTGCTGAAAACGCGTCTGAAAAGCCGCAGCAACGGCCTGAAAATTATCTACAGCGTGACCATCAACCTGGTGCCGAACCACCTCGACAAGCGTGCGCATAAGTACGTGGGCATGGTGCGTCAGGCGTCGCGCAAATATGGCGTGGATGAGTCGCTGATTCTGGCGATTATGCAGACCGAATCCTCCTTTAACCCGTACGCGGTGAGCCGGTCCGATGCGTTAGGACTGATGCAGGTTGTCCAGCACAGCGCCGGGAAAGATGTGTTCCGTTCGCAGGGCAGATCCGGCATGCCTAGCCGCAGCTTCCTGTTTGATCCGGCCAGCAATATTGATACCGGCACCGCCTATCTGGCGATGCTGAGCAATGTCTATCTGGGCGGGATTGATAACCCGACGTCGCGTCGCTATGCGGTGATCACCGCGTACAACGGCGGCGCAGGCAGCGTACTGCGCGTGTTCTCGAATGATAAAATTCAGGCCGCGAACATCATCAACAGCATGTCGCCAGGGGACGTTTACTCAACCCTGACCACTCGCCACCCGTCTGCGGAATCCCGTCGTTATCTGTATAAGGTGAATACGGCGCAGAAGAATTATCGTCGCCGCTAGTTTTCCCCTGCCCTCTCCCGAACGGGAGAGGGCAATAATCCCCACACTGCCGCCCCATCCATACGAAAATGTTATTTGCATCACAATCTAAACTGCAAATTAATGAGGATTGCATTTTTTTGCGGGAGGTAACAAAACATAACCTCGCCTGCTGATAGAATTGCATCAAATAACAACCCTGAATGTTCCCATAACAACATATCTCCCGCTCAATTGTGAGGAAAGTAACATGAACCTTAAGCTGCAGCTTAAAATATTGTCGTTTCTGCAGTTCTGTCTGTGGGGTAGCTGGCTAACCACGCTCGGCTCCTACATGTTTGTGACGCTCAAGTTCGACGGTGCGTCTATCGGTGCCGTATACAGCTCGCTGGGTATTGCAGCGGTCTTTATGCCAACGCTTCTGGGGATCGTGGCGGATAAATGGATAAGCGCGAAATGGCTTTACGCGCTCTGTCATCTGGTGGGGGCGGGTACGCTATTTATGGCGGCCGGAGTGACCACGCCAGGGGCGATGTTTATGGTGATCCTGCTGAACTCGCTGGCTTATATGCCAACGCTTGGCCTGATCAACACCATCTCCTACTACCGCATTAAGTCTGCGGGCCTGGATATCGTGACCGACTTCCCGCCAATCCGTATCTGGGGCACCATCGGCTTTATCATGGCGATGTGGGGCGTGAGCTTCGCAGGCTTTGAACTGAGCCACATGCAGCTCTACATCGGTGCTGGCCTCTCTGTACTGCTGGCCCTGTTCACCCTGACGCTCCCGCACATTCCTGTTTCTAACCAGCAGCAAAAACAGAGCTGGAGCTCCATGCTCGGCCTGGATGCGTTCGCGCTGTTTAAAAACAAACGCATGGCGATCTTCTTTATCTTCTCCATGCTGCTGGGCGCAGAGCTGCAAATCACTAACATGTTCGGGAACACCTTCCTGCACAGTTTCGACAACAACCCGCTGTTCTCCGGTAGCTTTATCGTTGAACACGCGTCGGTAATGATGTCGATTTCACAGATCTCTGAAACCCTGTTCATCCTGACCATCCCGTTCTTCCTGAGCCGCTACGGTATCAAAAACGTGATGCTTATCAGTATCTTTGCGTGGATGCTGCGCTTCGGTCTGTTCGCCTACGGCGACCCAACGCCGTTCGGCACCGTGCTGCTGGTTCTGTCGATGATTGTTTACGGCTGCGCCTTCGACTTCTTCAACATCTCCGGTTCGGTGTTTGTCGAAAAAGAAGTTAAGCCTGAAATCCGCGCCAGTGCTCAGGGTATGTTCCTGATGATGACCAACGGTTTCGGCTGTATTCTCGGCGGCATCGTGAGCGGTAAAGTCGTTGAGATGTACACCACCAATGGGATTACCGACTGGCAGCCAGTGTGGCTGATCTTCGCCGGTTACTCTCTGGTGCTGTTCTTCGCCTTCATCGCCCTGTTCAAATACAAACACGTCCGCGTTCCGAATGGCGCACAGCCAATCGCGCATTAAGATGTGATGCTCTTGTGCCGGGTGGCGGCTTTGCCTCACCCGGCTTCTTTTTACTTTTCATCCGCACCCATCCAGTACAATCCCCACCGACAGTAAATCTGCGCTCCCTCCTGGGCTTAGATGGCGGGCGATCAGCGCGTTATCCATTTCATTCAGAATCTTTCGATCCCAACCGTTCGCCAGCACATCTTTCGCGTACCCCTGGACATAGCGCAGCCCGTCCAGGCCGCCGCGCGACACCAGATTACTGTCCTGATTCACCGCCATTAACCGCAGCAGCAGATCGTGGAGTTGATGACGATTCCACTGGGGCAGAACCTTCCTGACCGTCGCGAATCCGCTTTGAGCCTCGCCGCGCGCCCCCGTTAAGCCCAGCTCCTGGTACTGGCGCTCACCGGCGGTTGCCCTCCCGCTGCGCCCGGCCAGTTCACGTTCCACCAGCCCCTGACAAATGTTACTTATCTCACAGCAGAGACTGTCTGAAGTGACAGGGTTTACGCGCCCGGCTGCAAAACAGAGCAGTCCCAGCGCGAAAATCCCGCCTTTGTGGGTGTTAACTCCGCCCGTCGCCGCGTACATCGCCTGCTCACAGGCAATTCCCATCGGGCGAATCAGGCTCAACTGTTCCTCCGCGGGTTTTCCGGCATGTTCCGCGCCCAGTTCCGCAAAGCGCGAGAACCACGGCACTATGGCGGCGATGCTGCGGGTAAAAAGTGCGTGATCCATATCGCGATGGGAGCCGTTGTTGCGCTTATCCACCAGCCCCGGTTTTGGCGTGAGCTCCAGTTCCATCCACAGAGCCTCTTCGGCGAGCTGCGGCACATCTGTGACGCGCGGTTTAGTCGCGAGCAAACCAGTCATCGATCATCTTCTCCACACGGGCTACCACCTGCTCCACCGGATGCTGACGCGAACGGGAACAGGCGTGCGCCGGTTCATCGCAGATCAGGCAGCGGCGCATGTTCTCACCGAGCGAGCGCCGTCCGACATGCCCGGCGTTGGGGCAGATCACATCCAGATCCCACAGTCGTCCGAGAGGATGCGTCTGTTCCAGCTCGGCACAGTGAGCTTTAATTTCTGGCGCCTGATGCGCCACGCACCACATGGCTTCTGGTCCCGTGGGCAGCCACAGCACCTGTCGGTCCAGCACCTGCCAGCGGTGCTCCCACAGCAGTTGATCGCACATCTGCAGCGCCACGCCCATGGTATTGCGATAGCGCAGAGAGTCTTTGATATCACCGGGCGTTACCAGCGTCAGCGAAATCACCGGTTGTTGATAATGTGTAAGCCAGTCAGCCTGACGCGCGGCGCGATTCTCTTTCGCCGCCAGCATCTGCGTAAGGCTGACACCCGAATGAACGGGTGTCGCGATGGTCATGATTATGACTCCTTAACCTGTCGGACGGTGTCGATCACGCTGCCGTCACGGTAGCGGATCACCCCGACGATTTTGTCGGTAAATTCGATGGGTTTGGGTTCGCCGGTCAGCGAAATCGCCCGCGCGTACAGGGCCTCGATATCGACAATTTTCAGCCCCGCCGCTTCCAGCCGTTCGCGAATTTCCGCTCGCGCAGGATTGACGGCGATACCGTGATCGGTCACCAGCACGTCGATACTCTCCCCCGGCGTTAAGCGCGTGGTCACCCGTTTCACCACCGTCGGAATACGGCTGCGCAACAGCGGTGCGACGACAATGGTCAAGTTCGCGGCGGCGGCCACATCACAATGCCCGCCCGATGCCCCGCGCATCACTCCATCAGAGCCGGTAATGACGTTGACGTTGAAATCCACGTCGATCTCCAGCGCGCTTAAGATCACCACATCAAGCTGATCGCAGCTCGCCGCTTTGCTGCCCGGATTGGCGTAAACGTTAGTGGAGATCTCCACGTGATTCGGATTGCGTGCCAGTGAAGCCGCGGCCTGTCCGTCAAAGCACTGGGTATCGAGCAGTTTTTCGATCAGCCCTTTTTCATGCAGATCGACCAGACTACCGGTGATCCCCCCCAGCGCGAAACGCGCTTTCACGTGGCTTCGCGCCATCTTTTCGCCCATAAAGCGGGTGCAGGCGGTGGCCGCCGCGCCGGAGCCGGTCTGCATCGAGAAGCCGTTTTTGAAATAGCCGGAGTGCTCGATTACATCCGCCGCATAGCGGGCAATCATCAGCTCGCGCGGATTGCTGGTCACGCGCGCCGCGCCGACGCTGATCTTCGCCGGATCGCCGACACTCTCGACCTGCACCACATAATCCACACGATCCTGCACCAGGCTTGCAGGCATGTTCGGGAACGGCACCAGCTCTTCTGTGAGCAACACCACCTTGCGGGCAAAATGGGCGTCGACCATCGCATAGCCCAGCGAACCGCAGCTGGATTTGCCGTGAGTCCCATTGGCATTGCCAAACTCGTCGCTGCACGGCACACCGAGAAACGCGACGTCGATATTCAGCTCGCCGTCCTGCAGGAGCTTCACGCGTCCGCCGTGGGAGTGAATTTGTACCGGTTCGTCCATCAACCCGTGAGAGATGGCATCCGCCAGTTTGCCGCGCATCCCGGAGGTATAAATACGGGTAATTACACCGTTTTTGATATGTTCAATCAGCGCATCGTTGCAGGTCATCAGGGAGCTGGACGCTAGGGTGAGGTTTTTAAAGCCCATGTGCGCGAGCAGCGCGACCACGTTGTTGATGACCCGGTCGCCTTCGCGAAACGCATGGTGGAACGAAATGGTCATCCCGTCCTGCAAACCGCTGCGCTTCACCGCCTCTTCCAGGGTTTCGCACAGTTTGCGGCGGTGTTTGGCGTCGACATCCGCCAGCCACGGCGTGGCACTGTGGGCGGTATCAAAAGGTTTAAGTTCCCGCAGATGAGGGAAGTTCAGGTGGAGCAGTTCTGTCTGATTCATTGTGTCATCCTTAGCGACGCACGCCGGAGGCAGCCGCGCGTTCCAGCACCATTTGCGCATGGTTAATAATCGGCGCATCCACCATTTTGCCGTTGAGCGACACCACGCCCAGGCCGTTGCGTTCGCCCTCTTCTGCCGCTTCAATCACTAATTTCGCGTGATCCACTTCCTGCTGCGTCGGCGCGTAGGCGTTATGCAGCAGGTCGATCTGGCGCGGGTTAATCAGGGATTTGCCGTTAAAGCCCATTTTGCGGATCAGATTGACCTCGCGCAGGAACCCGGCTTCGTCGTTTACGTCCGACCACACCACGTCGAAGGCGTCGATCCCGGCGGCGCGTGCGGCTTGCAGCACGGCGCAGCGGGCATAGAACAGCTCGGTGCCGTCGCCGCGTTCGGTTTGCATATCCATCACATAGTCAAACGCCGCCAGCGCAATGCCGATCAGGCGCGGTGAGCTGCGGGCTATGGCCACGGCGTTAATCACCCCAATCGCCGATTCAATCGCCGCCATCACGCGGGTCGAACCGATTTCGCGGCCGCACTCGCGCTCAATGCGTTCCAGATGGCCTTCCAGCTCAAAGATATCTTCCGGGGTGTCAGTTTTTGGCAGGCGGATCACGTCCACGCCCGCACGAACCGCCGCCTCCAGATCCAGCAGGCCAAACGGCGTGCTCAGCGGATTAATACGCACCACGGTTTCGATATCCTGATACATCGGGTGCTGCAGCGCATGGAAGACCAGCAGCCGCGCAGTGTCTTTTTCGCGCAGGGCCACCGCATCTTCGAGGTCAAACATGATGGAGTCCGGACGATAGATAAACGCGGTAGAGAGCATGGCGGCGTTGGCGCCGGGTAAAAACAGCATACTGCGACGGAGTTTGTTCATGACATTTTGCTCCAGTCTATCTGCTGCGAGTCTGAAGCGCGGATCACCGCACTCTGCAGGCGGGCGCGGATCACACAGTCCAGCGCACCTTTATCCTCAACGATAATTAACCCCTGGCGCACATCCATGGCGCGCAGCGTTTCGTCGACCACCTGGCGAATTTGCTCGCCAAACTGCTTAATCACTTCACTGTGGATGACAATCTCCAGCTCGCCGTCGGCGGGGGCGATTTTCACCATCAGGTCGCTGGACTCCTGCGTTCCGGCCAGCGCCTCCCTTACAATATTCATGATAAATTCCTGATAGTTATGCGACTTCCGCGCGCGCGTGATCTTTCACGTAGTGCGCTTTGAGATGCGCGAAAGTGGATTCCGGGACAATCTCCCGGATACGAGAAAACTGCTGTGTTTTGAGCAAGCGGCGCACTTCCGACGCCGAAATGGCGTTGCCTGTCACCTTGATGCGCGGCATCTCCACTACCTCGATCGCCGGGGCCAGCAGCTGATGCAGCGTCTGGTTGTACTGGCGGGTGATGTCGCAAAATGGCTCCGAGCCGATAAAGCGATGGGTGATCCCAAGCGCAGGGGCGATAAAGTCGCGGAAGATCAGCACGTCGATTTCACTCCACGCCTGCTGCACTTTGCCGCTCTCTTTAAGGAAATAGGCCGGAAACGTGGCGCGGGAGATGATGTACTGCGATCCCTCATGCACCGAGACATTCGGCAGATGTGCCACGCCGGCGCGCACCATCTCCAGACGGGCGCAGAACGGGAAGAACGATGCGTCCTCGCGCACCACAAAGAGGTGCAGCCAGTCACACTGCTTTGCCGCCTGCTCCACCAGATGACGATGGCCGAGGGTGAACGGATTGGCGTTCATCACAATCGCGCCAATCGTCTCCCCGCATCTGCGGCTGCGCTGCAGCGAGCGGCAGTAGCGCTCGATCCCCTGTGGGGTGTTCTCCAGCAGCACGGCGTTATTACCGCTCTGGGCAATCGGCCAGAAACCGCTGCGGGCGAAGCGCTCTTTATTGCACGGGCGGGTGCAGAGAAAGAGATGAAAGTGACCACGCGCCAGCGCGGCATTTTCTACTTCCGCCAGCAGGCGGGCGCTGAGATTCGCGCCCCTCAGCTTTTCATCCACCGCCACGCACTTGATGACGTTGGCAGCCAGCCCCGCACATCCCACCAGCTGTGAACCGGACCAGGCCTCTATAAACAGCGTAATGTCGTTGTCCAGCCCCAGGCCGCTGTCCGCCAGCAAATAACGGATCTGACTTAAGCGTTCCGGGTGTTGCGCGACGATCGTCTGACGAAAGTCGATAGGGAGTTGCGAGTGCATGCTGCCGCCTTGATCAGTGCGCTGCCGCCAGGGTTTGCGCGGGTGCTTCCATAATCACATTGCTCAGATGACCGATATTTTCGATCTCAACTTCAATGCGATCGCCCTCCTGCATAAACAGCGGCGGAGTACGTTTTTTGCCGACGCCCCCCGGCGAGCCGGTGATGATCACGTCACCCGGGCTGAGACGGGTAAAAGTACTGATGTACTCGATCAGCTCCGCGACTTTGTGGATCATGCTGCTGGTGTTGTCTTCCTGCACCATGCGGCCATTGAGCCAGGTGCGGATTGCCAGCTGGTGCGGGTCTGGGATCTCATCGGCTGTCGCCATCCACGGGCCAAACGCCCCGGTCTGCCGCCAGTTTTTCCCGGCGGTGAACCAGGTGTGCTGCCAGTCGCGGGCGGAACCGTCCATGTAGCAGCTGTAACCGCCGACGTGACTAAGAGCGTCTTCGCGACGGATGTTCTCGCCGCCTTTGCCGATGATCACCGCAAGCTCACCTTCGTAGTCGAATTCGCACGAGTGGCGCGGTTTTAATACCGGTGAGTTATGCCCGGTCTGGGAATCGGCAAAGCGAACGAACAGCGTTGGTGCCGGGTTGTGCTGGTCAAACTCTTTGCGCTTGTCGGCGTAATTCATCCCTACGCAGAGGATTTTTTCCGGCTGCTCAATCACCGGCAAAAAGGTGATGGCGCTCATCGGGATATCTGCAACATCGTTGAGATAGCGCGTGGCATCCGCCAGGCCGTTGCCCTGCAACAGCGCCTTGAGGTCGCTGTAGCGATCGCCCAGACGGCGACCTAAATCCACCACACCTTCGGCCTGCACGATGCCGTAGCTGCGTTTACCCTGATACAGAAAACTTGCGAGTTTCATTGTTCTTTCCTGAAGACTTAGACGAGGAAGTTGCCCAGAACCAGCAGCGAGATAGAGACGTTAATCGCGCCGCCAATTCGGGTAGCAATTTGGGCGAACGGCATCAGGCTCATACGGTTGCCTGCGGTCAGAATCGCCACGTCACCCGTACCGCCCTGCCCGCTCTGACAGCAGGAGACGATGGCGACATCAATAGGGTGCATACCAATCTTTTTACCGACGAAGAACCCGGTGGCCACCAGCGCCGAGACGGTGCTGACAATCACCAGCAGATTGCTCACAGTGAAAGCGTTCACCAGCTCTTGCCATGGGGTAATCGCCACGCCAACGGCAAACAGAATTGGGTAGGTCACGGAGGTCTGGAAGAATTTGTACACCACCTGCGAACCTTCCAGCAGGCGTGGAGAGGCGCCGTTGCAGAGCTTAACCAGCACCGCCACAAACAGCATGCCAACCGGAGCAGGCAGGCCAATCAGCTTGTGACCGAGCATACCCAGCATATAGAGCAGCACCGCCAGCAGCGCACCGGAGGCAATGGTGGTCACATCCGCTTTGCCGGAGAACGCCGGTTGCGACACACTGGCGTCTGCATTGGCGCGGTTTGGCATCAACTGGCCTTCACCCGTGAGGTGCGGATAGCGTTTGCCGAGCTGGTTCAGGCAGCCGGAGATGATGATGGCGGTTAAGCCGCCGAGCATGACCATCGGCAGCACACGGCCAAGGGCAACGCCCTGATCCATGTGCAGCAGCGTGGCGTAACCGATGGAGAGCGGGATCGCCCCTTCACCGACGCCGCCCGCCATGATCGGCAGAATGATAAAGAAGAAGATCTGGAACGGCTCAAGGCCGAGCGCCATGCCGACGCCCATCCCGACGATCATGCCGACAATTTCACCGCACAGCATCGGGAAGAAAATGCGCAGGAAGCCCTGAATCAGCACCGTGCGATTCATGCTCATGATGCTGCCGACAATGATGCAGCAGATGTAGAGATAAAGAATGTTGGTGGATTTGTAGAACTTGGTCGTGGATTCGACCACCACATCCGGCAGCAGACCGTAGTACACCATCGCTGACGGAATAAAGGTGGCGCAAATTGCCGCCGCGCCGAGTTTGCCGACAATCGGCAGACGCTTGCCGAACTCACCGCAGGCAAAACCGAAGAACGCCAGCGTGGCGACCATCACCACGATATCGCTCGGCAGTTTACCGCCCAGACAATCCACGGCGATCAACGCACCGGCTAACACAAACAGCGGCAGGGGAATGATCCCGACTTTCCAGGTATCCATAATGTGCCACCAGCGCTCTTTAAGCGACGGCCGCTGAATTTCAATCGGGTCGTGGGTAACAGAGAAAGAATCGTCAGTAGTGCTCATAATTAAGCCTCTTGGTTATTTGTACGTTCAGCTTAGAGTCACAAAGGCTTACTTTATGTGAGGAAAGGCATATTAAAACCGAAGTTTTTATGGCCTCTATGGTTTTAATGGTTTCTTTTATTTAATGTGATTAACACCTTATTTATGGCCGTGGTTTTTATGGTTTCTTTTCCGGAATGTACAAACAAATAACATTGATTAAATTAGCCTTAAGATAAGCCTGATTTTGACATTTTCTTTTGCTGGTCGCGCTGTGCAAGGGATCACAAGTTTCGGGCAAAGCCCGCATCAGGCCGGTAAAAGATGATATATTGGCAAAACCCATTGATACCCTGCGTGATAGTCATGAAAGTGTCGTTTCAGATAAAGCTATTTATTTCGCTGGTCGTCTTTTTCTCAGTGCTGTTTGCATTACTGGGCGGATATTATTATGTCGACGTCGGTAGACAGCTATATCAGGAAATGAGCACGCGCGCCAAAATACAGGCGGAGGAGATTGCGCTTATTCCTAATCTGCGTAAAGAGGTGGAAGAAAAGGATATCAAAGCCATCCATGATTTTATGCACCAAATAGCCTCCCACAGCGATGCCAGTTTTATTGTCATTGGTGATAATAAAGGGTTACATCTGTTTCATTCGGTGTTTGAAGACCGCATCGGTAAAACGCTGGTCGGCGGGGATAACGACGCCGTGCTCCACGGGAAAAGCACCACCACCATCCGCAAAGGGGGTTTAGGGATTTCCCTACGCAGTAAAGCGCCAATTTTCAACGATGCCGGGCAGGTGGTAGGGATTGTCTCCGTGGGGTATCTTACCAGTTACCTCGACACCATTACCGTGAGCAAAGTGGTGAACATCCTGATTGCCGCGGTGCTGCTGCTGTTCGCCCTGTTTGTCTTCTCGTGGTTTTTCACCCGCAGTATTAAGAAACAGATTTTCTCTCTTGAGCCGCGCGAGATCGGCCTGCTGGTGCGCCAGCAAAAGGCAATGATGGAGTCGATCTATGAAGGGGTGATCGCCATCGACGATAACTATCGGATCGAAGTGATCAACCAGGCGGCACGCACGCTTCTCGGTTTGCCGCAACCGGCGCGGGAACTGCGCGGGCAGCCGATTAGCCAGGTGATTGCCCCGGTGGCGTTTTTTACCCCCCAGACCATGCTGGCGAAAGATACTCACGATGAGATCTGCCGCTTTAACGATCTGACGGTGATCGCCAGTCGCGTGCGGATCATGCTGGAGGATTCCCTTCAGGGCTGGGTGATCACCTTCCGCGATCGCAACGAGATCGACTCCCTGAGCGCCCAGCTGAGCCAGGTAAAACGCTACGTCGATAACCTGCGGATCATGCGCCACGAGCAGTTGAACCGCATGACGACGCTCTCCGGGCTGCTGCATATGGGGCGCTACGAAGAGGCGATTGGCTACATTCAGGCGCAATCAGAACATGCCCAGGAGCTGCTGGACTTTATCTCCTCTCGCTTCAGCTCTCCGACCCTGTGCGGCCTGTTGCTGGGGAAAGCGGCGCGGGCACGTGAGAAAGGCGTCGAGCTAAACTTCGATCCCGCCTGCCGGATGGACAAGCCTTTCGCTCCGCTGCTGGAAGCAGAGCTGATTTCTATCATCGGTAATCTGCTCGACAACGCCATCGAAGCGACCCAGCGCGCCCCGCTCCCCCACGATCCGGTGGAAGTGCTGATTAAACTCAACGATCGGGAGCTGATAATTGAAGTGGCGGATCGTGGGGTCGGCATCCGGCCTGAGATCCGTGAGCGGATCTTTGAGCGCGGTATCACCACCAAAACGCGTGGCGATCACGGTATCGGCCTGTACCTGATCGACAGTTACGTCACCCAGGCTGGCGGCTCCATTGAGGTTGCCGATAACACGCCCCGGGGCGCTATTTTCTCGCTGTTTATTCCCGCCACGGGCACTCCCCCGCGCCCTGTTCAGGAACTGGAAGAGACTGACTATGCAACATGAACATATCGACGTACTGATCGTTGAAGATGAGAACGAGCTGGCACAACTTCACGCAGAGCTGATTAGCAAACATCCGCGCCTCAGACTGGTGGGTATCGCATCATCCCTCGCCGAGGCGCAGTCCCTGCTTTCCAGCCTGCAACCACAGCTGATTTTACTGGATAACTATTTGCCCGACGGCAAAGGCATCACCTTGATCAGCAACCCTCTCCTGGTGCACGCCAACTGCTCGGTGATTTTCATTACCGCGGCCAGCGATATGGACACCTGTAGCCTGGCGATCCGCAACGGCGCATTCGACTACATTTTGAAACCGGTGTCGTGGAAGCGGCTGAGCCAGTCGCTGGAACGCTTCGTGCAGTTTGCAGAGCAGCAGCGGGTGTGGAAGATTGTCGATCAACAAAACGTCGATTCGCTGTATCAGCTGCAGGCCAAAAACTACCGCCAGGATAACGGCAGCAAAGGAATCGAAGAGAACACTCTGGCGCGGGTACAGACCCTATTCAACGACAAAGCGACACACTGTTTTTCCGTCGACGAGGTGGTTAACGAGACGGGGTTAAGCAAAACCACCACGCGGCGCTATCTGGAACACTGCGTGGAAGCGGGTTTTTTGAGCGTGGAGATGCTTTACGGGAAGATTGGCCATCCGCGGCGGATGTATCGGCGGAGTGCGGAGTGAAAGAAGCCGGGCGGCGTTTGCGCCTACCCGGCCTGGTATCATGCTCCCCGCCCCCGAAAGGGAGAGGAAAAATCTACTTCAACACATACCCGTACAAGCGCTTGATCCCGTCGGCATCCTTCTCGCTGTACACGCCCTGGAGTTCTGGCGAGAAGCCCGGCAGCAGATTCACGCCCTCTTCCAGCGCCAGGAAATAGCGCTGCACCGCTCCGCCCCACACTTCCCCCGGAACCACGCACAGCACACCCGGCGGATACGGCAGCGCGCCTTCGGCCGCAATGCGCCCTTCGGCTTCGCTGATGCGCACCAGCTCCACGTCGCCACGAATGTAGGCCTGGTTGGCATCCTGCGGATTCATCACTACCGCAGGCAGGCTCGCTTTGCGGAACATCGCTTTTTGCAGATCTTTAACGTTGAAGCTGACGTACAGATCGTGCATCTCCTGACAGAGGTCGCGAATCGAATAGTCACGATAGTGGACCGGATACTTGTTGAAGATGGTCGGCAGGACTTCGGCAAGCGGCGTGTCGTCTTCGATATGCTGCTCAAACTGCCCCAGCATCGCCACCAGTTGCGCCATCTTCTCCGCACTCTCTGCGGGGGTCAGCAGGAACAGAATCGAGTTCAGATCGCACTTCTCCGGCACGATGCCGTTTTCACGCAGGTAGTGAGCGAGGATCGTGGCGGGGATGCCGAAATCCGTGTAATCACCGGTTTGTGGGTCGATACCCGGCGTGGTCAGCAGCAGTTTGCAAGGATCGACAAAATACTGCTCGTCAGCATAGCCTTCAAAACCGTGCCATTTCGCGCCCGGTTCAAAGCTGAAGAATCGACGCTCGCTGGCAATGGCGTGCGTCGGATGATCCTGCCACGGACGCCCCGCCACCACCGGTGGAATAAAGGGTTTGATCATCTTGCAGTTGGCAATAATCGCCTTGCGCGCGTCGATGCCAAGCTCAACACACTCCGCCCACAGCCTGCGCCCGCTCTCCCCTTCATGGATTTTGGCGTTGATATCCAGCGCGGCAAACAGCGGATAAAACGGGCTGGTAGAGGCGTGCAGCATAAACGCATTGTTCAGGCGCTTGTGCGGGCAGAATCGCGCCTGGCCACGGATATGATTATCCTTTTTATGGATCTGCGACGTTTGCGAGAACCCGGCCTGCTGCTTGTGCACCGATTGGGTCACAAATATTCCAGGATCGTTCTCGTTCAGTTCCAGTAACAGCGGCGAACTGTCGGCCATCATCGGGATAAACTGCTCGTAACCGACCCAGGCGGAGTCAAACAGGATGTAGTCGCACAGGTGGCCGATCTTGTCGATCACCTGACGGGCGTTGTAGATCGTGCCATCGTAGGTGCCGAGCTGGATCACCGCCAGTCGGAATGGACGCGCATCCTGGGCCTTATCGGGCGCCACGTCGCGGATCATTTCACGCAGGTAAGCATCGTCAAAACAGTGCTCGTCGATGCCGCCGATAAAGCCAAACGGATTACGCGCGGCTTCCAGATACACCGGCGTGGCTCCCGCCTGAATCAGCGCCCCATGGTGGTTAGATTTGTGGTTGTTGCGGTCGAAAAGCACCAAATCGCCGCGCGTCAGCAGCGCATTGGTGACCACTTTATTGGCGGCAGACGTTCCGTTAAGCACAAAGTAGGTTTTATCCGCGTTAAAGACTTTTGCCGCGAACTTTTGCGCATCTTTGGCAGAACCTTCATGAATGAGCAGATCCCCGAGTTTGACGTCTGCATTGCACATATCCGCACGAAAAACGTTTTCACCAAAAAAGTCGAAGAACTGACGCCCTGCCGGGTGCTTCCTGAAAAAGGCACCATGCTGATGACCCGGGCAGGCGAAGGTGCTGTTGTTCATCGCCACATACTGACTCAGGGTGTCAAAAAAGGGTGGCAGTAAGTTCTCTTCATAGCCACAGGCTGCTGCTTCCAGTTCCAGGAACTCCTGCGCTTTACCGCTAATCACACCGGTAACACCGTCTGGCGCAGCATCTGGCTCTTGCGAGAAGATGAATACCGGAATCTGGAATCCCGTACGTTTCAGTAACGCGAGAATACCGCTGCGGCTTTCGGCCAACGTCATGACGACTGCCGCCACGTCCGTAAAATCGGTGTTATCCAGCGTCACCTTTTCCCGGTGAGTGGACAGCGCGGACACCAGCTCATGGCTGACGGCAATTTTTAGTGATTTCATAGGCGTAAATACCCGTTTCAAGGGGAGAAGAAATCCAGACAGGAGGGGAAAATTCGCGCAATAATGTCACCTTTCATTTTGAGGTGCAAGAAACAAACTTTATGCACTTCTCAGTGGGAAAGCAGGCAGCTTATGGCCTCCATCATGTAATAATAATGCAAGATCAATGATTAAATAGCGGGAGTGTATTTTGGTTATTGGACCCTTTATCAATGCCGGAGCCGTACTGCTGGGTGGCGTGCTGGGCGCGGTATTAAGCCAGAGATTACCTGAACGTATTCGCACTTCGATGCCCTCCATCTTTGGACTGGCATCCCTCGGAATCGGTATTTTGCTGGTTATCAAATGCGCCAATTTACCTGTGATGGTGCTGGCGACGCTGCTCGGCGCGCTGATAGGTGAGTTTTGCTATCTGGAGAAAGGGATTAATGGTGCCGTGAGTAAAGCCAAAAACCTCATCTCCCGCCCGGGGAAAACGGCGAGCGGTTCCCATGAGACGTTTATTCAGAACTATGTGGCGATCATTATTCTGTTCTGCGCCAGCGGCACGGGGATTTTTGGCTCGATGCAGGAAGGGATGACCGGCGACCCCAGCATTCTGATCGCCAAGGCTTTTCTCGACTTCTTTACCGCCACCATTTTCGCTACCACGCTCGGGATTGCCGTCGCCGCGATCTGTGTGCCGATGCTGATGATTCAGCTGGCGCTCGCCACCTGTGCCGCTATGATTCTCCCGTTAACGACACCAGCGATGATGGCCGACTTCACCGCCGTGGGTGGCCTGCTGCTGCTGGCAACGGGGCTTCGCATCTGCGGCATTAAGATGTTTGCGGTGGTGAATATGCTCCCCGCGCTGGTGCTCGCCATGCCGCTCTCCGCGCTGTGGACCCACTTTTTTGCCTAAGTTGCCAGCAAACTGGTGAGAGAGTGTGCAGTCCGTTGCGAAATCGATAAATTTCGTTGACGGAAGGGCCCCAATCGGGTTTAATGCGCCCCGTTGCCCGGATAGCTCAGTCGGTAGAGCAGGGGATTGAAAATCCCCGTGTCCTTGGTTCGATTCCGAGTCCGGGCACCACTATTTAGAAAAACCAGCCTTAGGGCTGGTTTTTTGCTTTCTGGCGTTCAGCCCCCCCATCCTGGCCGATCCTTTCAAGTTCACGCAGCCATGTTGGCACTATCTATCAATGCCGATCATCTGCTGATCGATGCCGGGTATTGAAACGGATACATCCCGCGGACGCGAAGTCACCCCACTGGCGAAGAACAGGTGTCATTTGCCGCCGCTGGTGGTGCTATGAGTTATTTTTACCCTGGTAAGAATCAATAATATTTAAGACTATAATAAAAACACGCCGCACAATAAACATATTGAGCACATGAATATATATTATGTTTTATCCTGCCCTGTCAGCGGTATATAATCAGTAAAATATCACCGCCACATAATTTCATTGTAAATCAGGGAACGAAGAAATGAATTTCAGGACAATAGCATTTTTCTGCGCGTCAGCCTATTTTCTATCGGGTTGCGCGCCACATTCCCCTATTGATGCAAAGAAAACGGGGACCACGGGGAAAGAGAGCGCCACCAGTAAAAGCGCTTCCCTACAGCTGACGGACAAAGATATTTTTGGCAATGAAACGACGCTTGCGGTTTCTGAAGAGGATATTCAGGCTGCGCTTGAGGAAGATGAATTCCGGGTGCCACTCAATTCAAAAGTTATTCTCGTACAGTCCGGCAGTCGTGCACCAGAGACGGTTATGCAGCAGGAGATGAGTCAATATTATTCCGTGGCAACATTTTCCGGCATTCCTGAAAGACAAAAAGTGGTTTCCTGTAACAAAGAAAAAGATGAGAACAGTGAAGCAACGATTGCAGAAAACATGAACTGGATGCAGGCACTTCGATATATTGCTGCAAAAGGCCATCAGAAAGCCATCATCGTTTATCAGGATCTCCTGCAGTCAGGAAAATATGATCCGACAACAAAAAATACAATCTGGTCGGATTACAAAAACGAAAAAATTACAGAGGCGACCTCACTGCGTTACCTGGTACGTTTCACGCTGGTGGATGTGGCGACGGGCGAATGGGCGACCTGGTCACCGGTCAATTATGAGTACAACGTTACGATCCCTAAGACTAACAAGAAAGAAATTATTGATACCACCGACCAACAGGTATCTCAGCTTAAGCAAAGAACGTACGCGTTAATGGTTAAAGATCTGGTGAATCGTTATCAGTAGACAGGCTATATCTGCCGCCAGAAATTTCGGCGGCAGGTAAAATTATAAATATTCTCCAGCTCAGTAATTAAAGACTGATAAAAATCACCTCGCCATAATAACAAGATAGAAGAATAGATATTTTATAATATGACAACAGCTTTGAGTTTCACTATACCACGCGACCAATATATATAATTTCAATTTTGTTAAAAAATCCTTTCCTCCCACAAGCTATATGCACTGGTTCCCGCTATGCAGTGTTCCTGGGTAATACTTTCATAAGTAAATGATACAGACTCTTCTGGCTGGCCCTGACTGTTGTTAATAGTGTGCGGCAACTCACTATGTATGCTTGAGATGCGGGCCTTAATCAGTTTTACTTTGTAATACAACTCATTAATACCAAAGCGGTTAGTGCGATAATATTCAAAATCGCATGTCAGACACTCATTTTCAGTAATGGACTTACTCAGCAAAGGGGATGATTTATCTACCGGCTTCTGAATGCTTAATGCGAGATGATTAACATTCTGCGCCCTGGTCAGGCCGTGATTAAGCGCCAGCACCATAATCTGATCCGTATGAGCGATTTGCGCCTTATTGCCAATGGAGTCCAGCGAAGAACAGCCAGCCGAGATCAGCCCCTGAAGTTCACCGTTAAGAGTTAGATAAACAAGATTTGCCATAATAAGTTCCTCGGGTCCGGATTATTTCCCGGCACTGGTTTCGTTAGCTGCCGTTTCTGGCAGAGAATGATTTTTTAGCAATAGCCAGCGGCTTGCTACGCCCTCAAGCCGCTCGTTAATTTCTGTTTCCAGCGCTTGCGTATTCTGCCCCTGCATCTGGGCATCCTGATATTGCGTCAGCAGGGACTCCAGAGGAGTTTCCTCACCTAGCCCTCGCTCTGCCTGCCAGACCACATTTTTAATGTAGGAGAGTGTCAGCCCCTCCTTTTCGCGTTTCATCACCAGGTCAGCAAAGGCGCGTAAATCCTGTCGCGTCTGCAGCCAGCCCCGGAGCTGCGGACTGTTGCTGGCGCGTGTTTTCACTGTCTCATTCCACCACGCGGTAGCCTTTTGCTGCTGCTGACTCTCCGGCCAGCGGCTACTCGCAGTGCGAGCCATCAGCATTCCTGTTTCCAGCGGTTGCAGTGAGGATGTCTCTGACTGTTGTTGCAGGCGATGTTGATAGCTATCCAGCATGGGCGAAACCAGCCAAAGTGATGCGGCTCCTGGCCCGCTGTCCTTAACCTTCGAAAGGATCTGCTGCGACGGATAAAACTGCCACCACCAGAGCGCAGCCACGATCGCTGCGCTACAGGCGATACCTGCAATAAACCCTTTAATCGCGCTGCCCGTTTTTTTTGCCGGACTGCGCACCGCCACCGTAATTTCCGGCAGTTCGGGCAGCGGAGGCATCGCGTCTGTCGAAGCTGACGAGATGCTCTCCGGCGCGTAAACCAAAGTTCTGACCGTGTTCTGCGTCTGGGTTTCAGCAATGCTCTTCGGTTGCGGCTCCAGCCGTTTACGCGTGTTCTGCACAAAATAGAGCAGATTCTCAACGCGCGGCTGACGCTTAAGCTCCACCTGCTGGAGTTTGTCGCAGATGAGCTGCAACGCACGTTCCGCGCGATACAGCAGTGGCAGATCGGCTGGCGCGAAGGACATTTGCTGTCGCAGAATATTGCCGGTGCGAATATTCAGCCAGTCGAGCATTTCGGTACGTGCTGTACCGCCCTGCGGCCAGAATTTGTCCCACTCGTGGCAAATCATCGCTGCAAGCAGTTCCACGCCCTCACAAAAGCCTGCCAGGCCCTGAGTGCGGGTTCGCGCCAGGGTGAAGTAGGTCGCCGTATGCAGATCCACACCGTTGGTTTTGAAAATCGACAATGCCAGTGACGCCACCAGCCGCCAGTTCAGCTCCGGCTGTGACGGATGATTAGCTTTATTAATCTCCTCCCGGATTGCGCTGAACTCAGGCAGATCACGAGGATCGCTGCCGGTAACGATGGTCTGTGTGAGTACGTCATTATTCATCCCTGCCTCCTTAGTACAGCGTGTCCGGCAACTCGAACTGACTGAACAACCCGCCTGCGAATGGATTGTCTTCCGTATCCGTGTGTACGCGGTAAACCATCGCCCCGCCGTCCACGGTAAAGCGCACGCTGAACGTACCGTCCTGCACACCCGTTAGCTGCCCCGCCCCGAACAGGCGGAACTGAGCCCACGGCCCGCTGAAGCTGATGCTGCGAGGGGAATTGCCGCTTGTGCCGATAAGCGTCAGTTTGCTTTCATTGCCTTCACGCATATTGTTCGGCCACACCAGATGCGCGGTGTAATTGCGCCCCTGGCTGTAATCCACTAACTGGCCATCGAGATTCAGCACGCTGCGGCGTTTGTTGCCGGATAATGACACGGTCTCTACCGCAAATTGCGCACCTAAGCCGTTCTGTTTGCTGAAGAAAATATCGCGAATTTTTTGTGCTGCTTGCAGTTGCTGGCGGATATCCTCACGGATGATCACCGCACTGTCACCGTCTTCCAGGCTGAGGTCGTTTTCCATAAACAGACGCAGATTCTGCTGATAAAACGCGTCCAGCACGCCATCCGGTTTAAAGAAACGTTCAAAGGCATCCAGTGAGGCGTCCTGCTGCGCACCCGGATTGAACGGATAGTTGTTCGCCAGCTGTTCGTTGAAGGGTTTCACTACGGTGTCGCGCCAGTCCACTTCCATGTAGTGAACGGCTTCCACCATCACCACATGCCAGGCCTGGTCAGCGAGTTTACCCACCCAGCGGTTAAGCGGCGCGGGCAGCGTTTTAGCCATCTGACGGGTGGCAAAAATCGGGTCGCTGCTGTTCTGATCCAGCCGAAGCTGTACCGCTTTAAGCGCCGATTTTCCGGGGACCGGCGCATTCTGGATTGCCAGCAGATAACGATGCAGTTCCGTTAATTGCTGATAGACCGCCTGCATCGTGCTTTCTTTCTCTTTCTGCACCGCCAGCGCGCTGTTTTCCGGCGCGAATTCATGCCCGAGACGGGTCAGCAGACGGTAATCCGGCTCAGCCAGCGCCTCTTCCCGCTCTTTATCGGAGAGCTTTTCTGAGAGGACTGCGGGTTGGGTATTGTCGCGCAGAGCCGTCAACGCCCTCTGGAGGGGCTGATCGCCACTGATCACCTGCTCCAGCGCCCCCGTCAGCTGCGCAATAGATTCATAATCGCGGACATTGAGATTATCCATTCCAACCCGCCAGGTGGCGGTGTAATCGCTGAGATATTGTTCCGTAAGCTGACGCTGGATTTCTGTCCGGTCAGCCTGGCTGTACTTAACGCTGCGGGTGAGGTTCAAAACCCAGCTATCCATCGCCGTGAGTTCCACAAGTTCGTCGCGCTGTTTCACAAAGTAACTCTGCAAACCGTAGCGGGTGAGGAACTGCGGAACAATCAGCTTGTTATCGTCAGCCGAGGTAAACACCCGCTCAAAGCTTGGCCCAACCTGATCGCGCAGGTTTAAATCTGCAGGCAATACGCCCAGCGCACGCGTTTTCAGGCTTTGATAAACGCGCTGGTATACCGGAAGTTTGCTGAGTTCTTTTTGCGCACCAGCAACAGAACTGCCATAGGGCGCCCATCGACTGATAGCATCGCTATCACCCTTCTCCCGCTCTGCATGCCAGTCGGTATGCGCCAGCGCATAGTCGAGATGGGACATTAGCTGCACCTGGATATCGCGCTGACCGTGGAATTTTTCACTCCAGCGCTTCGCCATATATTGCTTCACCACTTCATTGCTGCGCCCGCTTTTGTCTTCCAGCATGCGGATCACACGCAGAATAGCGAGTTTCTCCTCGCTTTCGGGTGGCGCCGAATTCATCTCTTTGACCAGACCGTTTAGCAGAGAAGGCAGATAGCGCTGCTCAAGCAATTGCAGATAGGTCTGCTCCACATAGGGACCAATACGTCTGCCCTGATACAGACCCAGATCCGCCAGACGGCTGCGGTCGCCCCAGTCGCCGTAGGCCAGGGTGGCATCGCGTACAGGATTAAGCAGAGGCAATTGCAGATTGCCATACTCATCCATCCCCTGCGGAGGTTGCACGGCCATAAAGGCTTTCGCCTGCTTCAGCACCTGAATACCTGAGGCGTAGTTGGCATTGTAATAGTGATGCCAGCCGGTTATCAGCAGTATCACTCCCGCACCGCCTGCGACAGAGAAAATCGTCAGGCGACGGCGAGCGTTGATAAGCCAGGCATGGCTTTCGCCCGCCAGGTTTGGCTCCGCCAGCAGCACCTGCGGGAACAAATTACGGGTAAAATAGGGGGCTGTATCCACCAGCGGCCAGGCGCTGAGTGGGCTACTCCCAAGCCCGTATTGACGGGCTGCGGACTGCATAAAGATGTCATCCATCTGGCCACGCTGTAGTGACGACGTGAGATAGACACCGCGCAGCATAACGTCCATGTTTTCGCCGTCCAGCAAGCCGTCAAGCAGTGCAACAAGAGGAGCCAGGCTCCCTTGCATCTGACGAGCAAAACTGAAAAGGGAGCTGCGGTCATGGCTCTGCGCCAGCATGAGATCTGGCAGAGCATGATTAATCAGATCGCCCCATACCTTCCAGAAGTTGTCCAGTTCGGCACGCCAGTCGTCACTCTCATGGGCGCCACGAGTAAACGTCACCCCAAGGATGCTGTCGCGGCCCTGCTTATCCAGAGACTGAAATAGCGCTGCAAATCCATGTAACAAATCGAGCCGGGTGAGGACAACATACACCGGCAGTTGGCAATGAAGGTGCTGGCGCACATCCTGTAAACGGCTGCGCAACATCTGTAAGAGGTATTCACGGCGGCGCTTATCAGCCGTCAGGAGATCGAGAAAATCGAGAGTCAGAATGAGGCCGTTGAGGGGCTGACGGGCGCGTTTCTGAACCAGCCAGTCAAGCATAAGCTCCCATAAACGGCGGTGCAGCACATCCGCCTCAGGCTGCTCACAGAGTGAACCGCTGACGTCGAAAATGACCGCCTGTTTTCCGACGTGAGGCGTGAGATACAGCCGCTGTTCGACGCCGCGTGCGGTTTCTGGAGTATAAATAATATCTGAGGCAAAGCCTTCGCGAATCAGCGCGGTTTTGCCACTTCCTGCAGGACCGATAACCATATACCACGGCAGTTGCCAGAGATATCGACGGCTGTCGAGATGGCGTTGCAGGCGCAGTAGCCAGCGATCGAGGTAGCGCTGCTGGGCATTCAGCTCCACGCTTATCGGATCCTGAGTTTCCTCACGCTGCTGCTTCTGCTGTCGCTCAAGCTGTTGCAGACGTTTCATCACCCTGACGGTGAGCCATGCTAGCGCGATAAATCCCCATACGGCTGTCGCCAGCCAACGGCGCGTCAGCGGCTGCAGCCAGTGCTCTTCGTAGAGTGTCCATGTCGGGCCTTTCCACCAGATCCATACCAGCAGAAAAATCCACGCCAGCACCAGTAACCAGAAGGCGGAAACCTTAAAGCGGGGCATGGCCGGTCTGAGGGCAGATTTCAGCCCGCTGAAGAGTCGGGGTGTTGGTAATCTCACAAAAGCTCCTGTTTATTCTTACTTTTCTGCCATGAATTTATGTTCAAGCTGCTCCAGCAGGGAGGGTTCCCAGTCTGTAAGCAGCATTTGTGAGCCCGCGCTGAACAGCATCCGATACTGTTGCTGCGCGAGTTTGCCCATCCCGGCCTCTTCCATTAACTGTGCTCCAGAGTACTGACGGTAGAACTGTTCGCGAGGCGATCCTTCGGGCAGCGAATCCAGATACTGCAGTGCCGCTTCCAGTCCCTGATCGGCAAACAAGGTCCGGGCGGCCTGAAGCTCCTCGCCGTTTTCTGAGACATACGCGCTCTGGCTGGCAGAAGCAGGAACCAGCCACTGCTTCGTCTGTTCGCTCATAAAGGGCGTGCGGTCGTTAAACAGCAGCGCCGAAAGCGAAGGAAGACGCGCAACAAAACGGGTAACTTCGTCGAGGATGGCTTCTGCCACTGCGAGATATCCGAGGCGCAGTGCAATCTGCGCGGAGAGGTAATGGCCATCCAGCCAGTACGGCGCCAGTAATATGCTTTTCTCGACCTGCAACCAGAGCGCTAAATCTGCGTTGCCAAAACGGGTCTGATAATCGGCAACCCTGTCCGCCGGAATGGCCGCCAGCGGTGTTCGACCGTCACTTTCGGCCTGCGGCGTAGCCGTAATGGTTTGCCAGATCGCGTGACGTCGCAGACGATAGCCGTGCGGTGAGTCCGGCTGACGTTCACAGAGAATATCGGCCACCTCCAGCAGCGTGCTGCGCCAGGCGTTATCGTCATGGCTATTGATGGTGACCCGCGGTGCCGGAGAGATCGCAGGAGTGCTGACCGGAGCGGTATCGGGCGAAGCGGCGTGGGGCGCGTTCGATGCAGCGCGTGCGGATGTATCCGCAGCAGCGTCGCGACACTCGCGCTGGTAGAGGGCAAAGAGTTCATCCGTTGCCTGCGCCAGTTCAGGCGCATGCTGTGTCTGCCAGCACTGCGCCAGTTTTGCCAGCTCGCCCAGAAGTTCGTCACGCTGTTCGGTGGTTGCACGGCCAGCAAAGCCTGCGACGCCCGCGTCAAAACGTTTTATGACCTGCCCGGCAAAGCGCTTTTTATGCGCCATATTTTGCGGTGCCGCCACGGCCCAAAAGTGCTCGGCATAGAGAGCCAACAGGCGCATCGCCAGCAGCGGATCGCCCGCATGCTGAAGGGTTCTGAGCAGGTGCGCCAGTAGGCGGAAATCTTTGCTTTCGCATGCCAGCAACACCAGCCCCCGACGCTGAATTTCCGGGATATCCAGCTGGCTATGAGCCAGCGAGCCGAGTTTAACGATCTCACCCTCGATAAACTCCCACTCCGGGTTATCGTCTTTCAGGCTCTCACTCAGCTTGTCTCCCGGCAGATTTTCCAGCAGATGCGAAATCCAGGTCTGTGGATTATTCAGGTCTAAAGGCATTAATAATCTCCCGCCCAATGGCACGCATCACGCAGTGGTGCGATGGCCTGTGCCAGCCCGTTAATGTCAAAGGTCAGCTTGCCGGCGGGGCTCCCCGCCCCCGTATCCAGGGTCAGTGTTTTGGCGCTAAACAGCTGTTTGATTTCACCAATCCCGGACAGCCCCCGACTGGCTTCCAGCAACACGCCGTTCTCACGGACAAACCAGTGGCTGTTGAACGTCCTGCCATCAGCATTCAGGGTGACCGCGATGTCATGAACATCCAGCGAATGCATCAAAGCCACCTGCATCCGGGTGATGTTATCCATGCAACTGAACATCAGTACCGGACGCGGCGGAACGCTGCCGATAGCCGGGGTCGTGATAACAACGGTTGGATGCTCGCCCGGCGTTTGCACAACCAGCAATGAAGTGGTGTTACCGTCGCGGTGTTTTTCCTGCTCCGTGGCGAGCGTCCAGGCTTCTCCCTGATAGCGCGCTTTAACCAATGCCCCCTCAAAGCCTCCCGGCGAGACGGGCGCGAGCAGATTGTCGTAACAGTCAAGACGCTCCAGAGCTGCCGTTTGTTGACGGCAGGACTGCATCGCCTGCAGGGTTACCTGAGCATCAGACATGGGCACCGTTTCCGCATGTGCAAATCCCGCACAGCTTGCCACCAGCAGAGCCGCAATCAGCCAGGGAAGGCGTGGCTGGCTCATATAACGACACCATCCTCAGGCAGGGTAGATACGGGATCGCTGTCGCACGGTGCATCTTCCACACAGGTGGTAAACGCGCCATTCTCAGCCGACAGTCGGATCAGGGAGATCGCGGTGTTGGCCGCCATTTTCTGTAGCAGCAGCAGCGACAGCGGCGGCAGCAACTCGCCGTCGATCACGGATTCGAGCATTCTGGCGCCATTCTCGGCGCGGGTGACGCGCTGCATAATTTCATCGGTCACCTCCGGTTCAATACTCACCTCAGCACCAAAGCGGCTACGCAGCACGCTGTCCAGTCGTGCAAGCTTTCCGGCGATAATCGTGGTAAGCGTCTCGTGGGTCAGCGGCAGATAGGGCACCACTTCCATGCGTGCAAGCAGGGCGGGTTTGAAGAAATCTGCCAGCACTGGATATAACGCGTCCTGCATCAACGCCGGGTTATCAGCATGTTCGACAATCACCTGATAACCGAGGTTGGAGGTGAGGAAAAATACAATGTTCTTGCAGTCAATCAGACGGCCTTCACCGTCCGCCATTTCGCCCTTATCGAACGCCTGATAGAACAGATTCAGCACGTCCGGGTGAGCTTTTTCGACCTCGTCCAGGAGCACGACCGAGTAGGGTTTCTGACGAATGGCTTCGGTCAGCACGCCCCCTTCTCCGTAGCCCACGTAGCCAGGAGGCGAGCCGATCAGCCTTGAAACCGTGTGCTTTTCCTGGAACTCAGACATATTGATGGTCGTGAGATACTGACGTCCGCCGTAGAGTAGCTCCGTCAGTTGCAGCACGGTTTCGGTTTTGCCTACACCGCTCGGACCGGCTAACAGGAACGCCCCCTGCGGCCGCCCGGGACGGCGCAGGTCAGCACGGGCGGTCAGCAGATGTTTATGCAAACTGGCAATCGCCAGCTGCTGGCCTTTTATGCTTTCGCCCAGCCAGAGCGGAAGATCGGTAATCACCGACATCTCGCTCTGCGACAGCCGGTTAAGCGGCACGCCGGTCCATTCGGCAATCACCGCTGCAATCTGCTTTTTATCGACGTGGGGCGAAACCAGTAGCTGATCGTTATGCAAGGCGTCCAGCTCTGCCGTTAGCCGTTTCAGGCGCTCGGCGTGAGACGGCGTTTTCTCCTCGGTAGTGAGTAATTGCTGACGCAGGGCAATAATCTCCTGCACCAGCGTCTGCTGCTGGTGCCAGGCGTCCTCCAGCGTTCGCAACGCCTGCTGCGCATTCTCATACTGCGCTTGCACCTCATCTCGGCGCGCGTCTCGGTGCGTAGCCCGATACGGATTTCGCGTTCAAGCTGGCGGATTTCCGCCTCGCACTGATGGCATAATGTCGTCAGGGCAGAAATTTTTTTCGGCGGCGAAGAGCGATTAATCGCCACCCTTGCACAGGCGGTATCCAGCACATCAATAGCTTTGTCAGGTAACTGACGCCCGGAAAGATAGCGCTCGCTTAACGTCGCGGCCGCCTGAAGTGCCTCATCATCGATCAGCACACCATGCGATTGTTCATATACCGCCGACAGACCGCGGAGAATGATCGTGGCTTCGGCAGCATTCGGCTCACTGACCTTCACCAGCTGAAAACGACGCGACAGTGCAGCGTCCTTCTCAAAATACTTTTTGTATTCGCCCCAGGTCGTTGCGGCGATAGTTTTCAGCTCACCACGCGCCAGTGCCGGTTTGAGAAGATTAGAAATATCCAGCCCGCCCTGCTGGTTGCCGGCACCTATCAGCGTATGCGCTTCATCAATAAACAGAATGACTGGAATGGGGGATGAAATGACTTCAGCCATCAACCCTTTGAAGCGTTTTTCAAACTCACCTTTGACGGATGCTCCAGCCTGCAATGCCCCAAGATCCAGGTTCATGATGCGGGTATTTTTGAGTTTATCCGGCACCTGGCCTGCAACAATGCGCAGAGCCAGCCCTTCGATTAACGCGCTTTTACCCACACCGGCCTCACCCACCACGACAGGGTTGTTCTTGCGGCGACGGCTAAGAATATCGATCATCAGATCGATTTCGTGATCGCGGCACAGCACCGGATCAAGCCGCCCCTGACGGGCGTCCTCGGTCATGTTCCTGGCATAACGCGCAAGCAAGCTATCGCTGGCATCCGTCGCCACGCTGACGTTTTTTCCGTCGTCATCCTGTATCACGGTTTCAGCAGACTCACGCGTCCACTGCGAAAAATCCTGCTGCAAGCGATCGCGGTTAATACCGGTCAGTTGCCGGGCAGCCGCGGGAGGGACGTAACGTAGCGGCGAGTGCAGAAGCGCCAGCAGCAGCACGCCGCCCCGTAATTCGCTCATCTGCATTTCCGTTGAAGCCAGCAGCCAGGCCTCTTTTAACCACTCCACAAGCATGGGGGAGAAGGCCGGATAGCTGTCTGCAGAGCGCACGGTGGCATAATTTTCGACCGTTAACGCCTGACGCAGTGTCACCACATCAAGATCGGCTTGTTCCGCAATCATCCGCAGATCGCTGCGAACAGACGACAGCATTTGCAGGAGCACATGTGCCACGGTGATTTCCGCCGCCTGCTGGGTCATACACTCTGCCGCAGCGGCCTCCAGCGCCTGTCGGGAAAACAGATTCAGCCGCTTTACCAGCACGGGAAGATCAATCTGGATCATAGACGTCCTTATCGCAGTAATTTATTTAACTGATGCAAAATGTCCTGCGTCTGACTGTCGAGGCGCAGTAAATAGAAGAGATAAAACAGTGCCAGCACGGCAATCCCGCCGAACAACACCTGTTTAATGGTCAAGCGCTTCATGAGCTGATAGCGCCCTCCCCGCGTTTTTTTGTCTTGATGCAGCAGTGGGAAAGCCGCGTCGCCGCGAAGTTTATGAAGGACGTGATACAGACGGCGGTATATCTGTTCAAATTCGCCCTGATTCTGTACAGCAACCTTGTAGCGCCCACGGAAACCCAGTGAGAAACAGAGGTACAAAAATTCGAGTAAATCCTGGTAGCGTTTGGGTTCGCGAATCAGGCGTTCGAGCAGGATAAACACCTTCTCGCCGCCCCAGGCTTCATTATGGAAATGCACCAGCAGGGACTGCTTTATCCACTCGTTCTTGTTCGACCAGCCATTGCCAAGCGCCGCCTCGTCAATAAATGTGCAGAGCACATAGCGAAACGAGACAATCACGCCTGGCTCGTAGCCCTGCTCTTGCAGCAATTGCTCCACCGCCTGAACGTCCGTCACAACCCTGGAAAAGAGGTGTTCAGGCATCGACTGGCTGTTCATCCCCGCCACGCGCATCACCATTCCCAGCAACGGGGTGGCCGCATCGATCATCGGGTTGAGGCTGTTACCACGCAGGGCGAGCCGGTACTGGCGATGGGACGTTTCCCCGCCAGCCTCATACGAAATCGCATTGCCCATTTCCTCGGGGTAGACCGAGTTATTGCTGCCGGAATAAAAGTCAGGCTGTTCGCTCATCGTCTCAACCTCTTATCGCCCACAGCTGCATATCCAGATCCGGGAAGGTGCCGGAAATGTGCAGCGCCATCGCCCCGGCTTTCGCCACGTCCTGCCAGGCCGCGGCCCCTTTATCCAGGTCGAAATAGACGTAACCATCGTGATAAGGAAGCTGGCGAGGCGCGGCAGTGCGAGGCGACAGCGGTACGCCAGGCACCTGGACACTGACCACATTGCGGATTTTGTCGGTCGCAGCGATTTTCGACTGCTGAGTGAACTGGAGAATGATCTGGTTCTGCGGCATCCGCGCGCGGACGGCCAGTACGAAGGAGCCCGACTGCAGCAGCGTCGGATCGTTAACCGTGGCGATATACACCCCATCGGATAAGATCAGCGGCAGGTTCTGAGCCCGTGGCATCAGCACGGTGTTAAGCGCCCGACGCAGCTCCAGAATCACCGTTTTAAAAGACTGCGTGAGATTCCGGTGGTTGTAGACATCGACCGGACACGGCAGACGGCTGTTCTCGGTAAAGGTCATCAGCTCACCCAGCAGACGCACCAGATCCAGATAAAAAGTTTCCGGATGCAGCGTATGCAGATGGGTGCGATGGGTGAAGTGCATCTGGCTGCGGTTCAACATCTGCAACATCATAAATTCTGCTACATCGGCGATACCGCTCTGCTCCGGCGAGCCAATGCGCTTTGCCAGTTCGCTGGCGCGGTTACTGATTAGCCCCTGAACGTCCCCGGCAAACCCGTTCAGCACAGGGCTCACCCGAATCGCCTGACAAGTGGGGATAAAGCCCTCATCCAGTACCAGCGCGCCATTGGGCTGCTGACTGCGAATGCGGCATAACGGGAGGGTGACCATCGCGCTGAGATCGTCCGCGCCGCTCACAATTTTTGGCGCCAGCTGCCCCAGAACAAGCTGCTGGACATCGCCATCATCTGAGTGCAAATCCCGAATATCGCTGCGGGCCAGCCGGTAACGCTCCGTGCTTTGTCCAGCACTTTGGCGGCTCTCAATTTCGCAGGTGATATCACTGATGACCGGCAGCGCGAGGTAGATGTCATGGCTTCCGGGCTTTGACAGATCGACAGGATGGTAGGGCAAAGGAAGCTGGTCCTGCTCCGGGATACTGAATACCGTGCCATCAGGCATGCAGCCGCTCGCAAAGTCGAGCATCAACTTCCCCTGAGCCAGCAACTCTGAATTCACTGACAGCGCTGTAAATCCCCAGCTAAAGTCGGCCTGTGCATTGATGCGCTGGTTCAGCAGATATTCCTGATTACGCTGCTGTTGCTGGAAGTGCTGCGGCAGGGCGAATAATCCCTCTTGCCAGATCACCTTATTTTTCATCGTCGCCATCGTCAGTCTTCCTCTTTTTTCATTTCGATACTGCTCTGCCGTACATGCACCAGCACACGGTATTGGTGGCCCGTACCTTCCACTGGCTCGATCTGCTTCCATTCGGAGGACTGGTCATCCGAGAAGTAGGCTACAATGCCAATAAACTGCGTTTTTTCGTCCAGTTTCACCGGCGGCAGGGTTTTGAGCGTGTCCGGCAGCAGGCTGAAATCCTGGTGATCGATGTAGTTTTTCCCTAACACATCCGGTAACGGTGTACTGGCTATCTGATCATAGTCAGCGGCCTGTAGCTTTGAATCGTCGCTGAGATAGACTAGTTGCACATCCACAGGGGCGGCTTCCCCCTCTGCGTTGGTATTGGTATCCGGTTCAGTGAGAAGCGTGACGGTCACCTCCGACGGTTGTACCGCCTGCTTTCCGACCTGAATATCCGGATTACTGATCACCTGGCCGAGTTTTTTCGCCGTTTCGCAGCCAGTTAAAACCACGCTCATCAGAACGCAGGCCAGAAACGCCCTCCTGATCATGCTTCCGACTCCCGTTGCTTCTCTCTCAATACCCGGTCATAGACCTGGGCATACACTTCGTTAAACAGCATCTCGAAACCCTGCTGACGGCTGGACGCCAGTTCGTCGTAGTAATGGCTATACATCTGCCATGCGCCGGCATCGTCCAGCGGCTGGCGCAATTCATGGCTGCGACGATACTGAACAAAACGGCGCATCAGGCTCTGGGGAGAAAAGGCGTCCAGCAGGACACGCAGCGATTCGATAATCGCCCCGCGATTGGCTTCTTCATGGTGGCGAATGTTGCGCAGGCTCTCGCGTACTGCGGCAGGAGCAGCAAGGTGAACCGGGCTTTTACCCTCGGCAAACATCACATCCAGCGCCGTGGTGTAGTCCATATTCAGACGCAACGGGTTATCTTCCAGCGGACGCAGATGCTTGTCAGACAGGCTGTTACGTTGATATTGAAGCTCAAGCAGCCCTTGTATTGCGGCCTGCAATGTCCTTCCAGCCTCTTCCAAAAAATCATCCGCCTCCTGTGAATTGCGTACAGAAAGCGAGCAGCCTAACCCACGCATAAGCGGCGTGACGGCGAGATGGCGATGTGTCATTTCACCCTGCGCGCCCGCTTCATCATGACTCTCGTGAGAATCGGCATACATCGGTGGCAGATCCATAAACTGATTTTCCAGCCTGCTATTACCGGGCGGAGCGGAAAGCGTGGCGGTGGTTCGAAGGGGAGCCGATCCCGACAGCAGATCACCCGCAGTGGTCAGACTTTCTGTTTGCAACGCCTGGAGAGGATCGGTAGAAAAACCGTTCACCACGGTGTCTGCGAGCTGATGTCGGTGAGGCATTCCCGGATACGTCGGTTGCCCGTCAGTGGTGAGCAGCGCATCAGCCAGGCGATCGCGGTTAGTCACGATGGTTTCCGGGGCGGCCATCTGCTCGCTATAGCTGACGAGTTTTCCTTCATGGAGGAACACTTTTAATGCCAGCGCCCCAAGTCCAATCTCATCGCCCTGACGCAACCGCACTAATCCAGAATCCACGGACACCGGAGCCAGATTGATCATCAACCCTGGCATCAGGCTACGAAGACAGAAGGTGCCATCATGGAGAACCACTTCGCAGGCACGGCCAGCGATAGATCCTGCTCGATCCTGTACCGGCCAGCGGCACGCCGTAGCGTGGCCGATATCTCCGCCCTCGGCAGAAAACAGGCATTTTGCAGCCCTTCCGCTCTCCAGCTCATTGCCGTTCATAACCTGCAACGTGAGTGACAGCACGGAAGAGTGCTTTTTCTCCTCAGCCATATGCGATTCCATAAAATTAATCCCTGATATGAAGGGTGATAGAGGGCGGCACTTTCGGCTGTCCGATAAACGCCGTGCGCCCGATACAGGATCGGGCGCTGTCGCCTAACAGCATGCCTTTCGCCTGCTCGGGAGCCAGATCCAGACGCAAATCCCAGGCGAACTGATCGCGCAGTAAAAAAGAGACAAACATTGTCAATGCCTGGTGATTTCCACCGTCCGGCAAAAATGAGAGATAACGCTCCATCGAGAGATTGCTGATCCGCAGAAGAAATTTTCCGCTGCGATCGGGCACTCTGGCTCCGAGGGTAAAATTGACACCGATGACTGAGCGCCCCGGCACATATCCGGCAGTTCTGTTTTTTGGATTTCTCACACCCAGCCGATTCTGCTGGGCAGGATCGACAGGCACTTTGCGTAGCTGCCAGCTCTCAATACGGACTTCCGGCAGATCAAAACAGTGAGAGACCAGATTGCACACCACGTCCGGTGAGCGCCCCGGTGTAGCAAGTATCCCGGCGTAGGCCAGCATCTTGCTATGGTTGATGGCAAGCCTGGCGCGCACACTGGGATTGCCCAGCCCTACAAGGGCATACATACGCTGCGAAAAAGTGTCTGTGCCACCGTTACGAAAACAGATGTAATAGCGGTACTTACGCCAGGCGTGATAAGTAAACTGCGTCCATCGATGGCTGAACAGATCGAGAAACTCTTTCAGCCCCTCTTCATTTTGTGCCGACTCCTGCGCCATTCTGTCCAGGTAGTACCCGGGCAGTGGCGACTGGCTACCGGAGAAGCCCAGGAATTTGGTCGTCAGGTTGAACTGCCCGGTCTCGTTACGACTGAGCGTGCTCAGGTCACTTCCAGGGAAAGCAATACTGGCATCGGATTTGAACAGCGCCACTTCCTGTTCCGGCTCCGTACGCAAGGATGGCTCCTGGTCCGTACCGCCATACCGCGTATATAGCGATTCCATCAGCACAAAAAAGTTTGTCCCGCGCACATCCGGGAGATTTGCTGTTTCCCTTACATCAGGGCGTGCTGGCCGGTATGTTGCCATTCCCAGGACTCCTGACTTTCGGTGTTGATAATTTTGAGGCAGTGAAACGAATTGATGCTGGCATACAGCGCAAAGAAATAGGACAGCACCGTCCCCAGCAGATAGATCTCACCTTCACAGACAAAGGGGGCCGGATTTATCCACAGCGTGGTGGACAGCCCTCGAACCGGCACCCCCTTAAACAGGCGGTCGACCGGACGGGACGCCATTTTTTCAATAGCATCCAGTTTCTGCGAAGAGAGTCGGGCCTGCTGCGGGTGGTGAATACCGGGTAAATCAAACGTGCGCAGAACCTGAATCAACGCTTCCCTGTCCAGCAGCGAGAGATAGTTCAGATTCATGCAGGAGATCAGCGACCAGTGCATATTGCCGTCCGTCATCGGATAAAGCGGACGGGTTGGCCGCATCACATTACTGAAGGACGCAACGGCTGGATTCTTATTAACGGCCTCGCAGATATCACCGATATGCAACGACGCAGGTAACATGCGATTGGTGCAGACAAGCGAGGCCGTGAAAACTTCGCCATCCAGTCGGGTATGTTCTGGTATGTCTCCGTTCGCGTGAACAAATGCAATCGAATGCTCCAGACCTTGATGAAATAATGACGTTTTTGTTCGGTGGTGCCAGTAAACGACTTCACGCTGACGGTTGTACTCTATCTGGTGCTGAAATCCTTCAAACTCAGGCCAGAGGCGAAACTTTCTGCTCTGTCCGGAACCGCTCTCTTTGCTCGAAACCGAGGTTATCTGGAAAATATCATAGGATTCCGGGTTCTGTTGGCTGGCGCGCAACGGGTACTGCGGCGCACTGTCATCCGGTCTGACAGGTTCAGAGTGGTGCGCGAAAAGATTGACCGCAGGCGTACAATAGGGACGTAAAGAAGCCTTGCGCAGCTTGATATCTGCCGGTAGTGGCAGATTAAAATGCAGGCGTAGCGTAAACGCACCGACCGGAAAATCGTCTGGCAATGGCGCGGCATCCTTCACGTGGAAGAAGAAAAAGCTCTCCGGATAACAGAAATACTCCTGCAGTACCCGGTAACCGACATGAACGTTTTTCGGCCATGGCAACAGCGCATCTTCCGGTTCAAATCCGGCGGCCTCAAGCCACAGATCCGATAATGCTAAACGCCGCTCACCGGCAACCAGTTCGGCATCCACCAGATGTTCACTGAACCATAAATAGAGCTGATGACGGGTGTAGTCGTCTTCATTACCCAACCAAAAAGTCAGTTTATTCAGATCAATTGCGCGGGGAGAAATATTGCCCTCAGTGAAAAAATCAATCTCAATAGCACCTGCTTTTAGGCTGCTGGTGTTTCTCACATCCTGAACTAAAAGAGGTTGTAGCCAGGTATCGCGTGCCAGAGTGAAATGACAAACCGGCAATGAGGCGCGCTCTCCGCTGGTCAGTGCCCCCTGAGCACCAGTCTGCGAGCGGTCACTCTTTCCGGTTTTAATCAACTCATCGCGGCAAACCTGAACGAATGTTTGCAGCTCTTTACGGGGCTGATATTCAATGACCGTCATCGCCGGCACCGGACGCAGATAATTTGGCCACAGCATGTTGATGAGTCCATGCGTGAACTCGGGGAATTCATCTTCAAGCTTTTGCCGCAGGCCACCTGAGAGGAAGGCGAACGCTTCCAGCAAGCGTTCCACATCCGGATCGCCCTCTTTCTCGGCCAAAAAGCGAGCCAGGTAGGGTTTCTCCTGTGCCAGCAATTTGCCGAGCTGACGCAGATAATCCAGCTCTTCGCGGTAGTAACGCTCTTCAAAGGCCATCGGGTTACTCCACTTTCCAGTGCCGGTGGTTATCCAGCAGGATGTCAAACTCCAGGACATCCTGGCTGCTGCTGAAATCTATCGTTGCTACAATATGAAACCGCAGTTCCAGCGGCAGGCAGGCATCCTCTGCGATGGCCGCCACTACCACATCCGAAATCCGCGGTTCATAGCCCAAAATAGACTCCCTGATGGCCTTGACCATCCAGTCGCGAATGTTCAACGAATCGGGGGATTGACTGTTAAAATCATCAATTCCCAGATCCGGCGAACCGTAACAACTGCCGGAACGGGTATTGAGGACGTTACGAAGGGTATCGCGCACCGAATTCAGCAGCGACGCCTTAGGTCGCAGGCGCAGAGGTGGATTCGCCGCCTCGCGGATACGCTCAAACAAACTGCCCCCAGATTCCCGTTCCATTATCATGGTGCTTAATCCCTGTCTAAGCGACCGACTAAGGACAGCTCAAACGATGCTCCCATGTATTTGAAATGTGGACGCACGCTAAGCGCCACCTGGTACCAGCCCGGTTCACCTTCCACATCCGATACTTCAATTTTCGCCTGACGCAGCGGTTTGCGACTGCGAACTTCAGATGGCGGGTTTTCCTGATCGGCCACGTACTGGCGAATCCAGGTATTGAGTTCACGCTCGAGGTCGCCACGTTCTTTCCATGAGCCGAGCTGTTCGCGCTGAAGCACTTTGATGTAATGAGCCAGTCTGTTGATAACAAACAGGTAAGGCAGCTGTGTTCCTAACTTATAGTTAGTTTCCGCTTCCTTTCCTTCCACTGTATTAGGGAATGCCTTTGGTTTCTGAACTGAATTAGCCGAGAAAAAGGCAGCGCTATCAGAACCTTTACGCATCGTTAGCGTAATGAACCCCTGCTCTGCCAGTTCGTATTCACGACGGTCGGTAATGAGAATTTCGGTCGGCACTTTTGCCTGAAGTTGCCCCATGGCTTCATACAGATGCACCGGTAAATCTTTCACCGCGCCGCCGCTTTGTGGGCCAACGATATTCGGACACCAGCGGGTCGATGCAAAACTCTCCGCCATGTTAGCGGCCAGAAGAAACGCCGTGTTACCCCAAAGATAGTGCTCGTGGCTCTTGCTGACATCTTCGTGGTAGTTAAAGCTTTTGATGGGATTTTCATTCGGGACATAAGGATGTCGCAGCAAAAAGCGCGGTGCCGTCAGACCAAGATTTCGGGCATCTTCTGATTCACGCAGCGATCGCCATTTGGTGTATGCCGGCCCTTCAAAAATGGCCGCAACATCCTTGATCCCAGGCAGTTCGGTAAACGAATCAAGTCCGAAAAATGTTGGAGAAACGGAAGAGAGGAATGGGCTGTGCGCCATTGCACTGACGGCGCTGATATATTGCAGGAGCTTCATATCGGCCGTCGTGTTATCGAAGCTGTAGTTGCCGATAACCGCCGCGACAGGCTCTCCGCCAAACTGCCCGAAACCACTGGAGTAAACGTGGCGGTAGAAACCAGACTGGGTAATTTCCGGCGCAAACGAAAAATCGTCCAGCAGCTCTTCTTTTGTGACGTGCAGTAGATGAATTTTGATGTTTTCCCGTGGATCAGCATGATCAACAAGGAGTTTCAGTGAGCGCAGAAACGACTCCAGCTCCTGGAACTCTGGCGCATGCAGGATCACATCCATCTGACGCCCCATGCGCTCATCAATATCAGCAATCATGCCGTTGACGGCCAGGATATCGACGGATTCGCCCTCTTCATCATTCTGTAGAAGAGCCGTAATAAAGGCTGTTACGCCCTGGCGCGCAATATCGTAACTTTCTGACTCCGGCTTGAAACGGGTCTGCGCCATGATGTCATCCAACAATGTGGGCGCGGCGACCTGTGCAGAGGAAGCAGAGGCTTCCGGTAAGGTGATATCTGACATAGTGAAATCCTTGTACAAAGTTATTTCCGACCTGCGATGCCCAGTTCCGCAATCAGTTGTTCACGGCTTTGTTCGTTATCCAGTAAAGCTTTTAGCTGCGCGCGGAAAGCCGGGATATTTCCCATTGGGCCGCGTAACGCCACCAGGGCCTCGCGTAGCTCAAGCATTTTTCGCATTTCAGGTATCTGGGCAGCAATGTTGTCAGGTGCGAGATCGGACAGTGATTTCACTTTCAGCCTGACGCCCATGCGCTCATCGTGATTTTCACTGAGCGTGGAGGGAACGGCGAACTCACGGCCAATACCTGCTTGCTCTAACACCGCATTGAAATTGTTACGATTGATGGCAACAGGCTGCCGCTCATCAAGCGGCGTCTCATCCGAACCGCCTGTCAGATTACCGGTGACCAGCAGGTTAAGCGGCAGCTCAACTTCAGCTGTCTGGGAGCCTGTTTTGGGGGTGAATTTAATATTAATGCGCTCACGTGGAGCGATGCTGCCGTCATTTTTTTGGCTGCTCATAAAAAATAGTCCTTCAGGTTATCGACCAGGCCATCAATGCAGCATATTCCGCACAACTAAAAACACCGGAAATGCCGCCGAAGTGGCGGTTAAATAGATTGAAACGCCTTATCAACCCATATCCTACGCGAAAACAACATTCCCGAAATACTTCGATTCCGGATAATTCCGCTCTATATGCTAGATATAAAATGCGTGCTACAAAGGTTCAAGATACAATGCGAAGCGTAAGAGCACAACCTAATAGATAATAGATTTTCACTGTGAAATTCATATTTATAATTACGCTAAATGATTGATATTAAATGCATTCATGGATTAAATAAGATATTTGTGAAACTTAAGAATCGCCTTATAAAAGCCCAACAACAAAATAAACCAGGAGATTGACTTACCATTGCCCATGATTCAATCTGCTCATTAATTTCATCGCAACGAAATATACTAAAGAATTATACATAGCGATAAACCATATAATCAAAATTAGGAATTAAATATAGCTAAACATTATTTGATGGCTACTACCTATTCGCATTACCTAAAGCAGGGATGCACGTACATGACTGATTTCGGGTAAGAGCCGTTTCAAAATTTGCCTGTCGAGGACTAACGGCAGGTGATTGTCAGCAGTCATTTATACATTAACAAGGAGTTTAAAAATGCCTACACCGTGTTACATCTCAATCACGGGTCAGACCCAAGGAAATATTACCGCAGGTGCATTTACTGCCCCTTCGGTTGGTAACATTTACGTGCAGGGCCACGAAGATGAGATGCTGGTACAAGAATTTCATCATAACGTGACTGTCCCTACCGACCCTCAGTCCGGCCAGCCATCTGGTCAACGTGCCCACAAGCCGTTCATCTTTACCGTGGCACTGAACAAAGCTGTACCTTTGCTGTATAACGCGCTGGCTTCTGGCGAAATGCTGCCAACCACCGAGCTGCACTGGTGGCGTACCTCAGTGGAAGGCAAGCAGGAACACTTCTTCACCACTCGCCTGACCGATTCCACCATTGTGGATATCGACTGCACTATGCCTCACTGCCAGGATGCGGAGAAGCGCGAGTTTACCCAGCTAATTAAGGTTTCCCTCGCCTACCGTAAAATCGAGTGGGAGCACGTTAAGTCTGGCACTTCTGGTGCTGATGACTGGCGTGCACCGCTGGAAGCATAAGTTGATACCCAGCATCCGGTTCTTAGGGACCGGATGCTGTTTTTGTATTGCACCTCGGAAATGGTTGTCAGTAATAAGAAACGCTTTTTGGGGGATGGCGGATGCCGGAGACTTTGGCGGTAGCGTGCTTAAAGACAAGTGAAACAGCACTTTCAACATGGAGAAATTTCGAGTAGTACCTACTTGAGCGGATAGTTTGTAAAAAACCAGTTAATTGCCAGAAGAGCTGTTACAAAGTAGCTCGTCTATGTTTTTTCTTGAGTCTTGTACAAATGGAGCATAAACGACTAACTGCCATACTGAAGGCCTTACAAAGACGTTTCGATATAAAAAGCCCAGCGCCTTACCATACTATTTGATAAAACACATTTAGCCTTTAAATCTAAAGACCTAGTATCTATGCTCAAAAATATAGTGTTATTTGTCATCCTGTTCGTGCTGGCTCCTTTTTACTGTATTGCAAATGAACCCGAAGTAAATTCTTTAGATGACCTGATCGTGAATAGTTTTAAAGTGGATGAAATTCCTGATCTAGGGCATCCAGTTTGCAGTCTCAGCCTCTACGACAATAAGAAAGATGATTATTACAACTATGTGGAAGGAAGTATTTGTCCTGTCGGCGGAGAAATCTGTAAATACTCAGCCATTATGAAAATCAATAACAAAATAAACATACTTAAAGAAGTACCGTCAGACAAAAATGGTATAACATTTCAAAACTCACAATTTTATATAACCTCAAAACATACTGAAGTTAAAGAGTCAGAAATGAACCCTGAAGGAACCAACATTGAATCCATCATTTCTATTAACATCAAAAATAGAGTTAAAAAATTTAACATGACTGGATATTGCGGGATTTAAATACAGTCAAAACACTGAATAAAAAAATAATGGACAATAACGATCCCTAGATTTTTAAACGGGGCGTGTAGTCGCATTATCGTTTCTCAATGCTCAAAAATATGCATTTTCAATTTTTTAAATTCAGTGAACTTAAAAAATGCAAAAATACAGCTTACACATGAAAATATCTCAAACTCACAACTGGGTGCTAGAGTGAATTAGGATAACTAAATAATAAAAAATTCAACAGAATTCTTATTAGTGCTAATGCATAAAGCAGTTGGTATTCTCTCAAACGATAAATAATTTTTTAGCTTGACAACAAACATGTCAAAACCGGTGGTGGGCAGGAAATGTATTTCCACGTTCCTTGCGACAAGCGAAAATTTGTAATACCACTTGATACCCCTAGCTATAAATATGGTCATCTTCAGTAGATATCAGTTTATTAAAAATACTCTTACACATGTAGCATGCGATATTGCATTAACTAAATTATGCACAAATTCTTTTTATCCATATAAAATAGGGGGCAAGTCACAATGATCATTATGGAAAAACAAAATGAACTTATTCAAGTAATGAATAATGTTGCAAATAAGTACATGAAATGGAGTCTTGCAAAAGACCATTTTATCAGTGATACCATTAATTTTTCCTCACAGATTGATAGTGATTTATTTTCTGGGAAACTATCACAATCCGAGGCAAGAGAAGCTCTGGAGAATGAAATAACATCACTAAGAAAACAAAACGATGAACTAGAGAAAAATCAGGTTAGGCAAGCCATTATCCTTCGCCCTATAAGCCAAGAGAAAGTCAGAGGAAGCGGTGGAAGAGAAACTATTAATGTTGATCTATTTATTGCAGGGGCGGGATTTATTGCAGGGGGCTTACAGATTGTCACTGGTGTTGGAATGATTAGCACTGGTGCCGGAGCGATCCCAGGAACATTACTAACAGCTCACGGGGTTAACAACCTTATTGAAAATGGTTATTACTTGCTTTATCGAGAGAGCTGTACCGGTCCAGTACGCTTTATGTACGAAGAAGCAGGAGATTTTTTTGGAATAGATATTAAAGATTCCGATGTTATTTATACTTTTGTTGACGTGGCATTATCGATGAATGGTTTACTTGAGTATAAATTACCAGAAGAAGCACAGAGACTTTACCGTTACATTAACGCAGATTTGCTATGGGGTATAAAAAAGATGGGAATTACTCTTATGGGCCCTGGCGATTTATTTATAGAGATCACCGGTGATATAAATACCGTAGTGGGTCAATGGAGGGCATATTAATGGAAGTTATCATTGAGGCTGCAGGATATAAGTTAAACATTTTATATATTGCTCTATCATGCCTAGGGTTGCATATTAATTTCACTGTCGTAAAAATATTATTAAAGTCCAAAAAGACAACACATCATTTTTATGCCATAACAACATCGACAATATTACCTTTTTTTCACTTCTACGTTTTTAACTTTGGAAGAATACCTTTTTGGGATATAGACCTTGGTAATAATATCCCACTCTATTACATTTCTTTTGGATTAGCATGGATTAGTTCACTTCCTTACATTATCGCAAGAAAGCTGTACAGTTAAATCCCATCATCAAATAACTAAAACACAATACATATAAAATTAATAACCCAGCATCTAACAAAGATTAATGCTAAATAACACAGTTACGAATCTTACACTTCATCAAAGCATTTCAAAACCCGACAAATTAACCCCACTCTATTCACCGTTATTATAGGCATTTATTTGAAAGGGAGACAGATATGTCATTAAAAGGACTGCGTTTTACGTTTGACGTGGATGGACAGCCTTCTGAAACATTTGCAGTCGTGAGTTTCTGGTTGAAACAACGTCTTTCATTTCCATTTATGTTAGATGTAGATGTTGCCAGTAAATCCTTCAATCAGGAAGCAAACAACCTACTAGAAAAAAAAGTCACCCTCACTATTTGGCAGGGGTCAGAGGCGCTGCGTTATGTCACAGGAGTAGTTTCCAGCTTTGGGATGAAAGAAAATAATCGCTGGCAGATGCTGTATCATTTTTGTATTCAGCCGCCACTCTGGCGCTGTGGACTACGGCAGAATTTCCGCATATTTCAACAACAAGATATTGAAGCTATTTCATCAACACTTCTCAGTGAGAACGGTGTTATCGACTGGGCACCCTCTTTTAATGCTGGCCACTCTTCTCGTGAATTCTGTGTTCAATACGGTGAAAACGATCTGGCATTTTTATCACGCCTTTGGGCGGAAGAAGGGATCTTCTTTTATGATAAACACGCACCAGTTGGACCTAATCAAAAATTGATGTTATGCGATGATATTGCTGGCCTGTCCCCACTCAACGACACGATTATCTTCAATCCGAATATAACTACAGAAGTGAATAGTGAGTGTATCAGTGCATTTCAATACGATGCAGGAGTACGTGCCTCATCAGTCGTAAGTAAAGATTATACATTCAAAGTACCCGACTGGGAGGGAACGTTTAATCAACAAGGCGAAAACCTGAATAATCAGCTCACGCAATATGAAGTTTATGATTACCCTGGTCGTTTTAAGGATGAGCAGCACGGGCAGGATTTTAGTCGCTATCAATTGGATGGTTTTCGTAATAGCTCTGAGACTGCCGGAGGGATCAGTAACTCACCCAATTTGTGGCCAGGAACTCGCTTTATTCTCAAAAACCATCCTCAGGAAACCCTCAACCGAGAATGGCAGGTGATTAGAAGCACGCTGGTGGGCCAACAGCCACAGGCATTGCATGGGAGTTCAGGCACAGGCACCACATTGACGAATCAATTTTCGGTCATCCCTGCTGACCGAACCTGGCGGCCCCGTCCCCTGCCTAAACCGAAAGTCGATGGCCCACAAAGTGCGATCGTCACTGGCCCTGCTGGTGAAGAAATCTTCTGCGATGAGCATGGACGTGTCCGCGTGAAGTTTCACTGGGACAGATATAACCCTAAGAATGAGAGCAGTTCATGCTGGGTACGCGTGTCGCAGGCATGGGCCGGTACCGGATTTGGCAACCTTGCCATTCCGCGCATCAACCAGGAAGTCATTGTTGATTTCCTGAATGGTGATCCTGACCAACCTATCATTATGGGTCGAACCTATCACCAGGATAACCGCTCTCCTGGCGGCCTGCCAGGTACGAAAACGCAGATGACCATCCGCTCAAAAACCTACAAAGGTGAAGGTTTCAATGAACTGCGTTTTGAGGATGCGACAGGGAAAGAGCAGCTCTATATGCACGCACAAAAGGACATGCAAACAGAGGTGTTGCATGACCGAACGACGACGGTTAATCACGATCACACTGAAACCGTATCCAATAACCAGACTGTCACCGTAGGCGTCGGACAGACGATAAATGTGGGTGGCAAAAATGAAGGTGGACACGACCAAAAGGTCACCGTCGCCCATGATCAGACGATTACCGTGCAGAACAAGCAGACGCTAAATGTCACGCAGGATCGTGAAAAAAGCGTCGGTGGCGACCAAACAGCCACAATCATCGGCAGCGATACCGCGACCGTCAAAAAAGATCAGTCCGTGACTGTTCAGCAAAACTACACCCTCAATGTCGCGAAAATCACCACTATCAAATCAGGCGAGAAAATCGAACTGATTTGTGGAGCCAGTTCCATCACCCTTGAACAAGGTGGAAAAGTGACGATCTCCGGCACGGAATTTGATTTCACTGCCGGCGGCATTGTTCAAATCAAAGGTAAAGACGTCAATCTCAACTGAGGCACGAAAATGGAATTTCGTAATCTGACGCCGTTTTCAGTGATGGAATATGCGATGGACGACAAGCATAACGAACGTCATCGCGTCGTCGCCATGAAAACCGGCTTCCGGCTTGTCCAGGATGATAATGGTCAGTGGCAGACGCAATTAATGGAAAACCCACCGATGCCATTATGCATCGAAGATGAGTTTGCCGGTGAAATGAACTGCTCGCCTGTCCTGCGCGAGAGTGACCTCGCCCCGTTAAAACCTGCCTGTGATGTTATCGTCAATGGCACAGCACACACCGGGTGGTGTCGCCGCTCAAGAGATGATCGCGAGAGTCCTGATGCGTACGCCTTCAGGCGCAGTGCTGCTAAATAAAGCATTGCAAATAACTGGCAAACGCTTTTATCAACGTCAGACATTAACTGGACAATGGTTTGAAACGGAGCCGGAACTTTTTAGCTCCCTCCCCCTGGATTACCGTTTTGCATTTGGCGGTGAATGCCGGGTGGAGGTCGATAGTGAATATGCTAACCGCATTCCTGAAGAATACCGTCTCACCGAAGACGAGCGTCGGGAGCACCCCAACCAGGTAAATCCACCTCTCGCGCACAGAGCATGCCCGGTCAATCCTCTGGGGCTCGGTTACATGCCCCCCTGGTATTTGAATGCCTGCGATATTCATCAGGTTGAAGCCCCTCGCATTATCGCCACGGACAGCCCCTTTACCCTCAGGCACTTTCTCGCCTGCCTGAACGGAAACGCCGACTGGTTCGCGCCAGAATACCAGCCTGCAGGCTTTGGCTATATCGGACGGAGCTGGTTACCACGCCTGCCGTTGGCAGGGACTTATGACCAGACATGGCTGGAGACTGTGCATCCTGGGCTGCCGGAAGATTTTGATTTTGGTTACTGGAATGGCGCACCACATGACCAACAGATCCTCTTCCCGGATCCAGGGGCAGAGTTTGTCCTCTCGGGTTTTCGCCCGGACGGGGACATTCACTTTTCTCTGCCTGAACACCAGGGACGCATTCTGCTTCGCACCCCAACCGGACAGCGAGTACCTGTCCCTATGTGGCTGGACACGCTGGCAATTGATACAGACTCGCTGAACATAGCACTGACGTGGCGTTTTCTACTGCCAGGTGACGTGCCAATGCGCGTAATGGAAGCGCGATACAGAACCAGGAAGGTATAAAAATGGCAGATAACTATACGGCACGTCAGGACGGACAGTGGACAGTTGTCAGCACCAGCCCCGATGTTTGCAAAACCCCGCGAGGCGATTCTACACCGCCAGTGCCCTACCCGGTGACGGCTAATATGGGCGCAGCAGTGATGGTAGTGCCATCGGTGAAACTGAACAGCTGCCCGGCAGTCGTCCTCAATCAGAGTTCCATCCCGCAGACCCAGGGTGATTCACCTGGGGCTGCCAAAGGTGTCAGCAGTGGAACGGTGGGAGATGTATGCGAGCCACTCGGTCACAGCGAGACGGTATTCTTTGGTGGTAAACCAATCCTGCGGCACAACGATGAATTTTGGATGAACAGCCGCAATACTCTCGGCATTATCGTCGGGCAACCGCCCCCAGGAGGGGTATCTGCTGAAAACGCCGACCCGGAAGATGAACCCGAAACCAAAGAAGAGGAAGATGACGACGGCAGTTGGCTGGACGCGCTGCAGTTAGGGCTTGATATTGCGGGTTTTATACCCGTATTTGGTGCGCTGGCGGACCTGGCAAACGTGGGCGTCAGCGCCGCAAGAGGGAATTACGCCGAAGCAGCCATGTCACTGATGGCGGCAGTGCCCGGAGTAGGTGATGCAGCGGCTGCAGGGAAAATGCTGGCGAAAGGCGCAAAAGCCACTGCAAAGATGGCATCCAAAGCAGCAGAGGCAGAGAAAGCGGCAAAACTTGCCGCAAAAGCAGCAGCAAAAGCAGCCAAAGCCGCGGCGAAAGCTGCCCGCGAGGCGGCCGCAAAATTAAAGGGTGGCATCGTTAAGGGATGGAAGAAGCTAAAGAGAGGTTCCGGAAAAGGGGCTGAGGGGAAAAAGTGCACCAAACCCGGAGAACCCGTAGATGCAGGAACCGGTGATTTTCTCCAGGAGTTCAGCGTGCTCCATCTCCCCGGTTCTCTACCGCTGATGTTGTCCCGGTTTTATCGCTCCCAGTCCCACGCTGGCGGTACATTTGGTCCCAAATGGACTGACGAATGGTCTGCCTCTCTGATAATCCATGGCGATGAATTGCACTTTACCGACAATGAAGGTGTGGTGCTCTATTACCCGGTCCCACAAGATGGAATTTTTAACAGCGTCGTTAACTCCCGTCAGCCACATTATAGGCTGGCGGGTGATATGCACGGGGAACTGACACTTTTTGACCGCCGCTCGCAGCAGACGCAGGTTTTTGCTCCTGCCGGAGTTGGCATCTGGCTGCTGTCAGCCCTTCATGATAACTATGGTAACCGGGTTGAGTTCATCCGTAATGATGCTCTGTTAACGGACATTCACCACAGCGACGGCTACACCCTGACCCTTAACTGGCAGCACAACCAGCTGATGAGCATTGACCTGGTGACCCCTCAGCACCAGCGTCTCGTGACCTGTCGCTACGACACCAATGGCTATCTGACGGAATGCGACACCTTCCAGTTCACCCATTTATGGCATGAATACTCTACCGAAGGCTACATGACCCGCTGGCGGGATACGGATAAAACCTGCGTGGATATCTGTTATGACGCACAGGGCCGTGCCATCAGTACGCTGTCCACCGAAGGCTATTACGACGACCGATTTATCTATCAGGATGAAGAGTCTTGCACCACCTACGTGGATGCGGAAGGCGGCGAAACCCGTTACTGGTATAACGAAGATGGCCTGGTCACCCGAGCTGTCGACCCGCTGGGCCGGGAAGAAATTACGGTCTGGGAGAATACGCAACTTCAGTCCCGCACCGATGCCCTGGGTCGCACGACCGAATACGACTATAACGATGAAGGCGATATCAGCCATATTGCCCTCCCCGGTGGCTACAGCCTCTGGTATGAATATAACGCCACCGGGCAGCTAACTCGTCTGACCGCTCCGGGCGAGCAGATCTGGCAGTGGGCTTACGACGACCACGGTAGCATGGTCTGCCTGACTGACCCACAGGGACGCGTCCAGCAGTTCAGTTACAGCGACCAGGGTGATTTGTTGCAGAGGATTTTGCCCGGCGGTGCAACCTGGCGCTGGAGCCATGACGCCCTGCATCAGGTGCGAGAAACCATCGCCCCGAACGGCGGTATCACGCACACCGAACAGGATTTTCTCGGTCGACTGTTAAGTGTGCAGGACCCGCTCGGCTTCACCACCCAGTTTCGCCACAGTAAACATCACGCCGGGCCACAGGGCAGCGTGGAAGAAATCAGCCGCCCGGACGGCGTCCGGGAGCTGATTCGCCATAACAGCGAAAAGCTCCCGGAGCACTTCACAGACGGTGAGGGCAAAACCACTTCTTACGAATACGGTGCCTTTGACCTGCTCATGGCGATGACCCGCCCCGACGGCGAACGCCTGGCATGCCGGTACGATAAACTCACTCGCCTGACTGAAATCATTAACGCCGAAGGCGAACGTTACCGACTCACCTATGACAAAGCCGGACAGCTGATTGCTGAAACTGACTTCACTGGGCGCACGCTGACGTACGAATACGATAATGCAGGCCGCTGTATCCGCACCCGCTTCCCGGACGGCACATGCCTGAACCGCCGCTACAATGTCACCGACCAGGTCACAGATGAGCAAGTGACGCGGGGCGATAGCAACCACACTCTCAGCACCACCACTTTTCGCTATGACACTCTGTGCCGTCTGGTAGAGGCAAAAAATGATGCGGCGACGGTCACGTATGACTATGACGGCACAAGCCGTCTCATCGCCGAAACCCTCAACGGCAGACGCACGGAGTATCAGTATGATACTGATCGTAACACGGTATCTCAGCGCATCACTGGCGGACTGACTGAACACTTCACCCGCGGCATGACGGGCGAGCTGAAACAGTGGCAACTCAACGACCATGCTCCCCTGACATTCACCCATGATCTATGCGGCCAGGAAACGTCCCGCCAGAGCGACGCCGGGTTTTACCAGCAGCTCAGCTACACGCAGACCGGCATGCTGACAAAGCAGAAAGCCGGGAATCAGAACACCGGGTCGGATGAGCTTAACAGCAGTCTGGCGCGGGAATGGCTGTACGACAAAGCCTACAACCTGACCATGATTGCCGACTCCCTGCGTGGCACTGCGGTGCACAGCCCGACGGCAAACGACCAGATAAGCCATGCCACCTGGACCGGCAGCCAGAGTGTGCCGATGCGTGAAGAGCGCTTCACCTACGACAAAAATCTCAACATCACCCGCCGCCAGACCTGGATAAACGAGGTGATGGAAAGCGAAGCACACCAGCAGCAACGGCATGGAAGGGTAACATTCCGGGAACACAAGGCCTGGCGACATACCACTTCACGCATCAACCCGGATACAGGAAAACCGGAGGAAGGTAAATTTGTCCGGGTGGTAAACGCGCATAACACCGCCTGGAAGTACGATGTGAACGGTCGTCTGGTGGAGAAACGGGTCGATAAAGGCGGCTACCGCCCTCTTCTCTGGCGCTACCGCTGGGACGCCCGGAGCCAGCTCACGGGTATCGAAACGCCGGATGGCGAACGCTGGGAATATAAATACGACCCGTTCGGCCGGCGCATCAGTAAACGCTGCACCAGCCACAACAAACCGGGGATGGATTTTCACTGGAACGGCGACCAGCTCACCGACGAAATTCCCGTCGGCTCTGACGGCAAACCGGATGATGAAAACGCCATTCGCTGGATATACGAACCAGGCAGCTTTACACCGCTGGCGCGCTACGAAAAGGGACAGCTGCACTATGCGGTAACGGATACGGTCGGGCGCATCCAGGAACTGCTGACCGAAGACGGCACCATCGTCTGGCGGGGAAAACAGCAACTGTGGGGCCGGGAAAAGAGTGAAAATAACGCTAACGTCTCATGCAGACTGCGTTTTCCGGGCCAGTATGAGGATGAAGAATCCGGGTTGTATTACAACCGGTTCCGGTACTATGATTGTGAGACTGGGCAGTATATTTCGGCGGACCCTATTGGATCCAAAGGGGGGATAAACCTCTATGCCTACGTCATAAATCCATTGCAATGGTTAGACCCTCTAGGATTAAAGAGGAAAAAGAGAAGCAAAAATTCTGGTGGAACGTTTACCGACAGTAATGGTACGGTACGAAATTCAGATGGAACGTTCGCCAGCGGAGAATCAACTTCAGCCTCCAACGGTAGGCAGGCCCATAAAAACTATGAACTCACACAAGGGGGAGGATATGATTTCAATCGAAGTATACCTGGCAGCGAAGGTAAATTCAGACCTGATGCTATAAATTTTGAAGATAATATTGTTCGTGAATTGAAACCAGATACTCCTTCAGGAAGGTGCAAAGGTAAGAGGCAACTACAGGGGTATCTTGAATATCTAAATGAGCATTTCCCTTGTGATGGTGGTTGGACTGGGTTCTTGGATATCTATCGTTCTTAAGGAGTAAATGTATGGAAAAAAAATAATATTTGACAAATTTACCGAGTTTCTGCGTGATCTTAGTTTCAAAAAATATGGAAGCTTGTGGGGGAAAGTATGTAATGAGTATCTTTTAGTTCTATATTTAAGAAAAAGCCAGTGGGCTAATAAGTATTATTTAGAGATAGGTGGCATTTGTAGTCATGACAAACATCAGGATTTTTCTAAGAAAGCGAAAGATATAGACTTCATAATTTCTGCGGACAAATTAGTTCCAGAGTTAGACTCTGTCATTTTGGACTCAGCTCTTGATTTGGAAGTTTCTGATGATGCAAAGTTAGAGCGATTGCTCCGTGAGCTAAATAGATACTTAATTCCTTATTTGGAAAATTTGAGTACGAAAGAAGGAGTGAAGAAACTATATGTAGATGGAAATCTTAAAGCTGCAATGATTGATGCCCGAGCTCGTGAAGTTCTAAACCTTTGATCAACATTATGAGTAACATTTTTAAATAGAGGGGGTGTTTTTATTTACTTCATAAAAACTGAACGATGAAATAAAATCGTATTTATATTTATAAAGATCACCCCCTTTATATTTGCATTTTACAATGTTAATCAAAATATATAAAACCAACACTTCAAGAGACTTCAAAATATGTAAATGGATATCAAAACAGTAATCTATTTTCATCCTTGTCTATAATAGTACTACCGCAGAGATGTTCGGAACTATCATCGGGCTGAAAACTACTGAAGGAGGGACCCGGGAATATAAATATGACCCGTTCGGCAGACGTTTTACCAATACGCTACACCAGCTATGAAAACCGGGTACGGACTTTTAATGGAACGGCCAACAGCTGATGGAGAAGATCCCAGTAAGAGTATATGGCACTGTGCAAGATGGAAACACCATTGGCTAAATATTTGACCCGAGCAGCTTTACACCGCTGGCGCGCTACGAAAAGGGACAACTGCACTATGCGGTAACGGATACAGTCGGGCGCATCCAGGAACTGCTGGCCGAAGACGGCACCATTGTCTAGCGGGGAAAACAGCAACTGTGGGGCCGGGAAGAAAGTGCGAATGACGCTTACATCTCATGCAGACTGCGTTTTCCGGGTCAGTACGAGGATGAAGAATCCGGGTTGTATTACAACCGGTTCCGGTACTATGATTGTGAGACTGGGCAGTATATAAGTCCGGACCCGATTGGGTTGGCAGGTGGGGTAAATCCTTACGGGTATGTGCATAATCCGTTGGGGTGGATAGACCCTCTAGGTTTAACTAAGAATTATAAGTCTGAATCCCCTTATCACGGACCAAAACCTGAATACGATCCCGCGACACATCATGATCCGTCTTCTCCTGATTTTAGAGGTGGAGGTAGTAAAACAACACCTCTGCCACCAGATGCAGAGGAAGTTTATCGAAAATCAGTACCTGCCGATTCTTCAGGAAACAAATGGTTTGGACAAAATAGTGAAGGCGAGTTCTATCGCTACCAAGGGAACAATGGGAAAGTTCATTGGAATGGTAGAGAAAATTCAGAAAGAGGATTAGAAGTTCCATCTTGGATTCGTAAAAGATTCAAACAAATAGCAGGAAAAATCAAATCACTAGGTGGAAAATGTGGATAAACTTTCATTCGGCGAAAAAAAACTGTTTTCCATTGAAATACAAATTGACAATAAATATATTAACGCATCTCTATTTTTAAACAATGAGGAAATCGGTAATAAAAGAGAAAATGCGCCTCTAGAAACCTTCGTTGCTTTGCTGGAAGATAAAGTAAACAATTATGGGTATACTACAGCCGGCCGCCTTATGAATCTTGATAAATTCAGTATCTATTCGTATGTGGTTGACGGATACAGAAATGCAAATAACTGGAAAGTTTCTCAAACCCTGAGTTACATTTGGATTACTTTAGATTTAACACCATGCTTTGATGGAGAAATAGTCATTCTATTATCTTCGAATGAGAATGACAGAGTTATTTGGAGAAAGTTCAAGAATGAGGATATTAAAGAGATTTTTCTTCCACCAAGATACGTTTTAAAGCAGATGAAGTCTTTAATCAATAAGTTCTCACAATAAAAACCACAAAAACCAGGGTTCTGACTCAACAATAAACCAACTAAATAGGTTGAAAAACTTATGGAGAACTCTGGAAATATCAGTTCATCTCTTTAGTTGGCGAAACATCATGCGTCGGATACCCGAGGTTATTTTTACTGAGATGATAACTATTTATTAAAGGGAATCCCGGTGGGTTCTGACGGTAAACCGGGTAACGAAAACACCATTCGCTGAATATACGAACTGGACAGTTTTTTACGCCGCTGGCACGCTACAAAAAGGGCCAGCTGCACTATGCAGTAATGGATACGGTCGGGCGCATCAAGGAACTCAGCACCATCGTCTGGCGGGGAAAACAGCAACAGTGGGGCCGGGAAGAGAGTGCAAATGACGCCAACGTCTCATGCAGACTGCGTTTTCCAGGCCAGTATGAGGATGAAGAATCCGGGTAGTATTACAACCGCTACCGGTACTATGATTGCGAGGCAGGGCAGTATATAAGTCCGGACCCGATTGGGTTGGCCGGTGGGGTAAATCCTTACGGGTATGTGCATAATCCGTTGGGGTGGATAGACCCGCTGGGGTTGGCTTGTTGTGCAATAAAAGCTAGAAGCCGGAATGAAGCTTTCAGACTTGCTAAAGAATATGCCCAAGTTCCTCGTATTTCTCGTGGTGGCCTTAATATTTCATTAGACGACCTGAAGGTGACCAGTCGTGGGGAAAATTGGGAGAAAATGAAAGCTGCTGGCGGTCAGAAATTGGGACGCAGAAATCCATCGGGTAAAAATGAATGGTTTGAGCATCCCGACGGACACCCAGATGCGGGAGAGCCGGGCATTCCAGATTATCATTCAGGCGGTCATATACATGCTATTGATCCACAAGGCAATGAAAAGGTATTTACATGGTAAGCTGCAAGTCTATGTCCATTGAGCGAGTAATTAAATTCCCTCTTCCTATTTGGATGGCAGATAATTTTATACGAGCAAAAGAATTATGTACCGAACCATACTGTATATGCTATCAAAGGGATGTGGACAATAACGGTTTTGGCCCTTACGGTTTCTCTACAGATAAGTCACAAAAAATAATATCCGGTGTCTTTGGTAACATTTCCCATTTGGATGCCGAGCGAAATAGTATCAAAGAACAAAATAACATTAATATTGACGGAGTCTATTTCTATGGCGAAAGAAGCAATAACTTGATACTTGAACATAATAAATTCCACTCATTCAAAGCCAAGAATAGAATGAGAACAAAAAGAGGGCTAAGTGCAGAACCATTACCTGCAGAGCCATTTCTCTTTAATTTTATCAAAGATGGAATTTATGACTCTAACAAGCTCAATTATTTAATAATTAATGGCTATAACTTCTTTTTGAGTAAGTTTAACACGCCTCAAGCAGGGCAGACTCTATTTTTATTTGAACCAAATGTTTGGCATAAAATAAAACTACACTGTGAATTGAATGAGGTGCATACGCAAGAGTTTAACTCCCCCGAACAATTAAATTATTGGTAATAATCTTACACGTTATGAATAATGACCGAAACGGTCTTACATATATACGCGGCCATTTTAAACTTAGCAGCTATTACAAACGCACTTAGTCACTTAACGCCCCGACGGCGAACGCCTGGCATGCCGGTACGATAAACTCACTCGCCTGACTGAAATCATTAACGCCGAAGGCGACCGTTACCGACTCACCTATGACAAAGCCGGACAGCTGATTGCTGAAACCGACTTCACTGGGCGCACGCTGACGTACGAATACGATAATGCAGGCCGCTGTATCTGCACGCGCTTCCCGGACGGCACCTGCCTGAACCGCCGCTACAATGTCACCGACCAGGTCACAAATGAGCAAGTGACGCGGGACGATAGCAACCACACTCTCAGCACCACCACTTTTCGCTATGACACTCTGTGCCGTCTGGTAGAGGCAAAAAATGATGCGGCGACGGTCACGTATGACTATGACGGCGCAAGCCGTCTCATCGCCGAAACCCTCAACGGCAGACGCACGGAGTATCAGTATGATAGTGACCGTGACACGGTATCTCAGCGCATCACTGGCGGACTGACTGAACACTTCACCCACGGCGTGACGGGCGAGCTGAAACTGTGGCAACTTAACGGCCATGCTCCCCTGACATTCACCCATGATCTGCGCGGCCAGGAAACGACCCACCAGAGCGACGCCGGATTTTACCAGCAGCTCAGCTACACGCAGACCGGCATGCTGACAAAGCAGAAAGCCGGGAATCAGAACACCGGACCGGATGAGCGTAACAGCAGGCTGGCGCGGGAATGGCTGTACGACAAAGCCTACAACCTGACCATGATTGCCGACTCACTGCGTGGCACTGCGGTGCACAGCCTGACGGCAAACGACCAGATAAGTCATGCCACCTGGACCGGCAGCCAGTGTATGCCGATGCGCGAAGAGCGCTTCATCTACGACAAAAATCTCAACATCACCCGCCGCCAGACCTGGATAATAACCATACCTTCGTTACCACGCATGTGAAAAATACAGAATTCTGCAATTTTAACGGTATAGGACATATCCATATCAAATCCAACATCACGCAATTCTTTATCTATGAGATGAGTCTTAGGCATGCGATTGACGCCCTGATATAGAAATATCACATGTATCTGCCGGGCCGCACCACGGGTTGAAGTATGAGCAGGCGCTGAAAAGGACATACCTATGTCAACCAGACAGCAAGCATTGCAGCAGTCGCAGGAAAACGTAACGATAACGTTCTCAAATTTTATTTAATTAAATGCTCTATTACAGACTGTCACGCCTTTCACCAGCCATTGCGGCCAAATGGCTGCCCAGTCGGAGCCATGCGCCATGCCGCTTACCACTGCCGTGTGGGCGCAGGTTCCGCCTGTCACCTGCACAAAACGACGGGCGACCTCGGGGGGAACTGTTTCATCCGCGTCGCCGCTGAGATGCAGCTGTGGAATGTGCTTCAGCTTGCCGGCATGGTCGATGGCGCTCATTGCGTCAGGCATCGCGCTCACATGATGCAACTCGTTGACATAATTGACATCGAGATTACCCGCCACGGTGCGCAGCACCCGGACATCCCCACGCCGTTCGGCCAGCAGCGCCGCGATATTACCCCCGCCAGAATATCCCGTTAATTCAAGCGTCACGCCCGGATAACGCGCCGTAAACTGGCTTAGCGCCTCGTCCATCGCCTTCAATACCTGCGGGGAGAAACGATCGGCGGTCCACCAGCGAACACTGCAATACGCAGGCAACGGCGGCCCTATAAACTGACATGGCCGGCCCAGATAGAGCACGCTGGCGTGAGTATCAGCGGCAGCCAGCTTCAGGCCAACGGGATTGCGTGGAGTCGGATCGTCCGAGGGCCGCGTGCGGCTTTGCCAGGCAAATCCATCCCCTTCGATGTAGACATGCAGTGACGTCACGGTGGGTGCAATTCGACTCCAGCTGGCAATCAAAAAGGAATCTGTCTGAACATTTTCTCTGGTAAGACCTGCATCCTGCGCAATCTGGCTTGCCGTCTCCCGGGGTTCGACATAAACGCAGCCCGTGAATAAAAAAGATAAATTAATCAATAGGGCTGCAAAGAATATATTCTGTTTAACCCGCAAAGCCATATCTCACCCTAAGTTAAATTAAAAACAACACAAAATTTATGGAATTATTTCTCAATGAAATAATTAAGCAAAGCTTATTGTTTTTTGCAACAAATTGTATATTCTGCGCCCGAACAATATCGGATTAATCCGAAGTTTCTCCATCTGCATTTTTACAACAATCGCAACTTTGTGACGGCTCACCATGAGAAAAAAATATCTTAGCCAGCTGATTTCTTTGCTGGTGGCTTCAACAGCGGCACAGGGGCTGCTGACGACCCATTCTATCGCAGCATCAGACGTCATCATCGACACACCAATGTCCGGCCTTCAGGTGCTCGGCTCAAACGATGTTATTCGCGTGACCAATACCGGTTCCCTTAGCGGCGCGCCCACAACCGCGTTAACGCTTCAACAGGGGGCGACGGTCACTACATTCACCAACGAGGGCCTGATCACTGATATTAACGATAATAATCTGCCCTTCAGTATGAATGTGGTTCAAATTGACGGTACAGCCGGTACGTTTGAAAATAACGGCATTATTCAAAGCGTTAATCAGTACCATTATGGCAGCATAGTCGAACTGAGTGCGTCGGGCGTCGTGGATAATTTTATTAACCGTGGCACGATTCAAAATTCGCTGAATAATTTTAATATGGGGATGGATAATACCGGCTCCATCGAAAATAACGGCCATATTATTAATCTGACGAACACGGAAACCGGAACCATTACCGGCTATCGCGGTATTAATAACCTCGGCACTATTGATAGTCTGACCAATGCCGGCGTAATTACCGCTGCGAATAACAATTTTATGCCGATGCCCGGGCAAAACGGCGCGATTTATAATCGCGGGATCATTGGTACGCTGCATAATACGGGTACGCTCCAGACCGGTACCCTCAATTATTTCGGCAGCGCCGGGGTGATTAACTGGGGGACGATCAACACCCTTATCAATGACAATCTGATCAGCGGTAGCGCAGACGCCATTACCAACTATGGCACCGTAGGTACCCTTGAAAACAATGGCCGCATTGCTGCGATTAACAATGGTATTTTCGCCAGCAGCTCCGACGGCAACGCAATCGCCGAGATCGTGAACAACGGCGAAATCTCGGGCGGCTATTACGGTATTTACCTTGCCAGCTACAGCAACCAGAATCCAGCCACTCAAATCATCAACAACGGCACCCTGAGCGGCGGCAACTCTGCCCTGTATATCTACACGGATATTAACGCCAGCGCGGATATTACGCTGACCAACAACGGTGTGGTGAAAGGCGATATTTACTCCCAAAGCGCAGCACCGTTACTCATCAATGGCGGTAGCACGACCACGGGAACCTTAACCGGCCAGAACGGGACAGGCACCCTCACCAGCCAGCACTCAGACGTCATCTTTGGCACCGGTTCACTGCTGCTGAACGATAACGTGAATGCGGCCACGGTCCAGAACCGTGGCGCGTCCTTGCAGGTCAATACAGACATTACGATTGCCGGGGATTACCACCAGAAAGCCGCAGCAGCGCTGATTTCAGGTATCTCCGATCTGGCAACCCAGAACGGCACGCTGATGGCCGACAGCGGCTATGGCCGTTTGAATGTCACCGGCAATGCGACAATCGAAGAAGGTTCGAGCATCAACCTGGTCCGCACGGGTGGCACGTATCAGTTCGCGGAAGGCCAGCGCTATGTGGTGATCAATGCCGCGGGATCGGGCACCGATTACAACGCCGATAAGCTGAACTACAGCGCGAGCGGCTATCGCGGCGCCGTGAGTGGTTCCGTTTATGAGACAGGAACAGACAAAGCGCTGGTCTTGACCGTGGGCGCCGAGCCTCCGGTTGTGACACCGCCTGTTGTCACGCCACCGGTTGTGACACCACCTGTTGTGACACCGCCCGTTGTGACGCCACCGGTTGTGACACCGCCCGTTGTCACGCCACCCGTTGTGACGCCACCGGTTGTAACACCGCCAGTGGTGACGCCACCGGTTGTAACACCGCCCGTTGTAACACCACCGGTTGTAACGCCGCCAGTGGTGACACCGCCGACTCAGCCAACGCCAAAACCTGCGCTGGCGACGATCCCAAGCGCCAGCGCGGCATTGGGCGGTCTGGCGAACTACACCGGGATCTCCTCTCCGCAGCTGTTGGATCTGTATAACGCCTCGTTAGCCATCCAGGGCAAAGACGAAGCCAACCGCGCGGGCGAGAAACTCTCCCCAGGCCAGAACATCAACACCAGCTCTGCCGCCGCCGTGGCGACCTCTACCGCTCAGGCGGTTGTGGGCGCGCACATTGATGCAGTGCGTAATCCTCACACCTCCGGCACCAGCGGCGTCGCGACCGGTGATGACTACACAAGCAACTGGATCGTCTGGGGTCAGCCGTTTGGCGGCTATGCGCGTCAGGACAGCAGTGCTGAAATCAGCGGCTACACGGCGAAATTTGGCGGCCTGATTCTGGGCGCCGACCGCTCGCTGGGTGACGACTGGCGTCTGGGCGCGGCCGTGAACTACAGCAACACCTCCGTGCATGGTAAAGGCAATCTGAGCGGTAACACCTCCACCGCCGACAACTACGGCATCATCGGTTACGCCGGTTACACGGGCGATCCGTGGTATCTGAACCTCTCTGCCGGTGTAAACCGCCAGAACTACAGCTCGGTTCGCCGCGCAGACTTCACCGGCTTCTCCGGCGCTGCTCAGGGTAAATTCAACGGTCAGTCCGTCACCCTGCAAACGGAGTTCGGCTATCCGGTCACGCTGCCTGCCGACGTTGTCGTCACGCCGCTTGCTAGCCTGACGTACGGATATCAGCATGTGGATGACTATAAAGAGACAGGCGGTAACGGCATGGCGCTGAATGTGGGCAGTACCCACTCCCAGTCTGTGGTGAGCGATATCGGTGCCCGCATCGAGAAAACCTTCGCGACCGGTCTCGGCAGCCTGACGCCGTTCGCGCAGGTCTCGTGGATTCATCAGTACGATAACCGTCAGGTGAGCAGCCATGCGACCTACGCCGCCGATGCCGTCGGTGAAACCAGCTTTATCACCAAAGGCGCATCGCCGGTGGAAGATATGGCGGGTGTGGCGATCGGCAGCACGCTGTACGACGCCAACGATCTGAGCCTGGACGCGCGCTACGATCTGCAAGCGGGCGAGCGCTATCAGGCGCACACCTTCAGCCTGCGGTTGCGTAAGATGTTCTAATTGCTGTGAATAAAATGGGGCCGCACATGGCCCCATTTTTTTATCATGGGCGGCAAAACATTGAGTTTTTCATCGGGCGCGTTAATAGTAGTTCTTTTCCCGATAAGAAAATGCCATGAGCCAAACTGCACTCTCCTCTGCATTAAAGGGCGGCGCGCTGCTCCTGATGCTGATCTTGATTTATACCGGCCTGTTTACCGGGGACCGCGTCACCTGGCTGATGGAAGTCACTCCCGTGGTCATCGTGGTACCACTGCTGCTCGCTACCCAAAAACGCTACCCACTCACTCCCCTGCTTTACACGCTGATCTTCTTCCACGCGATCATTCTGATGGTCGGCGGAATGTACACTTACGCCAAAGTGCCCATCGGTTTTGAGGTTCAGGAGTGGCTGAATCTGAGCCGCAACCCGTACGATAAACTCGGACACTTTTTCCAGGGGCTGGTGCCTGCCCTGGCGGCGCGTGAGATACTGGTGCGCGGCGGTTACGTCAATGGTCGCAAAATGACGAGTTTTCTGGTGTGCTGCATCGCGCTGGCCATCAGCGCGACCTACGAGCTGATAGAATGGTGGGCGGCGCTGGCGATGGGACAAGGCGCGGATGATTTTCTCGGCACGCAGGGCGATCCCTGGGATACCCAGTCAGATATGTTCTGCGCCCTGCTCGGCGCGCTCACCACCGTCCTGCTGCTGGGGCGTATTCATCAGCGGCAGCTGGAACGCATCTGAGGAATCGCCACCCATCGCCACCCCAAGCCGACCGTGGCGACCACGATTGTCAGGGTCGCTGCCATGTGCAGGGCAAAATCCAGGGGATGCACTTCAACGGAGTGGCAAAACGACAATAGCGTCAGCGCCATGCAGGCGACGCCAGCCCCTGCCGAGGCGAGACTTTGCAGGGGATGAAGGCTGCGGGTACGGCGCAGATAGCCGATAACCAGTAGCACCATCGGCGCGCTGACGGTCATCATAAAGACGTAGCAGTTCACCGCGTCACGATGGTGAATCTGGGACGACTGGCCCATATTCGCCAGCACGCAGCCCAGCCACACGATCAGCAGCGGCATAAACCACTTCCAGCTCAGGGGACGACGCCCGGCGATGCTGAGTAAAAACGCATTGCGGATCGCCAGCACCCCCATCACAAACGTCAGCCCCAGTTGCAGCAGGGCCAGCAGTGCGCCCGCCTGGGACCAGTCCGTCGCCACACGCTGCAACAGCAAACTGCAAAGCCATCCGCTCGGCAACGCCATTAACGTCCACGCCAGCACGCGCCAGCCATCGCGCCACGGGCGGGTGACGGGCTGCGCCTGCCGACTCAGTTTTTCGATTAACAGCTCATGATCGGTCATGATTCGCTCCCATCCGGCGAAGATTGGTAATAGCCCTGTGCAGCAGGGATTTCACCGCAGAGATCGTCAGATTGTGACGGCTTGCCGCCTGCGCAAGCGTCATCTCCTGCAGATGAATATGTTCCACGATTTGCCGCTGGCGGGCGGGCAGCCTGTTGAGGATCAGCGCCAGCTCCTCCTGCTCGTCCTGATGTTCCACGCTCTCGACAGCCGCGACGTTGGCCAGCGCCTCTTCCGTATCCGTTTCCCTGCGTAACGTCCGCCCATGATGGCGCAGCGCATCGACCGCCCGAGCCTGAGTAATCGCCATCAGCCAGGGTAAAAAGGGGCAGTCTGGATCGTAGGTATGGCGAACCCGATGCACTGTCAGCAGCACATCCTGGATGACATCTTCCACCAGCGCCGGATCGAACACCTGTCGGCGCACTATCGCGCGGATAGCCGGGACGATCGCCCGCAATAACTGCGTATAGGCGTGACGATCGCCGGCCTGAGCTTTTGTCATCAGCTCAGGCCAGGCCTCGCGCGGGGCAAGCCCGTTATCCATATTCCGCCATAACGATTACCTCATGCTTTTTTGCCAGCCGCCTGATTCAGGGCGTTCACCACGATTGAGGGCGTCAGCACTTGCGGGAGCACGTGCGGCGCGCTTCCGTCTGCCGGATAGACCACGTACAGCGGCAGACCGCCCTGGCCGAACATGTTCATCGCATCATCGATGTCCGCGTTAAATTTGGTGGAGTCCGCCACCATATACACTGCACCAGTGCGGGCCATCGCCTCTTTCACCGCCTGCGTAGAGAGCGATGTGCGATCGTTCACCTGACAGGTGATGCACCACGACGCGGTAAAGTTTACGAAGATCGCTTTGCCGTGACCGCGCAGGGCCGCCACGCTCTGCGGAGACCACTTCACGGGCGCCGCGTTATCCGCCACTGCGGTCACAGGCGCCGTTGATCCTGCGTTGATCGCCCTCGGTAACGGCACGATGGCGACAACAAAAAACGCCACCGTGATAGCCAGCAGCACTTTGTAAGAGTGGCCGAGATAGCGTCTGCGCTGCGCGATACCGTACAGCCACGCGGCAAAGCTCACCACCACTGCGCTCGCCAGCATCACCGCCAGCGCCGTGGTGCCGGCCTGCTGCGCCAGCACCCACACCAGCCAGGCAAAGGCGCCCAGCATTGGAAACGCTAGCCCACGCTTGAGCACATCCATCCACGCACCAGGGCGCGGCAGGCGACGGGCAATTGCCGGGAACAGGGAGACGAGGGTAAAGGGGGCGGCAAAACCGAGCGCCAGCGCGAAGAAAATGGCCAGTGAAACCGCAGGCGGCTGCACCAGAGCATAGCCCACGGCACCCGCCATAAATGGCGCGGAACACGGCGTGGCCACCACAATCGCCAGCGCGCCGGTCAGGGCAGAACGAACAAATGCTCCGCGACCGACAGAGATCTCCCCTGCCCGCTGCAGCGACAGCCCAACCTCAAATACACCGAGCAGGTTGAGTGCAGCCCCGAGAATAATCAGCGCCAGAACCGCAATCACCAGCGGTGACTGCAGCTGAAATCCCCATCCCACGGCGGTTCCCCCGGCGCGAAGCGCCAGCAGCAGCGCCGCCAGCGCCATCATGGTGAAAATCACCCCGAGCAGAAAACCCAGCCCTTCGGTTCGTGCGCTTTTCGTGTCGCCCTGATGGCGCATGATCCCCAGCGCTTTCAGGGAGATCACCGGGAAAACACAGGGCATGAAATTCAGGATCACGCCGCCCAGAAAGGCGGCAAAAATGGCGGTTAACATAGCAAACCTCGAATGCGAACGTCGGCGTTAATCAGGAGTGCGATTTCGCATATTGCTTCACGGCGTCCATCGTTTTCTGAATGTGCGCATCCGGGTTGCGGTCGGTGTAGCTCAGCAGAATTTTGCCATCCGGGGCGATGACGAAAGAGGTGCGATCGGAGAGGGTTTTACCGTTCATCTGCATCAGCGTTTCATACTCGGCCGCCACTTTCGCACCAGGATCGGCTGCCACCGCAAACTTATCGCGGCACTCCAGTTTCGAGAATTCATCCACCTGGTCGACGTTACCGGCGGTTACCCCCACCACCGTGGCGCCCAGTTTTTTGAAATCATCCGTCGCTTCGGCGAAGGCGTGGGCTTCCAGCGTGCAGCCCTTGGTAAATGCCGCCGGGAAGAAATAGAGCACCACCGGCCCTTTTTGCAGCGCCTGCTGTAAGGTGAACGTCAGCGGTTTACCGCCGAGCGCGCCCTGAAGGGTAAAATCGGGCGCTTTCGCTCCGGCTTCGAGCGCGGCCTGGGTGTTCATGGAAAACAGTGAAAGGGTCAGTACGGCGGCGGCGGACGCGATTTTCAAACGTTTCATGGTCAACTCCATCAGGGAAAAGGGGGGCTATCTGAATAATAGTTCGTTAGCCCGCGAGCAAAAGTTTCGCCCGACCATAAAAAATGTATCGCTGTTAGCTAAATTTACGCACCAGAAAATCGAGATCCTCTTCTTTTACCGCTCTGGCAAGGTAATAACCTTGAAAACTTTTGATGCCAGCGGCGGATAAGGTATTAAATTTTTCCTCGCTGTCCACCCCTTCGGCGACACAGGCAACGCCAGTAATATCGCTGTAATACTGCATCGCTTTAATCAGACTGAAATCACTGTCGTTTGCGGCAAATTTATCAACGATATCTTTATCAAGTTTCAGGCCATCAAAAGGAATTTGTCTCACCGGGAACATAACGTGATCGCTTGAAAAACAGTCATCTAAAAACAATCTGCACCCCGTTTGGCGCAGGCGCTGCATGGTGTCCGCAATCCCTTTATCCAGCGTTACATCAATCGTTTCGGCGAACTCAAACACCAGTTTTTCTGCCCAGTGTTCATCACTTAACATTTCAACGGCTTTTTTTGCCATCCCTGGTAAGGCATTTCCGGATGCCAGTTCAGGAGGGATATTAACGGAGAAATAATATTTCCCATTATATTTGTTAATCCCGCGAACGGCGGCATCAATAACCAGAGCCATCAGCTGCAACCAGATATTTTTATCATGCAAGTTCGCCAGAAAATCTGCCGGTTTAAGGATGACGCCTTTACGATTCCAGCGCAGTAATATTTCAAAGCCAACGCCTCTTTTATCACTGTCGGTAATAATCTGATACACCGGAAATATTTCTTTATTTATCAGCGCGGTGGTGAAACGCCCGTCTAAATAAGCATTATCATGACTCACAGGCTCGCCTGAAACAGCGAATGTCGCCCGAAACAGCGCGCCACGGCTTAAAAAGGTATTGATCAGCTGCAATTTCCGCAGGCCCTCTTTGCGATAAACGTATATCGTTTTGATCGCCAGACCACAGGCTTTTGCCTGGGCTTTGACCGACACGCCACGATAGAAAGAGAGCACAGAATCTAACTCCCGGCTCGTCAAACCCTTTTCAAAACAATCTTTTACTTTTCTCTCAAGGAACGCGGCCTCTTCCAGCGGCGGGAACACTGCCGTCACAATATCCTGACAGGGGTGCGATAAATTCGCGACGCGTATATTTCTGAGTTTATTTTTATCCCTGATCAAACTGTACAATGTGCGGTAAAGCCAGTTTGCCGGTAATTGACTGTAAATAAGGACGGTGACTTTCGCAGGTTTGGCGTTGAGCAAGACGATCATTTTTTTCAACGAACCTAAAATTTCGCAGATATCTCCTTTAAGGAATACAGAAATCGTTGCACCTGCACTGGCGTACACCGCATTCAGTTCTTCCTGGGATGGCTCATCACCATCGACCATAATACGGTAAGCGCAGATCCCGCTGTTATTCAGAAGCATTTCATACCCTTGCCAGGCATAGCTGCAGGAAGAAATGACGTATTGATTCTGAAAACGTTTCAGGTAGTTGGCACGTGCATCCCAGGCCATGATAATCTCCAGCGAAATATAAATGAGGGTAAAAATGTTTATTGCGAAAAGACGATAGCTGTCAAAATCAATGACCAGAAATAAAAAATAATGATGTTTGCGAACGCCTTTGACACCTTTGCCACTGCGTCTCTGAATAGCGAGATCATAACAAACCGGGAATGTTATCACCATAGATTTAATATCGTATTTTTGTATAAAACAGGTATCTCCTGTGTTTTTTGTTTAAAACAAAAACATTACTCATCGCGACAGGTGGACATATTTACGTTAATTACCCAACGTATTTAACGTAAATATGTTCATTCAGTAAACATCCACACATTCATTCAACTTCATTTCGTCATCCTCTGCCCACCACGCAAATACACACTTCCTGAATATTATTCATAAATACCAAAAGTAAATTCCACTTATCACATGTATAATAGTGAAGCTAAACATTCAATAGAGAAATGAATACCCCCATTGGCTCGTCTCAACATAGGACAACCGTATGGATATCCATATATCATCAAGGGCTTTACTGCTTCGAAGGGATGTGATTAAAAATAACCCAAGATTCAGCGAAGCAATAAAACAACACTTCACCATTAATGATGCCATCTACAAAAAACAACCGTTGTTCTACAAAACGATGCTCCAGGAGTCACGGTTCAATATTGTGTTATCGATGTGCTGTTTTGTTTTTGGCGATCAGGCCTCTTCAGTATCAGAAATAAAAGAGTTATGTACCCGATATAAAATTGCCAGTCCAAATAGTGTCATAGCCATCATTACTTTACTCAGAACTACCAACAGAATTAAAACCTGGCGGTGCACCGAGGATCGGCGCAAGACCATCATCGAACCAACAAAAAAAGGATTAGACGAACTTAAAAATTATATGTCCGGGGCCTTTTTACCCGTAAGCACTTTATATCCTGATTACAACGTCAATATTAACCTGCTGGATAATGATACGCTCAGACACAGTTTTTTTCGGCGGGCCGCAGAATATCTTTTTCGTGGTGTTACCTTTAAAAAGATTTTGCCAGAGGTAGGATTATTTATTGAGAAAGATGGCGGGCGCATGATCATGCTGTATCTTTATCTGCAGGCGATGAAGAATAAAAATGCTCACGGTGCAACCATTGATTATTCAGCCAGCGTGCTGGCAAAAGAGTTTTTTGTTTCCAGAATTCATGTAAACCGGATCATGAAATCCGCTCAGGAGGCTGGCTATCTGAAAGAGCGAGAAGATGGACGCATCAGTATTTATCCAAATTTTTTACAGCTGGTCGAAAACTATGCCGGACTTTACTTTGCCTACGTCACGCATTACCTGAATATTCATCCTAAAGAGCGACTGTCTTCTGTCTGATTAAATTTCACCGGAAAATTGAACTGGCGAGCGGTTTTCCGATCGCCAGTATTCATTATCTTTCGCGCAGGGCCTCTTTGGTTTTATTCAACGGTTTCAGCAGGTAGTCAATGATGGTTTTACTGCCCGTTTTAATATCCACGGTCGCAATCATCCCTGGAAAAACAGGAAATTCTTTCCCCTGCTTATTCGTCAGGTGATTACTCGTGGTTCTGATATAGACCCGGTAATAGTAAACATCTCTTTTAACATCATCCTGAATCGTATCAGGAGAAATCATGGTCACTTCGCCTTCCAGCCCGCCATAGATGGAGTAGTCATAGGCCGTCACTTTGACCAGCGCTTTTTGCCCCGGATGGATAAAGGCCACATCGCGCGGGGAAATTTTGGCTTCAATCACCATCTGATCGTCGAGCGGCACTAGGCTCAACAATTTTCCATTTGGCGGGATCACGCCTCCGACGGTAGTGACATCAATATCTTTAACAATCCCGCGGACCGGCGCGTTGAATGTCAGACGGGTGAGGGAATCTTCACGCCCTTTCATCACCGAACGCTGGGCTTCGATTTCCGCATTCGCCTTGGCTAACTCTTCACGGGCGCGAACGTAATACTGGTTTTGCATTTCCGTGATTTTATTCTCAAGCTCATTTTTTTGACGCTCAAGACGCAGAACTTCCACCTTGCTGGCCGCCCCCTGGGTGACCAGCGGTCGGGTCAATGATAGCTCGCGCTGAATAAGTGTTACCCCCTGGCGCAAACCGGTAAGCCCTTTTTCCAGGCTGTCGCGACGAGAGTGATACAGCGCGGTCTCCTGTTTGACCAGCTCAACGTCATCGTCCAGCTCTTGCGGGAAAACCAGCGCACTTTGATTGGCCTCCGCGTTCAGGCGCGCGGCAGTTGCCATCGCGGCATTCAGCCGGGATTCACTCTCCAGCACGCTGGACTCGGTTTTGGTGCGATCCAGCTGCGCCAGCTGTTGCCCACGCTCGACGATATCCCCTTCACGCACCAGCAGCTTATGGATAATCCCCCCTTCCAGCGACTGAATAACCTGCTCATGCGAAGAGGGAATCACTTTACCGCTCCCGGTGGTCACTTCATCAAGCTGGAACATACTTGCCCAGATCGTGAAAAGAGCAAAGAGCGCAAACAGAGACCAGGCAACCAGCGTCGAGCGCGGGAGTTTAGGCTCCTGAAGACGGCTGTTGAAACGAGAAAAATCACTCATGCCACCCCCTCCTCAGTTGCGGCCTTCGCGGGAGCGGACGGCTTCATTTTCACGGTGCGCTGCGCCGCCTTCTGCGGGGCCATACCATGGTTATTCAGGATCTTGTCGCGCGGGCCATCCATAATAATTTTGCCGTTTTCCAGCACGATGATGCGATCGACCAGTTCCAGAATCGGCAGACGATGCGTGGCCACCACCAGCGTTCGCCCGTCGCCGAGCCAGTTTTTGAGATGATGGATAAACTGCTTTTCGCTCACTTCATCAAGCCAGGCGGTCGGCTCATCAAGCAGCAGGATATTCGGTGCGGTGAGTAACGCGCGCGTCAGCAACAGGGCCTGTCGCTGGCCGCCGGACAATCCGGCCCCGCCTTCGCTGATCACATAGTTCAGCCCCATTTTTTGCTTGCGAACAAACTCCAGCGCCCCGCTGACGGTTAATGCCTGATGAATCTCCTCGTCAGTCGCCAGCGGATTCCCCATCACAATGTTGTCGCGCACGGAGCCAAAGAACAGGCGCGCCTGCTGGCTGAGGAACTGCATATCGCGGCGCAGATCGGCCGTGTCGAGGTGATTCAGCGCCACATCATCGAGCAAAATGGTGCCCTGCTGCGGTTCCTGCATCCCCGCCAGAAGCTGTAACAGCGTGCTTTTGCCGGAACCATTGCGCCCCAGAATCGCAATCCGCTCGCCCGCATTGATGCTCAAACGGGGGATGTTCAGGACGTTTTGCTTCTCTTCTTCGTCGTAATAAAAGCCGACCTCCTCCAGCACGTAGTGGCCACGCAGATGGGCTTTATGCACCTTTTTACCCTGCAGGGGATCGTCAATCGGACGCTGCATCAGATCGTCCAGCCCCTTGCGGGCCACTTTTGCCGACTGCCAGCGCGACAACACGCCGGAAATTTGCGACAGCGGCGCGATAGTGCGCGAAGCAAGAATCGATGTCCCCACCAGCGCACCGGTGGTCATGTCACCGCTGATCACCAGATAACAACCAATCAGCAGGACCACGGCATAGACAATCGACTGAACTTCCTGCGTCCACGTCAGAAGCAGGCCGGTGAGCCAGCGCTGTTTCATCCCGACGCTCGCCGCCACGTCGTTCGAGTTGTTCCACTGGTTCTGAAAACGCTGCTCCGCGCGCATCAGTTTAATGTCTTCGATGCCCTGCACCGCCTCGACCAGCGTGGCGTTACGAATGGCCGATTCGCGCATCCCTTCCGTGGAGAGCTTTCCGAGCGGACGCTGGATCAACAGACCCGGAATCAGCAGCAGCGGTACCGCAAGCAGCACCACCAACACCAGCGGGCCGCCGATCATCCACAGAATGAAAACGAACAGCAGGAAAAACGGCAGATCGGAAATCGCCGCAATCGTCGTGGAGGTGATCAGCTCGCGAACAGACTCCAGCTCGCGAATCTGGGCGATAAAGGAGCCGGTTGATTTTGAGCGGGCACCGTTTTTAATGCGCAGGGCGTGGGCGAACACCCGCTCCGAAATGCGCAGATCGGCGCGCTTCCCGATCACGTCTGAGATGTGTACCCGCAGCATACGCATCACAAATTCGAAGGTAATGGCGAGCATCACGCCGCCAAACAGCACCCACAGGGTGGCCTCAGACTGAGAGGGCACCACGCGATCGTAAACCTGCATGGAAAACACCATCCCAGACAGGGCCAGCACGTTCGCCACCAGCGCCACCAGCATGATGTCGCTGTAGCGACGCCAGTCTTTCAGCGCCAGCTGCCAGAACCAGTTCTTTTCATAAGGTTTGATGTAATCATCGACCCTCGCGTCGGGCGTCGACTCCAGCGGGCGCAGCACGATTAACCCCGTCAAACGGGTACCCAGCGCGTCGCGCGTCAGACTCGTTTCCAGTCCACCGTCACCGCTGAACTGCAGGCTGACGTTGCCCTCTTTGTCCATCCGGTTGATGACCGCAACCTGCCCGCCATCAAACTCCGCTAACAACGGCAGACGCCACGGATCAATCAGTGCTGCATCCGCCGGCACAACGCGCAGCCTAAGCCCGAGCTGGCGCGCCATATCGTTGAGCACCTGCTCTCGCGGAGAGTGGCTCTCGTGATGAATCGTGACCCGGACGTGTTCTTGCGAATAGTCCAGCCGGTAATGTTTTGCAACGAGCACCATGGCCTCAAGCCAGGGTTCGTACTGCGGGTGAGTCTTCATTTAGCAACGTCCTGTTCAGGGCGAAGATGTCGCTCTGAAATGATATCCCTGTGGAACGGCCAGAATGTAAACCCTTTCTGAACGTGTCGACAAAAATACCTTAATATTTATGTGGTTAGTCGTATTACTGTAAAGATACGAAAAATGCCGCGAGAATCGCTTCTCGCGGCCTGAGGTTTACGCAACTAACAGCTGATGGTTTGCCAGCAAGGTGGCCAGATCCGTCTGTACCCCGTTCAGAGTGACCACCGTAGTCGGATCGAACTGGCTGCCCGTTCCGTCGCGGTCGATCTGAATTTCGGTGTTACTGCCGTTCTGCACCACGCGCAGGTAATCCGTAATATTCCCCGCGCTGCTGTCCAGAGTGGCGACACCGTTGACATAGCTCGCCGAGCCGGTGCCGGTATACCCGCTGTCGGATAACAGCTCGCGCAGGTCGATACGGTCGGTATCCGCCGTCCCTTCCCAGGTCCCGACGGTGAAGCCGTTAACCTGATCGCTGCCGTTACCGCCCGTGGCGTCAGCGGCGTTGATGAGCTTGTACAACAGCGTGTCGTGCCCGCCGCTGCCAATATTGAAGGTGTCGTTCCCGCCACGGCCTTCGAACTGGTTATCCCCGCTGTTGCCGGTGATCACGTCGTCGAAGTCCGAGCCTGCAATCCCTTCAATATTCTTCAGGGTGGTGGTGTTAAACCCGGTGTCTTGGGCTGTCGTGACGCTCAGGTCCACCGTGATGCCCGCGCTCGCATTGCGGTAATCGACCACATCCATCCCGCCGGTGTTGCTCCAGGTATCGTGATCCGACGTGGTGCTCCAGCCGCCGGAACCGTTGTAGGTATAACTTCCTTCTTCGGCGATAAAGGTGTCGTTATAGCCGGTCCCGGTCAGCGTTCCGCTGTGGCCCCCCGTTGCGGCATCGGCTGTCAGCACATAGCCTTCTTTGCCGTTGCCTGCTTCCAGTCCGTCCCAGGTCACGTTGGCGGAAGCACCGTTGGTGAACTTCACAATCTCTGCGGAGTAGGTTTCATCCGGATTCAGGCCGTAGAAACTGACCAGCGCCGAGCTGTCATTCACCCCGAAACCGGACTGGGCGTTGATGATTTGCGACGCCACCAGCTCACCGCGCGCGTTGTACAGATTCACGGTGTTGCCGTAATAGCTGTTGATGCCTTCGCTATCGACAATACGCAGGTGCATGGCCGTGCCGTCTGCAATGGTCTGTTTGTTCTGCACATAGACCACTTTGCCGTTCTGCTGAGACACCAGCAGATCCTTCGCGCCATCCCAGTTGTAATCCACCGCCGCAATCCCGGTGACATTCACCAGGCCAGTTGCCAGCTGGCTTGACGTCCACGTCGTTCCGTTATTGTTGTTGGTGAACAACGTTGCGGTTTGCGAGCCGCCGTAGGTGCTGAACTTGATCACGTCCATTTGGCCGTCACCGTTCCAGTCCACCGCCGCCGACAGATAACCCGCCGTGGCGTTTGAGGCTTCCACCGCACTCTTCGAGGCCGACAGCTGGCCGTTACCGTCGTTGTAATAGATCACACCGCCGGTATTGCCGTAGCTGCTGCCGAGATAGAGATCCATATACCCGTCGCCGTTGAAATCAGCCCAGGTCATCGACGCCGCCGTGGTGGTGTTTGCCGCGTTCACCACAAACACGTTGGTGATGTTTTGCCCGACAGTGAGCGTGCCATTCCCGCCGTTGTTGATGACCGTCATCGAGTACGCACCGCTGCGGTTGGTGTGCTGGACGATATCCACGGTGCCGTCGTTGTTAATGTCCACCCCGGAGATTTCACGTCCTGAGTCAAACTGGCCGTAGAAACCGCCTTCCCCGCCGGTTCCATCCGGTGTCAGCGTGCCGTTGTTGTTGATCAGGTAGGTCAGGGAGTCCATCCCGGCATCGCCGTAGGCCATGTCCAGATAACCATCACCGGTCTTGTCGTAGGCAATCACGCCGCCGTACCAGATAGTGGTGCCCATCGCCAGCTGGCTGGCGGTGTAGCTGGTGCCGTTGTAGGTCCACATCACCTGCGTTGAACCGGCGTAGGTAGTCTCGGTGGCGAAAATATCCGCTGTACCGTTTCGGTCGAAATCTGCCGCCGTCTGGCTCACCACGTTATAGCCACGGGTGTTGGTCAGCGCGGTATTGCTGTAGGTCGACATATCGCTGCTGGAATACGAGCGTCCGTTAGCGATGATATTCCACAACCCGCTGCTGTTCATGCCGAGCGTCATGGTGGAGTTGTCGCTGCTGCCGGTGGTGCTGGCCCAGTCGGTATTCACCGAGTCGGTTCCGATGGTCAGGCTGCCGGTGGTGGTGCCTGTCGTGTTGCCGTTACCCGCGCTGCTCTTCACCTGCGCCGTCACGCTGTAGCTGCTGGCAGCCAGCGCATCGCCGTCCGGTATCTGCACATACCAGGTGTTGTGATTCGGGTCGACCACTACCGCACCGCCGGTTTCGGAGGTGTAGGTTTTGCCGTTAACTGTGACCACCAGATACTCGCCATTGGTCAGCTCAGCGGACAAGGTCCCGCTCAGGATCGGCGTGGTGTCCGACGTGGTCTGCCCGGTGATCGCCGCCGTAGTGGTCGGAATGCTGGTATCGACGCGCAGCACGAAATCATCGGAATCCGTGCTGTTCCCCGCCGTGTCGGTGACACGCAGCACGTAGGTGTGGTTGCCGTCAATCAACCCGCTGTCCTGGAAGTACCAGCTGGTCGCCCCGTTCATCGTGACCTGACCCAGCTTCACGCCGTCGCGGTACAGTTCGGCAATTTCACCCGCCGCCAGGGCCTGATTCAGCGTCCCGTTGATCTGTGGCGTGGTGTCATCGGTGGCGACAGACGATCCGAAATCGCTCTGGCGCTCGCCTTCGTTGTCCGTGTAGCTCACCACGGTACCCTGCGTGACAGGCGGTGTGGTATCGACCGTCACCACCTGCTGCGCGGTCGAGCCGACGTTGCCCGCCTCATCGATAATGCGCACCTGGTAGGTGTGGTCACCTTCCGGGAGCACGCGAGGATCGGTGTAGCTCCACTGCGTCTGTGTCACCGTGGCATCGGTCCAGGTGGCACCGCCATCCATACTAATCTGCACGCGCTCGTCGCTGGCAAGCGCTCTGCCAAGCGATCCGCTGACCGTCAGGGTGGTATCGTTGGTGATAAAATCACTCGCGGATTGCCCGGTGTCATCGCTGATGGCATCAACCGTAATACCGTATTGCGGTGCCTGGGTATCGACAGTCACCACCTGCGAGGTGGTCGCGCCCACGTTGCCCGCCTGATCCACCACGCGAACCTGATAGCTATGGTCGCCATCGCCCAGCGTACGCGTGTCGGCATACTGCCATTGGGTGCCGTTGACCGTGGCATAGACCCAGGTCTGCCCACCGTCGAGACTCACCTGGACAAACTCATTCGCCCCGAGCGTTGCCCCTAGCGTGCCATGCAGCGTGTAAGAGGTTTCGCTGGTCAGGAAGTCATTGTTATCAAAGCCGGTATCGACGGTGATGTTATCCACCGTAACGGTAATCGCCGCATCAGGCGCAATCGTATCGACGGTCACCTGCTGATGAGCGGAATTCCCCACGTTACCCGCCGTATCAATGACGCGTACCCAGTAGTCGTAAGTCTGGTTTTGCAGCGTGCGGCCGTCCGCGTAGTACCAGCTATTGCCTACCACGGTGACGTTCTGCCAGGTATTGCCACCATCCAGGCTAATCTGCACGTACTCGCCGTCCGACAGCGTCGCACCCAGCGAGCCGTGCAGGGTCAGGGAGGTATCCTGGGTGACAAAGTCACTGTTGCTCAGCCCGGTGTCGTCGCTGATGCTGTCGATGGTGACGGTTTTACTCGCGTCCGGCACCACCGTATCAATGGTCACCACCTGGCTGGTAGTGGCGCTGATGTTGCCTGCGTCGTCAATCACGCGCAGCTGATAGTTGTAATCGCCGTCGGCCAGCGTGCGGCCATCGACCCAGGTCCAGCCCAGGCCGCTCACGCTCACGTTAGTCCAGGTCACGCCGCCATCAGTGCTGATTTGCGCATATTCGCCGTTGCCCAACGCCGCGCCCAGCGTCCCTTTCAGGGTGATCTGGTTATCGCTGGTAATAAAATCGCTGCCGGATAGCCCCGTATCCTGGGTCACGGAATCCACGGTAATGGTGGTGGAGGCAGGTGCAGTGAGATCGACCACCACGTTCTGGCTGTCGGTCGCGCCCACGTTACCCGCGTTATCCACCACCCGGACCTGATACGTGTAAGTCCCGTCCGTCAGCGTGCGGCCATCGGTATAGCGCCATTGCGTGCCGGTGACCGTCAGATCGCTCCAGGTCACGCCGCCATCAAGGCTGATCTGCGCCTTCTCGTTATTGCCGAGCTGTGCGGTCAGGGAGCCGTTGACGATAACCTGATTATCGTTAGTGATGAAATCGCTGCTGCTCAGACCGGTGTCGTTGTGCAGAGAATCAATGCTGATCCCCATCGACGGCGCGGTCAGATCCACCGTCACGTTATGGCTATCGCTGGCGCTGTTGCCGATGGTGTTGCTGACCTCGGCATGAATGACATATGCGCCACCGTCGGCCAGTGCGGTCACATCCGCGCTGCCCAGGGTGTATTCCCAGCTGCCGTCGTTTTGAACGGTTGTGGTGTAAGTTTTGCCGTTCAGCGTGAGGGTGACCGTCCGGCCCGCAGGTGCGTCGGTGGTGCCGCTGATCACCAGCGGGGTGCCGTGCTCTGCGGCGTTGACAATATCATCGTCGGCAAAGGTGTTGATGCTGATGGTCGGCACGTCACCGTTCAGGGTCACGTCATGCGTGGTGCTGCCAGGGTTTCCGGCTTTATCGCTGACGGAGGCGGTAATGGTGTAATCACCGTCGCTCAGGCCGAGGAAATCGCGCCCGGAGACAAACACCGACCATTTACCGTCGGCGTCAACCATCGCCTGATAGCTGTGGCCGTTGAAGGTCACCGTCACCCTCTGGCCCTGTTCGGCGGTCGTTGTGCCGCTGAGGGTTTGCCCCGCCAGCTGTTCGCTGTTGTTTACGATATCGTCGCCCGCCACGGTATCAATGGTAATGACCGGCGCAACGGTATCCACCGTCAGGGTATGGGTGGTCTGACCGCTGTTACCGGCTTTATCGCTTACCGACGCAGTGACGGTTAACGCCCCTTCGTTCAGCGCCGCGAGATCCGTTGCCGGAACATTCAGCGTCCAGGTTCCGTCGCTGGCGATCTGGGCGGTATAGGTCTTGCTGCCCAGCGTGACGGTAACCATTTGTCCCGCTTCCGCGCTGGACGAACCGTGGATCGTCAGCGGCTGCTGCTGTTCGACGGCATTCAGAACATCGTCGCCCGCGAGCGTGGCGATACTGACCACCGGCGGCGTGGTATCGACGCTCACCGTGTGGGTGGATGACGCACTGTTACCCGCGCTGTCCTGGGCGGAGACGGAGACCTGATAGTGCGCTCCATCCGCCAGCCCCGCGACGTCTGCCGCAGGAACAGTGGTCGTCCAGGAGCCATCGCTCTGGATGTTCGCCGTATAGTTTTTACCATTCAGCGTAACGGTCACCTGCGTCCCGCTGGCGAACTGGGTGCTTGAGCCGCTGATGGTCAGCGCGCTGCCCGCTTCCGCCGCGTTAATCACATCATCGCCGCTGATGGTTGCCACCGTCAGGGAGACAGAAGCGGTGTTCACCACCACGTCGTGCGTCTGAGTGCTGCTGTTACCCGCGCTGTCCGTCACGGTGGCGCTGATGGTCACCGTACCGTCCTGCAACGCTGAAATCACGCTGGCTGGTACACCGACGCTCCACTTGCCGCTGGCATCCACCGTGGTGGTGTACTGCTGGCCGCCGATCGTGATAATGAGCTTATCGCCCACCGCCGCGCCCGTCGCCGTACCGCTGACAATCTGCGCCTGTCCGTGCTCAACGCTGTTGATGACGTTATCGCCCGCCACCGTATTGAAGCTGATAACGGGCGGCGTGGTATCGAGAGTGATCGCCTTGCTGGCGCTGCCTGGGTTTCCGGCGTTATCGCTCACGCTGACCTGCACCGAATAGCCGTTATCCGCCATCGCCGCCAGATCGCCCGCCGGAACAGAGAGGTTCCAGCTACCGCCAGCCTCTACCTGGGCGGTGTACGTTTTACCGCCCAGCATGACGGTCACCGTCTGGCCCACTTCTGCGGTAGTGGTACCGGAAATCACAATCCCTGCGGCGGCTTCGCTACCGTTGATGACGTTATCCCCGGCGACCGTATCAATCGTGACGGTCGGCGCAGTGCTGTCGACGCTGTACTCGCGCCCCGCCGAGGCGCTGTTGCCGTTGACGTTGGTGACGCTCACCTGCACGCTGGCGTCGCCCTCTTTCAGACCGTTCAGATCCGCCGAAGGCACCGTGACGGTCCATTTCCCGTCTGCATCCACCTGCGCGGTATAGGCTTTCCCGCCAAAGGTGATGTTGACCGTCTGATTCGCTTCGACGTTCGTGGTGCTGCCGGAGAGCACCAGGTCCGCCCCTTTTTCCGCCGCATTGATCACATCGTCGGTCGTAATGGCATCGATACTGATCGCCACATCCGCCAGATCGACTTTCACGTCGTGGTTGATGGAGACCGGGTTTCCGGCGCTGCTCTGGCCTGCCACCGTAATGGTGACGTTGCCTGCCGCCAGCGCACCGACGTCTGCCGCAGGGACAGCGGCGCTCCAGGTGCCGTCCGCCAGCACCGTCGCCGGATAGGTTTTGCCGTTGACGGTGACGGTCAAGGCACTGCCCGCCGGGAGGCCGTCGCTGTCGCCGGTGATAATCAGGTTCTGCCCGTGTTCAATGCGGTTGATCACGTCATCGCCCGCCACAGTATCCACGCGCAGGCCTGGCAGGCTGGCGTCGATGGTGATGTCGCGCTCGCCGGAACCGCTGTTGCCCACGCCATTGGTGACGGAGGCGGTGACGGTCAGATCGCCGTTGCCCAGCGCCGTCAGCACGTCCGCCGGGACGTTCACCGACCAACTCAGATCGTTTTGTACTGTGGTGGTGTAGGTATTGCCGCCAATGGTGACGGTCACGGTGTTGCCCTGCTGGGCATTCACCACCATACCGCTGATGGTCTGGCCCGCCGCCACTTCGTCGGCGTTAATCACGTTGTCCGTAGCAATCGCATTAATAGTGACGCCTGGTAGCGCCGTATCCACCTGCAGGTTTGCACTGCCGCTGATGCTGTTGCCCACGCCGTTGGTGGCGCTGGCGTTAAGGGTGTAGTTTGCTTCGCCGAGACCCGCGAGGTCGGCTGCCGGTATTGTCAGGCTCCAGCGACCATCTGCGGCCGTTGTGGCGGTGTACTGCTTACCGTTCAGCGTGACCGTCACCCGTGTGCCTTCGGCCAGGTTTGCGCTGATCCCGTCGACGCTCAGGTCGTGACCCTTTTCTACGGCATTCAGCACGTTATCGCCGGAAATGGCATTGAAGCCCAGAGACGGCAAACCGGTATCGACAGTTACGTTATGGCTGCCGCTGCCGGTGTTGCCTGCTGCATCGGTGACGTTCACGGAGACCGTCACCGTGCCATCGCTGAGCGCCGAAATCACGCTGGCTGGCACGCCAACGCTCCAGTTGCCGCTGGCATCCAGCACCGTGGTGTACGTCTGGCCGCCGATGGTCACAGTGACGCTATCGCCTGCCGCCGCGCCGGTGGCTGAACCACTGATGATTTGCGCCTGAGCATGCTCGGCCACGTTAATGACGTCATCGCCCGCAATAGTATTGATGGTGATCACCGGAACGGTGACATCCACCGTCAGGTTGCGATCGACCGACGCCGGGTTACCGGCTTTGTCAGCCACCGAGGCGTGGATCGTGGTAACGCCGTCCGCCAGGTTCGCCACATCCGCCGCCGGAACGTCCAGCGTCCAGCTGCCGTCTGCGCCCACCGTGGTGGTGTAAGTTTTATTGTTCAGCGTCACGACGACCGGCTGGCCCGCTTCCGCCGTGCTGGTGCCGCCGATCGTCAGATCAGCTTGCGCTTCTGCCGCGTTGAGAATGTCGTCTGCCGCAACAGTGTTGATCGTCACGCCCGGCGCGGTGCTGTCGACGCTGTATTCGCGTCCCGCCGAGGCGCTGTTGCCGTTAACGTTGGTGACGCTCACCTGCACGCTGGCATCGCCCTCTTTCAGCCCGTTCAGATCTGCTGATGGCACCGTGACGGTCCATTTCCCGTCCGCATCCACCTGTGCGGTATAGGCTTTCCCGCCAAAAGTGATATCGACCGTCTGGTTTGCTTCAACGTTCGTGGTGCTGCCGGAAAGCACCAGGTCCGTCCCTTTTTCCGCCGCATTGATCACATCGTCTGTCGTGATGGCATCGATACTGATCGCCACGTCCGCCAGATCGACTTTCACGTCATGGTTAATGGAGACCGGATTCCCGGCGCTGCTCTGGCCTGCCACCGTAATGGTGATGTTGCCTGCCGCCAGCGCGCCGACGTCTGCCGCAGGAACGGCGGCGCTCCAGGTGCCGTCCGCCAGCACCGTCGCCGGATAGGTTTTGCCGTTGACGGTCACGGTCAGGGCACTGCCCGCCGGGAGGCCGTCGCTGTCGCCGGTGATAATCAGGTTCTGTCCGTGTTCAATGCGGTTGATCACGTCATCGCCCGCCACGGTATCCACGCGCAGGCCCGGCAGGCTGGCATCAATGGTGATGTCGCGCTCGCCGGAACCGCTGTTGCCCACGCCATTGGTGACGGAGGCGGTGACGGTCAGATCGCCGTTGCCCAGTGCCGTCAGCACGTCCGCCGGGACGTTCACCGACCAGCTCAGATCGTTCTGTACCGTGGTGGTGTAAGTGTTGCCGCCAATGGTGACGGTCACGGTGTTGCCCTGCTGGGCGTTCACCACCGTACCGCTGATGGTCTGGCCCGCCGCCACTTCATCGGCGTTGATCACGTTGTCCGTAGCAATGGCGTTGATGGTGACGCCTGGCAGTACGGATTCCACGTTAACCGTATGCACCGCGCTCCCGCTGTTGCCTGCGCTGTCGGTTGCCGACGCGCTAATGTCATACAGCGCTTCGCCCAGCGCCCCGACCTGATCCGCCGGAACGGTGGTGGTCCATTTGCCCTCGCCGTTGACGATGGCGCTGTAGGCTTTGCCATTGAGCATCACCGTCACCATCGCGCCAGCCGCCAGGCCCGTCGCGGTACCGCTGATCGTCAGCTCCTGGGCTTTTTCGGCGTTGTTGATGACGTCGTCACCGGAGACCGTATCAATGGTTAAGACGGGCGCAGTGAGGTTGACCGCCACGTCATGGGTGGTGGTGTCGCTGTTACCCGCTTTGTCCGTCAGCGTTGCCGTGAGGGTATGATCGCCCGCGATCAAGGCTCCCACGTCTGCGGCCGGAACGCCCACGATCCAGTTGCCAGAGGCATCCAGCGTGGCGGTGTAGGATTTGTTGTTGAGGGTGACGGTCACGACATCGCCCGCTTCAGCGCCCGTCACGTGGCCCGTGACGATCAGCGCCTGGCCATGCTCGGTGCTGTTGATGATGTCATCGCCGGAAAGGGTATCGATGGTGAGCTGCGGCACCGTGGCGTCCACCAGCACGTCACGGTCGGCGCTCGCCGGGTTGCCCGCTTTGTCGGCCACGGATGCGGTCACGGTGTACTGACCGTCGCTGATTCCAGCCATATCGGCCGCCGGAACGGTGACGCTCCAGTTGCCCCCCGCCAGAACCGTGGTGGTGTACTCTTTTCCGTTCAGCGTGACGGTCACGGGTTGACCCGCTTCGGCGTTGGTCGTCCCGTTCACCACCAGATCCTGCTGCGCTTCCGCCGCATTGACGATGTTGTTATCGCTGATGATCTCGATAGAAAGTGACGGCGCGGTGGCATCAACGCTGTATTCGCGGCCCGCCGAGGCGCTGTTGCCGTTGACGTTGGTGACGCTCACCTGCACGCTGGCATCGCCGTCTTTGAGACCCGCCAGATCCGCCGATGGCACGGTGTACGTCCAGTTGCCGTTGGCATCGACGGTCGTGGTATAGGTTTTGCCCCCAAAGGTCAGGGTGACCGTCTGGTTCGCTTCGACGTTCGCCGTGGTGCCGGAGAGGACCAGATCGGTCCCTTTCTCCACCGCGTTGATCACATCGTTGCTGGCAATCGCGTCAATGCTGATCGCCACATCCGCCAGATCGACCTTCACGTCATGGCTGATGGAGACCGGATTTCCGGCGCTGCTCTGGCCTGCCACCGTGATGGTGACGTTGCCTGCCGCCAGCGCACCGACGTCAGACGCAGGAACGGCGGCGCTCCAGGTGCCGTCCGCCAAGACCGTTGCCGGATAGGTTTTGCCATTGACCGTTACGGTCAGCGCGGAGCCAGCCGACAGGCCGGTGCTGGTGCCCGTCACCATCAGATGCTGGCCGTGTTCAACGATGTTAATCACATCGTCGCCCGCCACCGTGTCCACGCGCAGCCCCGGCAGATTGGCGTCGATAGTGATATCGCGCTCACCCGTACCGGTATTGCCGTGACCATTCGTAACCGACGCTTCGACCGTCAGATCGCCGTTGCCGATTGCGCTCAGCACATCTGCAGGGACATCCACCGACCAGCTGAGATCGCTTTTAACGGTCGTGGTGTAGGTGTTGCCGCCGATAGTCACCGTAACGGTATCGCCGTTCGCCGCGCCGCTGACTTTACCGCTGAGGGTCTGCCCGGTCGCCACTTCCGAGGCGTTGATAATATCGTCGCTGGCGATGGCGTTTAGGGTGATCACCGGCAGGGCGCTGTCGACCAGCACGTCGTGCGTGGTGCTGCTGTTATTGCCCGCACTGTCCGTGACGCTGGCCGTCACGGTGTAATTCGCCTCACCCAGCGCGCTGACCGCCGAGGCCGGAACGGTTACCGTCCAGTTCCCGCTGTCATCCGCGATGGCCGTGTATTGGATGCCGTTGAGCGTGACGGTGATCACCGTGCCCTGCGGCTGGTCGCTGGTGCCAGAAAGTGCCAGATCTGCGCCTTTTTCAGCCGCATTGATCACATCGTCATCGGCAAGCGTGTTGATCGCAATCACCGGTTTTGCGGTGTTCACCACCACGTCCACCGAGTTACTGCCCGTATTGCCGGCACTGTCAGTCACGGAGACGTCGATAGTCCAGGTTCCGTCTGCCAGCCCCTGAATCACGGAGGCGGGCAGGCCCAGGCTCCAGTTGCCCGCCGCATCCACTGCGGTGGTGTAATTCACGCCGTCAATGGTAACGGTCACCAGATTGCCTGCGGCCGCGCCCGTCACCGAGCCACTTAAAATCTGCGCCTGCGAGTGGGCGGTGTAGTTCACGGTGTTGGTGTCGGTGACAAAATCATTAATCGTCACCTGCGGAACCGTAGCGTCGACCAGGCCGATTCGATCGGTGCTGGCGCTGTTTCCAGCCACATCGCTGACGCTCGCGTTGATCGTCACGTTGCCGTCGGCGAGGGCACCCACATCGGCGGCAGGAACGCTCAGCTGCCAGCTGCCGTCATTCTGCACGAGAGCCTGATAGGTTTTGCCGTTCAGGGTGAGGGTCACGGTCTGGCCCGCTTGCGCGCTGGTGCTGCCGCTTAAAATCAGATCCTGCTGCGCTTCTGCAGCGTTGATGATGTTGTCGTCGGTCAGGTTGTCGATAGCAATCGTCGGCGGCTGGGTGTCCACCGTGATCACGCGTGACGCATCGGCGCTGTTGCCGCTGGTGTTGGCTACGCTCACGCTAATCTGCGCGCGCCCGTCGCTCAGCCCGTCCATCGCGCTGGAAGGGACCGTCAGGCTCCATGAGCCGTCCTGCTGAACCTGGGCCGTGAAGGTCTGATCGGCAAATTTCACTACCACCGTCTGGCCCGCTTCAACGCCCTGCGTCTGGCCGGAAAGGGTAAGATCAGCCGCTTTCTCGGCGGCATTCAGCATGTCATCAAGGGTCACCGTGTCAATGGACACGGCGACAGGAGAGAGATTCAGTTCAATGGGATGTTCAGCAGAAACGGTATTGCCCCACTGATCCTGCGCGCTGGCCACAACCAGAATATCGCCCGCGGTCCAGTTTTGCAGGTCTGCCGCCGGGACACCGATCTGCCAGCTGCCGTTGGCGGCAATGACCGCCGGATAATCGATATTGTTGATGGTGACGGTCATCTGTGAGCCTGGCGCCAGGTGGCTGCTCGAGCCGGTGACAGTCAGATCCTGGTGCTGCTCGATGGCGTTAATAACGTCGTCGCCAGAGATGGTGTTGACGCGTAGGCCCGGCAAGGCGGCGTTGATATTAATATCGCGCTCGCCGGTGCCCGTGTTGCCGTGAGCGTTGGTCACCGATGCCGTGAAGGTCAGATCGCCGTCGCCAAACGCGTTCAGATCGGCGGACGAAATCGATACATTCCAGCTCAGATCGTTGCCGACGATGGCGGTGTAGCTTTTGCCGCCGACGGTAATGGAGACGGTGTCGCCCGCAGCCGCACCAACGACGCGGCCACTGAGCGTCTGGTCAACGGCAACTTCCGCATTGTTGACCAGATTATCGCCCGCAAAGGTATTGATGATCACCTGCGGCAGCGCCGTATCCACCAGCAGCATGGCGTCCGCGCTGCCGACGTTGCCCACGCTGTCCGTTCCGCTCACGCTTACGGTGTAGAGGGTATTCGCCAGATTCAGCACGTCAGTCACCGGCACCTGCACCAACCAGACGCCGTTCTCCACGGTGGCCTGGTAGCTGATGTTATTCAGGGTTACGGTTACCGCGCTGCCGTTCGGCAGATTACTTGTACCGCTGAGATCGAGTGGCAACATCGCTTCCTGAGCGTTCAGCACGTTGTCCTGGCTGATAGGGTCGATCGTTAACTCAGGTGCTGCACCGCTCAGGGTAAAATCGTGAGTGGCATTCCCGGTGTTACCGGCCGCATCCGTCACCGCAACGGAGAGCGTAAAGTGACCTTCGCCGAGCGCGCTGATTTCGTTTGCCGGAACGCCCACGCTCCAGCTGCCATCGGCTTGCACGACGCCCGTATAGTGCTTACCGCCCAGCGTCACGGTAACCACGTCACCTTCGGCTGCGCCGCTCGCGCGACCGGAAATAATCTGCGCCTGACCCTGCTCATCGGCATTGATCACGTCATCACCCGCGACGGCGTTCACCGTCACGACAGGGGCTACGGTATCGACGCTGAAATCAGCGGTGGTGGAGGTGGGATTTCCGGCTTTGTCGTTGACGTTTACCGTGACCGTATGGGAACCCTCAGCGAGTGCGTTGACGTCGCTGTTATTCAGGGTCAGGGACCATGTGCCGTCACTGCCGACGGTGGTGGTGTAGTTTTTGCCGTTGAGGGAGACCGTGACAATTTGCCCGGCCTCGGCGTTGGTTTTACCGCTCAGCGTTAATGGCTGGCCGTGCTCGGCGGCGTTGAGGATGTTGTCCTGCGAAATGGCATCCACGGAGAGCGTCGGCGCGTGGGCATCGACGTTCAGCGTCTGATTTCCGGTGACGGTATTGCCCGCCGCGTCTTTGCCGGTCACGGTGACCGTCCAGGTGCCGTCCGCCAATGCCTTCGCATCAGCCGCCGGAACGTTAACGCTCCATGCACCGTTCGCGCCGACTTCGGTGGTGTAGGTCTTACCGTTCAGCGTGACGGTCAGGTCGGTGCCCTGCGCGAGATTTTTGCTGCTGCCGGACAGGGCAAATCCTGCGGACTGCTCGCTGGCATTGATGACGTTATCTCCGGCAGTGGTGCTCAGCGTGACGCTGGCATCGGCGGTGACCACATTCACGGTGATGCTGCCCGCAGAAGTCGTTTTGCTGCCGTCGATTTGCACTACCGACCAGGTGTGTTCGCCGTCGGCTTGCGTCGGCAGTTTTACCGTCCAGGTGCCATTGGTGCCGACCATCGCGCTGGCGATGGTGTTGCCGCTGCTGTCCTTGATCTGAATGGTCGCGCCTGGCTGGCCGGTGCCGCTAAAGGTCGGGGTGTTATCGTCCGTGACCTCTTTTGCACTCAGCACACCCTGCTTGTCACCCTGTTTATCCGTCACGAGGAAGGTCGGCGTCGCACTTTCGACCTCTTTGGTGTTGTCGATGACTTTGGTTTTGGTGTCACCATCCCCGCCGTGTGCCAGCAGCGCGCCAATCGCCCCGCCGCCTAACGCGGCCCCTGCGATCCAGCCCCATGGGGCATCGCTTAAGCTACTGGCCTGTTCCAGGAACGGCTCGATGGTGGAAATCGGCGTGGCCTGCGCGCTTAATTCCACCGCCGCCATCCCCGCGGCCTCTTCCGTCTCTGCAAAGGTGATATGAGTCAGTTCCTGCTGGTCATTGAACACCAGTTCGGAATGGTTTTTGCCCTCTGGATCGTCGAGAAAATAGTTATTGCATCGAATCACGCTGCCATCTTTCATGTAAATCAGCAGATCCTTACCCTGGCGCATATAACGTGCGACATCCTGGGCCGATCCGTGGATTTCAATGACACTGGGTGCAGAAACAGATACCGAGAGATTTCCCTCTCCGGTCAATACTGTTTTCTCAGCGGTTTTGCGAATAATGACATCGACAATCTTAGCGTTACTCATATTTCTCTCCTTGCAGGTACACGGGTGCCTGTGAGTATTTCTATCCTGAGGATGTGACTATCCCCGGGAATGAAAATCTCCCATTCTTCTTGAACTTATATCCGCAGCGTCAGCCGCGTTTCTCTAACTTAAATCAGGTAATTTGGCCGCAGCGTTTTTTTCAATTCCAATACGTTGCATGAGATTATCAACGGCTGACGCATAATTAACTGCACTCGCCCAGCTATCATATTCTGCTGATATTTTGGAGGAGGTTGCCTGCCAGACATCTTGTTCGACGCTCAGGAGATCGTTAATACTTCGCTTACCGAGGGTATATTCATTTTTATAAACTTCACGGGCGCGTAACGCATTTTCCAGCTGGACATTTCCGGCCTCCATTCGGCCACGCGCCCCGCTCCAGTCTGCCATTGCGACTGAGGCTTTTTGCAGGACATCAAAGCGAGCCTGATCCACCTGCGAAGCGGCCATAGCACGCGCCCCTTCAGCCTGGCGAACCCTGGCGGACACTGCGCCGCCCTGGTAAAGAGGGGCATCAATATTCAGCTGGATCTGGTCGTCCCAATAGGAGCGATTATCCGATTCATAGCGCGTTCTTCCCCCTTTCAGGCTCAGGGTCGGCCAGTGCTGGGATTTCGCCCGTTCAATGCCGTACTGGGCAGAACTCTCCATGGTTCTCGCCGCCAGAACGGAGGGGATCAGCGTGTAGTCGATGCTATCAAGGGAATCCTGCTGCACCTCAAGCGTGGACGGTAACGGGGAGAGCTGTTGTGCATCAATTCCCGTCAGAACCGACAGCCTGGCGCGGGCACTTTTCAGCGCCGCGTTGTATTGCTCAAGGGTTGCCTGCATTCCCGCCACGCGGGTTTGCGTTTGCAGCTCATCAGAGGTGGAGCTAAGGCCCGCACTGGAGCGTAATTTCGCCAGCTGTTGCACATTTTTCAGGGCGAGGATGTTCTCCTGCGCGGCCTGGGTCAGGTCTGTATAGCGTTTCACATCCACATAGCTCAGCGCGGTTTTCTCTGCGACCGACGATAACGTCGCCATCAGCTGATACCGATAGCTGTCATGCTGGGCGGAAGACTGGCTGATCGCGCTATTGGTTTTGCCAAAGTCGTACACAAGCTGCGTCAGGCTCAAGCCCCACGCCGCCGAATTTTTCAGCGAACCGCTGGAGTCCGTCGTCTGGCTATGGCCCGTATTGCCGTTCAGTGAAATTTGCGGCATCCACCCGCTTCGGGCTTCATCAATCTGGGCCTGACCAATCCCCATCTGAGCGGCTTGCTGGCTCACGGAGGGATCGCGATCGAAAGCAAAAAGAATGCTCTCTTTTAATGACGTGCGTGCGACGGGAGCGCTGCCAATCGTCCCGTTATTTGCCATCGATGAGGACATCGTGGCCGCAAATAAAACAAGGGCGGCAGGTATCTGGGTATATTTGAACGCTCTCAAGATAGATCTCCCTTACTATTCCACCCCTGAGGATGGTGTATATCGTTTTCTTCGCCTCCCCCACTTAGCCAGTGGTAAAAATCTTACACGTAAGAATTTTTCAACGTTTAATGAATGTGCGAAAAAGCCTAAGCACCAATTTTCACTAACGGAAATCAGTAGCAGATAATCGTTTTTAAGAATTTACTTATTCAACATTTCTTAACGGCGAGCATAACAAAATGTCTTAAGTGGAACTATACCCACAATGTTAACAAGGTGTTAATGCTAAGAGAAAAAATGCGGTTTCCAGACAAACCGTGAAAATAGGGCCTAAATCGGCCTGGAATAAACGCATTGTTATTTAAGAAAATATTTAAAATACCTACCTGTACATTTTTGCGTTTATTTCTCAATGAATATGACACAAAGATTTTCAAAGAAATGTCAGTTTTAGTGCCATGGTTATTATTTAAACAACAAAGAAAAAATAATCCCTTAAGAAACAGGATACTGCGCCATCAATTGTTAATAATTGGCATTTAACACCAGTAATTTCTTTATAAGCAGTCATTCAATCTAAATGTGAAAAAATAAACAGAACAATAACAATATAACAGGTGAATTATTAGCACATTCGGGATAACTCATTACGTTTATTCATCAATCGATGGCATCAGCCCGAAAACGGCAATAAAAAACCCGCAGTGGAATCTGCGGGTTTTACCGTTTCGACGCGCGTTGTGCCGGATTAGCTCTCCTTATCCTTCTCCACAATCAACGGCTCGATATCGCTCTCTTTCTTGATCACCAGCGAATCATCCCCGCGCAGGCAGGTGCCGCCGTAGTTGCCGCCGACGGTAAAGGTGCAGACCTGGATGTATTTCCCGTCCACTTTCGGCAGGCACCACAGCTGCTGGTAGATATTTTTACGATCCGTGAATTTACCGCTGGATTTATCCAGCAGCTCCTCTTCGGCGCTGATCAGATCGATATTGCTGCCGCAGCGACCGGCGATAGGTTTCACCGCATAGCCGGTTTTGGTGAGCAGTTCGTTGACCTCGAAATCCGTATCCAGCAGATAGCGGTGGTTCGGGAACAGCTGCCACAGCACCGGCAGAATCGCTTTGTTACCGGGGATCACGGTCCACAGCGGTTCAAATACCAGCACTTCCGGGCGCAACAGCACGTCAATTAAACGCACCTCTTGCTGGGGATGACCGGTGCGAATCGGCACGGCGGCGTATTCGGTTTCGCTCACTTCACGCACCTGCTCGATCGCCGTTTCCCACGCCCAGGTTTTCCAGACACAGTTCACCGCGCGACCTTCGTCATCGATAAGCTGCCCTGCCGCATCCCAGCTCAGCGCTTCCAGACCGTGCAGAATTTTGGTGTCAAAACCGGCCTGCATCAGCGAGCGCTGGATAAAGAGCGCGTGATAATCCTCTTCGATATCGTTGTCCTGCATGATATGCACGAACGGACGCGCATGGCTGTGTTTCCACGCGCCGGTCAGCTCTTCGAGCAAGCCTTCCGCCGGGTTATGCCCGGTGCCGCGATAGCCATTTTTCACCCACTCTTCGAGGATCAAACCGCCTTCCGTATGGCAGGAGGCGGAATCGGCGTTGTACTCGTACACCTTCAGCCCGCGCTCATCCATACAAAAATCCATACGACCGGTGATCATATGGTGACGACGCCACTGCCAGGAGAGGCGCAGGCGCGGCCAGAGGATTTTCGGGATGTCGAAAAGCGCGAGTAAGTTGTCGTCTTTCAGCACTTTATCGGTGGCGTGGAGATACATCAGATGCAGCTCGTTGGTGGCCTTGATCAGCTCCTGCTCGGCACTTTCGGTGATGGTGAAATACTGGCAGGGATCTTTGTTGATCACATGCCCGTTGGCGCGAACGTAAGCCTGCTGGAGAGCATCCTTTTCGTTGAGCCATTTCCCGTCGAACTGGCGTTTGTTGGGCAGTCGCGCCCCGCTGATTTTCAGCTGTTCACCGCCGATTTCCGGCTGCGGCAGGCTGTGCTCTGTGTCGTCGGTCTGGATCATCCAGCCCAGAATAGTGGTATCCGTGAAGGTGTCGTGCAGGGTGTAGCAGCCTTTTTCGACGGACAGGCGCAGCTCGCGCGTCCACTGCTGCCCGACCGGCAGCGGCGAATGGAGTACGTTCTGCTCGGCAATGCGCACTTTATCGCCCATCAGTTGAGTGATGACGGCCACATGGCCGGTCTCATGAAACTCACCGCCCTTTTGCCAGATGAGCAGCGAACCGGCTTTTGGCGCGCGTTTCGAACCGTTGGCAAACGCCTGAAGCGGCAGGATGGTGTCGTTCACCACGGCGCGCAGGAAGCGCAGGGAGAAGATCTCCCACGCCATGCCGACGTCGGTAAATACCATGCCGTAGTTGAGGAACAGGAAGCGGCGCGCGAACTCTACGCACTGCCATTTGTGGCCCATATATTCGTTGCCGATATAGCTACGAAACTCCGCGTCTTCGGGGTAGTGGCGCGGGTCAAGACTGCTGTAGTTCGAGGAGTAAATTGCCACGCCACCCGGCGCATAACCTAACAACGTCCCAAACGGAGCGTCACTGCTTTGCTTTCCATTATTTCGCATGAATCCAACCTAAAAAGGCAGGCGGCAAGATGATGAGGGTTGTCGTCTGCGTGTTGACATGAATCAGACAGAAGAGGATTTATCATACACCTGATAAAGGGACAATTCACAGTGCGAGCCGGGCGTGCCTTCGCGCCGCCCGGCGTTGTTCGCGGCACCTTAGACCTTAAATAACCAACAGGCCGCAAAATGCCCCGGCGAGATCTCCTGCATGGCGGGCTCCTGCGAGCGGCAAACCGGCATGACGTGCGGGCAACGGCTGCAAAATTTACAGCCAGGAAGCACCGACGTAGGGCCGGGGATCTCCCCGCGCAGGGTCGCCTGCTCAAGATGGCGGATGCGCGGATCGGGCAGCGGAACGGCGGCCAGCAGCGCGCGCGTATAGGGGTGCGCCGGATGGGAATACAGCTCGCCCGCCGGGGCCACTTCCACCAGCTTTCCGAGGTACATTACCCCGATACGGCTGGAGATATGGCGCACCATCGACAGATCGTGGGCGATAAACAGATAGGTCAGCCCCAGCTCCTGCTGCAGGTCCTGCAAAATATTCACCACCTGCGCCTGCACCGACACATCCAGCGCCGAGAGCGGTTCATCGCACAGCACAAACTCCGGGCGCACCGACAGGGCACGCGCAATGCTGATGCGCTGGCGCTGACCGCCGCTGAATTCATGGGGGAAGCGCTGCAGATGTTCCTGTTTAAGCCCCACTTTATAGAGCAGGGTTTCCGTTCGTTCCCGCTGCTCCTCGCGGCTGTAGCCGTGGATCTGCATCGGTTCGGCCACCAGCTGCTGCACCGTCATACCCGGATTGAGCGACGAGTACGGGTCCTGGAAAATGGCCTGCATTCTTTTACGCAGCGGCTTAAGCTGCTTTTCGCTGGCCTGCGCAATCTCCTGTCCGGCAAAGTGAATTTCCCCGGAGGTGATATCAAACAGGCGCAGCATTGCGCGCCCAAGCGTCGATTTTCCGCAGCCTGATTCGCCCACCAGACCAAAGGTTTCTCCGCGCTGAATATCAAAACTCACGCCGTCGACCGCTTTCACCGCCACGCCTTTGCGCAGTAGCCCACCCTGAACCGGATAGTGTTTACGCAGTTCACGAACGCTCACTAAAGGGGCATTTTGCTCGCTCATGCCTGAACCTCCTTATCAGCCCATAACCAGCAGGCCGCACGGTGGCCCTCGCCTACGGAATAAAATGCGGGTTGGCGCTCACATTGCGGCATCCGTTTCGGACAGCGCTCGGCAAACGGGCAGCCCGGCGGCGGATCGAGCAGGCCAGGCGGCGTTCCTTCAATAGGTGACAGGCGGTGATTTGCCTCGTCCGCGCGCGGCAGGGAGGCCAATAACCCCTGGGTGTACGGGTGCGCCGGACGATAAAAAATATCCTCCACACTCCCCTCTTCCATCACCTGCCCGCCGTACATCACCACGACACGGCTGCACACCTGCGCCACCACGCCGAGATCGTGGGTGATCAGCAGAATGGCTGTCTGAGTCTGCTGTTGCAGGCTTTTCAGCAGGCGCAGGATCTGCGCCTGAATGGTCACATCCAGCGCGGTTGTCGGTTCGTCGGCGATCAGTAGTTTCGGGTTGCAGGAGAGCGCGATGGCGATCATCACGCGCTGGCGCATCCCGCCGCTAAACTCGTGGGGAAACTGATCGTAACGGCGCTCCGCTTCGGCAATCCCCACCTGATCGAGCATGGCGATGGCCGCCGCTTTTGCCGCCTTTTTGGACAGCCCTTTGTTGCGAACGAGGATCTCCGACATCTGCCTGCCGATGGTCACCACCGGATTCAGGGCTGTCATCGGGTCCTGGAAGATCATCGCAATGTCGTTGCCACGGATCTTGCGCATTTGCTCGGGGGTCTTCTTCGCGAGATCGTCATTCTGAAAGCGAATACTGCCGCCGGAGATGTGCCCGTTGCTGCCGAGCAGCTGAATGATCGATTTGCAGGTGACGCTTTTCCCGCACCCGGATTCCCCGACGATGCCGACCAGCTCCCCGGCCTGCACATGAAAACTCACGCCGCGCACCGCCTGTACGTTGCCGTCGCGGGTGCGAAACGAAGTGTGCAGATTATCGAGTTCTAATAAGTTATTCATCGCGGTTCGCTCCCGGCTCAAAGGCGGTGCGGAATACGTCGCCGAGCACGTTAAAACTAAACACCGTCAGCAAAATCAAAATGCCCGGGAACATCGCCAGCCAGGAGGCTTCGCCGATGTACGACTGGGCGTTGTTGAGCATACTCCCCCACGACGCAGCGGGCGCCTGCACGCCCAGCCCGAGGAAACTGAGGGTCGATTCCATCAGAATGGCCGATGCGATATTCAGCGTCGCCGCCACAATAATTGTCGGCAGCACGCCGGGAATAATATGGCGCAGAATGATGCGCAGCGGATGCTCGCCGGACGCGCGGGCATACAGAACATATTCGCGCTCTTTGACGCTGAGCGTTTCGGCACGCACCAGCCGCGACATGCTCATCCAGGTCAACAGGCTGATAATCAGGATGATGTTATCCACGCCCGGCTTGAGGTAGGCGTTCACCACCAGCAGCAGGAAAAACGCCGGAATAGCCATCAGAATATCGACGACGCGCATCATCAGGTTATCGAGCCAGCCGCCAAAATAGCCGCTGATGGTACCGACAAGCGTGCCGATCAGCGTGGAAAAAAGCATCGCCAGAAAACCGACCATCAGGGAGATCTGCCCGCCGTACAGGGCGCGGGTGAAGTAATCGCGCCCATATTCGTCGGTGCCAAACCAGTGCGCCGCGTCAGGCGGCAGGGTGCGCGCGCCAAGGGACATCTGATCCGGATCGTAAGGGCTTAGCCCTGCGCACAGGGCGGCGACGATAAAAATAAAGAGAACAAAGAGTGAAAACTGCGCCGGACGGTTGCGGCGCAGCTGGTGACGTACTTGTTGCCAGCGTCTGCTCATCCGGGGTTACCTCAGGGTACGAATACGGGGATCGGCGAAGCGATAGAGCAGATCGGCGATCAGATTGCCGACGATCAGCATCATCGACGACAGCATGATGATCGCCATGATCAGCGGGTAGTCCAGCGAGGTGATCGACTGAATGCCCAGCAGCCCCATCCCCGGCCACGAAAAGACGCTTTCGGTTACGTAGGCCCCCACAACCAGCTCGCCAAACGACAGGCCAAACAGGGTGATCACCGGCAAAAGTACGTTTTTCAGCACATGGCGGAACAGGATACTGGTGCGCGTGGCGCCATACGCCAGCTGGGTTTGCACATAGTCGGCGGAGAGCTGCGAAATGGTGTTCGAGCGGATATAGCGCACGTAGCTGGAGAGGTTATAGAAGGTCAGCGCAATGCACGGCAGCACGCCGTGACGCACCACGTCCAGCCAGTTGTCCTCCATACCGATAGTGCGCATCCCCATGCTGGGGAACCAGTTCAGCTGCACGGCAAAAATGGTGATCAGCAGAATACCGAACCAGAAAATGGGTACAGAAATACCGATATAGGCGAATAAGTTCAGGATGTGATCCAGCCAGCGGTGTTTGAACGCGCCCGCGAGCAGCCCCAGCGGAATGGCGAGGAGGATCGCCATCACCAGCGACGCGCCCATCAGCCCAAGCGTGGCCGGAATGCGTTCGCCGATCATCTCCAGCACCGGGCGATGGTAAATCAGCGAATAGCCCAGGTCGCCCTGCAAAACGTTTTTCAGCCACAGAACGTATTGCGTCACCAGGGGCTTATCCAGCCCCATGCTCTGGCGGATACGTTCGATATCTTCCGGGGCCATTCTCGGCGTGATGTACGCCGCCACCGGATCGCCGGGCGCGAGTTTGACCAGCAAAAACGCCACCAGCGAAATAAAGAAAAGCATCGGCAGCAGTTGCAGCAGCCGACGCGTCAGTAATGTGTTCACGACATGCCCTTAAAAAACACCCCGGCCAGTTGGCCGGGGCAACGACTTATTTTTGATAGATTTTTGAAAGGTCCTGGAACATATAAACCGGTTTCGGTTCGGCTTCCTGCGTCCCGCCAAAGCGTTTGTCCACGGCAACTGTCGCGTTGGTGTAGGCGATGGGGTAGTAGGTCATGTCGTTGGCGACGGTCTGCTGAATTTGCTTGTAGATTTCAGCACGTTTGCCGCTGTCGGTTTCTACTGCGCCTTTGTCCCACAGGGCGTCGAACTGCGGGTTTTTATAGTGCGCATAGTTGTAGGCTTCGTTGCTCATGAACAGGGATTTGTAGCCATCCGGCTCCGCACCCATGATGTAACCGCCGAGGTTCAGCTCCCACGCGGTGTTGTTCATATCCAGGCTGCGCTGAGACATGGCGTTGGAGTCGAGCGGCATCAGTTCCACATTCACGCCAATGCCTTTCAGCTGCTGCTGAATGTAGAGCGCCATGCTCTCCTGGGTTTTGTTGGTGTTCACATAGGCCAGGCGCAGCTTGAGATCGGCTGGCGCGCCGGACGCTTTCAGCAGTTCTTTGGCTTTTTGCTGATCGAACGTGTACTGCTCAACGTCGTTGGTCTGATAAAGCGTGTCCGGCGTCAGGAACGAGCTGGCCGGTTTAGCATAATCCAGCGAGGTGAACGCGGTTTGGGTCAGTTCGTCTTTGTTGATGGCATAAGCAATCGCCTGACGAAGCGGTTTGCTTTTCATCACCGGCACGTTCTGGTTGAAAGTCATGTACGCCAGACGGCCTTCCGGATAGACCACAAAATCAAATTTGCCGGTATTCTTCAGGCGGCTGACGTCCTGCGGGTCGACCATCTTCAGATTGATTTCGCCGTTTTGCAGCGCAAGGTTTGCGGAGTTGCTGTCTTTGGCAAAGCGATAGGTCACGGAGTCGAGCTTCGCTTTGCCGTTCCAGTAATCGTCAAAACGGGTCAGGGCGTAATATTGCCCCGCGCGGTACTCTTTAAACTTGAACGGACCGGAACCTACCGGCGCATCGTTTTTGGTGCTCTTTTCCAGATCCGCTTCTTTTGCGAACACGTGTTCCGGAATCGGGTAGATCTGCACCAGCGTTCCGGTAAAGGCGGCGCTGACCTGTGGCAACGTGAACTTCACGGTGCGATCGTCGACTTTACTCACTTCGACAGGCTTACCGCCGTAAGTAAACATGCTGCGGAAGAAGCTGTGCTGTTTGGCTTCGAGGAGCTTATTAAAGGTGAAGACCACGTCGGAGGCGGTCAGCGGCTGGCCGTCCTGCCATTTCAGATTCGGTTTTAAGGTCAGGGTATAGCTGAGATTATCGGCGGACGGCGTCAGGCTTTCGGCCAGGCCCCATTCGATTTTGCCGTCGTTAAAACTGTAGAGCGGCGCGTACAGCGCCTGCATGATGGTCAGCGTGGTACGGTCGCTGGCGTAGAGTGGGTTTACGGCCAGCGGGTCGCCGGACGTGATACCGATAATGAGCGAGCCACCCTCTTTTGGCGCATCACTTTTTGCTGCTGGCGCGTTCGCCGTTTCATTCTTTTTAGCATCGTCACAGCCCGCTGCGGCTAATGCCATGGACACCAGAACAGCAGATAACAGTAGCTTGCGCATATCTCACTCACTCCTTGCCTCAATAATATTAAATACTGAAAAGTTCTTTTTATTCAGGAGCATCATATTCAGCTTTGTCATATTGCGCATTAACAATGAAAATGCGATTTTCGATTAAGCTTATAACCAATTTGATATATATAAGCGCCAGAAGGAATAGGGCCTAATCAATTGCGCTCGCAACGTTAAAGGGTTCACGAATCTCCTGCTACACTGCCTCAACACATCACTAAAAAGGCAGATCAACATGTCAGACAACACCTACCAGCCACCGAAAGTGTGGGAATGGAAACAGAACAGTAACGGCGGCGCGTTCGCCAATATCAACCGCCCGGTTTCTGGCGCGACGCATGAGAAAACGCTGCCAGTGGGCGCGCATCCCCTGCAGCTCTACTCCCTCGGCACGCCAAACGGCCAGAAAGTGACGATTATGCTGGAAGAGCTGCTGGCGCTTGGTGTGACAGGCGCGGAGTATGACGCGTGGCTGATCCGCATCGGCGAAGGCGATCAGTTCTCCAGCGGGTTTGTGGACGTGAACCCAAACTCGAAAATTCCGGCACTTCGTGACCACTCTGTGAACCCGCCACTGCGCGTATTTGAATCCGGGAATATCCTGCTTTATCTGGCAGAAAAATTCGGTCACTTCCTGCCAAAAGATCCGGCGGGACGCACCGAAACCCTGAACTGGCTGTTCTGGCTGCAAGGCTCTGCCCCGTTCCTTGGCGGCGGTTTCGGCCATTTCTTTAACTATGCGCCAGTGAAAATTGAGTACGCGATTGACCGTTTCACCATGGAATCAAAACGCCTGCTCGACGTACTGGATAAGCAGCTGGGGCGCGGTCGTTTTGTCGCGGGAGATGAGTACAGCATCGCCGATATCGCCATCTGGCCATGGTTCGGCAGCGTGGTGCTTGGCAACGTGTACAACGCCGCCGAGTTCCTGGATGCAGGCAGTTACAAGAATGTTCAGCGCTGGGCCAAAGAAGTTGCCGAGCGCCCGGCGGTGAAACGCGGTCGCATCGTCAACCGTACCTTTGGCGAGCCAAGCGAACAGCTGCATGAGCGCCATGCCGCCAGTGACTTCGACACCCAGACCGAAGACAAACGTCAGGCGTAATACGCTGACAGATTGCCCGGTGGCGCTGCGCTCACCGGGCAAAATTACACGCCGAAACCGCCCTGCTGCAAAATCGCTTTTGCCTGATCCGACTGTAAATAATCCGCCAGCACCAGCCCCTGGGGCGTCATAACTGCGCTTGCATATTCCGCTCGCGGGTTAAAAGGCGCAGGTATGTCCAGCACGCTCAGGCCGGCAATCTGACGAAGCGCGGGCGCATAGCTGGCGTAGCCGATAAACAGATCCGCCTGATCACTTTCAATGATCCACTCTGCCGCCAGTTTACCCTGCGGAACCGGGGCAGACGCCCGCCCGCCGACCAGCGCCATCGCCCGCTCCCGCACAGGGATGCCCGCTTCGCCCATACGTGTGAACAGCTCCTGGGTGTAGTCGCCGGAGGGATCGCACCCCGCCGTGGAAGTGCCGAGGCGCAAATCGGGCCGCGTAAGCAGCGAGAACCAGTCATCGTCGTCGCGAAGCACCTCGCTGCGCGCTGTCAGGCAGAGCTGATTGCGGGCAAATACCGCCACGGAAGATGCCAGCCCCTTTATGAGCAATGCCTGAGGATGGGCGACATTTGCTGACGCAAACAGATCACACGGCTCTCCGGTTTCAATCCGTTCCCGCAGCAATCCGGCCGGACCAAACTGCGTCTCAACCGGATGCGGGAAATGGGCCAGTAATTGCGGCCATATACCGCGCAGGCTGCCCGCTGCCAGCACGCGCATCAGTCGATACCCTGGTAATGGGTGCGGTAGAAACGCTGATACCATTCGTCGGCGATTTTGCGCATATCAACGTCTTTAAACTTCTCAGGATAGAGTTTTTTCGCCATCCACAGTTCGCCAATGCCCATCGCTTCCGGCATCGGGTAGCCCCAGGCTTTGGCGTAGTCCGGCATCAGGTAGACGCGATGGTTTTTCACGGCGTCGATCACCTGCCACTGGGCCGAACCCTTGATTTCATCGACCACCGATGGATAGCGATCCTGCACAAAGATGACCTGCGGATCCCAGGCGATAACCTGCTCCATCGCCACGGTTTTAAAACCCTGAATGGTCGCCGCCGCCACGTTGACTGCGCCCGCATGGGCCATCATCAGACCGGTGTATTTCCCCGAACCGTAGGTGGTCAGTTCCGGATTGGCCATATAGGCGCGAATACGTTTCTCTGCAGGGATATCCTTCAGACGGTCGCTGACCATCTTGCGCCCTTTATCTGTGGCGGCGATCAGATCTTTGGCCTCCTGCGGTTTGTTGACGATCTCACCGATCAGCGTGATCCCCTCGCGCAGACCCAGATCGTAGGCTTTTTCTTCGTCGGCAAGGGTTGGGTTCAGCTTCGCTTTTTCGCCCGGCGCGTCGTGGCGCAGGGAGATGGCGATCACCGGGATACCCAGGCTGCTGATTTTGTCGATCATCTCCTGCGGCGCGTAGTTGGTGACAAACACCACCTGCGGATGCAGAGCGATCAGTTTTTCCGGGTCCACATGGGTGAGATCGCCGAGCGTCGCTTTCTGGTTCAGCTCCGGTGCCAGGCGGGCGTAGCCCTCGCCAAGCTGCTGTTTCCAGTTCCCCATCACGCCGACGATTTTGTCGGTCGCGTTCATTTGCACCAGTAAGTTCAGCGTCTGATGCTGAAGCACTACCACGCGGTCGACCTTATCGGGAACGGTGACGGTACGGCCAATTTGATCGGTTATCTGGCGGGATGCCTCAGAAGATAACGGGAGTAAAATCAGTAAACTAAAGGTAACTGCCTGCCAAAATCGATTGTTCATAATGCCCTCGCACTTTCGTTATGCACAGAATTATATAACGATTTGTGACGCAGATCTTCGCCTGCTTTGTGGGTAGGCATTATTGCCATGAAAAAATGAACACCCCGGCATTAAATAATTCCCTGACCGGTTTCGTCTTTTGCAAATAAAAGGCAAAGGGCGAGAGTGAAAAAATAATCCGCTGCGAAAAATTATTTCATCCCTATTTTCTTAAAAGAAAACAGATGTACTTATTGCAAATCACGCTCTTTTTTCAACAGCATATTTACAACCGACGCTAAACTGGCAAGAATAATTTTTATTTCCCCTAAGAAACGTCCCATGTCAGAACAGGCGCTACGACAGCAGATTCAGAATCTGAAAAAGCATAACGCCCGGCTTGCCAGGCTGGCGCGTGACGCCCGCAGTAAGCTCAGCGCTGCGCTGGACGGCACGGGCCTGTGTCTGTGGCAGCTCGACGTGCCCAGTGGGAAGTTAATTATCTACAATCGCCGCTGGGGCTCGATGCTCGGGTACCAGCCGAAAGAGCTGAATGCGCAGTTCGACGTCTGGCGCGAGCACCTTCATGCCGATGATAAACAGATGGTGCTGGATGCGTTTTATGACCATCTCCACGGCAAAACCCCGTTCTACGAAGCCCTGCACCGCATGCAGCATAAAAATGGCACCGTCAGTTGGGTGCTCGATCGCGGGCGTGTCAGCGAATGGGATGAGCACGGGAATCCGCTCAAGGTCACCGGCACCCACATTGATATGACGAAGGAAAAGCAATACGAGGAGCAACTCGCGCTGCTGGCGAACCACGATCCGCTGACCGGCCTTGCCAATCGTCATGCGCTAATCAAACAGTTCCGCGCCCTGAAAGAGCAGGGTCCACTCTGCGTGGCTTTTATCGATCTGGATGATTTCAAAACCGTTAACGACACCTTTGGCCATCGCAGCAGCGATGAACTGCTGATTCAACTGAGCCAGCGCCTGCGCGAAACCTGCCCGCAGGGTTCTGTCGTAGGGCGTCTGGGCGGCGATGAGTTTGTTCTGCTGTTGCCCTTCCCGCTCTCCAGTCTGTGGGTGAACAGCACCGCGCACAGCTGTTTGCGCGCGGCGCTGACCCCTTTCGAGCTGGATAACGGCCAGGCGCAGGTGGGGGCATCGATTGGGATAGATGAGGTTCAGCCGCAGGATGATTTCGTAAACGCCCTGCGCCGCGCCGATCAGTCGATGTACCAAATCAAACACACCGGAAAGAACGGGGTGGCGATCGGCTCCACGCTTATCTCGATTTCCCGTACCGGAACGGACGCGTGAAGGCCAGCCGCCAGCAGAGCATTATCCAGCTACTGAGCGACTGCGACGGGTTGACCACCGACGCGCTGGCAGAGCAGCTGGCGGTCAGCAAAGAGACTATTCGCCGCGATTTGAAAGGGCTGCAGCAGCAGGGGAAAATTGTGCGTCACCATGGCCGCGCGCGGGCCATTCACCCGGACAACCGCGACGGCGGTGAGCCGTTTGGCGCACGCCTAAAGAGCCATTACGCCGATAAAGTGGATATCGCCCACCGCGCGCTGGACTGGGTCAGCAGCGGAATGACTCTTGCCCTCGACGCCAGCTCGACCTGTTTTCATCTGGCGCGCCAGCTTCCGGACATCGACCTGACGGTGTTCACTAATAGCCTGCCCATCTGTCACGAAATGGCGAAACGCGAGCGCATCACGCTTATCTGCACCGGCGGCACGCTGGATCGTAAGTATCGTTGTTACGTCAATCCGGCGCTGATCTCCCTGCTGAAAGGCGTGGAGATAGACCTGTTTATCTTTTCCTGTGAGGGGGTGGACGAACAGGGCGATATGTGGGACCCGGCCGAGCACAGTGCGCTCTTTAAAACGCAGCTGTTACGCCGCGCCAGCCAGTCGCTGCTGTTGATTGATAAGAGTAAGTTTCAGCGTGCGAGCGAAGTCAAAATCGGCTCGCTGTCGCAGGTGACGCAGATGATTACCGATGCTCACCCCTCCAGACGGTAGCCCGCCATAAAGTAGCGCAGCGTGGTACTCGACTGATTTTCTTTGAAAAAATCCATCACCATATCGCGGTCCAGCCCGTAGCGGCGTGTCAGGATACCGGCCTCCCACGCGCTGAGCTGGCGATCGCCGGTTTTCTCAAACATCCGGTGCGAAAATCCCAGCACAAATCCCCGTTTATAGTCAGAGCAGAAATGCGCGACGTTCTTTGCGGTATCCGCCTGTGCCGCGCGCATCCCCGCCATCAACCCTTTGCCAAAATGGTTTTCCATTGATTTACCCTCAATCGCTATATATTAAATTATATAGCGATATTTTGAGCGATGGCTAGTGGAAATTAAGGCCGCACGGGGCGGCCTTTAGGGATGAATCAGAACGAAACCCACTCGTCGGGCGTACCCGATGCGTTAGCCCGCGCGGGCGCTTTCGGCGACGCAGTAGGCGCACCGTTTTGCGGTTCCTGCGCGGACAGGCGGAATTTCTGCACTGAGCGTTGTAGCTCTTCCGTCTGACGTTCCAGCGCCGGGGCGGCGGCGGAGACCTGCTCTACCAGCGAGGCGTTCTGCTGCGTTACGCCGTCCATCTGGGTGATCGCCACACCGACCTGGGAAATGCCTTTGCTCTGCTCTTCCGACGCCGACGCGATCTGCTTCATGATGGTGGTCACTTCGGTCACGGCACGCAGGATCGCTTCCATGGTGGTCCCGGTATCGCTGACGATTTTCGAACCCTGCTCGACGCGTGAAACGGAATCGGCGATCAGGCCTTCGATCTCCTTCGCCGCATTTGCGCTTCGGCTGGCCAGGTTACGCACTTCGCCTGCCACCACAGCAAATCCCCGGCCCTGTTCACCGGCACGCGCCGCTTCGACCGCCGCGTTGAGTGCCAGAATATTGGTCTGGAAAGCGATGCTGTTGATGACGGTAGTGATCTCGGCAATCTTCTTCGAGCTGGCGGAAATTCCGCTCATGGTGGTAACCACGTCATCCACCAGCGAACCGCCACGGCTTGCGGTAGTGGAGGCAACATCGGCCAGCTGGCTCGCCTGACGCGCATTTTCGGCGTTGAGTTTCACCGTGGCGGTGAGCTGTTCCATGCTCGCGGCGGTCTCTTCCAGTGCGGCGGCCTGCTCTTCGGTGCGTGAAGAGAGATCGTTATTTCCGCTGGAAATTTCAGTGGCTCCGCGCCAGATATTCTCGCTGCCGGAGCGGATCGAGCTGACCGCTTCGCGCAGGCTGTCCTGCATTGCGGTTAACAGAGGCACCAGGCGGCCCACGCAGTTACGCCCAAACGGCGTAATCGGCTGGCTGAGATCGCCCTGCGCAATCTGGCGAAAATGCTCGCGAATGCGATCCAGCGGTTTCACCAGCATCGCCACCAGGTAACGGTCGGTGAAGAGGAGGATCAGCAGACCGATAATCGTCGCGGCGATGATCACAACGCGCGTCATGCTCGTCAGGCTGTCCACCACGTCACGCGTACTGTCGAGCGTGCTGGCAGCGGAAGTGTTGAATTTATCCGCCGCTGCACCGAAAGCGCGGCTCAGCGGTGGCGTGACGTTGTTGGCCTGCTGACGATATCCCTCGATCGTTCCCTGTTGCGCCTGCTGCATTTGCAGGGCAATCCCCTGATCCAGTAACGCCTGCCAGCTGCTAATCACTTCAGCAGAGACGCTTTCGTCCATCGGGCCTGGCGAAATGGCCTTCATCTCGTTCAGCTTCTTGCTCATATTCTCCAGCGCCTGCTGCGCGGGGGCTAAATCGGGATTTCCACCCGCAACTTTGGCTTCCATTGCGCGGCTGAGGCGCGTGACAAAGCGGAAATATTGATCGTTACCCTGACTCAAAATAGTCATTTGTTTCACGATCTGGCGATCGATGTCATTACCGTCTGAGACCCTGGAAAGTGACCAGGTGCTGTAAAGCCCAACCCCTGCCCACATCAAACAAAAAATACCCAGAATCGTCAGCATGACGAACCGGATAGTAAAATTACGAAGCATTTGCATAAGAGTATCCTTGCCGTTAGGGAAAACTCGCTTGAGACGAGTCTTATCTTCGTTATCGGCAATGCCTACACTTTAAGGAGTATTTTTATAAAAACTTGCACATCTAAACTTTTAAAAAAAATAATATTGCCTAATACCCTTATAATTAGCACGCAAATATAATAGAAAAAGACCGGAATTTTCCGGCCCTTTTTTGAAACATTAAATTCATATTACTTCAAATATTTCTCAAACCATCCCAGAGTCCGTTTCCATGCCAGCTCCGCTGCGGGCTCGTCATAACGCGGGGTCGAGTCATTATGGAAGCCATGATTTACGCCGGGGTAAATATAGGCTTCATAGACTTTATTATTCGCTTTCAGGGCGGCTTCGTACGCTGGCCAGCCTTCGTTGATGTTCTTATCCAGCTCGGCATAGTGCAGCAGCAGCGGCGCGTTGATTTTCGGGACATCAGACGCCGCGGGCTGGCGGCCATAAAACGGCACCGCGCACTCCAACTCCGGATAGGCCACCGCGGCGGCATTCGAGACGCCGCCGCCGTAGCAAAATCCGGTAATCCCCACGTTGCCCGTCGCATCGGGATGTTTTTTCATAAACTCCACGGCGGCAAAGAAATCATTCATTAATTTGGTGGGGTCCACTTTCTGCTGCAGCACTTTCCCCTCTTCATCATTCCCTGGATATCCGCCGACGGAACTTAATCCGTCCGGTGCCAGCGCAATATATCCCGCCTTCGCTACCCGGCGGGCAACGTCTTCGATATACGGATTTAAACCGCGGTTTTCATGGACCACGACCACCGCCGGCACTTTTCCCGTCGTCTTTGCAGGCTTCACCAGATAACCCCGCACTTCACCGTGTCCGTTGGGTGAAGGGTAGTGAATGTATTCCGGCAAAATATCGGGATCGGTGAATTTCACCTGTTCAGCAAGGGCGTAATTCGGTTTGAGCATATTGAATAACGCCAGCGCCGTAACACCGCCTGCCGCGTAGCGCGCCGCAAGATTGAGAAACTCGCGTTTGGTTATTTTGCCGTGGGCGTAATAGTCATAGTAATCGAGCAATTCTTGCGGAAAATCTTTCGCGGTCAGCCGGGTCATCGCATATCTCCAGGAATTGTGATTTTATAAGGATAGAATGAAAACGCTGTTTCGAAAATTCATCACTAAAAAAGGAGATATCATGTCCTGGACCCCTACTTCAAGCCGCTACGACACCATGCAGTACCGTTACTGCGGGAAGAGCGGCCTGCGTTTGCCCGCGCTATCACTTGGATTGTGGCACAGCTTTGGTCACGTTCAGGCGCTGGACAGCCAGCGCGCACTGCTGCGCAAAGCTTTTGATTCAGGCATTACCCATTTTGATCTCGCGAATAACTACGGCCCGCCTCCAGGCAGCGCGGAAGAGAATTTTGGTCGTCTGCTGCGCGAGGATTTTGCCGCGTATCGCGATGAACTGATTATCTCCACCAAAGCCGGATACGACATGTGGCCTGGCCCGTACGGATCTGGCGGTTCGCGGAAGTATCTGCTCGCCAGTCTCGACCAGAGCCTGAAACGCATGGGCGTAGAGTATGTCGATATTTTCTATTCCCACCGCGTTGACGAAAACACGCCGATGGAAGAGACCGCCGCCGCGCTGGCACAGGCTGTTCAGAGCGGGAAAGCGCTCTACGTGGGGATTTCCTCTTACTCGCCGGAACGCACGCAGAAAATGACTGAACTGCTGCGCGAGTGGAAAATTCCACTGCTGATCCATCAGCCGTCCTACAACCTGTTAAACCGTTGGGTGGATAAAAGCGGCCTGCTGGATACCCTCGTGGCAAACGGCACCGGCTGTATTGCTTTTACACCGCTGGCGCAGGGGCTGCTGACGGGCAAATACCTGAACGGTATTCCGGATGGTTCGCGTATGCAGCGTGAAGGCAAAAAGGTGCGCGGGTTGACGGAAAAGATGCTGACCGACGCGAACCTGAACAGCCTGCGACTGCTCAACGAAATGGCGCAGGCGCGCGGGCAGTCAATGGCACAGATGGCCCTGAGCTGGCTGCTAAAAGATGAGCGCGTGACGTCTGTGCTCATCGGCGCCAGCCGCCCTGAGCAGATCGAAGAGAACATTCAGGCGCTGCAAAATCTGCACTTTAGCGACGATGAGTTGAAGAGGATTGATCAGCACGTTGCGGATGGAGAGTTGAATTTGTGGCAGGCATCGTCAGATAAATAGAGAACGCGGCGTGATGCCCTCCGTCGCCTCTCATGGCCCGGTAAGCGTCGCGCCACCGGGCCTGCTAGCCTACACCGTAGCAGGGTCCACCACCGGGCGCTCGTACTCCGGCCAGACCAGCACCACCAGCTCCGGGTAAGCTTCCAGACTGAATTCGCGGAAACACTGACGTAAATTCAGCACGTCCAGATCGGAATGCGAGACCTTCTCACCATTCAGGCAGCGCTTTTTGATATTGTCATAATATTTATAGACCGCCGAGTTCAGATCGCTGCAACGGCGCTGGGCTTCAAAAAGACCGGGGCGGTCGTTTATTTCCGTCATCTTCATCCGCTTAATTGTGGCATGAAGAAAGTCGATATATTCATGATTGACGCGCCAGTACCATACCGGCGTTATCGCATTCATCAGCAGTGAGAAATGGTCCTCACCCTCTTCTTTGGTCATCGGAATCGGCTGGGATGACTCGCCAGTTTGCTGTAAGTCTTTCGTTTTATTGAACTCACGCATCAATAAAAGAACACCAGCGGTAAGCAATAGCAATGTAATGACAGAATAAAAAATGCTGTTCATGGGATGGCTCCATTTTTTTTGATTTTAAATTTGCCTCATGTTATTGTCAACGAATCTCACGCCCTATTTGAACCTACCCTGTTGAAATTAAAGGATATTAAAATGCTGCCCGACAATCTTGTGCCGGTCCGGTACCACATCGCCTCTGTGGTCCCTAAATCGGCGGAAGCAGAAAGCAATGCTAATTTCACTCAGGGAAAAAGAAAACTATCCGATTTTGAGGCTGACATATTAATTGGTGTTACCCGTACCGGTAAATCACGTAATATGCTGTTAGAAGAGCATGACCGCCATATAAAAGATCGGCTATTTCGCGTGGTGAAGATTGAAGCCTTTGCCCACCTGCTTAACGACCTGCAGGCCGAGGGAGAAATAGACGCTCAAACATTAAGTCAAATAATGGCTGAAAAAACCGAAGAAATAAACGAAGCTGGCAACGAAATTTGGCTTAATCTAATTACCCGAGAAAAAAACAACCCTATTTTTTATAAACTAGAGGATGATTAACGTGAAAGAAGTTGAAGATAATAACGTTTATTTGACTTTAGATAACCATAAAAGCGATGAGTTTATCTTAAAGCAAAATCTCGACGCATTAATAAAACATAAAAATGACGAGATGACCCGCATTGCGCAAGACATGGTATCGATCCCGGCTGCGCTGGTTCGCCTGAAGTGGGAAAATCGCCGCGAGATCTACTCGTTGCAGGTGAAAGAAGAGATTTATGGCGCGATGATTAACGCGGTCATATCCCTCAAGCCCGAACTGAAAGAGAAAATCATGGGCCGCATTGAGAGCAACTACCAGCATCTGCTCTCCAGAGAGGCCTCCACGCTGCGCTTGACGCGCAAACTGGCTGACGGTGGCTATCACACCTCGAACGTCACCACCGTCGCTCTCGACGAAGATGCGCTGGCGGCAAAAGTGGACGCCCCTTCCCACACGCCTGCAGAGCCGAAATAGCCTCACCAGTCAGATTCCCCCGAATACGACAACCTCCTCCTCTCGCTCTTCTACACTTAATGGCCTAACTCACCCAACAGGAGAGGCCTTATGTCAAAACATCAGACACATATCCAGGACCCAACCACCCAGTACTACACCGGCGACTACCCTAAGCAAAAGCAGCCAGCGCCTGGCGTGCAAGCGAAGATGACGCCCGTGCCAGACTGCGGCGAGAAGAGCTACAAAGGTAGCGGCAGGCTCCAGGATCGTAAGGCACTGGTGACTGGGGGTGATTCCGGTATCGGGCGCGCCGCCGCCATTGCTTACGCGCGTGAAGGCGCTGACGTGGCGATTAACTATCTGCCTGCGGAAGAAGAGGACGCCCAGGAGGTCAAACAGCTGATCGAAGAGGCGGGCCGTAAAGCGGTGCTGATTCCAGGCGATCTGAGCGATGAGTCCTTTGCCCGCTCGCTGGTGCATAAAGCCCGCGAAGCGCTGGGCGGGTTGGATACGCTGGCGCTGGTTGCCGGTAAACAGGTCGCTGTCGAGAAGATTGCCGATTTGACCACCGAACAGTTTACGCAAACCTACGCGGTGAACGTGCTGGCACTTTTCTGGATCACACAGGAGGCAATTCCCGTCCTGCCTGCCGGTTCCAGCATCGTGACTACCTCGTCCATTCAGGCCTATCAGCCAAGCCCGCATCTGCTCGATTACGCCTCGACGAAAGCGGCGATACTGAACTACAGCCGTGGGCTGGCAAAACAGGTGGCAGAGAAAGGCATTCGCGTTAACGTGGTTGCCCCTGGCCCGATCTGGACGGCACTGCAAATTTCTGGCGGCCAGACGCAGGAGAAAATTCCGCAGTTTGGTCAGAAGACGCCGATGAAACGTGCGGGGCAGCCTGCTGAACTGGCTGGAGTGTATGTCTATCTGGCGAGTCAGGAGTCGAGCTACGTTACGGCAGAAGTGCACGGCGTGTGCGGCGGGGAACATTTAGGCTAGTGCTGTCAGTCTGCCCGGGGGCGCTACGAATATCGCGCCTGCGGGTTTGTCCCGCCTGAGACTTTCTCTTACACGTTACTCACGAAAGAGAGAAAACAAAACGGCAACTTGCGTTGCCGTTTTTACGTTTATTTCGCCGCCGTTTTCTCTTCGCCGACCAGTCCGATTTTGAGATAGCCCGCCTGGTGCAGCGTATCCATCACTCTCATCATGGTCTCGTAGTCGACGGTTTTATCCGCGCGGAAGAAGACGGTAGTGTCTTTTTTGCCCTGGGTCAGCGCATCCAGTGCCGGAATAACGGATTGATCGGTGACCGGGTCGTTGCCCAGGAACATCGATTTATCAGCTTTCACCGACAGGTAAATCGGTTTTTCCGGACGCGGCTGCGGCTGGCTGGAAGAGGCCGGCAGATTGACCTTCACGTCCACCGTCGCCAGAGGCGCGGCCACCATGAAGATAATCAGCAGAACCAGCATAACGTCGATAAACGGCGTTACGTTGATTTCGTGCATTTCGCCGTTATCGTCCAGATTTTCATTAAGACGCATTGCCATAACGTATCAACCTACACGCAGTTTCGAAGCAGAATGTACCGGCTTAACGGAGCTGGCGCTGAGGTCGAGATCGCGGCTTTGCAGCAGCAGAACCTGTGCGGCAACATCACCGAGCGTGGCTTTGTAGCTGCCAATCATACGCGCGAAGATGTTATAGATAACCACCGCCGGAATAGCAGCGATAAGGCCGATAGCCGTTGCCAGCAGCGCTTCCGCGATGCCCGGTGCCACTACGGCGAGGTTGGTGGTTTGCGTCTGAGCAATACCGATGAAGCTGTTCATGATGCCCCACACGGTACCAAACAGACCCACGAACGGGGAGATCGCACCGATAGTTGCCAGATAACCATTTCCGCGGCCCATGTGACGGCCCACGGCGGCAACGCGACGTTCCAGGCGGAAGCCCGTACGCTCTTTAATGCCTTCGTTATCTTCACTGCCTGCGGAGAGTTCCAGTTCGTTCTGAGCTTCGTTGACCAATTGGGTGGTCAGGCTTTTCGCATGGAACGCGGAGGTGATGTCAAATGCCTGATTCAGCGAGCGTGCTTCAGCCAGCTGCTGTTGCTCGCGCTTAAGGCGGCGCTTTTGAGAAATCAGCTCAACGCTTTTGCTGAAGAAAATTGCCCAGGTGATCACGGACGCCAGAATCAGGCCGATCATCACAATCTTAACCACGATGTCAGCATGTTGATACATGCCCCAAACGGAGAGATCCGTCTGCATCAAATTATTACCCACTCTGTATCTCCAGGACGCAAATCACAAATTCTGAGCATAATAATATCAAAACCACGTCGAATTGATAGTAGTTCTCATTAGTATTTGCATAGTGCCGTAAATTTCGCTCATTTTCCTTGCGCTTACGCAGTAAAAATTTCTTATGCGTATTTTTCATAAAATATTGTGCTTATTCGCTAAGCATCCGGATGCAGATTTTCGCAATCGTGGTAGTCTGGACGTCCAGACGGATAAAAACAGGTTTAGCGAACATGACAGAGAAGCATCTTGATACCACGCTTGTGCAGGCAGGACGCAGTAAAAAGTACACTCAGGGTTCGGTAAATAGCGTGATTCAACGCGCCTCCTCGCTGGTCTTCGATACTGTTGAGGCCAAGAAGCACGCCACCCGCAACCGCGCGAAAGGCGAGCTGTTTTATGGGCGTCGCGGCACCTTGACCCATTTCTCATTGCAGGAAGCGATGTGCGAGCTGGAAGGTGGCGTCGGCTGTGCCCTGTTCCCGTGCGGTGCCGCTGCGGTGGCGAATACGATTCTGGCGTTCGTTGAACAGGGCGATCATATCCTGATGACTAACACCGCCTACGAGCCAAGCCAGGATTTCTGCACCAAAATCCTGACCCGTCTGGGTGTCACCACCGGCTGGTTCGATCCGCTGATCGGCGAAGGCATTGCGGAGCTTATCCAGCCGAATACGCGCATTGTGTTCCTGGAATCTCCCGGCTCTATCACCATGGAAGTGCATGACGTTCCGGCGATTGTCCGCGCGGTGCGTCGCGTGGCGCCAGACGCTATCATCATGATCGATAACACCTGGGCGGCGGGCGTGCTGTTTAAAGCCCTTGAGTTTGACATCGATATCTCGATTCAGGCGGCAACGAAATACCTGATTGGCCACTCAGACGGCATGATTGGCACGGCGGTGTCTAACGCCCGCTGCTGGGATCAGCTGCGCGAAAACGCCTACCTGATGGGGCAGATGGTAGATGCTGATACCGCTTATATGACCAGTCGCGGGCTTCGTACGCTGGGCGTGCGTCTGCGTCAGCATCACGAAAGCAGTCTGAAAGTGGCTGAATGGCTGGCGCAACATCCGCAAGTCGCTCGCGTGAATCACCCTGCGCTACCGGGCAGCAAAGGCCACGAATTCTGGAAACGTGACTTTACGGGCAGCAGCGGTCTGTTCTCATTTGTTCTCAATAAACGACTGAGTAACGACGAGCTGGCAGCCTACCTGGATAACTTCTCGCTCTTTAGCATGGCTTACTCCTGGGGCGGCTTTGAATCGCTCATTCTGCCGAATCAGCCTGAACAACTTGCCGGTTTGCGGCCGGGCGGAGAAATCGACTTTACCGGCACGCTGATCCGACTGCACATCGGTTTAGAAAATGTTGATGATCTGATCGCGGATTTATCGGCAGGTTTCGAACGCATCGTGTAGAGTGCGGGCTGTAAATGTACTCCCGGACCGTTTTACAGACACGTGCAGCAGAAAAGACTGCATTTGTTGGGTCCCCGATCAACCCCACTGGGCGAAATCAGGAGTACAATAGCCACATATCAGTTGTTCCACAGGAAAGTCCATGGCTGTCATTCAAGATATTATCGCTGCGCTCTGGCAACACGACTTTGCAGCGCTGGCGGACCCGCACGTTGTAGGTGTTGTTTATTTCGTTATGTTCGCCACGCTTTTTCTGGAAAACGGTCTGCTGCCGGCCTCGTTTCTTCCGGGCGACAGCCTGCTGTTATTAGCCGGGGCGTTAATCGGTAAAGGCGTTATGGACTTCGCCCCCACGATCGTGATTTTAACGTCGGCCGCCAGCCTCGGCTGCTGGTTGAGCTATGTGCAGGGCCGCTGGCTCGGCAATACGCGCGTGGTGAAAGGCTGGCTGGCGCAACTGCCCGTGAAATACCACGAGCGCGCCACCTGCATGTTTGACCGCCACGGCCTGTTGGCTCTGCTCGCCGGACGTTTTCTGGCGTTTATTCGCACCCTGCTGCCAACGATGGCCGGGATTTCTGGCCTGTCGAACCGCCGCTTCCAGTTCTTCAACTGGCTGAGCGCCCTGCTGTGGGTCGGCGTTGTGACCTCTTTGGGTTATGCCCTGAGCATGATCCCGTTTGTGAAGCACCACGAAGATCAGGTGATGACCTTCCTGATGATCCTGCCGATTTTCCTGCTGGTTGCAGGCCTCGTCGGGACGCTGTTTGTGGTGATCAAGAAGAAATGCTGTAACGTCTAATCTTGTCCGTCTTCTCCCTCCCCGGGAGAGGACGCTTTACATTCCCTGCATCGTTCTGATACGCGCCGCATCTTCCCCCGGCGTCACGCCAAAATAGCGTTTAAACTCACGGCTGAACTGCGACGCACTTTCATAGCCAACGCGCATCGCCGCAGCGCTGGCTTTCATCCCATCGTGAATCATCAGCATCCGCGCTTTGTGCAGGCGATAGCTTTTCAGGTACTGCAACGGCGACGTGCTGGTGACGGATTTAAAGTTATGGTGGAACGCCGAGACGCTCATATTGGCCTCTGACGCCAGCTCATCCACGCTCAGGTTTTCCGTGTACTGGCTCTCAATACGTTTTAATACGCGGCTGATGAGGCTGAAATGGGTCTGACGGCTCACTAGTGCCAGCAGCGCCCCGCCGCCCGGTCCCATCAGAACGTGATAGAGGATCTCGCGGATTATCTGCTTGCCGAGAATACGCGCGTCGAGCGGGCGTTCCATAACGTCCAGCAGACGCTCAATGGCGCACAGAATCTCATCGGAGAGCGTCGCGGAGTTAATGCCGCTCGCCGCCATCGCGGGCTGGAACAGTTCGTCTTCACCGATATCCATCAGCAGTTCCTGAAGCTGGAGAATATCTACGTTGACGCGAATGCCCGCCAGCGGAACGGCCTCAGTCGCATAGGTTTCACATTCAAAGGGTAAAGGTACTGTGAGGAGTAAATATTCGTTGGTGTCGTAACGGAACACGCGCTCATTGATATAGCCAATTTTATGGCCTGAAAAGAGAAATACGATGCCGGGCTGGTACATCACTGGCGTGCGCGTACCGGGCTGTGTGCCGTATAAAAGACGTATATCCGGCAACAGCTCAGTGAGCGTATTTTCTTTATCTTTCAGTCTGTTAATTTGCCCCGTCAATTGCAGGCAAATCTCATCGCGGTTCATTCAGGTTTACTCCCGATACGGTTTCCATTGTTGCCAGTTTGCGCACCTTTTCGCATTTTCTCCAGCCCTCTGTAGAAATGGGCAAGACAACGGCAGGAATGTGCATTGAGAGGCGTGCCTTCGATGGCCACAATGGGCACCATCAGGCAGCCATCGACGCCGCCACGTTTTTCACCCACATAAGGGAACGAGCAATGAATAATTTTAATCTGCATACCCCAACCCGCATTCTGTTTGGTAAAGACGCCATCGCCGATCTGCGCGACCAGATCCCAGCCGGGGCGCGCGTCCTGATCACTTACGGTGGCGGCAGCGTCAAAAAAACCGGCGTGCTGGACCAGGTGTACAGCGCGCTGGAAGGCGTGGACGTACGTGAATTCGGCGGCATCGAGCCAAACCCGTCCTACGAAACGCTGATGAACGCAGTTAACATCGCCCGTGAAGAGAACATCACCTTCCTGCTGGCAGTCGGCGGCGGGTCGGTTCTCGACGGCACCAAGTTCATCGCGGCTGCGGCCCATTACGCCGATGGCGTGGACCCGTGGGAAATTCTGCAAACCGGCGGCAGCAAAATCACCAGCGCCATCCCGATGGGCTCTGTACTGACTCTGCCAGCGACCGGTTCTGAATCCAACAAAGGCGCGGTCATCTCCCGTAAAACCACCGGTGACAAACAGGCCTTTATGAACGAACACGTTCAGCCTGTGTTTGCGGTGCTGGACCCGGTTTACACCTACACCCTGCCGCCGCGTCAGGTGGCTAACGGCGTAGTGGATGCCTTCGTTCACACGGTTGAGCAGTACGTCACTTATCCGGTCAACGGCAAAATTCAGGATCGCTTCGCGGAAGGTATTCTGCTGACGCTGGTAGAAGACGGCCCAAAAGCGCTGAAAGAGCCAGAGAACTACGATGTGCGCGCAAACGTGATGTGGGCGGCGACTCAGGCGTTGAACGGTCTGATTGGCGCAGGCGTGCCACAGGACTGGGCGACCCACATGCTGGGCCACGAACTGACCGCGATGCACGGCCTGGATCACGCCCAGACGCTGGCGGTGGTTCTGCCAGCTCTGTGGAATGAAAAACGCGACACCAAACGTGCCAAACTGCTGCAGTATGCAGAACGCGTATGGAACATCACTTCCGGTTCTGAAGACGAGCGTATCGACGCGGCAATCGCGGCGACCCGTAACTTCTTCGAGCAGCTGGGCGTGCCGACTCGCCTCTCCGGTTACGGCCTGGATGGCAGCTCTATCCCTGCCCTGCTGGCTAAACTCGAAGAGCACGGCATGACGCAACTGGGCGAGAATCACGACATTACGCTGGACGTCAGCCGTCGCATTTACGAAGCGGCCCGCTAAGCGTTTTTGTCATCCCGCCTTTCGTTTTTTGACATTTCGTCCAGACTTAATGCACACCACATCACCGGGGACACCCCCGGTGATGAGCAAATGGAGGAGGAAAAATGGCAAACCAAACCGTAATTAAGCTTCAGGACGGCAACGTCATGCCCCAGCTGGGACTGGGCGTATGGAAAGCCGGTAATGACGAGGTCGTGTCCGCCATTCACAAAGCACTGGAAGTCGGCTATCGGTCTATCGATACCGCCGCCGCGTACAAAAATGAAGACGGCGTCGGCAAAGCGTTGGCCAGCGCCAGCATCCCGCGCGATGAGTTATTCATCACCACTAAACTGTGGAACGACGACCAGAAACGCCCACGCGAAGCCCTGCTGGAAAGCCTAGAAAAACTTCAGCTCGATTTCGTCGATCTCTATCTGATGCACTGGCCGGTTCCGGCAATCGATCACTACGTTGAGGCCTGGAAAGGTCTGATCGATCTGCAAAAAGAGGGGCTGGTGAAGAGTATTGGCGTCTGTAATTTCCAGATCCATCATCTGCAGCGGCTGATTGATGAAACGGGCGTCGCGCCGGTGATCAACCAGATTGAGCTGCATCCGCTCATGCAGCAGCGTCAGCTGCACTCCTGGAACGCCACGCACAAAATTCAGACCGAATCCTGGAGCCCGCTGGCTCAGGGCGGCGAAGGCGTTTTCGATCAGAAAATTATTCGCGACCTGGCCGAGAAGTACGGCAAAACCGCCGCGCAGATCGTCATTCGCTGGCATCTGGACAGCGGTCTGGTGGTGATCCCGAAATCGGTCACCCCGGCGCGTATCGCCGAGAACTTCGACGTCTGGGATTTCCGCCTGGATAAAGAGGAGTTAAGCGAGATAGCGAAGCTGGATCAGGGCAAGCGTTTGGGGCCAGATCCGGATCAGTTTGGGGGGTAACACCCTCGTTCAAAAGCCCGACAAACGTCGGGCTTTTTTATTGCCGGGCGACAGGCTTAGCGCCCTGCCACTTTCCCGCGTTTTTTGTTCGCCGCCGGCGTCTGGCGCTGATGCGCAACAGGCGTGTGTTTGGTCAGTGCCGGACGCGTATTGCGGTTCTGGCGACGCGCTTCGCGCATCTCATCCAGAGTCGGCGCAGGCACCAGGCATTCGCGGCGCGAGCCAATCAGATGCTTTTTACCCATATCTTCCAGCGCCTGACGGATCAGCGGCCAGTTGGCCGGATCGTGATAGCGCAGCAGTGCTTTATGCAGTCGACGCTGTTTGTCACCTTTCGGCACCACCACATCTTCACTCTTGTAACCAATTTTACTCAGCGGGTTCTTGCCGGTGTAATACATGGTCGTCGAGTTAGCGAGCGGCGACGGATAGAAGTTCTGCACCTGATCGAGACGGAAACGACGCTGCTTCAGCCACAGAGCCAGATTCACCATATCCTCATCGCGCGTACCAGGGTGCGCTGAGATGAAATAGGGAATCAGGTACTGCTCTTTACCCGCCTGTTTCGAATAGGTGTCAAACAGCTCTTTAAAGCGATCGTAGCTGCCCATGCCCGGCTTCATCATCTTCGACAGCGGGCCTTCTTCCGTATGCTCAGGGGCGATCTTCAGATAGCCGCCAACGTGATGGGTCGCCAGCTCTTTGATGTAGCGCGGATCTTCCACCGCGATGTCGTAACGCACGCCGGAGGCGATCAGGATCTTCTTGACGCCTTTCAGATCGCGGGCGCGACGATACAGGTTGATCGTCGGCTGGTGGTTGGTGTCCATGTGCTGACAAATATCCGGATAGACGCACGACAGACGGCGGCAGGTCTGCTCCGCGCGCGGTGATTTGCAGCGCAGCATATACATGTTGGCGGTCGGGCCGCCCAGATCGGAGATCACGCCGGTAAAGCCCGGAACTGTGTCGCGAATGGCTTCGATCTCGTTAACGATCGAATCCTCAGAGCGGCTCTGAATAATGCGCCCTTCGTGCTCGGTGATCGAACAGAACGAGCAGCCGCCGAAGCAGCCGCGCATGATGTTGATCGAGAAGCGGATCATCTCGTAGGCAGGAATTCGGCTATTGCCATAGGAAGGATGCGGCACGCGTTTGTACGGCAGTGCAAACACGCTGTCCATCTCTTCGGTTGAGAGCGGAATGGCTGGCGGGTTAACCCAGATATAGCGCTCGCCGTGCTTTTGCATCAGCGCACGTGCGCAGCCTGGGTTAGTTTCATGATGCAGAATGCGTGACGCGTGCGCGTAAAGCACCTTGTCGCCTTTCACTTTTTCAAAGGACGGCAGCAGAACGTAGGTTTTTTCCCACGGTTTTGGGCGCGGCGGCTGCACGACCACGGCTTTGGCTTCGGCTTTCTTCGGTTCGACCGGTTTGTTGTCCGCACACGGCAAATCTTCGCCATACGGGTGCGGGATCGGGTCGATTTTGCCCGGCATGTCGATGATACGGGAATCCACCCCGCTCCAGCCCGGTAGCGCTTCTTTCACCATGATCGCCGTGTTACGCACGTCGCGGATATTACCGACAGGTTCGCCCTGCGCCAGGCGGTGCGCCACTTCCACCAGCGGACGCTCGCCGTTGCCGAAAATCAGCATATCGGCTTTGGAATCCACCAGCACCGAACGGCGCACGGTATCAGACCAGTAATCGTAGTGCGCGGTACGGCGCAGGCTCGCTTCGATTCCCCCCAGGATGACCGGCACGTCTTTCCATGCTTCTTTGCAGCGCTGGGTATAAACCAGCGTGGCGCGATCCGGACGCTTACCGGCGACGTTATCGGCGGTGTAGGCATCGTCGTGGCGCAGTTTGCGATCGGCTGTGTAGCGGTTGATCATCGAGTCCATGTTCCCGGCGGTAACGCCGAAGAACAGGTTGGGTTTGCCGAGGCTCATGAACGCGTCTTTGCTGTTCCAGTCTGGCTGGGAGATGATCCCTACGCGGAAGCCTTGCGCCTCCAGCATACGGCCACAAATGGCCATGCCGAAGCTCGGGTGATCGACGTACGCATCGCCCGTCACCAGAATAATATCGCAGCTGTCCCAGCCCAGTTGGTCCATCTCTTCGCGGGACATCGGCAGGAATGGCGCCGGTCCGAAGCAGGCAGCCCAGTGCTGGGGCCAGGAGAAGAGGTCTCGATCCGGCTGGATCAGGGATATTGCGCTCATAATGCTTCCGAAGAAAAAATAGACAAAGGGCGGGGATTATACGCTGGATTTATACATGAAATGAAGGGGTATTATGCGGGCATTTTCGCCGCTCGCCCGGCGGCGCTGCGCTTAGCGTGCCTGGGTTCGCGGAATCTGTAAGCCGGGTAAGGCGAAGCCACCGCCCGGCCTGTGGAGGCGTGCTAGGCCAGCGGATTCACCAGCAGCTGCCCTACGGAACCGCGATCCGACATCTCCAGCGTCTGGCTGTGGAACAGGAACGGGAAGTGCGGCCATGAAGGCTGTCCGTAGTAGACCAGCAGCTCTACCTGCCCATCGACCCAGACCGTGTCTTTCCAGCCGCGATCCTCCGGGAACGGCATCGCGCCGTTGACGTTACGGATCAGGAAACTCACCCCTTCGATATGGAACGCCTGCGGCATCTCTGCACGCACCGTCCAGCGCTCCCAGGTGCCCTGCTGCGCTGTAATATCGATACGATTGACGTCCCACAGCGCACCGTTGATACCCGGATCGTCGCCGAGGCTGATATCACGACTGCGCACCGGCGTCCCGCTCAGGATCTCCTCCGGCAGCAAACGCATCGGCAGACTGTCCGTCACCAGCGGTAACAGACCCGTCGGACGCAGGGTCAACACCAGCGTAGACACCAGAATGCTCGACGGCTCGAAGAAGCCGCGAATACGATCCACGATGCTCGCCGCCTCGCCGCAGGTAATCGACACTTCATCCCCGTTGGTCATATCCACGAGGATTTCACGCCGCTCACCCGGCGCCAGCGCCAGCTGTTTAACGGAAACCGGCGCGGGTAAAAAGCCCTGATCGCCGGAGATCACATGCAGCGCGCGGCCATCGCTCATCTGCAGCTGATAGCGCCTGGAGTTGGACGCATTCAGCAGACGCAGACGGACCCAGCCGCGAGAGACTTCGACGTACGGGCTTTGCGCGCCGTTCACCATCAGCGTATCGCCGACAAAACCGCCGCTGCCCGGCTCGCTGTACTCCGGCGAGCCAAAGTTATCGAGGCGTTTGTCCTGAATGATGACCGGGAAATCATCGACACCGTAGTGGTTCGGGATCGGCAGCGATTTACTCACCTCGTCTTCCACCAGCCACATTCCGGCCAGACCGTTGTAGACCTGCTGCGCCGTGCGGTTTGGCGTGTTCGCGTGATACCACAATGTCGCGGCACTCTGGCGAATCGGCAGTACGGGTGCCCAGTCAGCGCTCGGCGTCATCATGCGCGCCGCGCCGCCCATCAGTGGGCCGGGGACCTGCAATCCGCTGATGGTCATGGCGACGTTTTCCGCCAGGCGGTTGCTGTAAATGAGCTTTACGTCATCCCCGCTCCAGACGCGGATCGTCGGCCCGAGATAGCGGCCATTCACCCCCCAGACCGATGCGCGCGTGCCCTGGGTAAAGGACCAGTGCGTGCGCTGCATGGTAAGGAAAAGCGGTTGCCCACGACGAGATTCCAGTAACGGCGGAATGGGCAGCGGCTGTTGCTGCCCGGCGGCGTTGGCTGTCAGCGGAACCGCGCCAGCACAAAGGGCGATTCCCGAAGCCTGAATAAACTGACGCCGACTGAGTGACATATTTGCTCCATGTGAAACGACGATAAAACGCGGGAATTCATTTCCCTGAAACTCCGGTTAAATCTTGCCGGAGGCTTCTCTCTCTGCGACTTCTTTGTCGAGCACTTCGATTTGACGCGCCATCAGCTCACGGCAATGGGCAGCCAGTTCACGCACCTGGTCTTTACCGTATTTGCTGGTGTCCACGGGTGGCAGCATCTCAACAATTACCAGCCCGTTTTTCAGGCGGTTAAGGTTAATTTTATTCGAAGTATTGGAAACACACACAGGAATAATTGGCACACCTGCAGCAATTGCGGCGTGAAACGCGCCAGTTTTAAATGGCAGCAGGCCGCGACCACGGCTGCGCGTCCCTTCCGGGAACATCCAGATAGAGATTTTGCGTTTCTTAAAGTGATTGACCACTTCGGCAATGGTGCTGTGCGCTTTGGCGCGGTTATTACGATCGATCAGCAAGTTACCCGTGAGCCAGTACAGCAGGCCGAAGAACGGCACCCACAGCAGGCTCTTTTTACCCACCGTGACCGTTGGCGGCAGCACGATGTTCGCGGCGGTGACCATATCGTAGTTATTCTGATGATTACCGATATAGATGGCGTTGCCGAAATTTTCTGCGCCTTCCGGCAAGCGGGTTTCGACCTTCAGGCCATACAGCGGCGCCAGTCGACCAAACATGCGGCCAAAGGTGGAGACATGCTTCGGGTTACGCGGGCTGAACAGGCAGTAAATGCAGCCGAACACGCAGACCAGAATGCAGTAGATAACGGTGAGAATTGCACGAACAATGAATAGCATAGCGACCTCAGAAGCCCTAACAGCTGACAATTATATACTCCAATGCCAGCCAGGTAAGGACTTTGTGTAAAGACAGATAATTTTAGCGAGAACCCCCTCCCGAACGGAGGGGGAGAGGCACATTACTCTTCGCTATCGCCCGATTTCGCACGCAGTGGAGAGTCAATCTCCACGCGGTCGATACGCTGCAGCCCGCGCATCAGCGAGCCGCGACGCCCGCGCTCGCCCACCACTTTCTGCAACTCTTCCGGACGCAGTTTGATCTTACGCTTGCCGACATGAATGGTCAGCGTGCTTTGCGGCGGCAGAATGAAGAGATGCGCCAGACCGTCTTCGCCTTTTGCGGCTTCCGCCGCCGGGATATTGATGATCTTGTTGCCCTTGCCTTTCGACAGCTGCGGCAGGTCGCTGACCGGGAACATCAGCATCCGTCCAGCCTGGGTGATCGCCAGCAGCATATCGCTGTCGTTCTCAATCACCAGCGGCGGCATAACGTGGGCGTTATCCGGCAGGCTGATCATCGCTTTACCCGCGCGGTTACGGGCAATCAGATCGTTGAAGGTACAGATGAAACCGTAGCCGGCGTCGGAGGCCATCAGCAGTTTCTGCTCTTCACCTTCCATCAGCATATGATCAACGGTCGCACCCGGTGGCAGCGTCAGCTTGCCGGTGATCGGCTCGCCCTGCCCGCGCGCCGACGGCAACGTGATCGGGTCGATGGCGTAGCTGCGCCCGGTGGAATCAAGGAACACCACCGGCTGGTTACTCTTGCCTTTCACCGCCGATTTGAAGCTATCGCCGGATTTGTAGCTCAGCCCCGGCGCGTCGATATCGTGGCCTTTCGCGCTGCGCACCCAGCCGCTCTGGGACAGCACGATAGTCACCGGCTCAGACGGCTGCATGTCGTGCTCGTTCATCGCTTTCGCTTCTTCGCGCTCCTGCAGCGGTGAACGACGGTCGTCGCCAAAGGCTTCCGCATCCGCCTGCAGCTCTTTCTTCAGCAAATTGCTCATCTTGCGTTCGGACGCCAGAATCGCCTGCAGCTGATCGCGCTCTTTCGCCAGCTCGCTCTGTTCGCCGCGAATTTTCACCTCTTCCAGTTTGGCGAGGTGGCGCAATTTCAGTTCGAGGATCGCTTCAGCCTGGGTTTCGCTAATGCCAAAACGTGACATCAGCGCGGGCTTCGGCTCATCCTCGGTGCGAATGATCTCAATGACTTCATCGATATTGAGGAACGCCACCAGCAAACCTTCAAGGATATGCAGGCGCTTAAGGACTTTTTCCAGACGATAGTTCAGACGACGGCGCACCGTATCGCGACGGAACGCCAGCCACTCAGTCAGGATCTCCAGCAGGTTTTTCACCGACGGACGACCATCCAGACCGATCATGTTCAGGTTGATGCGGTAGCTTTTTTCCAGATCGGTAGTGGCGAACAGGTGGTTCATCACCTGGTCCATATCGACGCGGTTAGAGCGTGGGACAATCACCAGACGCGTCGGATTTTCGTGGTCCGATTCGTCGCGCAGGTCATCGACCATCGGCAGCTTTTTATTGCGCATCTGGGCGGCGATCTGCTCCAGCACTTTCGCGCCGGACACCTGGTGCGGCAGCGCGGTAATGACCACGGCGCCGTCTTCTTTATTCCACACCGCGCGCATGCGCACAGATCCGCGACCGTTCTGGTAGATTTTGCGGATTTCAGCGCGGGAGGTGATGATCTCCGCTTCGGTCGGATAGTCCGGCCCTTGCACGATATCCAGCAGTTCATCCAGCGTGGTTTTCGGCTGTTCAATCAGGGTAATGGCGGCTTTCGCCACTTCACGCAGGTTGTGCGGTGGAATATCCGTCGCCATGCCAACCGCGATGCCGGTGGTGCCGTTCAGCAGGATATTCGGCAGACGGGCAGGCAGCATTTTCGGCTCCTGCATCGTGCCGTCAAAGTTTGGCACCCAGTCCACCGTGCCCTGGCCGAGTTCGCCGAGCAGCAGTTCTGCATATTTTGATAAGCGCGATTCGGTGTAACGCATCGCGGCGAAGGATTTCGGATCGTCCGGTGCCCCCCAGTTTCCCTGGCCATCGACCAGCGGATAACGGTAGGAGAAAGGCTGCGCCATCAACACCATCGCTTCGTAACAGGCGCTGTCGCCGTGCGGATGGTATTTACCCAGCACGTCACCCACGGTACGGGCGGATTTTTTGAATTTGGCGCTGGCGTTCAGGCCCAGCTCAGACATCGCGTAAACGATGCGACGCTGAACGGGTTTCAGGCCATCGCCGATAAACGGCAGTGCCCTGTCCATGATGACGTACATGGAATAGTTCAGATAGGCGTTTTCAGTGAATTCATGTAGCGCGAGGCGCTCTGCCATATCGCTCATTAAATGTCATTCCTCAACTCAGAAACCTGTGGGTTTCAGGCAATATTGCCGCAGATACTACCCTATCTGACGAGTTGAGTCACAAAGAAAAAGGGCCGCAGAATCGGCCCTTTTCGTCATTATTTGTTCAGTTTGATAACTTGTTTGACGTCGATTTCAAACTCATTCCACTCTTTATCGACCTTACCCTGAATCTCGACCTGATCCTGCGGGGTGATGGTCTGCCCGTTCCAGCGTTTGTGGTCAATTTCCACATTCACCGTACCGGTGGTGTCGCGGAACAGGTAGCGGTCGTCGGACAGGCGCTCGGTAATGTTACCGCGCAGTTTGACCCAGCTGTCGTCCTTCTGATCTTTGACTTTGGCCGCGGTGGTCAGGTTAGCGTTATTGTCCACAAATCCGCCCTGCTGGGTTTGGGTTTGCGCAGGCGTTGCAGATGGACCGTTAAAGCCGCCTTCTGCAGCAAATACCGGAGCCGTGGTCATCATCATGATTGCCGTAATAGCTGCGAATTTTCTCATCGTTATCTCTCCCTTTAATGTTGTTTAGAACGCCATTAAACAGGGTAAACCTTAACAACTTCTTAAGGGGAAAATTTAAATTTTTTGCTGTACAGCATGATGTCACAGGGGGTTTACTGCACATAAACCGCAGCATCAAGGAGGGGAACATGCGCATCTTACTGGTAGAAGACGACAGGCTGATTGGCGACGGCATCAAAGCGGGCTTAAGCAAAATGGGCTTTAGCGTTGACTGGTTTACCGACGGCAGCACAGGCAAGGCCGCGCTCTATACCGCCCCTTTCGATGCGGTGGTACTCGACCTGACGCTACCGGGCATAGACGGCCTCGACATCCTGCGCGACTGGCGCGAAAACGGGCGCAGCGAGCCGGTGCTGATCCTCACCGCGCGCGATGCCCTCGATCAGCGCGTCGAAGGTCTGCGTCTCGGCGCGGACGACTATCTGTGCAAACCCTTTGCCCTGGTCGAAGTGGCGGCGCGGCTCGAAGCACTGCTGCGCCGCAGCCACGGCAAATCCCGCAGCGAACTGCGCCACGGCAACGTGACGCTGGACCCCACAAGCCTGGTCGCTACGCTTAACGGCGAAACGCTGGCCCTCAAACCGAAAGAGTTCGCTCTGCTGGAGCTGCTGATGCGTAACGCCGGGCGCGTGCTGCCGCGCAAGCTTATCGAAGAAAAGCTCTATACCTGGGACGACGACGTCTCCAGCAACGCCGTCGAAGTCCACGTTCACCATTTACGCCGCAAGCTCGGCAGCCATTTTATCCGCACCGTTCACGGCATCGGCTATACCCTGGGTGACGCATGAAACTGACTCAACGCTTAAGCCTGAAACTGCGCCTGACGCTACTTTTTCTCGTGCTGTCCCTCGGCGCATGGCTGGCGGCAAGCGTGGTGGCCTGGCAGCAGACCACCCACAAGCTCGATAAACTGTTCGATACCCAGCAGATGCTGTTTGCCAAACGGCTGATGACCATGGATCTCGACGAGCTTAACGCGCCCATGCGGATGAGCGATGTGCCCAAAAAAGCCAAACACGGCCATCTTGATGACGACGCGCTGGCGTTTGCCATCTACGCCAGCGACGGGAAAATGCTGCTGAACGACGGTGAAAATGGCCGGGAAATTCCTTATCACTACCGTCGCGACGGATTTACCGACGGGCAGCTGAAGGACGACAACGACGCGTGGCGTTTCCTGTGGCTGACCGCACCGAACGGGAAATACCGGATTGTCGTCGGGCAAGAGTGGGAGTATCGCCAGGAGATGGCGCTGGATATTGTCACTTCGCAGCTGACCCCCTGGCTGGTGGCGCTGCCGCTGATGCTGCTTTTGCTGATTGTTTTACTCGCGCGCGAACTGCGCCCTCTGAAAAACCTCGCCCTGACCTTGCGCCGTCGTTCGCCCGACGCCACCGACCGGCTGGCAACCGATGGGCTGCCGACGGAGGTGCGCCCGCTGCTCGACGCCCTGAATCATCTTTTTGCCCGCACGCAGGAGATGATGACCCGCGAGCGGCGCTTTACCTCAGATGCCGCCCACGAACTGCGCAGCCCGCTCACCGCTCTGAAGGTGCAAACCGAAGTGGCGCAACTGTCGCTGGACGATCCCGAGGCGCAGGCGAAAGCGCTCAACCAGCTTCACGCAGGCATCGACCGTGCCTCGCGGCTGGTGGATCAGCTCCTCACGCTGTCGCGCCTCGACTCACTGGAAAACCTCGATGATGTTCAGACGATTGCGATGGCCGATCTGCTGCAATCGTCGGTGATGGACAGTTACCATTCGGCGCAGCAGGCGGGCATCGAATTGCGCCTCAACATTCACGCGCCTCAGGTGGCGCGCGCTGGCCAGCCGCTGCTGCTGAGCCTGCTGGTGCGCAACCTGCTGGATAACGCCGTGCGCTATAGCCCGCGTGGAAGCGTGGTGGATGTCACGCTGGATGCACAGAGTTTTACCGTACGCGACAACGGGCCGGGAATTTCGCCGGACGCTCTGGCGCGCATCGGCGAGCGTTTTTATCGTCCTCCGGGCCAGGAGCAGACCGGCAGCGGGCTGGGATTATCCATCGTCAAACGCATTGCGACGCTGCACGGCATGCGGGTAACGCTCGCCAACGCGCGCCAAGGCGGGTTTGAAGTGACAGTAAGCTGGTAGTTGGATTATTGCGCTATAAGCAAAAGACTTTGCACATTTTGCTCATTTTTCAGCACCGTTATTACGGGTAACATGACTGCCAAACTTGCCAGTCTGAGGACAAATTATGAGCAACATTCTGATTATCAACGGTGCGAAAAAATTCGCCCACTCTAACGGCCAACTGAATGACACCCTGACCGAGGTCGCGGATGGTTTCCTGCGCGACGCCGGGCATGATGTTAAAGTGGTTCGCGCCGACAGCGATTACGACGTCAAAACCGAAGTGCAGAATTTCCTGTGGGCCGACGTGATTGTCTGGCAGATGCCAGGCTGGTGGATGGGCGCGCCGTGGACCGTCAAAAAGTACATGGACGATGTCTTCACCGAAGGTCACGGTTCTCTGTACGCCAGCGATGGCCGCACCCGTTCCGACGCCTCTAAAAAATACGGTTCCGGCGGTCTGCTGCACGGTAAAAAATACATGCTGTCCCTGACCTGGAACGCGCCGCTGGATGCCTTCACCGATGAAGATCAGTTCTTCCACGGCGTTGGCGTGGACGGGGCTTACCTGCCGTTCCATAAAGCCAATCAGTTCCTGGCGCTGGAGCCACTGCCGACCTTTATCGTCAACGACGTGATTAAAATGCCGGACGTGCCGCGCTATATCGCAGAATATCGCAAGCATCTGGCTGAGATTTTTGCTTAACTGGTTATTCAATTAAGACCCAATTAATTCAAGTTGCAGCCAACGCAGCTGCAACTAGAAGTATGCCGGGTAGAGAAGGAGTTAACCATGCTTACCGTTATTGCTGAAATTCGCACTCGTCCAGGTCAACATCACCGTCAGGCGGTGCTGGATGAATTCGTGAAAATTATCCCGACCGTTCTGAAAGAAGAAGGCTGCCACGGCTACGCGCCGATGGTTGACGCCGCCGCAGGCGTAAGCTTCCAGACCACCGCGCCCGATTCGATCATCATGGTTGAACTGTGGGAAACCGTGGCACACCTGGAAGCGCATCTGCAAACCGCGCACATGAAAGCGTGGAGCGAAGCGGTGAAAGGGAACGTTCTGGAAACGCATATCCGTATTCTGGAGCAAGGGGTTTAAGTTTTTGTCTTTTGCCGGGCGACACCGCGTTTACCCGGCATTCAAAACCTGAGCCAAAGGCCCGGTAAGCTTAACGCCACCGGGCTTTTTTATTACCAGTACAACTTCCAGCTCTGGGTAAAACGCACCAGCGCCTCCACGTAGAAGTAATCCCCCCAGCTCGCGCACTCATCCACGCCTTTATTGCTCGCCAGATGGTAAACCGAGTGCTTCAGCAGCCCGTTACCCTTCTCGTCTTTACCCATCAGATAGTGACGGGTCAACGATGACATCATCCCTTTCGCCCACTCCAGATAGCGCTCGCGATCCGGGTCCGTCACCGGCAGGTGCTTAACCAATTCCAGCAGGCCGCACACCGCAATCGCCGCCGACGATGAATCGCGCAGGGCATCGGTGCCCACCAGCGCCAGATCCCAGTGACAAACGTAATCCTCCGGCAGGCGGTTCAGGAAATAGTTCGCCAGCCGTTTCGACAGGGCAATCATCGTCTCGTCGCCGGTATAGATGTAGCTCAGCAGGAAACCGTAAATTCCCCACGCCTGGCCGCGCGACCAGCAGGAGTCATCCGCGTAGCCCTGCTGCGTATTGCCGTAGCGCGGCGCACCGGTTTTGACGTCCATGTAGTAGGTGTGGAACGTCGACGCATCCTCGCGGATCAGGTAGGTCGCCGCCTGCATCACGTGCGCTTTCGCCGCGTCGGCAAAGCGCGGATCGCCGGTCTGCTCCGTCGCCCAGTAGAGCAACGGCAGGTTCATGTTGCAGTCGATGATCATTCGTCCGGCCTGCTCCGGGTCGGACAGATCGCCCCACGCCTGGATGATCTTCGCCTTCTCGTGGAAGCGCTCAAGCAGCGCTTCGGCGGCCAGCAGCGAGAAACCACGCGCCTCGCGATTGCCCGTCAGACGCCAGGCCGCCACGCACGACAGGGTATAGAGGAAGCCTAAATCGTGGGTATTGGTATCATGGCGCCCGGCGATGCGCAGGCCAAACGAGCGGACGTTTTTCTCGGCCAGCGCACGGAATTTCTCGTCACCGCTCATCTCCCACGCCAGCCAAAGCTGCCCGGTCCAGAAACTGGTGGTCCATTCCACGTTTTCCGTCAGGGGATAAAAGCCCTCTACACAGGTTTCAGCCGGGAATTTTTCACCGAACTCCGTTAAATGACGGCTAATCAGTTCGAGGACATGATCCCGCGCCGAGCTTAATGCATCACTGAACACGCGCGCATCAACGGGTGCAGGAATATCGGACAGGCGTTCCTCTGCGATACGATTTAACATATTTCGGTTCCTTCTTTGACAGCAAAAATTAGCGTGATGGATTTTGTTCTGCGATGTTGATGGCCTGCGCGCCGCGCCATTTGCTCTGGCAGGCAGATAAGGTAAAGGCAGAAATAAGGGTAAATGTCAGTGCCGTGGCACCCATGATGATATAAGTCTGCTCAAAGCCGATACGGTCATACATATATCCGGCAGGCGATGACACCACCACGTTTCCGACATACAGCATCGCCTGATAGCCTAATAAATACATGGTGGCGTTGACGCGTTTGTCGAAATGCTCAGCGATATATTTAAATACCGACACCAGCAGCAGACAGATTTCCAGGCCGTATAACGGTTTGAGAATCGAAATTAACAGGTGGGAATCGCACATGCCGGAAATAATCAGGCGTGCGCCCACCACTAATCCCACAATTAATAATCCGCGTTTGGCACCTATAAAGTTAACGAACAGCGGGATCACCATATACATCAGGAATTCCATCCCCGACTGTACCGTGCCCAGATAGCCAAAGACCGCGTTGCCCTGATGCACATCGTCGAAGAAGGTGACGAAGTAGCGCGAGAACTGCTGTTCAGCAATAAACATCATCCACGCCACGCCCGCCACATACAGGCAGAAGGCCCAAAACTTGCGATTACGCAGCAGCGCGTAGACGTCCGACGGCGCGATTTTCTCTTTGGTCAGCACTTCCCCGGCATGAACGGAGTTAGTGTTCACTTTCAGGTTTAGCAGGACAATCAGCATGATGACCGACGCGACGCTGCCCATAATAAAGTTATACGCCGGAGAGAGGTTAAACAGCAGGCCGGAGAAGGATGACGCCACCGCCCAGCCGAGGGAACCCCACATACGAATCTGACCAAACTCCATGCCATTCAACCGGCTAAAGCGATCGGAATAGGATTCGCACGCCGCCACGCCCGCATACCAGGCAAAGCTTAAATAGAGCGCACCGATAATAATCCCGAGCAGTGTGTTGGACATCAACAGCGGCTGATAGACGTAAATAAAGAACGGTGCCATCAGGGCCGACATGGCCACCACAAAATAGAGCAGATATTTGCTCATCCCGATTTTATCGAGAATATAGCCGTAAATAGGTTTCAGAATAACGGAGAAGACACCGTTAACCGCAAATACCGTACCAATCACCGAACCGCTCAGGTTCGCTTTTTGGCCGAGCCAGATGGCCAGCAGGCCAATACTGGCCGACCAGGTAAAGAAATAGAGAAAAATAAAGGTACTAATTTTGTAGTATTCGGTTTTATTCGTTGAGCTGATTTTCATAGAATCCTCGCCAACAGGTAGGGTCCAGAGTGTTTATATAAAGAACGACAACTGACGTTCGCTGCCCGGTTCGTGAATCACGACCTGGTTATTGTTTATTTTCAGCCGCGGCGTGACCGCGTAGTTTTTCTGCTCCCCGGAAGCGGTGACAGCGCAGCAGAGCCAGCTTTCCCCGACCGGAATTTGTGTGGCAAGCACGGGAATCGATGCGCATTGCGCAAACATCACGCTGCTGTTCGGCGGCGTAACAATGCTGTCGGGCTGGCGCGAAAGATTGGGCGACAGATCGACAATCACGCTGCTGCCAATTTCCGCATTCAGAACACAGCCGCGCGCCTGCAGGCGATGCGCCGTTTTGATCACCGCAAAGCCCCCTTCCACCGTCTGCAAGGTGCGCGCGCTATTGATGCGATGCAGACGCAGATGCCACTCGCCGAACGGCACCAGCCAGGTGTCGATCTGCACGTCGTGCCACGGCGACCAGCGCGAGAAAATGAAGTTCTCATCAACGCGCACCGCGTCGCAGTCGCGCCGACCCCGGAAATAGTTATCGCCATCACTGAGCAGCAGCATCGAGTCGCAGGCCGCGTGTTTGATGCCGTAGCGCCCGCGTTCAATGGTGAAACCAAAGCGGCTTGAGTAGGCAAATTTGGTGTACTTCGCCTCGGTGTTGACGTAATTGTTCAGCTCCAGCTGCCCGGCGGTGAGCAGGGTCGCGTGCTGTGAATTGTCGGCGTGGATCAGGATCTGCTGCGCGTTGGGGATAACGTGTTTTTCAGCGCGTTCCGGCAAAGGCTGTTCCTGTGCCTGCCAGAACGGATGATCTTCACCCAGCGCCAGGATCAGGTAGGTTTTCAGCGCCCAGTACGGCGATCCCGGCGAGTTGTAATCCTCGCACATCGCCAGATTGGGATAGGCAAATCCGAGCGTCAGAATACCGTCGCGATCGAGGATCGGCTGCTGCTGCCACCAGCGCAGATGACGCAGAATGATCCCTTTCACAATGCCCGGTGTGAATACATCCAGCTCAGAAAACGCCACCGCGCTCCAGAACGCGACCATCGCAAAACGGTAGGTCAGGCTGCGGCCAAAGGGGATCGATGCCCCGTCGGCGGCAGACATAAAGATAAAATCGTCGGCAAACTGGCGGGCGCGATCGCGCAGCACTGCGGCCCGCGCCTCGTCGCCGCTCAGGGTGGCGTAGATCAGGCCATAGAAGTGGAACGCCATCGAGATGTAATAGTCTTTCGGGCGGCCCACACCATCGGAATACCAGCCGTCGCCGATGTAGTAAGCGTCCATCAGCGCAAAGCGACGATCGATGGCAGACTGGTCGAACGGCAGTCCGGCGCGTTTAAAACCAAGCTGGACCATAATGGCAAAATAGTTCCAGTTGCTGTCCGGCATCTGGGCATCAGTGATCTGATTCAGCCAGGCGCGCAGGTTTTGCACCTCCCGCTCGCTGAAGAGATCCGTGAGCCGGTTTTGCAACAGCGCAAGCCCAAGGCCATAGGCCGCCATCTCCACCAGACGCTGATCGTAAGGCGCGGTTTCGCCCCAGTAACCGGCGCTTTGCGGGTCCGTCCCCTGTTTAATCGCAGTGATGTATTTCTCGCTGTAAGGCGTGCGCTCGCCGGAAGCCAGCAGCGGAAACAGCCCCCACAGGGCACGCGACAGCCCTTCCATTTCGGCAATATCCGTCGCGTAATGCGCGCAGGTATCACCCAGAGAAATGCGTGAACTGCCCGGCGCAAACTGCTTGTCCAGCGCGCCTAACAGGGTATTTAGCTCCGCCACCACATCCTGACGGGAAGACAACGGATTTGATGTTTCTTTCTTTGCCGCCCACATACGCTCGTCCTCGTAATCATCTGCGGCAAAGAATAGTGAATGCATAACCCTCAGAAATGTTAGCCGTGTCACAGGGAAGAGAGATGAATAAACCTGAAGTTGAGAAAATTTAAAAAGGTGGTTTATAACGAGAAAGAGACGGGGAAAAGTTGAGTTTTATTGCACTATGCGCGACACGCCAAAATCCGACCGTCTGGAGCTGATCGCCCTGAATGACACCATCGTGTCGTTCAGCCGCCTGTTCGCTAATACGGTGCGCTATCACCACTGGCATCAGTGTCTGGAAATTCTCTATGTCGAAGAGGGATTTGGCGTGGCGATTGTCGATAACCGCCACTACACCATGCGCCCCGGACGGCTGTTTTTCTTCCCGCCGTTCACCCTGCATAAGGTGATGGTGGATGAACAGGCCGAAGCGATTTATCGCCGCACCATTATCCATCTCGATCACCACGCGGTGCTGAAAGTGCTGCGAGATTTTCCGCAGGCGCAGCAGCGGCTGCAAAAACTGTCGCGACGCGGCGGGCCGGCCTGGGTCGCTGATGTTGCTCACTGTCAGGTGCACATCCATCACCTGCTGAGCTGCTACCAGCCGCCGATGAACAGTGAAAGTATCGCCAGTCTGCTGATTGCGCTGTTTGCCATGCTGCCGGACGACAGCGACGGCGCGCCCGGCAGCAGCCACGGCATCGCCAGCCAGGTGATGTTCTGGCTGGATGAGAACTATCAGGTTAAATTTAGCCTCGATGCGCTGGCGGCGGAACTGGGCAAATCCCGCAGCTACGTTTCCCGCAAATTCCATCTGGAAACGGGCGAGAAAATTCACGATTACCTGAATACGCTGCGGCTGCGAAGAGCCTGTGAATGCCTGTTACACAGCGAAGAGAGCGTGCGGGATATCGGTGCGCGGGTCGGGTTTTCTGACGTGACCTATTTTATCAGCGCCTTCAGGAAGGGCATCGGCGAGACGCCCCTTCAGTACCGAAAAAATCATTCGGGCCGTTGAGCGGTATTTTGCCCGGCAGCTTCACGCGCTTTTCTTCCCCGGCTTTAATCCACGGTGAAATTCATTGATGCGCTTCATGGACTTAATCGTGCGCTGCGGCGCGGTGGAGGCCACCGACAGCACAATCATCTCCAGGCACAGCATCACCGTACCATGCAGCGGGATTTTGCCTTTCTCATTGCCGCGCGGAACGTGGATCACCACGCTCGCCTCTTTACTGAAACGTGAATCGACGGCGTTGGTAAGCAGGATGGTTGGGATCCCCAGACGCCGCGCTTCACGAAGGGTCGTCTGCCCTTCCCGGTGCGCGGATTTTTGCGCCATCATCACCAGCACATCCCCGCGCTGGAGTTCGATCAGCTGCTCGGCAAGGTTAATTCCGGTGCGGTTCAGTGCCGTCGCCGGCAGGCCAATGCGACTGAACAGTCGCGCGGTGTATTCCGCCAGAATTCCCGACGCGCCGATGCCAAAAATCGCCACCTGCCGCGCTTCGCCCAGCAACGCCACCGCCTGCGCCAGGGCGTAGCGGTTGGCCGGTTCAGACAGCACTTCGCAGGTGTGCTGATGCCCTTCGAGGACGAAATCGATGCTCGAATTGACGTCGCTGGTCAGCGCTTTCACCGTGGTGGTGATCTTTTCGCTGGAGCTGAGCGTGGGGCCAAACCAGTGCTCAAGCGTCTGTTTGAGGTCGCGTAAACCGGCAAAGCCCAGCGCCTGAATCGCCCGCACCACGGTGGCATCAGAGGTTTTCAGCAGCGCGGCAATCTCCATCGCCGTCTGCTCCATCACCGCTTCGCGATTATCGTTGATGTAGCTGGCCACCAGCAGCAGACGCGGCGTCAGCTGATGCCCGCGAGCACGAAAACGCTCGCCGTAGAGATCGACCCGCGATTTGTCTTTTCTGATCATTTCGCCTCCGGCAGCGGACGCCCGGCGATTTGCGACTGCACCTGCGCCGCCATTAATCCCAGCGAGGCAAAGGAGTTGGAGATTGCCTCTTCGCGTGAGATCAGCACGTAATGTCCGGTGCGACAGGCATTAAGGAACTGACACCAGCCGGGCATCACCGCCTCCATCGCTGCCAGCTCATCCTGCGGTTTACCGCCCGTATCGCCGCGCCAGGTGGCGAAGACGAAATCCGCATCCAGCTCCGGCAGACGCTCAGCGCTGACGTCGATACGCCCGCCTTCAGGAATCGCGTCGATGAGTTTCGGGAAGGTGAATCCGGCATCGCGCAGTACGCGTCCCAAAGAGTGATAGCTGTGCATCACGGTGATTTTGCCCTGATTAGCCTGAATCACCGCGACGCTGATTTTGTGCGTATCAATCGTCGCTTTAAGCGCCTTGATCTGCTCCTGGTAGCGACGTTCAAGAATTTTCAGCCGCGCCTGCGTGCCGGTTAACTGCGCCAGCTTGCGGTAGATTTCCGGCGCCCCGCCGTCGAGGTGATCGATGCTCACCGTCGGCGCGATTTTCTCCAGCATCGCGACAGGCGTATTGCGGGTTGGTTCGGTGATGATCAGATCCGGCCTCGCGGCGGCGATGGCTTCAATATCGATATCCGCAGTGCCGATAAACTGAATCGCAGAGTTATCGAAATCCACGCCGGTCAGCAGCCCGCCGGAGCGAATAAAATGGCTGCCGTCCGGGCGCGTACGTCCGTGGCTCGCCACCGGCGGCACGCCGAGTTCAATCAGCGGAATAGTGATGTCGAGATCGTGCAGCGAGACGATGCGTTTCGGGTGCAGCGGCACCGTGACCGTGCGCCCCAGATCGTCGGTAAAGGTTTGAACAGGTTCAGCGGCGCTTGCGGAAAAGCCCGCCAGCAGCAGCAACATTAACACTACGCGCATAACACTCCCCTTTTAAAACCGGTCCCGGCGCGCCCAGAGCAGCACCAGGAAAAACGGCCCGCCAATCAGCGAGATAACAATGCCCGCAGGCAGTTGCAGCGGCAGAAACGCCAGCCGCCCGACATTATCTGCCAGCAGAACCAGCAGCGCGCCCAGCGCCGCACTGCCCACAAGCAACGTGGTCTGGCCGCCGCGCAGCAGAAAACGCGCCATGTGCGGCGCAATCAAACCGACAAATCCAATGCTCCCGACGCATGACACACAGGCGGCTGTCAGCAGCACCGGGGCCAGCACGCGAATCAGGGCCAGACGTGCGATGCGCACACCCAACCCGGTGGCCGTCTGGTTACCGAGCAGCGCGACATCTGCCGCGCTGGCCGTTAACAGCAGCAGCGCAGCCCCGGGTAGCGCCCAGCCTGCCGCCACGCTCACCAGCGGCCAGCTGGCGGCATGCAGGCTACCAGCCAGCCACAGCAGCGCGGTCTGCACGTCGCGCACGTCTGCCGTCGTCATAAAGACGCCCATTCCAGCGGAAAAGGTCCAGGAGACGCCGATGCCAATCAGGATAAAACGCGGACGAGAAATATCGCGGGCGAGCACCACCACCAGCAGCGCCGTCATCAAGCCGCCCGCCATCCCCACGACCGGACGCCAGAACACTGACATCGCCGGGAACTGGAAAATCAGCAGCAGTACCGCCACGCTACACCCCTCTTTCACGCCGATCAGCCCCGGATCGGCCAGACCGTTGCGGGTGATGGACTGCATCGCCGCGCCCGCCATGCCCAGCATCGCCCCGCAGAGCACAGCCATCAGCAGGCGCGGCAGACGGATATCCTGCACGATGTAGCGCGCGTCGGGGCTAAGAGCGTCAGGAGAAAACAGCGCGCGGGCCACGTCTGAGGTGGGAACCGGAAGCGTGCCGTGGGTCAGGCCCATGACCAGCAGCGCGGAGATCAACGCGGTTAAAACGGCTAACCCTGCCAGCGCTTTGGGGCGGATTAGGGTTGAAAATCGGCCCCAACGCAGCGGGCGCAATTCGGCGCGCAGAACGGCCCGGCTCATCGGAACATCCTCGCGGCAATCAGGATAAACACGGGCGCGCCCACCAGCGCGGTCATCACGCCGGTCGCCAGTTCGTGGGGCATAAACAGGGTGCGCGCGGCGATATCTGCCAGCAGTAACACCAGCGCGCCGCAGCAGGCCGAGAGCGGCACCATGACGCGCAAATCCACCGACACCAGACGGCGAATCAGCTGCGGAACGACGAGGCCGATAAACCCAATCGGCCCGGCGATCGACACGGCGGCACCGCACAGTAACGCGATGGCGATCAGCGCGAGTATCCGCGTGCGGATAAGGGACACGCCTAGCCCCTGCGCCATGCGATCGCCCAGCGCCAGCATGTTCAGGGAAGGTGAAATGGCTATGGAAAGGGCCAATCCGCCCGCCGCGACCCAGGCGGCGTTTTGCGTGGCCGCCCAGCTTAAGCCTGCCAGATCGCCCGCCAGCCAGGTGCGCATCGCCAGCAGGGTTTGTTCATCAAGGATCAGCACCGCTGCGGTGATGGATGAGGCGAAAGCCGACAGCGCCACGCCGCAGAGCGTCACTTTCATCGGCGTCAGGCCAGTGCGACCGGCAGACGACAGCGCGAGCACCAGCAGGAACAGGAGTGCCGCGCCCGCCGCCGCAATCAGCGGCCGCCCAAACGGCAGCGCCAGCCCGAGGGCGCTGGTTAAAACCACTGCCAGTGCGGCTCCGGCGTTTAGCCCCAGAATATGCGGTTCACCCAGTGGATTGCGGATCACCGCCTGCAGCAGTACACCCGCCACGCCGAGCGCAGCGCCGGTAGTAAGCGCTGCCGCCAGACGCAGCAGGCGCAGGTTGATGATCACATTGTGATCGAAGTTGCGCGGGTCAAACGCCAGAAACGCCTGCACCACGGTCTGCGGGGCGATAAACCGCGCGCCAAGGCCCAGATGGATAATCGCGCCCATAAGCAGCAGCGCCAAAAACAGGGCAGAAGCCAGTCCTGTGCGCATCATGCTTTTTCGCTGCCGCGACGAAATGGGATAAAGAACGGTTTGCCGGTCATCGGGTTGATCGACATTTGCACATCGACATCAAACACCGTTTTGATGAGTTCCGGCGTGCAGACGTCGCCCTCATGAAGCACGCCCTGCACTTTGCCTTCGCGTAAGAAGACCAGCGTATCGCCGTAGTTCACCGCAAAGTTCAGATCGTGGAGGACTACCACCACCGTACGGCCGTGGTGACGGGTGAGATCGTGCAGGAGTTCGAGGATCTCCACCTGATAGCGCAGATCGAGAAAAGTCGTCGGCTCGTCCAGCAGAATCACTGGCGTTTGCTGCGCCAGCGCCATCGCGATCCAGCAGCGCTGGCGCTGACCGCCCGAGAGACTCTCGACGGGCAGATGGGCAAAGGCTTGCGTGCCGGTCAGACGCAGCGCCTCTTCCACGGCCTGTTCGTCGGCATCGGTCCACTGGCGCATAAAATTCTGCCAGGGAAAACGCCCGCGCGAGATCAGCTCAAATACCGTCAGCCCTTCCGGCAGCAAAGGCGACTGCGGCAGAATGCCCAGTTCGCGTGAAACCGCTTTGGTCGGCTGGTCGTGCAGGACTTTGCCGTCGAGCAGCACCGCGCCGCCCATCGGCTGCAACAGGCGCGCCATCGTACTGAGAAGCGTCGATTTCCCGCAGCCGTTCGCCCCGACCAGCACGGTCATTTTTTCAGAAGGGATAGTGAGGGAAATATCATTGACGATAATTTTTTTCTGATAGCCAGCAGAGAGGTTTTCGACAACCACCCCCTGCTTTGTCGCGTTATGAGCCACGTGTGCGCCAACTTAATCAAATAACAAATAAATAAAAATAAATCTCATTCTCTTTTGTGAGTTTGCCGCTGCGCCATGTAGTAGTCAAGGGGATAAACACCCTGAAAAAACCAGGGATTAGTCGACCGATACGCATGTGATAAGAAAGTCATTAATTGATTATTTTCAGTCAATTACATTTTTTAGCAGCATCCCAGATCAGGTGATTTTTTGCTGTAGCCGAATTTTGCTTTTTTCCATTTACTACTACATTCCTGCATGATTGAATGATTCTCAATTACATACCCGACTCCGCACAGGCAAACGGGTAGCGCTTTACGGGCAATGACACACCATCTTCACCCGCGACCATGCGCGGGTATTTCGGGAAAACAGATCCAATGGCTATGTACACACCTTCATTCTCTGGGATTAAAGGGCGCGCGCTCTTTTCACTGCTGTTCCTCGCGCCACTGGCGCAGGCGGCTGACAGCACCACCGCGAAAGACGGCGAAACGCTGACCGTCACCGCCGATCCTTCCGCGAAAACCGATGCCACTAACGGCTATCAGCCGCTGAACACCTCCACCGCCACGCTCACGACTATGCCGATGCTGGACATCCCGCAGGTGGTCAATACCGTGAGCGATCAGGTGCTGGAAGATCAGCACGCCACCACGCTCGACGAGGCGCTGTACAACGTCAGCAACGTGGTGCAAACCAATACCCTCGGCGGGACACAGGATGCGTTTGTGCGCCGTGGTTTTGGCGCAAACCGTGACGGGTCGATCATGACCAACGGCCTGCGCACCGTGCTACCGCGCAGCTTTAATGCCTCGACGGAGCGCGTCGAAGTGCTGAAAGGCCCGGCGTCGACGCTGTACGGCATCCTCGATCCAGGCGGGCTGATTAACGTGGTGACGAAGCGCCCGGAAAGAGAGTTCGGCGGTTCGATCTCGGCGACTTCCACCAGCTTTGGCGGCGGCACCGGACAGCTCGATGTGACCGGCCCGATTGAAGGCACCCGTCTGGCGTATCGCCTGACGGGTGAGTATCAGAAAGAGGATTACTGGCGTAATTTCGGCAAAGAGCGCAGCAACTTTATCGCGCCGTCTCTGACTTGGTTTGGCGATGATGCTACCGTCACGGTGCTCTATTCGCATCGTGATTATCAGACGCCATTCGATCGCGGCACGATCTTCGATTTAACGACCAAACAGCCGGTTGATGTGGATCGCAAGACGCGCTTTGACGAACCGTTCAACATTACCGACGGTGAATCCGATCTGGCCCAGCTTAACGCGGAGTACCGTCTCAACAGCCAGTGGACCGCCAAATTCGACTACAGCTTTAGCCAGGATAAATACACGGATAACCAGGCGCGCGTGATGGCCTACGATTCCGCCACCGGCAATCTGACCCGCCGCGTGGACGCCACGCAAGGCTCGACTCAGCGCATGCACTCCACCCGCGCGGATCTGCAGGGGAACGTGGATATTGCCGGGTTTTACAATGAGATCCTGACCGGCGTCTCTTATGAGAATTACGATCTGCTGCGCACGGATATGATCCGCTGTAAGAACGTTAAAGATTTCAATATTTACAACCCGTCCTACGGCAATCTGAGCAAATGCACGACCGTGTCAGCATCGGACAGCGATCAGACCATTAAGCAGGAGAGCTATTCCGCCTACGTGCAGGATGCCCTCTATCTGACGGATAAATGGATCGCCGTCACCGGCCTGCGCTATCAGTCCTACACGCAGTATGCGGGGAAAGGCCGTCCGTTTAACGTCAATACCGACAGCCGCGATGACCAGTGGACGCCGAAAGCGGGGCTGGTTTACAAGCTCACGTCATCGGTGTCGCTGTTCGCCAACTATTCGCAGACGTTTATGCCGCAATCGTCTATCGCCAGCTATATTGGTAACCTGCCGCCGGAAACATCCAATGCCTACGAAGTGGGCGCGAAGTTTGACCTGTTCGACGGCATTACCGCCAATATCGCGCTGTTTGATATCCATAAACGCAACGTGCTTTACACTGAGAGCGTCGGTGATGAGACGGTGGCGAAAACCGCCGGGCGTGTGCGTTCGCAGGGTGTGGAAGTGGATCTGGCAGGCCGGTTAACCGAGAACACCAATGTGATCGCCAGCTATGGCTACACGGACGCGAAGGTGCTGGAAGATCCGGATTACGCCGGTAAACCGCTGCCAAACGTGCCGCGTCACACAGGTTCTCTGTTCCTGACTTACGACATTAATAATGTGATCGGCGGGAATACCCTGACGCTCGGCGGCGGCGGGCATGGCGTGAGTCGTCGCTCCGCCACTAACGGCGCGGATTATTATCTGCCGGGCTACGTGGTGGCCGACGCTTTTGCCGCGTACAAACTGAAGCTGCAGTATCCGGTGACGCTCCAGCTGAACGTGAAAAACCTGTTTGATAAGACCTATTACACGTCGTCGATTGGTACCAATAACCTGGGGAACCAAATTGGCGATCCGCGTGAAGTGCAGTTTACGGTGAAGATGGATTTTTGATGTAAAAAAGCCCGGTAGCGCTACGCTTACCGGGCTTAGCATTTATTCCCACTCCCTTTCGGGAGTGAGTCAGCATGAGGACATCAGGCCTCAATATCCGCCATATCGCCTTTTTCCTGCAACCAGTTACGTCGGTCTTCTGAACGCTTCTTGGCTAACAGCATATCCATCATTGCGTTGGTCTGCTGCTCGTCTTCGTCGCTGATAATCAGCTGCACCAGACGACGAGTATTAGGGTCCAGCGTGGTTTCACGCAGCTGCATCGGGTTCATTTCGCCCAGCCCTTTAAAGCGCTGCACGTTAGGTTTGCCTTTCTTGCGCTTCAGCTGCTCCAGCACACCCGCTTTCTCTTCTTCCGTCAGGGCGTAATAGACCTCTTTGCCGAGGTCGATACGGTACAGCGGCGGCAGCGCAACGTGAACGTGACCGTTCTTCACCAGCGCGCGGAAGTGTTTCACAAACAGGGCGCACAGCAGCGTGGCGATGTGCAGACCATCGGAGTCCGCATCCGCGAGGATACAGATCTTGCCGTAACGCAGCTGGCTTAAGTCGTCGCTGTCCGGATCGATGCCAATCGCAACCGAGATGTCATGCACCTCCTGAGACGCCAGTACTTCATCGGAGGAGACTTCCCAGGTGTTGAGGATCTTACCCTTCAGCGGCATGATCGCCTGATATTCACGGTCGCGCGCCTGTTTGGCTGAGCCGCCCGCCGAGTCACCTTCGACGAGGAACAGTTCGGTGCGATTCAAATCCTGCGCCGTGCAGTCGGCCAGTTTACCCGGCAGAGCCGGACCGCTGGTCAGCTTTTTACGCACCACTTTCTTCGCCGCGCGCATACGGCGCTGGGCGCTGGAAATCGCCATTTCAGCCAGCATTTCTGCCGTCTGAATGTTCTGGTTCAGCCACAGGCTGAAGGCGTCTTTGACCACGCCGGAGACAAAGGCCGCGCATTGGCGCGAAGAGAGACGCTCTTTGGTCTGACCGGCAAACTGTGGGTCCTGCATTTTGACCGACAGGACATACGCGCAGCGATCCCAGATATCTTCCGCCGACAGCTTCACGCCGCGCGGCAGGATATTGCGGTATTCGCAAAACTCACGCATCGCATCCAGCAGACCCTGACGCAGACCGTTGACGTGCGTACCGCCCTGCATCGTCGGGATCAGGTTGACGTAGCTTTCTGTCAGCAGCTCGCCGCCTTCGGGCAGCCACATGAGCGCCCAGTCGACCGCTTCCGTATCACCGGAGAAGTTACCGAGGAACGGTTTTTCTGGCAGGGTTGGCAGGCCGTTAATCGCTTCGCCCAGATAGTCGTTCAGACCATCCTGATAGCACCAGCGCTGCTCGCTGCCGTTCACTTCGTCTTTGAAGGTAATTTCAACGCCAGGGCACAGCACCGCTTTCGCTTTCAGAATGTGCGTTAAGCGCGAAACGGAGAAACGTGGGCTGTCGAAGAAGCTTTCGTCGGGCCAGAAATGGACGCTGGTCCCGGTATTGCGTTTGCCGCAGGTGCCGATGACCTGCAGGTCCTGAACTTTATCGCCGTTTTCAAAGGCGATGTTGTAGACCTGGCCGTCGCGGCGCACGGTCACTTCCACGCGCTTCGAGAGGGCGTTGACCACGGAGATCCCAACGCCGTGCAGGCCGCCGGAGAACTGGTAGTTTTTATTGGAGAACTTACCGCCCGCGTGCAGACGGCAAAGGATCAGTTCAACAGCAGGGACACCCTCTTCCGGGTGAATATCGACCGGCATACCGCGCCCGTCGTCGATCACTTCGAGGGACTGGTCGGCATGCAGGATCACATCGATGCGTTTGGCATGGCCTGCCAGCGCTTCGTCCACACTGTTATCAATAACTTCCTGGCCCAGGTGGTTTGGGCGAGTGGTATCGGTGTACATCCCAGGGCGGCGGCGAACCGGCTCAAGCCCGGTGAGTACCTCAATGGCATCAGCGTTATAGGTTTGCGTCATGATTTAGCTAGCAATTCGCATTGGTTGTCAGAGGCTGTGCAGCCCAAGAAAATCGACAATCTGGGTGAAATGATTCTCAAAGTCCGTGAAAGCATGGTTTCCGCCTTCTTCTACAGTCTGGCGGCAAGAGGCGTAATACGCCACCGCCTGGCGGTAATCCAGCACTTCATCACCCGTCTGTTGCAGCAGCCAGAGGAGATCTGGCGCGTCAAGCGGGTCTATTTGCATCACTTTGAGGTCGTAAATATGGCGAGACTCTAGCACATATTGCTGCCCGGTGTAGGGGTTCTCGTTCTGGCCGAGAAAGTCCGTCAACAGCTCAAACGGGCGTACCGCCGGGTTGACGACGACCGCTGGCAGCATAAAGCATTGGGACAACCAGGTGGCGTAATAGCCGCCGAGCGACGAGCCGACAACGCCGAAGGATTCGCCGCCGTGTTCCATCACGATGGACTCCAGCATCTCTGCCGCATCCGCCGGATACGGCGGCAGCTGCGGGACAATCATCTCGATATGCGGATGATGTTCGCTGAGCCACTGGCGAAACTGGGTCGCCTTTGCGGAGCGCGGCGAGCTGTTAAACCCGTGCAGATAAAGGAGCGTAGACATCAGTATCCTTCTGAAGCAGTGTCAGGACGGAACTGTGCCCCTTCCAGACGACACACTTCCGTGGTCAGCCGGCCATCCGCATGGAGTTCCAGCCAGCGCCATCCCGGCGCGATGGTATCTAAGGTGAAGTTGGCGCAGTGCGGTTTAAACTGCACACAGGTCGACGGCGTCGCCAGCAGACGGCGGCCATTCCAGTCGAGATCCTGTTCCTGATGAATGTGTCCGCACAGCAGATTGTTCACATGGGGATATTTCGACAGCACGCGGTCGAGCGCGGCAGAGTTGCGCAGGCTGTGCTGATCGAGCCAGCTGCATCCCGCCGGGAGCGGATGGTGATGCAGCAACAGCAGGGTATGGCGTTCGGGTGCGTCAATGAGTTTGCTTTCGAGCCACTCCAGCTGGAAATCGCTCAGCTCGCCGTGCGGCACGCCAAAGACCTGGGTATCCAGCAGCAGAATTTGCCAGTGATCGCCCACGAACACACGCTTGGCCGGTGAAATACCCGCGTCCTGAAGCGCGCTGTACATGGCGGGCTGAAAGTCATGATTACCCGGTAACCAGACGCAAGGCACGCTGAAGCTCGCGATCCCTGTAGCAAAATGCTGATAGGCCGCGGCGCTTTGATCCTGTGCCAAATCCCCCGTCGCAACGATCAAATCACAGTCGCGGTTTTCGAGGTGAATGGCATCAAGTACAGCCTGATAACTCTCCCAGGTATTCACACCCAGCAGCGTTTCATGCTTTTCGGCGAACAGGTGAGTATCAGTAATTTGTAATATCCTGACTGGCGCCCCACCAGCAACAGTCAGGTTCAACAGGCTTTCCAAATGGTGTCCTTAGGTAGGTTTATGACGCTAACAAACCGGAATCGCCATTGCTCCATGTGCTAAACAATATCTTAGCCAGTCAGCTAAAAACTGGTTAATTTGATGCTTTTCGTCGCGTTGATGCAACTTTTTATTAGGATAATCATATCGCGCTTTGAAGCGAAAGATCTGCTGACTCGAACACACTTCAGCCACCATCGCGTCGTGATAAAGCCTGACGGTCATCGACGGCAGGCTCCAGTAGCTGACGGACGGCGCCGTTTGTTTAATCTCGACCAGCGTAGTGTAGCGAGTGGATTCCACAATCGTTAATCGATATTGCGCATTGCTCACCTGATAGCTCACCGTTTCGCCGGCCGCATCGGTGCGCGGCAAAAGGCGACGTAATTGTGCGAAGTTGGTCTCGCACAGACGCATCATTTCTGGGAAGTCAGGTGTATAACGCTTCATTTTTTCCACTCTTTTCGTAAGTCTTGATAATGCAGCTGTAGCCATTGCAAAGCGATGACAGACGCTGCGTTGTCGATTTTCCCCTCATTGACCCATTGATAAGCCTGCTCCCGACTCACCACATGAACACGAATATCTTCGTTTTCATCTGCCAGACCGTGAATACCTTGTGCGGTCGTGGCGTCCACTTCACCCACCAGAATGGAAGAGCGCTCGGTGGTGCCACCTGGGCTTGCCAGATAGCTCAGCACCGGTTTGGTCCGGCCGACAATCAGCCCGGCTTCTTCCTGCGCCTCGCGGCGGGCGACCTCTTCCGGCGTTTCGCCCTCTTCGATCATTCCCGCGACGATCTCCAGCAGCCATGGGCTTTCGCTGGTATCCAGCGCGGCAATTCGAATCTGTTCAATCAATACCACTTCGTCACGCACTGGGTCAAAGGGTAGCAAGACTGCGGCATGCCCGCGCTCAAAAATTTCACGTCGAACTTCGCCACTCATTTCACCGTTAAACAGGCGATGCCTAAAACGGTAAAGTTCCAGTGAAAAAAAACCGCTATAAAGCGTTTCCCGTGCAATAATTTCTACATCGTTTTTAGAGAGCGTCACTGGCAACTTATCTGGTTTTTGCATGGCGATATCCTAGTCACAATTGTGTTGAAATCATGAATTTCAAGGCTGTTTGGCTGCCGTTTGACAGGCTATATGATAGATTGGTGCAAATTACCGCCAGATGGCACGTAACGCCAACCTTTTGGCGTGGATGATTCTGTTAGAATCGGCAATTATTTTTAATTAGATCAGCGCTAATACTGCTTCACAACAAGGAATGCAAATGAAGAAATTGCTCCCCATCCTTATCGGCCTGAGCCTGACGGGCTTCAGCGCGATGAGCCAGGCAGAAAACCTGTTACAGGTTTATCAGCAAGCACGTCTGGGCAACCCTGAGCTGCGTAAGTCAGCCGCCGACCGTGATGCTGCGTTCGAAAAGATTAATGAAGCACGTAGCCCGCTGCTGCCGCAATTGGGTTTAGGTGCAGATTATACCTACAGCAATGGATTCCGTGACAACAACGGTGTGAACTCCAATGTCACCAGCGCCTCACTGCAATTAACGCAGACCTTGTTTGATATGTCCAAATGGCGTGCCCTCTCCTTACAGGAAAAGAGCGCCGGTATTCAGGACGTAACCTATCAGACCGATCAGCAAACGCTGATCCTGAACACCGCTACCGCTTACTTCAACGTACTGAGCGCGATCGACTCGCTCTCCTACACCGAAGCGCAGAAACAGGCGATTTACCGTCAGTTGGACCAAACCACCCAGCGTTTCAACGTGGGCCTGGTCGCCATCACTGACGTGCAGAACGCCCGTTCGCAGTACGACAGCGTGCTGGCGAACGAAGTGACTGCCCGTAACAACCTCGACAACGCACTGGAATCTCTGCGTCAGGTGACCGGCAATTACTACCCAGAGCTGGCGTCTCTGAACGTTGATAACTTCAAGACTGACAAACCGCAGGCGGTTAACGCCCTGCTGAAAGAAGCTGAAAACCGTAACCTGGCGCTGCTGCAGGCTCGTCTGAGCCAGGATCTGGCGCGCGAGCAAATCCGCCAGGCGCAGGATGGTCATCTGCCAACCGTGGGGCTGACCGCATCGACGGGTGTTTCTGATACTACCTACAGTGGCTCAAAAACCAACACCACCCAATTCGATGACAGCAACCAGGGACAGAACAAAATCGGCCTGAACTTCTCTTTGCCTCTGTACCAGGGCGGCATGGTGAACTCTCAGGTGAAACAGGCACAGTACAACTTTGTTGGCGCAAGCGAGCAGCTTGAAAGCGCGCACCGCAATGTGGTTCAGACCGTTCGTTCTTCCTTTAACAACGTGAACGCCTCCATCAGCAGCATCAACGCTTACAAACAGGCCGTTGTGTCTGCGCAAAGCTCCCTGGATGCGATGGAAGCAGGTTACTCCGTCGGTACGCGTACCATCGTTGATGTGCTGGATGCGACCACCACGCTGTATAACGCGAAGCAACAGCTCTCCAGCGCTCGTTATAATTACCTGATTAACCAGCTGAATATTAAATCCGCGCTGGGTACGCTGAACGAGCAGGATCTGCAAATGCTGAACAGCACGCTGGGTAAACCGGTTTCAACAACGCCTGAAAGCGTTGCCCCTGAAAACCCGCAGCAGGACGCCAGCGCTGATGGCTACAATGCCAACAGCACCGCCCCTGCCGCTGAGCCAGCCGCGGCTCGCACCACCACAACAAATAGCACCGGAAACAACCCGTTCCGTAACTAATTGTTGAATAATCCCTCTCCCTTTCGGGAGAGGGTCACATTTGAACGTAAGCCAACGTAAAGATCCCCCTGAATCCCCCTCTGCGCTTCATTTTCGACCACTCATCCTCTATCCTGAGCCTTATTTACTTCGTTCTACCACTGGGTCCTGGAAGACAAAATGAAACGGACAAAAACGATTAATCACGCTTCGTTCCGCAAAAACTGGAACGCACGCCATCTCACCCCTGTAGCCCTGGCATTCACCGCCGTATTTATGCTGGCAGGCTGTGAGCAATCCGATGAAACAGTATCGATGTATCAGAATGCCGATGACTGCTCGTCAGCCACCGGTAAAAGCGCGGAATGTACCACTGCCTATAACAATGCTCTGAAAGAAGCAGAACGTACCGCGCCGAAATACGCCACCCGTGAAGACTGTATCGCCGAGTTCGGTGAAGGTCAGTGCCAGCAGGCACCGGCTCAGGCTGGAATGGCACCTGAAAACCCGGCGCAGGCCCAGTCCAGCGGCAGCTTCTGGATGCCGCTGATGGCAGGTTACATGATGGGCCGCATGATGGGCGGTGGAATGGGCTTCCAGCAGCAGCCGCTGTTCAGCTCCAAAAATCCGTCCAGCCCGGCCTACGGTAAATACACCGATGCGAGCGGCAAAAACTACGGCGCGGCGACGCCAGGCCGTTCGATGACGGTTCCGAAAACCGCGATGGCGCCAAAACCTGCGACCACCAGCACCGTGACGCGCGGCGGCTTTGGCGATTCCGTGGCGAAACAAGCGACCATGCAGCGTAGCGCGACAGGTTCCACCACTCGCTCAATGGGCGGCTGATAATGGAACGAGTCAGTATTGTCGAGCGCCCGGACTGGCGCGAAAAAGCCACCGAATATGGTTTCAACTTCCACACCATGTACGGCGAACCGTACTGGTGTGAAGATGCCTATTACAAGCTCACCCTCGCCCAGGTCGAAAAACTGGAAGAGGTGACAGCCGAACTGCACCAGATGTGCCTCAAGGTGGTGGAAAAGGTGGTTGCCAGCGATGAGCTGATGACCAAATTCCGCATTCCAAAGCATACCTGGGGTTTTGTACGTCACGCCTGGCAGACCCACCAGCCTTCACTCTATTCACGCCTCGATCTGGCGTGGGACGGCGTAGGCGATCCTAAGCTGCTGGAAAATAACGCCGATACGCCGACCTCGCTGTACGAAGCGGCGTTCTTCCAGTGGATCTGGCTTGAAGATCAGGCGGCGGCGGGCAACCTGCCGGAAGGCAGCGATCAGTTCAACTCCTTGCAGGAAAAATTAATCGAGCGCTTCGCTGAACTGCGCGAGCAGCACGGATTTAATTATCTGCATCTGGCCTGCTGTCGCGATACCGTTGAAGATCGCGGGACCGTGCAGTATCTGCAGGACTGCGCAGCCGAAGCGGAAGTGGCGACTGAGTTCCTGTATATCGAAGATATCGGTTTAGGCGAGCGCGGCCAGTTTACGGATACGCAGGACCAGGTGATTAGCAACCTGTTCAAGCTCTATCCGTGGGAATACATGCTGCGTGAAGTGTTCTCCACCAAGCTGGAAGACGCGGGCGTACGCTGGCTGGAACCGGCCTGGAAGAGCATTATCTCTAACAAAGCGCTGCTGCCGATGCTGTGGGAGATGTTCCCGAATCACCCTAACTTGCTGCCTGCGTATTTCGCCGAAGATGATTATCCGCCGATGGATAAATACGTCATTAAGCCGATCTTCTCCCGCGAAGGGGCGAACGTTTCCATTATTGAAAACGGCAAAACCCTCGAAGCGGCGGAAGGCCCATACGGCGAAGAAGGGATGATCGTGCAGGAGTTCTATCCGCTGCCGAAATTTGGCGACAGCTATGTGCTGATTGGCAGCTGGCTTATCAACGATCAGCCTGCGGGGATTGGGATTCGCGAAGATCGCGCGTTGATCACCCAGGATCTGTCGCGCTTCTATCCGCATATTTTTGTGGAGTGATGGGTTTGCCGGGTAGTGGCTTCGCCTTACCCGGCCTGCAAAATCGCACGAACCTGAAGCCCGGTAAGCATAGCGCTACCGGGCTTTTCGTTAGCCAATTTGCACCGACAGCATACTCAAACTGCCCATCTCGATCCCCTCCACCGGCACGGTCACCGGTTCACTGCCGTCCCACGCGCCCAGCACGTACAGCAGCGGCAGGAAGTGCTCCGCCGTTGGATTAGAGAGCGAACCGCCCTCGTGATCCAGATAGTTCACCAGCGGATGTTCTTCCGCAGGTCCTTGCCAGGTGAGATTGGCTTTTACAAAATCATTGAACGACGTCGCCCATGGGTATGGCGTGTTTTCACCGTGCCAGCGGGCAGTGCGCAGGTTATGCACCACGTTACCGCTCGCCACCAGCATGATGCCTTCATCGCGCAGTTTTGCCAGCTTGCGACCGATCTCAAGGTGCCACGCCGCCGGTTTAGTGCTGTCGATACTCAGCTGCACCATGGGGATATCGGCGTCCGGATACATTTTGATCAGCACGCCCCAGGAGCCGTGGTCAAAGCCCCAGGCCTCTTTATCCAGCGTCACCGGAACAGGCGCCAGCAACTCCACCAGCTGTTGTGCCAACGCTGGTGAACCCGGTGCAGGGTAATGGGTGTCATACAGCGCCTGCGGGAAGCCACCAAAATCATGAATGGTTTTCGGTGCTTCCATGGCCGTGACGCCGGTGCCGCGCGTAAACCAGTGTGCAGAGATCACCACGATGGCCTTCGGACGCGGCAACGTCTCGCCCAGGTGACGCCAGGCACGCGTATAGACGTTATCTTCCAGAACGTTCATCGGACTACCGTGGCCCAAAAACAGTGCTGGCATACGAGAAGAAGTCATGGTGATATCCTTACATAGGGTGTTTATTTAATGTCACTACATTACCCGCTATCTGCACAACAAGAACTCAGATAAGCGTGATGAAGATCTTCAGAAAATTTGAATGTAAGAAATATGTAAAGCCGGAAATGTCCTCTCGCTTTGCGGCAGATTAGTCATTAACATTAATGAGAATCATTATCATAAGGAGCATTGAATGTCAGTACCCTTGATTCTGACGATACTTGCGGGTGCCGCCACCTTCATCGGTGCCATTCTTGGCGTGCTCGGACAGAAGCCTTCGAACCGCGTGCTGGCGTTTTCTCTCGGATTTGCCGCCGGGATTATGCTGCTGATCTCCCTGATGGAGATGCTGCCTGCGGCACTCGGCACCGAAGGGATGTCGCCGGTTCTCGGCTACGGCATGTTCGTCGTGGGCCTGCTGGGGTATTTCGGTCTCGACCGGATGTTACCCCATGCGCATCCGCAGGATCTGATGCAGAAAAGCGTCAAACCGTCGCACGGCAACATCAAACGCACGGCCATTTTGCTCACCCTCGGCATCAGTCTGCACAACTTCCCTGAAGGTGTCGCCACTTACGTGACGGCGAGCAATAACCTTGAACTGGGCTTTGGGATTGCGCTGGCGGTGGCGTTGCACAATATTCCTGAAGGACTGGCCGTCGCTGGCCCGGTTTATGCTGCGACAGGCTCAAAACGCACGGCGGTCTTTTGGGCCGGGATTTCGGGTCTGGCAGAGATATTAGGCGGCGTGCTGGCGTGGCTGATTCTTGGCAGCATGATCTCCCCGGTGGTAATGGCCGCAATTATGGCTGCGGTGGCGGGGATTATGGTCGCGCTGTCCGTAGACGAACTGATGCCGCTGGCGAAAGAGATCGACCCTAACAATAACCCCAGCTACGGCGTGCTATGTGGAATGTCGGTGATGGGATTAAGTCTGGTACTGCTACAAACAGCAGGAATTGGATAAAAAAACGCCGGGATAACCCGGCGTTTTTTATTTAGCTGGCTTTACGTTCATGCGCCTGGCGGTAGGCCACCAGATCTTCGATGGTCACCACAGCCATATTGTGTTTCTTCGCAAACTCGATGCACTCTGGCGCGCGGGCCATGGTGCCGTCATCGTTGGTCAGTTCACACAGCACACCCGCAGATTTAAAACCTGCCAGCGTCACCAGATCGATGGTCGCTTCAGTGTGGCCGCCGCGCGTCAACACGCCGCCCGGCTGCGCGCGCAGTGGGAAAACGTGGCCAGGACGGTTCAGGTCTGATGGCTTAGCATTATCCGCGGTGGCAGCACGCACGGTCGTCAGGCGGTCAGCAGCAGAAACGCCGGTGGTCACACCGTGCGCGGCTTCGATGGTGACGGTAAAACCGGTACCGAATGCGCTGGTGTTGTTTTCGACCATCATCGGCAGATCGAGCTGTTTACGACGTTCGTCGGTCAGACAAAGACACACGATGCCACTGCCGTGACGAATGGTCAGCGCCATCTGTTCAACGGTCATGGTTTCAGCGGCGAAAATCATATCGCCTTCGTTTTCACGGTCTTCATCATCGAGAACCATCACACCGCGATGTTCACGGAGTGCGGTAAGAGCAAGCTCTACACGGTCAGTAGAGGTGCCAAAAGCGGAAAGTAGCGTCTGATTCATGGTAAAAAAACCTCATTAAAATTATGGTTACCAGAATCAGGGCAGTCTTAGGAGCACCGCGTAAGCGGTAAAAAAATAACGTGAGCGGGCCTTGCCCGGCTTGATCGTTACTCTCTCCCATCCGGACTCTAACCGTCGGCTCCGGAATTACACCGGATCTGCTGACCTTTGAGTTTTCACCCAAAGCGCTCGCGGGCTTTCAGCGCAAGGCTGATTTACCGCCGGTGGGGAATTTCGCCCCGCCCTGAGAATAAGCGAGATAACTATAACGCTATTGATTATGCTGGGCAATGCATAAGCATCAAACAATTCTGGATTTGCATTTCATTATCCAAATTGCCTTTGCGTCGACGGCCCCCTCAACCCCCGTTCACATCGTTAACGTGACTTTGGGTGGATTTCACGCTTACCGCATCGCAAATGATTTTGTGCAAAAGATCGCGGGTAACGCGCTACAATGTTCGCTAACACCTTCTGATCAAGGGAAACGACCATGATTGACCCGAAAAAAATTGAACAAATTGCCCGTCAGGTTCATGAATCTATGCCGAAAGGTATTCGTGAGTTTGGCGATGACGTCGAGAAGAAAATCCGCCAGGTGCTGCAGTCGCAGCTGACGCGTCTTGATCTGGTGAGCCGTGAAGAGTTCGACGTGCAGACGCAAGTGCTGCTGCGCACCCGCGAAAAGCTGGCGCTGCTGGAGCAACGCCTGACCGAGCTGGAAAACCGCAGCCAGCCCGCAGAAGTGAAACCGGCACCGGCGATTCCGCCCGTCGACCAAGCATAAAAAAGCCGGGTGGCGCCTGCGCCTTCCCCGGCCTGCAAATCGGAAAAAAAAACGGCAACCTCAGTTGCCGTTTTTTGTATTTGCACCCTCTCACTGTGGAGAAGGTTAAGTGAGAGCATCAGCCCGCACCAATCCCATTTTACTGGCTGTCTTTCTGGATCTTCTTAATGATGTTGGTGGTGGAACACCCGTCCTCAAAATTGAGTACCATCACTTCGCCGCCGTTGGCCCAGACCTCTTCACTCCCCGCAATCTGCTCCGGCTTATAGTCGCCGCCCTTCACCAGCAGATCCGGCAGAATGCCAGCAATCAGACGCCGTGGCGTGTCTTCTTCAAAAGAGACCACCCAGTCGACCGCTTCCAGCGCGCCGAGCACAATCATGCGCTGCTCCAGTGGGTTCACCGGACGCGTTTCACCCTTCAGACGTTTGGTAGACGCATCGCTGTTCACCGCGACAATCAGACGATCGCCAAGCTTACGCGCATTCGCCAGATACGAAACGTGGCCGGCGTGCAGAATGTCGAAGACGCCGTTGGTCATGACCACTTTCTCGCCGCGCTTGCGCGCCGCAGCCACCGCAGTTTTCAGTTCGTCTTCGCTCATCACGCCAAAACCGGTATCCGCACGTCCGCGTACCGCATTTTCCAGCTCGATCGGCGAAACGGTAGACGTCCCCAGTTTACCGACCACGACGCCTGCCGCCGCGTTGGCAAAGTAGCAAGCCTCTTCCAGTGAATTGCCCGCCGCCAGCGTCGCCGCCAGCACGCCAATCACCGTATCGCCTGCACCGGTCACGTCGTACACTTCCTGCGCCTGCGTCGGCATATGCAGCGGCGCTTTGCCCGGCTGCAGCAGCGTCATACCCTGCTCAGAGCGGGTCACCAGCAGAGCGGAGAAGTCGAAATCGGCGATGATTTTCATCCCGCGCTCCACGATCTCTTCTTCGTTTTTGCACTTGCCTGCCACCGCTTCAAATTCGGAGAGGTTAGGCGTCAGCAGCGTCGCGCCGCGATAGCGTTCAAAATCGGTCCCTTTCGGGTCGATCAGCACCGGCACACCCGCTTTACGCGCCAGCTGAATCATCTGCTGTACGCTGGCGAGCGCACCTTTGGCGTAGTCAGACAGCACCAGTGCGCCGATATTGCCCAGCGCCTGCGCGATACGCTCGTGTAGCGGCTCAGGATCAACACCTTCAAAACCTTCTTCGAAGTCGAGGCGGATCAGCTGCTGGTTGCGGGACAGCACGCGCAGTTTGGTGATGGTTGGATGCGTTGGCACAGAAACGAAATCACACTTCACGTTCACGTCGGCCAGCGTTTTGCTGAGCGCGCGTGCCGCATCGTCAATGCCGGTCAGCCCTACCAGACGCGAATGCGCGCCGAGAGAAGCAATATTCATCGCCACGTTTGCCGCGCCGCCGGGACGCTCTTCAATGGTATCGACCTTGACGACCGGGACCGGTGCTTCCGGGGAGATGCGGCTTGTCGGCCCGTACCAGTAGCGGTCCAGCATCACATCACCGACAACCATAACTCCAGCACGTTCAAACTCTGGCAGTGTTACTTTCATTCCTGACTCCAGAAAGATTCACAATTTGCGCGCGATAATATCACACTTGTTTTGTTACGCACGGTTCCACCAGCCACTTCTGCCAGCTGGTTCGAACGCGTTCTCGCTCAATGCTGAAACATTCCGCCGCCACATGGCCCGGCTGTTCCTGTAACGCCAGATGATGCAATTCATCGCGAAGCGTGGTGTAGGCGTGGGTTAACGCCTGCGCTTCTTGCTCATCCATAATGTCGTTTTGCGCCAGCAGTTCCAGAATGCGCACGTTATCAGACCAGCGTGTCAGCTTCGGCTTGTCGTGCGCATGACGAAGCACCAGATACTGAGTAATAAACTCGATATCGGTGATCCCCCCCTCATCGGCTTTGATATCAAAGCGATCGCGATGCTTGTTACCGAGATGGGCGCGCATCTTCTCGCGCATCTCTCGTACTTCGGTTTGCAGGGTTTCGCCCTCACGCGTTGCGGTAAGCACATCACGGCGAATGGCGTCGAACTGCGTTTTCAGCTGCGGATCGCCGTACACCACGCGGGCACGCACCAGCGCCTGATGCTCCCACGTCCAGGCTTCGTTTTGCTGATAATCCGCAAACGACTCGGTAGACGTGACCAGCATCCCCGCCGCGCCGGACGGGCGCAGGCGCGCATCCACTTCGTACAAAATCCCGGAGGAGGTGCGGGTGCTGAAGAGGTGCATAATGCGCTGCGCCAGACGCAGGTAAAACTGACGCCCGTCGATTTCGCGGTCGCCATCAGTCATGACATCCACCGGGCAATCGTGCAGGAAAATTAAATCCAGATCGGAGCTGTAGCCCAGCTCCCAGCCGCCCAGTTTGCCGTAGCCGACCACGGCAAAACCCCGTCCTTCGCGATCAGCCAGATGTTTTGGCTGACCGTAGCGCACCACCATTTGGCTCCAGGCCTGCTGGACTACCGCGTCGATGATCGCTTCCGCCAGCCAGGTTAAATGGTCGCTGACTTTCATCACCGGCAGGGTGCCCGCGATATCGGCCGCCGCCACGCGCAGCATCTGCGCCTGTTTAAACTGCCGCAGCGCTTCGAGCTGTTGCTCTTCGTCCTCTTCCGGAACCCGCAGCAGATACTGCCGCAGTTCGTCGCGATACGCATCCATCGCTGTCGGTTGATAGAGGGTGTTAGGGTCAAGCAGCTCATCCAGCAGCAGCGGATAGCGCGCCAGTTTGCTCGCCACCATCGGCGATGCGGCGCAGAGTGAAATTAAATGTTTGAGCGCACCGGGGAATTCACTCAGCAGCTCAAGATAGGTCGTGCGGGTGATGATGCCGGTGAGCAGCGGCGTCAGGCGCGACAACGGAATCGGCGCATCCGCCCGCGAGCAGACGTTGCTTAGCAGGTGCGGCATCAGGTGGTCAAGCACCTGCCGTCCGCGCGGGCCGATGGCGCGTTTGTTCATCTCCATGCGGAAATCGGCGATCAGCGCCACCACGCGATGACGGTCGTCGTCGCTCAAATGCGCCAGCACCGGCGTGGTGTCATCTTCCTGCAGCGCATCCTGCCACAGCTCGCGCCAGTGTTCGGACAGCGTATCGTCCGGCGATTCGCTCTCGTCATCCCCAATCAAATCGTTAAAAATGCGTCGAACGCCCGCCATATGGGCGTCCAGCGTCTCCGTCAGCCCCTGCCAGTCATCAACGCGCATGCCCCAGGCCAGCCGCGCGCGGTTCAGATCGTCGCCCGGCAGCGTCTGGGTCTGTTCGTCATTGATGCTTTGCAGCAGGTTTTCGAGACGACGCAGATAAAGATAGGCATCGTGCAGAGTCTGGGCGTCACCCTCCGGCAGCAGATGCAGCTGTTCGATGGCGTTCAGCGTCGGCAGCAGCGAGCGGGACTGCAGGGACGGCTCACGCCCACCGCGAATCAGCTGGAACACCTGCACGATAAATTCGATTTCCCGGATACCGCCCGCGCCGAGCTTGATGTTGTCTTTCAGGCCCCGGCGGCGCACCTCGCGGGCAATCATCCCTTTCATATTACGCAGGGACTGAATGACGCTGAAATCGATATAGCGGCGGAACACGAACGGGCGCAGCATGGCGCGCAATTCGCTGGCGTAGATGTCGTCTTTGTCGCCCATGATCCGTGCTTTGACCATCGCGTAGCGCTCCCAGTCGCGCCCCTGCTCCTGGTAATAATCTTCCAGCGCGGCAAAGCTCAGCACCAGCGGGCCGCTATCACCGAACGGGCGAAGGCGCATATCCACGCGATAGACGAAACCGTCCTGGGTTGGCTGATCCAGAGCTTTGATCAGCCGCTGGCCGAGACGGGTGAAGAACTGCGCGTTATCCAGTTCGCGGCGGCCCCCACGGGTCGCGCCCTTTTCCGGCCAGGCGAAGATCAGGTCGATATCCGACGAGAAATTCAGCTCACCGCCGCCCAGTTTCCCCATGCCTAAAATCATCAGCGGCTGCGGCGTGCCCTCTTCACTGCACGGCGTGCCCCACTCTTTGCAGCAGGCGTCGTACAGCCAGTCGCGCGCGGCGACAATCAGCGTTTCCGCCAGACAGCTCAGCTGCTGCAGAGTGCTCTCTTCGCTCACCAGCGCCAGCGACTGCGCCCAGGCGATACGCACCATCACGCGACGGCGGAACTGGCGTAAAACGCGCATCAGCGTCGGCTCGTCTGCCACCTCTGCCAGCGCGTCGCTCAGCCACTGAGCGTAGTGCTGCCATTCGTCGGCCTGCGGCGGTGCCGCTTCCAGTTCAGCCAGCCAGTCAGGATTCGCGGTAATGCTCTCCTGCACAAAATCACTAAAAGTAAGCACTTGCTGCGCCTGCTCACTCAGTGAGGCGGCGGGTAATGACTCCGGCAGACGCGCACAAACCGTCTGCCAGTGCTGCTGAAGCTGTGAAGAAAGCGGCATCATGGGGTTCCTTGCCTGAGTTAACGTTTTCCGCTGTGCAGCCAGAACGGCTCTTGCGAAATAGCCTCGTTACGGAAATGTTCAATTTCAATACGCTGGCGCGTCTCTATGGCATGGCGAAGCCCCTGCCAGTTCTCCAGCCACGCCTGCGCTTTCGGCCCATCGTAACTTCCCGATAGCAGCAGAACGCTGTCGATATCACGGTTCAGACGTACCAGCTGATCGCTGTACTGATCGCCCAGCGGGCGGTCAAAAATGGTTTTCAGCTCGGAGTTGCTGCGGGACAAATGGGTATCCGCAAAACGCTTAAACGACTCGGCGATTTTCTTCTGGGTTTTATCATCCAGAAAACGCTGCCAGCCGCGCGTCACCAGGAATTCCGTCAACGCCAGTTTGGCAGCCGCGGTTTGCGGGCTGTAGACCGCCGTTTCGGCAGAAACATCAGTGGCCATCAGCGTTTCGGTCTGGGTCAGGAAATCACGTAAGTGAGTGCTCGCTTTACGTGGTACGACGCCGCCAAACAGCGTCAGGGTACTGCGAACCAGGCCCATCGCCGCAATCACATGTTTCTTCGCGTCGCTCACACCGTGTATCCACAGCTCCTCGTGGTACTGCCACTGGCTCAGGGCCAGCTCCAGCGAGGCTTCCAGACCCTGCTCAACGCTGGACTTGGGTGCCACGTGCAGGATGGTGGTGGCTTTCACCTGACGCGGCGCATTTCCCGCCGCCAGATGGTAGCCTCGCGCGGCCTTGCTCAGGCTGCCCTGACGCAGCCCCGACTGGCCCACCAGCTTACGTGCCAGTTTGAGCACGTCGTCAGCGCTGCCTTCCAGCAGTTCAAGCTCCAGCTCGCAAATCGGTTCCTGGAACTCGCCCGCTTTCACTTCGCCCCGATCGAGGGCAATTTCGATGCGGCTTTTGCCTTCGTTCACCAGCCATTTTTCACGCCAGAAATCGGTGCTGAACAGCGGCTGAACCTGCGCTGACAGCCCGTCCGGCAGTTCACCGTTCGGCCAGACTTCTGCCGGAAGACGATTCAGCTCAAGTTCTGGCTTTTCAATGTCGATATTGTATTCAGGACGCTGATGCAAACCGCCCACCACACGCCCGGCAATTTTCATCGTCATTTCATAGCGCCCGTTCGCACCACGGATGCGCAGCCCCATATCGTGACGACGCAGCCAGTTATCCGCCGTTTCGTAATAGATATTGAGGAGTTGCACCGGCTCGTGGTGCTCGCTGGTCAGCTGATTCAGATGGTTACGCAGCGCATCAACGCTGCCCGTTTCGACGATAAATTTTAATTCGATCTCTTGTGCCATAGCCCTGTACTTTCGGTTGCGTCACAGCCGCGTCAATGAAGGCGAACTTCCTCGCCATTTGTTTGTCAGTACATAGTATTTTGCGCCAAATTGCCACGCAATGAGCAATTTGAGGGGTGTAAAAGTCTGAAGCCGTGACACAGATGATTCCGATTGCTGACGAATGCTTTGCGTGGAGACACTGTTGCCACTACTATCGTTCCACTTTTTATGAAAATAACGACTAATGATGCTTAAATTACGCCTGATTGGACTGACTTTACTTGCTTTCAGCGCCGCGACTGCGGTCCACGCTGAAGAGAAACGTTATGTTTCCGACGAATTGAACACCTGGGTACGTAGCGGCCCTGGAGATAATTATCGCCTCGTGGGTACGGTGAATGCCGGCGAGGAAGTGGTTCTGTTACAAACAAATCAGGACAGTAACTACGGTCAGGTGCGCGACAGTACCGGCCGTACGTCGTGGATCCCGCTGAAAGAGCTGAGCACCGTGCCGAGCCTGCGCACCCGCGTGCCGGATCTGGAAAATCAGGTGAAAACCCTGACCGATAAGCTGACCAATATCGACACCACCTGGAACCAGCGCACGGCTGAAATGCAGCAGAAAGTGGCCCAGAGTGACAGCGTGATCAACGGCCTGAAAGAAGAGAACCAGAAGCTTAAAAACGAGCTGATTGTGGCGCAGAAAAAAGTGAGCGCCGCCAATCTGCAGCTCGATGACAAACAGCGCACCATCATCATGCAGTGGTTTATGTATGGCGGCGGCGTGCTGGGCGTAGGTCTGGTACTCGGTCTGGTTCTGCCACATCTGATCCCAAGCCGTAAACGTAAAGATCGCTGGATGAACTAATTCGTCTTATTCACCATACTTACGTATTATCAGGTGAAAAGAGAATTGGGGAGTTTACGGCGTGAAGATTTATCTGGTCGGTGGTGCGGTTCGTGATGCGTTGTTAGGTCTGCCGGTCAAAGATAAAGACTGGGTCGTGGTGGGCGCCACGCCAGAAGAGATGCTTAACGCGGGCTACCAGCAGGTAGGCCGCGATTTCCCTGTGTTTCTTCACCCTAAAAGCCGCGAAGAGTACGCCCTGGCACGCACGGAGCGCAAAGCCGGTTTTGGTTACACCGGTTTTACCTGCTATGCCGCGCCGGACGTTACGCTCGAGCAGGATCTGCTGCGCCGCGATCTGACGATTAACGCCCTGGCGCAGGACGACGACGGTCATATCGTCGACGCCTACGGCGGCCAGAACGATCTGCACAACCGAATTTTACGCCACGTCTCCCCGGCCTTCTCTGAAGATCCGCTGCGCGTCCTGCGCGTGGCGCGCTTCGCTGCCCGTTATGCCCATCTGAGCTTCCGCATCGCCGACGAAACCATGGCCTTAATGACCGCCATGACCGACGCGGGCGAGCTGGAACATCTCACGCCGGAACGCGTCTGGAAAGAGACGGAGAACGCCCTTACTACCCGCAATCCGCAGGTCTTTTTCCAGGTGCTCCGTGATTGCGGCGCGCTGAAGGTGCTGTTCCCGGAAATCGACGCCCTGTTTGGCGTCCCGGCTCCGGCGAAATGGCATCCGGAAATCGATACCGGCGTTCATACCCTGATGACGTTAAGCATGGCGGCGATGCTCAGCCCGGACGTGGATGTGCGTTTCGCGACGCTCTGTCACGATCTGGGCAAAGGATTAACGCCGAAAGCGCTCTGGCCGCGCCATCACGGGCACGGCCCGGCGGGCGTCAAACTGGTAGACAATATTTGCCAGCGCCTGCGCGTGCCCAATGAGATCCGCGATCTGGCGAAGCTGGTCGCTGAATTCCACGACCTGATCCACACCTTCCCGATCCTCAAACCGGCCACCATCGTGAAGCTGTTCGACAGCATTGATGCATGGCGAAAACCGCAGCGCGTCGAGCAGATCGCTCTGACCAGCGAAGCAGACGTACGTGGGCGCACCGGCTTTGAAGCCTGCGACTATCCGCAAGGACGTTTGCTGCGCGAAGCGTGGGAGATCGCCAGAGCGGTGCCGACGAAAGACGTGGTTGAAGCCGGATTTAAAGGCCCGGCAATCCGCGACGAGTTAACGAAACGGCGGATTCAGGCGGTAACGGACTGGAAGGAAACGCGTTGCCCTCAGCCAAAAGACTGAGGGCAGTGAGTGGCTTAGAAGAAGACCACGTAAACGGCCGCTGCGACGATAAAGCGGTAGATCGCAAACGGGATGAACGAGATACGTTTGATGATCTGCAGGAAGGTTTTGATCGCCACCAGCGCGACCAGGAACGCGGTCACAAAGCCCACGGCGAACATCGGAATGTCACCCACCGTCAGGAAGTGGAAGCTCTTATAGAGATCCAGCGCGGTGGCACCCATCATCATTGGCACTGCCAGCAGGAACGAGAACTCGGACGCCGCATAGCGGCTCACGCCCATCAGCATCCCGCCGGAAATGGTCGCCCCTGAACGGGAAAAGCCCGGCCAGAGCGCCAGACACTGGAAGCAGCCGATGATAAACGCCTGGCGATAGGTCATATCGTCCAGACCCGGCGCTTTCGGCTCTTTGGGTTTCAGCAGTTCCGCCGCTATCAGCAGCACACCGCCGACCACCAGCGCATACATCACGTTAATTGGGTTAAACAGCGATTTGATCGTGTCGTGGAAAACCAGCCCCAGCACCACCGCCGGAACCATCCCAAGCAGGATGTGAATCAGCGTCAGACGCCCTTTCCCCTCGCCTTCGTGCTGCGGCGGGCGGCCAAAGTGAATGCCGATAAGACCGAACAGGCGACGCCAGAACATCACCACCACGGCCAGAATGGAACCCAGCTGAATGACCACTTCAAACGTCTTTGCCGTTTCGCCTTCAAAGCCGAGCAAATGACCGACAATGATCATGTGTCCGGTACTGGAAACGGGCAAAAATTCCGTCAATCCTTCGACCACACCCAGTATTGCCGCCACCAGCAGCGAGTGTACATCGCTCATCTATTAACCCTTCTAAAAATGTAAAAAACGGCGAACCTCAATGGACGCCGTGAAAGAGACAGCTTTAAGACCGGTATAACCGAAAATGGTTTAGCGATTATGACGTTAAATCTTTGCTTTAAGATTATTGCCACGCTCAATGATCACGCCGACGTTCGCCGCGCGCGCCACGGCACCCGGTTTGCTGAGTTTAATGCGCACCCACGGCGAATTAAAACGGCTTAACAGCAGTTCGGCCACCTCTTCCGCTACGCGCTCCACCAGCGCAAAACGTTGCCCTTCGACATGCTTCACCACCGTTTCGCTGATATCCGCATAGCTCAGGCAGTCTTTAACATCATCACTTTTTGCGGCCAGGCGATTATCCCAGCCCATTTCGATATCGAACACCAGCTTCTGCTCGATGGTCTGTTCCCAGTCGTAAACACCAATTGTGGTGATTACCGAAAGTTGCTCTATAAATACAATATCCATCACGACCTGCCTGCTTTTTGGCTAAACCGGATACCACTTCCGGCGAATTATGCGTATTATCCACAGATGCAGAGAATACAGATACATTTTCAAAACGGAACAGCGTTATGAGTGCAATCGCGCCTGGAATGATCTTCCTCGCTTACCTTTGCGGCTCAATCTCCAGCGCCATTCTGGTCTGCCGCATCGCCGGATTGCCTGACCCTCGCGTCAGCGGTTCCGGGAATCCAGGGGCGACCAATGTATTACGAATTGGCGGCAAGGGAGCAGCCGTAGCGGTATTGATCTTTGATGTTCTGAAAGGGATGTTACCCGTCTGGGGCGCCTATGCGCTGGGCGTCACGCCGTTCTGGCTGGGGCTTATCGCCATCGCTGCCTGTCTGGGCCACATCTGGCCAATATTCTTTGGTTTTAAAGGCGGCAAAGGTGTCGCCACTGCGTTTGGCGCAATCGCCCCCATCGGCTGGGATTTGACCGGCGTGATGGCTGGCACCTGGCTGCTAAGCGTATTGTTGAGCGGCTATTCGTCGCTGGGCGCAATTGTCAGTGCGCTGATCGCCCCGTTTTATGTCTGGTGGTTTAAACCCCAGTTCACCTTCCCGGTCTCCATGCTCTCCTGCCTGATTCTCCTGCGTCATCACGACAACATTCAGCGTCTGTGGCGCCGCCAGGAAACAAAAATCTGGACCCGATTTAAGAGAAAGAAAAAAGATCCGCAGTAGTTTGAACCACGAGAATTCCAGAAACCGGCTCAGAAATGAGCCGGTTTTTTTTCATCTATCCATAAGCGACTCATATGACAGGGTTCATTTCTGCCAGGGCATACTGAAGCAGAAAATGGCGAGCGGATGGATGCAGCATGTTAGCAACCCAGGTGACTGATAACGCGTATAAAGGCTGGCTGGCGTCGCTTGCGTTGCAGTTTCGCCACACCCCGCAAAAAACCGTCCTGCACTCGGCGCGACACATCGGCCCACTTACCGTTCAGCGTCCGTTTTATCCCGAAGACGAAACCTGCCATCTCTATCTATTGCACCCGCCCGGTGGCATTGTCGGCGGCGATTCGCTCGATATTTCAGTCCAGCTGGCAGCGAACAGCCATGCGCTGATCACCATGCCGGGTGCCAGCAAGTTTTACCGTAGCAGCGGCGCGCAGGCGCATCTCAATCAGCATTTTTATGTTGAGGAGCAGGCGACGCTTGAGTGGCTGCCGCAAGACACGATTTTTTTCCCCGGCGCTGACGCCCGGCTTCGTTCGGTGTTCCATCTGCATCACTCCAGTACCCTGCTGGCATGGGAGCTGCTGTGCCTGGGCCGTCCGGTGATCGGTGAAACCTTCAGCCACGGCACCCTGGAAAGTCGGCTGGAGGTGTGGCTCGACGATGAACCGTTGCTCGTGGAACGTCAGCACCTGCGCGACGGCGATCTCACGCCGGTAGCGGCTCATCCATGGACAGGCACCCTGCTCTGTTATCCGGCAAACGAAGCTCTGCTGGACGGCGTGCGCGAACGGCTGGCAGCCCTTGGGAATTTTGCCGGAGCAACGCTCACCGATGGCCTGCTGTCGGTGCGTTTTCTCTCTCACGACAACCTGATTTGCCAGCAGGCGATGCGCGACATCTGGCAATACCTGCGACCGCAGGTTACCGCTAAAGCGCCTCACGCCCCCCGAATCTGGCAGACCTAAGAGAATCCTATGGAACTGACTCCCAGAGAAAAAGACAAGCTGTTGCTGTTTACCGCCGCGCTGGTCGCGGAGCGCCGCCTCGCACGTGGCGTCAAACTTAATTACCCGGAATCGGTCGCGCTGATCAGCGCCTTCATTATGGAAGGGGCGCGCGACGGGCAAACCGTGGCGGAGCTAATGGAAGCGGGTCGCCATGTGCTGACGCGCGCGCAGGTGATGGAGGGCGTGCCGGAGATGATCCCGGATATTCAGGTGGAAGCCACCTTCCCGGACGGCTCTAAGCTCGTCACCGTTCACAACCCGATCCTGTGAGGGGAAACCGATGATCCCAGGCGAATATCAGATTAAACCCGGCCAGATCGCCCTTAACGTGGGGCGCAAAACCCAGCGCACGATCGTCGAAAATCACGGCGATCGACCGATTCAGGTGGGATCGCATTACCACTTTTACGAAGTGAATCCGGCGCTGAAATTCGATCGCGAATCCACAAAAGGCTATCGCCTTAACATTCCGGCAGGCACTGCGGTGCGCTTCGAACCGGGGCAAAAGCGCGAAGTGACGCTGGTACAGGTCGCCGGGGCACAGCGCATTTTCGGTTTTCGCGGGGAAGTGATGGGCGAACTGGAGAACCACAATGGCTGAGATTTCGCGTCAGGCGTATGCCGATATGTTTGGCCCTACCACGGGCGATAAAGTGCGGCTGGCCGACACCGAGCTGTGGATCGAGGTGGAAAACGATCTCACGATCTACGGCGAAGAGGTGAAATTTGGCGGCGGGAAAGTGATCCGCGACGGCATGGGCCAGGGGCAGATGACGGCGCAGGCGTGCGTGGATCTGGTGCTGACCAACGCGCTGATCGTCGATCACTGGGGGATCGTGAAGGCGGATATCGGCGTCAAAGATGGCCGGATCTTCGCCATCGGCAAAGCCGGGAACCCGGATATCCAGCCCGGCGTGACGATCCCGATTGGCGCGGCGACAGAAGTGATCGCCGCCGAAGGTAAAATCGTCACCGCCGGCGGGATCGACACCCACATTCACTGGATCTGTCCGCAGCAGGCGGAAGAGGCGCTGGTCTCCGGCGTCACCACCATGATAGGCGGCGGAACCGGTCCGGCGGCAGGCACCAACGCCACCACTTGTACGCCGGGGCCGTGGTATATCGCGCGGATGTTGCAGGCCGTCGATACCCTGCCGGTGAATATCGGCCTGCTGGGCAAAGGCAACGCATCTAATCCTAACGCCCTGCGCGAACAGGTTGCAGCGGGCGCTATCGGGCTGAAAATCCACGAAGACTGGGGCTCGACGCCTGCGGCGATCAACTGCTCGCTGGAGGTTGCCGAAGAGATGGACATTCAGGTGGCGCTGCACAGCGACACGCTGAACGAAGGGGGCTTTGTCGAAGATACGCTGGCGGCGATTGGCGGGCGAACCATTCACACCTTCCATACCGAAGGGGCGGGCGGCGGCCATGCGCCGGATATTATTACCGCCTGCGCGCATCCGAATATTTTGCCCTCCTCCACCAATCCGACCCTGCCGTACACGGTCAACACCATCGATGAGCACCTCGATATGCTGATGGTTTGCCATCACCTCGACCCGGATATCGCCGAGGACGTGGCTTTTGCCGAATCACGTATCCGCCGGGAAACCATAGCCGCCGAAGATGTGTTGCACGATATCGGCGCTTTCTCGCTGACCTCTTCAGACTCCCAGGCAATGGGCCGCGTGGGCGAAGTGATTATCCGGACCTGGCAGGTGGCGCACCGCATGAAAGTGCAGCGCGGGCCGCTGGCGGAAGAGTCCGGGGAGAACGACAACTTCCGCGTCAAACGCTATGTCGCCAAGTACACCATTAACCCGGCACTGACCCATGGGATCGCCCACGAGGTCGGTTCGATTGAAGCGGGAAAACTGGCGGATCTGGTGGTCTGGTCACCCGCGTTTTTTGGCGTTAAACCCGCCACCATCGTTAAAGGCGGAATGATCGCCTGTGCGCCGATGGGGGATATCAACGCATCAATTCCCACGCCGCAACCGGTGCACTATCGCCCGATGTTTGGCTCGCTGGGCGCCGCACGCCACGCCACGCGGCTGACGTTTGTCTCCCAGGCCGCAGCGACCGGCGGTATCCCGCAGCAACTTAACTTACAAAGCGCCATCGCCGTGGTGAAGGGCTGCCGGACAGTGAAAAAGGCCGACATGATCCACAACAGCCTGCAGCCGAACATCACCGTGGATGCGCAAACCTACGAGGTGCGTGTGGACGGTGAACTGATAACCAGCGAACCGGCAGACGTCCTGCCGATGGCGCAACGCTATTTCCTGTTCTGAGGAGAGATGATGATCTACTTAACCCAACGCCTTGATCACCCGCACTCGGTCACCGCAAGCGTCACGCTGCCGATTGATGTGCGGGTGAAAAGCCGCGCCCGCGTGGAGCTGAACGACGGGCGCGAAGCGGGGCTGATGCTGCCGCGCGGGCTGCTGCTGCGAGGCGGCGATCTGCTCACCACCGATGACGGTCTGGAAGTGATCGAAGTGATTGCCGCGCCGGAGTCGGTGTCGGTAGTGCGCTGCGCCGATCCCTATCTGCTCGCGCGCGCCTGTTATCACCTCGGCAACCGCCACGTTCCGCTGCAAATCATGCCCGGCGAGCTGCGCTACCACCACGATCACGTCCTCGATGACATGCTGCGTCAGTTCGATCTCGACGTGACCTTTGCTCATCTGCCGTTTGAACCAGAAGCCGGGGCCTATGCCAGCGAAACCCACGGTCATGCGCATGCGCATTCCCATTAAGGTGCCCTGAAGGAATGGAGCACAACCGCCAGCAGTTACGCCTGATGCAGCTCTCCAGCAGCAGTCTGCCGGTCGGCTCTTTCACCTGGTCCCAGGGGCTGGAGTGGGCGGTGGAAGCGGGCTGGATTTCCACCGCCGCTGAGTTCAGGCAGTGGCAAATTCAGCAGATGGAGCGGAGCTTTTTGTGCGTCGATTTGCCCCTGTTTATCCGTCTGTACCGCGCCTGTGAGGGGAACGACATTGCCGCCGCAAAACGCTGGACGGCGTATCTGCTCGCCTGTCGCGAAACGCGTGAGCTGCGTGAGGAAGAGCGCAATCGCGGCGCGGCCTTTACCCGGCTGATTAAGAGCTGGGAGCCGGAGTGCCCGCCCGAGTGGTTACCGCTGTTTTCCAGCAGCCAGCTGTGCGGCATGGCGTGGCTCGGTGTGCGCTGGGACATTGACGTCCAGGCGTTAGCGTTGAGCCTTGGCTACAGCTGGATGGAGAGCGCCGTTATGGCGGGCGTAAAACTGGTGCCGTTCGGACAGCAGGCCGCGCAGCAGTTGATTATCGAATTGAGCGACCATTTTGCTGCAAAGCTCGGTCAGGCGTGGGAGCGCAGCGATAACGAACTGGGGGCGGCGACACCGCTCTCGGCCATCGCCTCTGCGCGTCATGAAACACAATATTCACGGTTATTCCGATCCTGAGGATTATTTATGGCTGAATACAAACATCCCCTGCGCGTGGGCGTGGGTGGCCCGGTCGGGTCGGGTAAAACCGCTCTGCTGGAATCCCTGTGCAAAGCGATGCGCGACACCTACCAGCTCGCCGTTGTGACTAACGATATCTACACCAAAGAGGATCAGCGCATCCTGACGGAAGCCGGGGCGCTGGAACCAGATCGTATTGTCGGCGTGGAGACTGGCGGCTGCCCGCATACCGCGATTCGCGAAGATGCCTCCATGAATCTCGCCGCCGTCGAGGCCTTGAGCGAGAAGTTTGGCAATCTGGATCTGATTTTTGTTGAAAGCGGCGGCGATAACCTGAGCGCCACCTTTAGCCCGGAGCTGGCGGATTTGACGATCTATGTGATTGACGTTGCCGAAGGGGAAAAGATCCCGCGCAAAGGGGGGCCGGGGATCACCAAATCAGATTTCCTGGTGATCAATAAAACGGATCTGGCGCCGTACGTCGGGGCGTCTCTTGAGGTGATGGAGCGCGACACAAACCGGATGCGCGGTGAACGTCCGTGGACCTTTACCAACCTGAAAGCAGGCGACGGATTAGCGAAGATTATAGATTTTTTGGAAGTGAAAGGGATGCTGAAGGTATAAGCGGGATCCTCAACCGATGCAGGCCGCACATTTTCAGGCCCGGTGAGCGTTGCGCCACCGGGCAAGACAGACACTTACGCCGCAGGCAGCTCAGCCAGCGGCCAGCGTGGGCGCACAGAAACGCTCAAATCCGCCGTCGCGCCTGCTTTCGCACGCACCATGCCCGCGTAAGCGATCATCGCGCCGTTATCGGTGCAAAATTCCGGACGCGCGTAAAACACTTCGCCGCGACGTTTTTGCATCATCTCCGCCAGCTTCGCGCGCAGCGTGCGGTTAGCGCTCACGCCCCCCGCCATCACCAGGCGCTTAAAGCCGGTCTGATCCAGCGCGCGTTTGCACTTGATCATCAGGGTATCCACCACCGCATCCTCGAAGGCGCGAGCGATGTCAGCGCGAGTCTGATCGTCATTTTCATTGTTGCGAATAGTATTCGCCGCAAACGTTTTCAGGCCTGAGAAGCTGAAATCCAGCCCCGGGCGGTCGGTCATCGGACGCGGGAAAACAAAACGTTTTTCAACGCCCTGAGACGCCAGTTTCGACAACATTGGGCCACCCGGATAATCCAGGCCCAGCAGTTTGGCGGTTTTATCGAAAGCTTCACCGGCGGCATCATCAATGGACTCGCCCAGCAGTTCGTACTCGCCTATACCGGTCACGCTGATCAACTGGGTATGACCGCCGGAAACCAGCAGCGCCACAAACGGAAACTCAGGCGGATTCTCTTCCAGCATCGGTGCCAGAAGGTGCCCTTCCATGTGGTGAACCGCAATCGCCGGAACATCCCACGCAAACGCCAGCGAACGCCCTACGGTGGCGCCAACCAGCAGCGCACCGACCAGACCCGGGCCTGCAGTATAGGCAACCGCATCGATATCTTTTGGGGTCAAACCGGACTCTTTCAGCGCCGCCTGAATCAGGGGAACCGTTTTACGCACGTGGTCGCGCGACGCCAGCTCCGGCACCACTCCGCCGTAATCAGCGTGTAATTTCACCTGACTATACAGTTGGTTGGCTAACAGACCTTTTTCGTCGTCGTAAATGGCGATGCCGGTTTCATCGCAGGATGTTTCAATACCCAGTACACGCATGGCTTAATTTACCTCTTTTCTGTACCGCGCAGTGTAGGGCGAATGCGGGTCGATGTATACCCTGAGGGGTGAGTTCGTGTATACTCTTACCCCTTACAAAAGTCCCGTTCAAAAACGGCATTGGTGCTTTACAAAGCAGCATGAGTTGCAGTAAAATTCCGCACCATTTTGAAATAAGCTGGCGCCGATGCCAGCGGCAAACCGAATTTATCAAAGGTGAGAGTTACATGCCGGTAATTAAAGTACGTGAAAACGAGCCGTTCGACGTAGCACTGCGTCGCTTCAAGCGTTCATGCGAGAAAGCAGGTGTTCTGGCGGAAGTTCGTCGTCGTGAGTTCTATGAAAAACCGACTACCGAACGTAAACGCGCTAAAGCTTCTGCTGTGAAACGTCACGCGAAGAAACTGGCTCGCGAAAACGCACGCCGTACTCGTCTGTACTAATCTGTTGAGGGCACACGCCCTCAATGGTCAGACTGAGTTATAGTCGTAAGGCCGTGCTTCCGGAAGGAATGCGCGGCTTATTTTCGTTTATGCGTTAGCAAATACACAAAATCATTCAAGACGCATCACGGCGGCAAGGGAGTGAATCCTCAGCGCTTACATCAGTAAGTGACAGGGTGAACGAGCGCAGCCAACGCAGAAGCAACTTGAGGGATAAGGTGTAATTTTACGGGGCCTATGGCTGGACGAATTCCACGCGTATTTATCAATGACCTGCTGGCCAGAACCGACATCGTCGATCTTATCGACGCGCGGGTAAAGCTCAAAAAGCAGGGCAAGAACTACCATGCGTGCTGTCCGTTCCATAACGAAAAAACCCCCTCTTTCACCGTAAACGGTGAAAAACAGTTTTACCACTGCTTTGGCTGTGGCGCCCACGGGAATGCTGTCGATTTCCTGATGAACTACGACAAGCTCGAGTTCGTGGAAACCGTCGAAGAACTGGCGGCTATGCACAACCTTGAAGTGCCTTACGAAGCAGGCAGCGGTCCGAGTCAGATAGAACGCCATCAACGACAAACGCTTTACCAGCTGATGGACGGTCTGAATTCGTTTTACCAACAGTCTCTTAAGCAACATGCAGCTGAACCTGCGCGTCAGTATCTGACACAGCGCGGATTGAGCGACGATGTGATTGCGCGTTTCGCTATTGGCTACGCCCCGCCCGGCTGGGACAACGTGTTAAAGCGTTTTGGTGGCAATAGCGAAGATCGTAAATCTCTGATCGATGCCGGCATGCTGGTGACAAACGATCAGGGACGAAGCTATGACCGTTTCCGCGAGCGGGTGATGTTCCCCATTCGCGACAAACGAGGCCGGGTAATTGGTTTTGGTGGACGCGTGCTGGGTGACGGCATGCCGAAATACCTCAACTCCCCGGAAACCGATATTTTCCACAAAGGTCGCCAGCTGTATGGCCTTTATGAAGCCCAGCAGGATAACGCTGAACCCCGGCGTTTACTGGTGGTCGAAGGCTATATGGACGTGGTCGCGCTGGCGCAGTACGACATCAACTACGCGGTTGCGTCGTTGGGAACGTCCACCACCGCCGACCACATTCAGCTCCTGTTCCGGGCGACGAATAACGTCATCTGTTGTTATGACGGTGACCGTGCCGGACGCGATGCCGCCTGGCGTGCGCTGGAAACTGCACTACCTTATATGACCGACGGGCGCCAGCTGCGCTTTATGTTCCTGCCCGACGGTGAAGACCCGGATACGCTGGTGCGTAAAGAGGGCAAAGCGGCGTTTGAAGCGCGGATGGAGCAGGCTCAGCCACTCTCCACGTTTCTGTTTAACAGCCTGATGCCGCAGGTGGATTTGAGCACACCAGACGGACGCGCCCAGCTGAGCACGCTGGCACTGCCGCTGATTTCTCAGGTTCCGGGCGAAACGCTGCGCATTTACCTGCGCCAGGAGCTCGGCAACAAGCTCGGCATTCTGGATGACAGTCAGCTTGAGCGTTTAATGCCTAAACTGTCTGAAAGCGGTGCGGTTCGCCCCGCGCCACAGCTAAAACGCACAACCATGCGTATACTGATAGGGTTACTGGTGCAAAACCCTGAGCTGGCGCCGCAAGTGCCGCCGCTCGCGGGGTTGAACCATGAAAAGCTGCCAGGACTTGGCTTATTTTCAGAACTGGTCAACACGTGTATGTCGCAACCAGGTCTGACTACCGGCCAACTGTTAGAGCACTATCGCGGCACAAAAGAGGCCGCCACCCTTGAAAAACTGTCGATGTGGGACGATATAGCTGATAAGGACATTGCAGAAAAAACGTTCACCGACTCACTCAATCATATGTTTGATTCGATGCTTGAACTGCGCCAGGAAGAGCTGATTGCTCGTGAGCGTACACATGGCTTAAGCAGCGAAGAGCGCCGGGAACTCTGGATGTTAAATCAGGAACTGGCGAAGAAATAAACTGAACAAAAACCGTTCACGTTGTATCAAAGCAGAGACAACGTGAAGGATGCAGCATTTAACGGCTTAAGTGCCGAATATCGATCGGGAAGCCCCCGGCAGCCGCACTGAGAGGCAGCGGCAAAAATATAAGTACGCCCTCGCTTCAAAGGTTGGCAGCGACACCGCCGACACCAATTAAACGAATTAAGTGTGGATACCGTCTTATGGAGCAAAACCCGCAGTCACAGCTGAAACTTCTTGTCCAACGTGGTAAGGAGCAAGGCTATCTGACCTATGCCGAGGTCAATGACCATCTGCCGGAAGATATCGTCGATTCAGATCAAATCGAAGACATCATCCAAATGATCAACGACATGGGCATTCAGGTGATGGAAGAAGCACCGGATGCCGATGATCTGTTGCTGGCTGAAAACTCCAACAACACCGACGAAGATGCAGAAGAAGCCGCTGCACAGGTGTTGTCCAGCGTTGAGTCTGAAATCGGGCGTACCACTGACCCGGTGCGCATGTACATGCGCGAAATGGGCACCGTTGAACTGTTGACCCGCGAAGGCGAAATCGACATCGCGAAACGCATCGAAGATGGGATCAACCAGGTTCAGTGCTCCGTTGCCGAATACCCTGAAGCGATCACCTATCTGCTTGAGCAGTACGATCGCGTCGAAGCCGAAGAAGCGCGTCTTTCTGACCTGATCACCGGTTTTGTCGATCCGAATGCTGAAGAAGATCTGGCGCCAACCGCGACCCACGTCGGTTCTGAACTGTCTCAGGAAGAGATGGATGATGACGAAGACGAAGAGGAAGAAGACGGCGACGATGACAGCAGCGATGACGACAACAGCATCGATCCTGAGCTGGCGCGCGAGAAATTTGGCGAACTGCGCACCCAGTACGAACTGGCTCGCGACACCATCAAAGCCAAAGGCCGCAGCCATGCCGCCGCTCAGGCCGAGATTCAGAAACTGTCTGAAGTTTTCAAACAGTTCCGCCTGGTGCCGAAACAGTTCGACTACCTGGTGAACAGCATGCGCGTCATGATGGACCGCGTTCGTACTCAGGAACGTATCATCATGAAGCTGTGCGTTGAACAGTGCAAAATGCCGAAAAAGAACTTCATCACTCTGTTCACCGGCAATGAAACCAGCGAAACCTGGTTCAACGCGGCTATCGCGATGAACAAACCCTGGTCTGAAAAACTGCACGATGTGGCTGATGATGTTCAGCGCGGCCTGCAGAAACTGCGTCAAATCGAAGAAGAGACCGGCCTGACTATCGAGCAGGTTAAAGATATCAACCGTCGTATGTCCATCGGCGAAGCGAAAGCCCGTCGTGCGAAGAAAGAGATGGTTGAAGCTAACTTACGTCTGGTTATTTCTATCGCGAAGAAATACACCAACCGTGGTCTGCAGTTCCTGGATCTGATCCAGGAAGGTAACATCGGTCTGATGAAAGCGGTTGATAAGTTTGAATATCGTCGCGGTTACAAGTTCTCCACCTACGCAACCTGGTGGATCCGTCAGGCGATCACCCGCTCTATCGCGGATCAGGCGCGCACCATCCGTATCCCGGTGCATATGATTGAGACGATCAACAAACTCAACCGTATCTCCCGTCAGATGCTGCAAGAGATGGGCCGTGAACCGACGCCAGAAGAGCTGGCTGAGCGCATGCTGATGCCAGAAGACAAGATCCGTAAGGTGCTGAAAATCGCCAAAGAGCCTATCTCCATGGAAACGCCAATCGGCGACGATGAAGATTCGCATCTGGGTGATTTCATCGAGGATACCACCCTCGAGCTGCCGCTGGACTCTGCGACTACCGAGAGCCTGCGTGCCGCCACTCACGACGTTCTGGCGGGCCTCACCGCGCGTGAAGCGAAAGTCCTGCGTATGCGTTTCGGTATCGATATGAATACCGACCACACGCTGGAAGAAGTGGGTAAACAGTTCGACGTTACCCGCGAACGTATTCGTCAGATCGAAGCGAAGGCCCTGCGCAAACTGCGCCACCCGAGCCGTTCTGAAGTTCTGCGTAGCTTCCTCGACGATTAATCGGCTATGAAAAGTAAAAAGCTCCCAACCGGGAGCTTTTTTTTCATCTTTTTCAGCACAGCAGAACCACAAGCCCTTACCGCCCTCGCACCATCAACGCCTCATCGAGTTCGCGATAGGCTTCGACCAGCTTGTCGAGCGTCGCCCTGTTCAGCCCACTCGGATTTGGCAGCACCCACACCTGCGTTATGCCAATGGTAATCCTCTGTTTGCCCCACTGCGCCCCGCGCTGGCTAAAGGCCTGCTCATACGCCTGCTTGCCAAGGATCGCCAGCGCCGAAGGCTGGTAATCTTCTATTTTCTTCACCAGTTCCCGCCCGCCGCTGCGCAGCTCATGCAGATTCACCTCTGTAGCCTGAACTGTCGGGCGCTCCACCAGCATGGTAATGCCGCAGCGGGTATCCAGCAGATGCTGCTCCTCTTCAGGCTTGAGCAGCCGATCGGTGAATCCTGCCTGATGAATGACCTTCCAGAAACGATTGCCCGGATGGGCAAAGTGAAAACCCGTATGGGCGGAAGACTTGCCTGGGTTGATCCCGCAGAACACCACCCGCAGCCCCGGTGCCAGAATATCGTTGATCATCTCACTCCCCGATGAATGTATCTTGTAGTTAGTATAAAGGATTGATAATGCGTTGTTTATAAAAACAGCAGGCAGGAGGGAATGGCTGGATTGCAGCAGGGAGTTACTTTATAATTCACCGCCACGGCCCCTTAGCTCAGTGGTTAGAGCAGGCGACTCATAATCGCTTGGTCG
>NZ_SDDX01000009.1 GCF_004115925.1 Lelliottia nimipressuralis
GCCTTTGAACTCAGAAGGATTTAAAACGGCAGAGTGCCGAAAAGAAGGGGGATCATACTCTTACGATCCAATTTGAAAAGTGTCGTCCACCCAAAAGCTCGACCCGATCAATTTTGTCCTCACCCTTAAGTCGTAGAGGCTCTGCCGTTTGCCATCAGTTCATCACAAACACCGTGCGTTTTTTGCTGTCATCCTGTGACCACGCCTGAGCGACATCTTTCAGCCGTGCCCTGGTGGTGGCAATCGTGAATCCACCCGGAACTGCCGCCTGAAACATCTCACCCGTGGCCTGAATGAGCTGTGCCAGCGACAGGCTGCCAATCCCGCTCCCCATTAACTGAATCGGAGAGGCGCGCAGCACTACGCTCGGCAGCGCAATCTCCGCGCCGGAAAGTGAGCCGACCTGAACAAAACGCACCGGCGTCAGCCCTGGCGTATGTTTTGCCAGGGCGTTGAGGATGGCGAGTGCGCTTTGCCCCCACAGATAGTCGATCACCACATCAATCTGCTGACCCGCCTGTTCAGCAAACGCCTGTGCGATGTGTGCGTTATCGTCATTCAGCAGTATGCTCGCATCCGCATTGAGGCGGGACAGTGCCTGCGGATTGCGTCCCGTGACGATGATTTTCCCGGCGCCACGGTAGCGGGCAATTTGCACCGCAAGCTGCCCGGCACTGCCCGTGGCCCCGTTGATAAGTACGGTCTCACCTGGCTGAAACTGCGCGCGCGTCACCAGTGCGGCCCACGCCGACATCCCCGGATTCGCCATCGCGGCGGCGGTAGCGTCGTCCAGCGCCTCAGGTAAGGGAATACAGAGATTCACATCGACTGGGGCAAACTCCGCCATGCTGCCCCAGGGGGACGGCGGAAATGCAAAATAGATGCGCTGACCTGCTTCGGTGACGCCCGTTCCGTCGATCCCGGCGATAAAGGGCAGTATACCGTCAAAACTGTAGTGCTTACCGGAGGCCCGGCTTTTCACCACATGGCTGATTGCCGAGGCGGTAACGCGAACGAGGTGCTGGCCTGGCTCAATGTGGGGCGTTACAAAATCGGAGTAAACCGGCCCAGCGAGCGGATCATAAACAACGGCTGCTTTCATACACTTTCTCCTGTTGTGGAATATGTGTAAAATGCACATATCTTTTAGAGCACTATACTCGCCAGGAAAATATATGCAATATGCACATAAATACGATGTCACGGATTTTCACGGCGCGCTGCTGGATATCATGGGCGTGATGAATCAGCCGCAACGCGACAACACCCTGCTGTCAGAGGCGGGCGTTTCGCTGGATCAAATTTTGTTCCCGTTGCTCATCACCATTGACCGCTACGGCCCGCTGGGCGTGGTCGAGCTTGCCGACAGGCTGGGGCGCGATTACACCACTGTCAGTCGCCAGGTTAAACGGCTGGAGGCACAAGCGCTGGTGCAGAAAAAGCCAGGCGCGACGGATAAACGGGTTTCCGAAGTATCCACCTCGGCGCAAGGAAAAGCGTTAACGATGAAAATCGCACAGGCGCGTATGACGCTGATGAACCAGATTTTCAGCGACTGGCAGGAAGAAGATGTGGGGAGTCTGTTTCGGCTGGTGCGTAAATACGCGGACAGTATTAAAGGGGAATAACCGTCTGGCGGGTCACCAGACGGTCAGAACACTCAGCCCTTGCGCGTCGCCGCTTTCATCGCGGTGACGAAGTCGCGCAGTTCAGTCAGCATCTGCTCTGGCTTATCGACGTTGCGCTCGATAATTTTCACAATCGCCGATCCGGAGATAGCGCCTGCGGCATTGGCATCAATCGCTGCGGTGACCTGCTCTGGCGATGAAATTCCGAAGCCCTGCAGCGGAGCGGCAGCGTGATACTCGGCCAGTTTTTCCACCAGATGATGCAGGGGAAGCGCCGCTTTGTTTTCCGCACCGGTAACGCCCGCGCGCGACAGCAGATAGGTATACCCGCGACCGTAAGAGGCAATCTGGCGCAGCAGTTCATCATCGGCGTTTGGCGGGCAGATGAAGATCGGCGCGACGTTGTGACGCATCGCCGCCTGACGGAACGGTGCAGACTCTTCTACCGGCACATCGGCGACCAGCACCGAATCAACGCCCACGCGTGCACATTCGGCGTAGAAATTATCGATACCTTTGCTGAAGACCAGGTTGGCATACATCAGCAGGCCAATCGGAATGGTTGGATGCTTCTGGCGGATTGCCGCCAGCATCTCAAAGCACTGGGTTGGGGTCACGCCTGCGGCAAAGGCGCGCAGGGTGGCGTTCTGAATGGTCGGGCCATCCGCCAGCGGATCGGAGAACGGGATCCCCAGCTCCAGCGCATCGGCACCCGCAGCAATTAAGGTGTCGATAATTTTCAGCGACTGCTCCGGGCCTGGATCGCCCAGCGTGACGAAGGGAACAAACGCGCCTTCCTTGCGGGCTTTCAGTTCAGCAAATGCGTTATCGTAGCGTTCCATCAGATTTCCCCTCGTGCTTTCAGAATATCGTGAACGGTGAAGATATCTTTATCACCGCGACCGGAAAGGTTAACCACCAGCAGTTGCTCTTTTTCCGGGTTTTCTTTAATCATCTTCAGCGCATGAGCCAGCGCGTGAGAAGACTCCAGCGCCGGGATAATCCCTTCGTTGCGGCACAGGGTTTTGAACGCTTCCAGCGCTTCGTCATCGGTAATCGAGACATAATCCGCGCGGCCGATGCTGTTCAGATGCGCGTGCTGCGGCCCGACGGACGGGAAATCCAGCCCGGCGGAGATGGAGTAAGACTCCTCAATCTGGCCTTCGTCGGTTTGCATCATCGGCGACTTCATGCCGAAGTAAATACCCACGCGGCCATGTTTCAGCGGCGCACCGTGCTCGCCGGTTTCAATGCCGTGACCCGCAGGTTCGACACCGATCAGGCCCACACTTTCGTCATCAATAAAATCAGCAAACATGCCGATGGCGTTGGAACCACCGCCGACGCAGGCGATAACCGCATCCGGCAGACGCCCCTCTTTTTCGAGGATCTGCGCTTTGGTCTCTTCCCCGATCATGCGCTGGAATTCACGCACGATGGTCGGGAACGGATGTGGACCCGCAGCGGTACCAAGCATGTAGTGTGCGGTATCGTAGCTGCCAGACCAGTCGCGCAGCGCTTCGTTACAGGCATCTTTCAGGGTGGCAGAGCCGCTGTGTACCGGGATCACTTCGGCACCCATCAGACGCATACGGAACACGTTCGGCGACTGACGTTCTACATCCTTCGCACCCATATAAATACGGCATTTCAGGCCGAGCAGGGCGCTGGCGAGCGCTGATGCCACGCCGTGCTGACCTGCACCGGTCTCGGCGATGATTTCGGTTTTGCCCATCCGCTTGGCAAGCAGCGCCTGGCCCAGCACCTGGTTGGTTTTGTGCGCGCCGCCGTGGAGCAGATCTTCACGTTTGAGGTACAGGGTGGTTTTTGTGCCTTCGGTCAGGTTACGGCATTTGGTCAGCGCCGTCGGGCGGCCCGCGTAGTTTTTCAGCAGATCGGTAAATTCCGCCTGGAAGGCCGGATCTTTCTGCGCGCTGACAAACGCTTCTTCAAGCTGGCGCAGGGCAGGCATCAAAATCTGCGGCACATACATGCCACCAAACTCACCAAAATAGGGATTTAATAAAGTTGTCATTTGCTCTTCCTTAATATGCACGCAGCGTCTTGAATACCGAGGCCAGCTTACTGGCATCTTTGATACCCGGCTGAGACTCCACGCCAGAATTGAAATCGAGACCTGCACAGCCTGCTTTCGCGGCTTCTACGCAGTTATCAGGGCTTAATCCACCTGCCAGCAGGACGTTGTCCAGCTTCTCACCGTTCAGCAGGGACCAGTCGAAGCGAACACCGGTTCCGCCCTGGCCGTTATCCAGCACATATTTATCGACATGCTGGAGATCGCGTGGAGGCAGCGTGTCGCTCACGCTTTGCGCTTTCCAGATTTGCACCTGCGGTGCCAGTGCCTGGCGAAGTTCATTGATGTACGCCTGATCTTCGTTTCCGTGCAGCTGCACGGCAGCCAGCGATAAGTTTTCAGCTTTGGCGGCGACCTCCGAAACTGGCGCATCGCGGAACACGCCAACATAGCTCAGCGGTGCAGCGGCAATCACGTCGCGGGCCTGATCTTCCGTTACTACTCGCGCAGACGAGTCGACAAAAATCAGCCCGCCGTAGACGGCACCCGCCTCGAGGGCGGCGGCGGCGTCCTGAGGGCGCGTCAGCCCACAGACTTTGTTCTCACCCAACAGCACGCGGCGGACGGCGGCATTCAAATCGTCGTGAGACATCAGCGCCGAGCCAATCAAAAAGCCGTTTGCGAAATGGCTCAGCTCGCGAACCTGGGCATAAGTATTAATGCCCGATTCGCTGATAACGGTGACCCCAGCCCCGAGACGTGGTGCCAGCTGGCGCGTGCGGTTCAGGTCAATGGAGAGATCGCGCAGGTCGCGGTTATTGATGCCGACGACTTTGGCTTTCAGCGCAATGGCGCGTTCCAGCTCCTCTTCGTTGCTCACTTCCGTCAGCACACCCATATTCAGGCTGTGGGCGACGGCGGCCAGCTGGCGATACTGCTCGTCATCCAGCACGGAGAGCATCAGCAGGCAGGCATCCGCCTGATAAAAACGCGCGAGCCAGATTTGGTACGCATCAATAATGAAGTCTTTGCACAGAATCGGCTGCGGGGCGATCTGGCTGACAATCGGCAGAAAATCAAAACTGCCCTGGAAATATTTCTCATCCGTCAGCACCGAAATGGCTGACGCATGGTGTTTGTAGACCCCGGCAATACGCGCGGGATCGAAGTCGTCGCGGATCACGCCTTTCGAGGGCGAGGCCTTTTTGCACTCCAGGATAAACGCGGTGCGCGCGCCCTGCAGGGCATCATAAAAACGGCGCTGGCTGGGAACCACGTCATTCTGGAAACTGGCCAGTGGCTGCTGCTCTTTGCGCGCTTCTAACCAGATGGCCTTATCGGCGACGATTTTCGCTAAAACGGTCTGCATCATTTACCCTCTTGCCGCAAGTGCGGTAACGCGGTCGTAAGCTGCGCCGGAGCGCAATACGGCCATGACTTTTTGTGCGTTAGCCTGTAAGTCTTCTTCGCCGTGCAAACGCATCAACATCGCAACGTTGGCGGCGACAGCGGCCTCATGGGCGGCTTCACCTTTACCTTGTAGCAAGCGTGTCAGAATGTCACGGTTTTCTTCCGGGGTGCCGCCTGCCAGCTGTTCCTGATGATAGGGCGTCAGGCCAAAGTCGGCAGCGTCCAGCTGATAGCTCTGAATTTCGCCGTCGCGCAGCTCGGCAACCAGCGTTGGCGCATGGAGCGACACTTCATCCATTCCGCCGCTGTGGACCACGGCCGCACGCTGATAGCCCAGCACGCGCAGGGTTTCCGCAATCGGCAGTACCAGTTCCGGGCTGTAGACGCCAATCAAAGCCAGCGGCGGATGCGCCGGGTTGATCAACGGCCCCAGTACGTTAAACAGGGTGCGGGTTTTCAGCTGCTGACGGACCGGCATCGCATGGCGGAAACCGGTGTGATATTTCGGCGCGAACAGGAAGCAGACACCCAGATCGTCCAGCGCTTCACGGGAGCGTTCAGCGTTCATGTCGAGGTTAATCCCGAACGCGGCCAGCAGATCGGAAGAGCCTGAGCGGCTGGAGACGCTGCGGTTACCGTGTTTCGCCACTTTCATGCCGCAGGCCGCCGCCACGAAGGCGCTGGCGGTAGAGATATTAATGCTGTTGCTGCCGTCACCGCCGGTGCCGACGATATCCGCGAACGCATAATCCGGACGCGGGAACGGGGCGGCGTTTTCCAGCAGGGCGGTCGCCGCACCGGCAATTTCCTGTGGCTGCTCACCGCGCACTTTCATGCTGACCAGCGCGGCGGCCAGCTGTTCTGGCTTCAGCTCACCGCGAACCACCGCAGAGAAAAGCTGGTGGCTCTCCTGCTGGGTCATCGTCTGGGCCTGATAGAGTTTTTCCAGAATCGGCTGCAGCGTGTTGGTTTGCTCCAGCTTCTGCAGTGCCCAGTTGAGGGTCTGCTCCAGCAGGCGTGCGCCGTTAGAGGTCAGAATCGATTCCGGGTGGAACTGCAGGCCGCAGACGCGATCGGCGTCGTGACGCACGGCCATTACCATTCCTTCAAAAGAGGCGTTGATCGTCAGCCCAGCCGGAATATTGCTGCCGACCAGCGAGTGATAACGCGCGACCGGCAGCGGGTTTGGCAGCCCGGCAAACATCGCCTGGCCGTCATGTTCAATGCTGGAGGCTTTACCGTGCAGAATTTCACCCGCCTGGCCGACGTATCCGCCGTATGCTTCCACAATCGCCTGATGCCCAAGGCAGATGCCGATAATCGGCAGTTTGCCGCGCATACGGGTCAGCAGCTCAGGCATACAGCCCGCTTCGCTCGGCGCCCCCGGGCCTGGAGAGAGCATCAGCACCGGGTTTTGCATGGTTTCCAGACGCTCAATCAGGGTTTGCGCCGGAACATGATTGCGGTAAATCACCACGTTATGCCCGTTTGCACGCAGCTGGTCTGCCAGGTTGTAAGTAAAGGAGTCGATATTATCGAGCAGCAGAATGTCAGCCATCAGAAAATCTCCTGTGCGTGGTGTGCGGTGGCAATGGCGCGCAATACCGCGCGAGCTTTACTGCGAGTTTCGTCAGCTTCAGACTGCGGAACAGAATCGAGAACAATGCCTGCGCCAGCCTGGACGGTGGCAATGCCATCTTCCACGTAGGCGGAGCGGATGACGATACAGGTGTCCAGATCGCCGTGTGCGGTGAAGTACCCCACGGCACCGCCGTAGCTGCCGCGACGACGGCCTTCGGCCCCGGCAATCAGCTGCATCGCACGGACTTTCGGCGCGCCGCTCAGGGTGCCCATATTCATGCAGGCACGATAGGCGTGCAGCGCGTCGAGGTCATGGCGCAGCTCGCCCACCACACGGGACACCAGGTGCATCACGAAGGAGTAACGGTCGACTTTAGTCAGATCCGCGACATAACGAGTGCCTGGCGTACAAATGCGCGCCAGATCGTTACGCGCCAGGTCGACCAGCATCAGGTGTTCGGATAACTCTTTATGATCCGTACGCATCTCAAGCTCAATGCGGCTGTCGAGATCGCGATCTAAGGAGCCATCCGCACGGCGACCGCGCGGACGTGTACCGGCAATCGGATAAATTTCAATCTGGCGGCTTGGCGCGTCATATTTCAGCGAGCTTTCTGGCGACGCTCCGAACAGGGTGAAATCGTTGTCCTGCATAAAGAACATGTACGGGCTTGGGTTGCTCTTCTTCAGCACGTCATACGCGGCCAGCGGAGACGGGCACGGCAGCGAGAAGCGGCGCGATGGCACTACCTGGAAAATCTCACCGGCGCGAATCGCTTTCTGCATCTGACGTACAACGGCACCGTACTGGTCATCTGTCTGATTCGTTTCACACTGCATATGATCGATACGCTGGACCGGCAGCGCCGTCGGCTCTTCGGTCATCTGCTGCTGAAGCTGTTCGATACGCTGCGCCAGACGCTGTTTTTCCGAAACCGAAGGGGTGAACAGGCTCGCCTGAATGCGGGTGTACTTCTTCTGATGGTCAATCACCATCAGCGTTTCCGCCAGATAGAAGCAGTAATCCGGGCAACGGTTGCCTTGTTCGGTTTCAGGCAGGTCTTCAAAACCGGCCACCAGGTCATAGGCAAACAGCCCGCCGAAGAACATCGCTTCGCGCTCATTCTCTGGCACGTCGACCAGGTTTTGCAGCAGGCGGAAGGCGTCAAACACAGAGAGGGAGCAGAGACGCGCGTCTTCGTCCAGCAGTTGGCTGACCGGCGGGAAATGCAAAATGCGTGTTTCCGGGCGCTGTTCGTTTTCGATACCCGCAGGCAGCGCCGCATCAAGCAGCGGGAGCAGGGCAGCACCGTTCTCAGACAGTGCTTTAATAGTGACAGTGTCACCTAATGCGGTAATGTGCAGTGCGCTATCGACCAGCAGCAGGCTTTTCAGATCGTCTTTGCTGTCGATGTCAGCAGACTCGAGCAGCAGGGTGGCCGGGCGTGCACCGCACACCTGGTGGAATAAGGCGGTAGGGTTGTGGCGATACACGGCTTCGCAGGTCAGCAACTCAAGGTGTGTTTTGGCGGTTTGCATATTGTTGTTCTCATTAATTCTGTTCATAAAAAAGCCCGCATCGTGGCGGGCCTGGTATCTGTTTGCAATTTGCAGACGAGTGACACTGCCCGAGGATCAGGAAGTGCGCCACCAGCCGTGCAGAGAGAAATGTGCTTTCATTTTCAGATACCTTCTTGAGTGAACTTGCGTACTAGTTAACTAGTTCGATGGCGTATTGTCAACCCCTGATTTCAGAATTTGCGCTTAAGCCGTTATCATAGCCCTCTGTTATACGACAAACCTGTGATGGAAACCGCTTTGAGCGAGACAAAATACGCCGTGATTTATGATTTACACAGCCACACTCAGGCCTCTGATGGCCTGCTGACGCCCGAAGCGCTGGTTCACCGCGCGGTAGAAATGCGTGTAGGTACGCTGGCAATAACCGATCACGACACCACGGATGCCATTCCGGCGGCACGCGCGGAGATTGCCCGCAGCGCGCTGCCCTTGACGCTGGTATCCGGCGTAGAAATTTCCACGGTCTGGGAAAATCACGAAATTCATATTGTCGGCCTGAATATTGATATCGAACACCCGGCCCTGTGTGCGTTCCTCGAAGAGCAGAAAGCGCGCCGCAATCAACGCGCGGAACTGATTGGCGAGCGGCTGGAGAAAGCGCAGATTCCCGGCGCGCTGGAAGGGGCACAACGCCTTGCTAACGGCGGCGCTGTGACGCGCGGCCACTTCGCCCGTTTTCTGGTCGAAGCGGGTAAAGCGAATAACTTTGCCGATGTCTTCAAAAAATATCTGGCACGCGGTAAAACCGGTTACGTTCCGCCACAGTGGTGTACAATAAAACAAGCTATTGATGTCATTCATCATTCTGGCGGCAAGGCGGTGCTGGCCCATCCAGGTCGGTATAACCTTTCGGCTAAGTGGCTGAAAAGACTGCTGGCGCACTTCGCCGAACAGGGTGGAGAAGCGATGGAAGTTTCCCAGTGCCAGCAGGCACCCAATGAGCGTAGTCAGCTGGCGACCTATGCGCGTCAGTATGGTCTGCTTGCGTCGCAAGGCTCGGATTTTCATCAGCCTTGTGCATGGATTGAGCTGGGGCGTAAGCTCTGGTTACCCGCAGGCGTGGAACCCGTCTGGGCACTTTGGGAGCAGTCGCAGCAACATATTGAAGAGAGGGAAGCATGAGTCAATTTTTCTATATTCACCCGGATAACCCGCAGGCGCGCCTGATCAATCAGGCGGTTGAGATCGTTCGCAAGGGCGGTGTGATTGTCTACCCGACCGATTCCGGCTATGCGCTGGGCTGCAAAATCGAAGACAAAGGGGCAATGGAGCGCATTTGCCGCATCCGCCATCTGCCGGACGGGCATAACTTTACCCTGATGTGCCGCGATCTTTCGGAAATCTCGACCTACGCCTACGTGGACAACGTCGCCTTCCGTTTAATCAAAAATAACACGCCGGGCAACTATACTTTCATTCTGAAAGGGACCAAGGAAGTACCGCGCCGTCTGTTGCAGGAAAAACGCAAAACGATCGGGATGCGCGTGCCGTCGAACCCGATTGCGCAAATGCTGCTTGAGACCCTCGGCGAACCGATGCTGTCGACCTCTCTGATGCTGCCGGGCAGCGATTTCACCGAGTCCGACCCGGAGGAGATCAAAGACCGACTGGAGAAACAGGTAGACCTGATTATTCACGGTGGCTACCTCGGCCAGCAGCCGACGACGGTCGTCGATTTGACGGAAGATGCACCAGAAGTGATTCGTGAAGGCGTGGGTGACGTAAAGCCTTTCTTGTAAAGGTATAAGCGGCTATACTACGCGGCCATCAAAACAGCGGTAGACCGCTATTTTGACCCTAATTCGACGCCTGTGAAGGCGACACCTGAAGGATGCTCAATGAGCGAAAAATTACAGAAAGTGCTGGCGCGTGCTGGCCACGGTTCACGCCGTGAAATCGAAACGATTATCGAAGCGGGTCGCGTCAGCGTTGACGGCAAAATTGCCAAGCTGGGTGACCGCGTTGAAGTCGTTCCGGGGATGAAGATCCGTCTCGACGGTCATGTGATCTCCGTGAAGGAGTCTGCTGAACAGATTTGCCGCGTGCTGGCTTACTACAAGCCGGAAGGCGAGCTGTGTACACGTAACGACCCGGAAGGCCGCCCAACCGTCTTTGACCGTCTGCCAAAACTGCGCGGCGCGCGCTGGATTGCGGTAGGCCGTCTGGATGTGAACACCTGCGGTCTGCTGCTGTTCACCACCGACGGTGAACTGGCGAACCGCCTGATGCACCCAAGCCGTGAAGTGGAACGTGAATACGCTGTGCGTGTTTTCGGCCAGGTTGATGAAAATAAACTGCGTGACCTGTCGCGCGGCGTTCAGCTTGAAGATGGTCCTGCGGCGTTCAAAACCATTAAATTCACCGGTGGTGAAGGGATCAACCAGTGGTATAACGTCACGCTGACGGAAGGTCGTAACCGTGAGGTTCGTCGTCTGTGGGAAGCGGTTGGCGTGCAGGTGAGTCGTCTGATTCGCGTGCGCTACGGTGACATTCTGCTGCCGAAGGGGATTCCGCGCGGTGGTTACACCGAGCTGGATTTGACCCAGACTAACTACCTGCGTGAACTGGTGGAACTGCAGCCAGAAACCACGACCAAAGTGGCGGTTGAAAAAGACCGTCGTCGCGTGAAAGCGAATCAGATTCGTCGCGCGGTGAAACGCCACAGCCAGGTGAGCACCTCTCGCCGCTCTGGCAGCCGTAACAATAACGGCTAAAAATAAACCCGGCGGCTGCCGGGTTTTTCTTTTCTAGTAGTCGATACCAATTTGCGCTTTTATTCCGGCGTCAAACGCATGTTTGACCGGGCGCAGTTCACTGATCGTATCGGCCAGCTCCAGAATATCCCGATGACAGCCGCGTCCGGTCACAATGACCGTCTGATGGACAGGGCGATTTTTCAACGCGTCCAGCACCTCTTCCAGGGGCAAATAGTCATACGCCACCATGTAGGTAATTTCATCCAGCAGGACCATATTCAGCGTCGGATCGGCCAGCATCCGTTTTGCGTGTTCCCACACGGCGAGGCAGGCGGCGGTATCGCTTTCACGGTTTTGCGTGTCCCAGGTAAAACCGGTCGCCATCACCTGAAATTCCACGCCGTGCGGCTCCAGCAGATTACGCTCACCGTTTGGCCATTCGCCTTTGATGAACTGAATCACACCCACTTTCTGACCGTGGCCGACAGCGCGCGTGGCGGTGCCAAAGGCTGCCGTGGTTTTGCCTTTTCCGTTGCCGGTAAACACGATAACAATGCCGCGTTCTTCCTGCGCGGCGGCGACTCGGGCATCGACCTGTTCTTTCAGACGCTGCTGGCGCTGCTGATGGCGTTCTTCACTCATTGCGAAATCCCTGGCTTACGGCCCGGCTGGGCATCAAATGTCATACCGGTTTTACGGCGGCTGTCGTCGCCCATCAGCCACAGATAGAGCGGCATAATCTCGGCGGGGGTTTTGAGCTTTTGCGGATCTTCCGTCGGAAACGCGCTGGCGCGCATGCCCGTGCGCGTGCCGCCTGGATTAATGCAGTTGACGCGCAGATGGCGGGTCTGATACTCCTCGGCCAGCACCTGCATCATCCCTTCGGTGGCAAACTTCGACGCGGCGTAAGCGCCCCAGTTGGCTCGCCCCTGACGCCCGACGCTCGACGAGGTGAATACCAGCGATCCGGATTCAGATTTGAGTAATAAAGGAAGCAGCGCCTGGGTGAGGAAAAAGGTGCCGTTAACGTTAACCTGCATCACCTGCTGCCAGATCTGCGGATCCTGCTCATCCATCGGACGCACTTCTCCGAGCAAACCGGCATTGTGCAGCACACCGTCCAGGCGCGGGTAGTGCGCGGCGATACGCTGTGCAAGCTCCGCGCAGGAGTCCGGCGTACAGGTCAGTAAATCGAGGATATACCAGCGCGGCGTCTTTCCGCTGGCGTCATTAATCTCTTGCGCCACGCGGCGCAGCTTTTCTTCATTCCGACCGAGTAGCACCACCTGCGCGCCGTGGCGAGAATAGGTGAGTGCCGCTTCGCGGCCAATGCCGTCGCTGGCACCGGTCACCAGGATGATGCGGTTTTGCAGTAGATCTTTTTGTGGTTGATAGTGCACGAATACTCCTGTGGCGCATGACGGGCCTGCGGCGCATGCTTTTCTTTCACTTTTTGGCTTTATGCCCGAAACGGCGGGTGATTTCAATAAGTCTACAGGAGAGAAGGCTTCTGAATTAACAATTTGCAACGATTTCAGCCACAAGAAGACATTCTGGAAAGCGCCTCGCAGCGGTATTGTCGTATGCGAGACGCCTGGCAAAGGCTGTTGTACACTGGTCGTGAAAGATTCGTGGTTAAATCAAGGTGGAACACGTGGAATTACTTTCTGAGTACGGTCTGTTTTTGGCCAAAATCGCGACGGTGGTGATCGCTATAGCGGTGATTGCAGTGCTGATCGTGAACCTGACGCAGCGTAAGCGTCAGCGTGGTGAACTGCGCATTACCCGCTTAAGCGAGCAGTATAAGGAGATGCAGGAAGACATGTCGGTGGCGCTGCTGGATGGACATCAGCAGAAACAGTGGCATAAGGCGCAAAAGAAAAAGCTAAAGCTTGAAGCCAAAGCGGCAAAAGTGAAGGCGAAACAGGATCATCAGGAAACAACGAAACCACGGGTCTATGTGCTGGATTTTAAAGGCAGTATGGATGCCCATGAAGTTACTTCACTTCGTGAAGAGGTCACGGCGGTACTGGCGGTCGCAAAACCTCAGGACCAGGTCGTTCTGCGCCTCGAAAGCCCGGGTGGAGTGGTGCATGGTTACGGTCTGGCCGCCTCTCAGCTCCAGCGCCTGCGTGAAAAACAGATTCCGCTGACGGTTGCAGTGGATAAAGTCGCAGCCAGCGGTGGCTATATGATGGCCTGTGTTGCCGATAAGATCGTAGCCGCGCCCTTTGCCATTCTCGGCTCGATCGGGGTGGTGGCGCAGATCCCTAACTTCAATCGTTTTCTAAAAAATAAAGAGATCGACATCGAGCTGCACACCGCCGGGCAGTATAAGCGCACTCTGACCCTGCTGGGCGAGAACACGGAAGAGGGCCGACAGAAATTCCGTGAAGATCTCAACGAAACGCATCATCTGTTTAAGGACTTCGTTAAACGGATGCGTCCGTCGCTGGACATCGAGCAGGTAGCGACCGGTGAACACTGGTATGGCCTTCAGGCACAGGAAAAAGGGCTGGTAGATGAAGTGGGTACCAGCGATGACCTGCTGTTGAGCCTGATGGAGGGGCGTGAGCTGGTGGGCGTACGCTATACTCAACGTAAGAGAATGCTCGACCGCTTCACAAACAGCGCCGCCGAGAGCGCGGACCGCTTGCTGTTGCGTTGGCTACAACGCGGACAAAAACCGCTGCTGTAAACAAAAACGCGAGGCATTTGCCTCGCGTTTCGCGTTAATCGACCAGGTGATATTTCTCTGAGAGCGCATGGGCCAGGTATTTAAACATGTTAAATACCGCCGTGCTCTTAGGGGTGGGTAACCCTTGCTCATCGAGATAGTATTCGCCGCTGAACACCAGCACGCCGTTACGTTGCTCAACGCCGGTGGCTTCGATACCGGCCAGGGTATCTTCGTGCTCACGAATCAGTTTGTTGGCTTCGACAAGCAAAGTCTCACGATCGATAGGTTGGGTATTTTGCTGCATATTCCACTCCTTAAACAGTGGCAATAGTCTACGCCGGACGCGCACCCTGGGCAAATTTTCCCTGTTTTTCGCGGGGCTACGTGCCTGGTGCAAAGCTGGCACGATTTGCTTTTGCATGCTAATAAAGTTGCGTAACAGATTTTATCAGGTAGAGTGTGCGCTTTCGTCATTCTGGCAACAGAATTGCTTGACATTCGACCGAAAGCTCGTCGCATAGTCATTTTGATAAGAGTGAAATGCCCGATAACTCAATCACCTGGACAGGTTCTGCTGTTGTCCGGTAGGAAGAAAGGGGTTGATATCCCCTGGCGTCGTCGCAATATCAACAACGCGTCGCCAGCGGAAGGGAAATCAACATGCGGCGTATTCCTGGAAGAATTAAATTAGGTAAAGGTGAATATGGGTAAAGCTCTCGTCATCGTTGAGTCCCCGGCAAAAGCCAAAACGATCAATAAGTATCTGGGTAATGACTATGTGGTTAAATCCAGTGTTGGTCACATCCGCGATTTGCCGACCAGTGGCTCAGCCAGTAAAAAGAGCGCAGACTCTACCTCCACCAAAGGGGCTAAGAAGCCTAAAAAGGATGAACGTAGCGCGCTCGTCAACCGTATGGGTGTCGATCCCTGGCACGAGTGGGAAGCACAGTACGAAGTGCTGCCCGGCAAAGAGAAAGTCGTTAATGAGCTGAAGCAGCTCGCCGAAAAAGCTGACCACATCTATCTCGCAACCGACCTTGACCGCGAAGGGGAAGCCATTGCATGGCACCTGCGGGAAATCATTGGTGGTGATGAATCACGATACAGCCGTGTCGTGTTTAACGAGATTACAAAGAATGCGATTCGTCAGGCGTTTGAAAAGCCGGGCGAACTGAATATCGATCGTGTAAACGCTCAACAGGCGCGTCGTTTTATGGACCGCGTGGTGGGCTATATGGTTTCGCCACTGCTGTGGAAGAAAATCGCGCGTGGCCTTTCCGCTGGACGTGTTCAGTCCGTAGCGGTGCGTCTGGTCGTCGAGCGTGAGCGCGAAATCAAAGCGTTTGTGCCAGAAGAGTTCTGGGAAATCGACGCGAATGTCGCAACGCCAGGCGGCGATGCACTGCCGCTGCAGGTGACCCACGAAAAAGACAAACCGTTCCGTCCGGTTAATCGCGATCAAACCATGGCGGCGGTTGCGCTGCTGGAAAAAGCCCGTTATCAGGTGCTGGATCGTGAAGACAAACCGACGAGCAGCAAACCGGGCGCGCCTTTCATTACCTCCACGCTCCAGCAGGCGGCCAGTACGCGTCTGGGCTTTGGCGTGAAGAAAACCATGATGATGGCGCAGCGCTTGTATGAAGCGGGTTACATCACTTATATGCGTACCGACTCAACGAACCTGAGCCAGGACGCCGTAAGCATGGTGCGCGACTACATTAGCGATAATTTCGGCAAGAAATATCTGCCGGAAAGCGCTATCCAGTATGCGAGCAAAGAAAACTCTCAGGAAGCGCACGAAGCGATCCGTCCGTCCGATGTGGCTGTCGAGTCCGAAGCCCTGAAAGACATGGAAACCGATGCCCAGAAGCTGTATCAGCTGATCTGGCGTCAGTTCGTGGCCTGCCAGATGAACCCGGCGAAATACGACTCTACAACACTGACCGTAGGCGCAGGCGATTTCCGTCTGAAAGCGCGCGGCCGTATCCTGCGCTTTGACGGCTGGACGAAAGTCATGCCAGCACTGCGTAAAGGTGACGAAGATCGTACGCTGCCAGCCGTGAACAAGGGCGATGAGCTTTCGCTGACGGAACTGATCCCGGCCCAGCACTTCACCAAGCCGCCTGCGCGTTTCAGCGAAGCGTCACTGGTGAAAGAGCTGGAAAAACGCGGTATCGGCCGCCCGTCCACCTATGCGTCGATCATCTCGACCATTCAGGATCGTGGCTACGTTCGCGCTGAGAACCGTCGTTTCTACGCTGAAAAAATGGGTGAGATCGTGACAGATCGTCTGGAAGATAACTTCCGCGAGCTGATGAACTACGATTTCACCGCGCAGATGGAAGACCGCCTCGACCAGGTGGCAAACCATCAGGCTGAATGGAAGAAGGTGCTCGACAGCTTCTTCGGCGATTTCACCCAACAACTGGAGAAAGCTGAAAAAGCGCCAGAAGAGGGCGGAATGCAGCCGAACCAGATGGTCCTGACCAGCATCGAATGCCCGACCTGTAGCCGCCAAATGGGTATCCGTACTGCGACTACCGGCGTGTTCCTCGGCTGTTCTGGCTATGCCTTAACGCCGAAAGAGCGCTGCAAAACCACCATCAACCTGGTGCCAGAGAACGAAGTTCTCAACGTGCTGGAAGGTGACGATGCAGAAACCAACGCGCTGCGTGCGAAACGCCGTTGCCAGAAATGCGGTACGGCGATGGACAGCTACCTGATCGATCCGAAGCGTAAATTGCATGTCTGCGGTAACAACCCGACCTGCGATGGCTACGAAATCGAAGAGGGCGAGTTCCGCATCAAAGGCTACGACGGCCCGATTGTGGAGTGCGAGAAGTGTGGTTCTGAAATGCACCTGAAAATGGGGCGTTTCGGTAAGTACATGGCGTGTACCAACGACGAATGTAAGAACACGCGTAAGATTTTGCGTAACGGCGAAGTGGCTCCTCCTAAGGAAGATCCGGTTCCGTTGCCAGAACTGCCGTGTGAAAAGTCTGACGCATACTTCGTGCTGCGTGACGGTGCTGCGGGCGTGTTCCTCGCCGCCAACACCTTCCCGAAATCGCGTGAAACTCGTGCTCCGCTGGTGGAAGAGCTGTACCGCTTCCGCGACCGTCTGCCAGAGAAACTGCGTTATCTGGCCGATGCGCCGCAGCAGGATCCGGAAGGCAATAAGACCGTTGTCCGCTTTAGCCGTAAAACAAAGCAGCAGTACGTCGCTGCCGAGAAAGAGGGTAAAGCGACCGGCTGGTCTGCATTCTTCGTGGATGGTAAATGGGTTGAAGGCAAGAAATAATCTTTTCTTCCTGTGACTTACCTGAAAGGGCCGGACTTCCGGCCCTTTTTTATTGGTCGTTATTATTTTTTGTTCCGTACTATACACTCGGGCTATAAATGATATAGTGGTTATAGTTAACCCCTTTCTTATTATTAAATCGTCTTAAGCGATTATCCCTGTGCGCTAAATCGGATGGTCAGGCATGAAACTACAACAGCTTCGTTATATCGTTGAGGTGGTCAATCACAACCTTAACGTCTCTTCGACCGCAGAAGGTCTTTATACGTCTCAGCCCGGCATCAGTAAGCAGGTGCGTATGCTGGAAGATGAACTGGGTATTCAGATTTTTGCCCGCAGCGGTAAGCATCTGACGCAGGTCACTCCGGCCGGTCAGGAGATTATTCGTATCGCCCGCGAAGTGCTGTCAAAGGTTGATGCAATTAAATCCGTTGCCGGGGAACACACCTGGCCCGATAAAGGCTCGCTTTATATCGCCACCACTCATACGCAGGCACGCTACGCGCTGCCAGGGGTGATTAAGGGCTTTATCGAGCGTTACCCGCGCGTCTCGCTGCATATGCATCAGGGTTCGCCGACGCAAATCGCGGAAGCGGTCTCAAAAGGTAATGCCGACTTTGCGATTGCAACCGAAGCGCTGCACCTCTATGACGATCTGGTGATGTTGCCTTGCTACCACTGGAATCGTTCGATTGTAGTGACGCCGGAACATCCGCTGGCAGGAAAGGGATCGGTCACCATTGAAGAGCTGGCACAGTACCCGCTGGTGACTTACACCTTTGGCTTTACCGGACGTTCTGAGCTCGACACCGCGTTTAATCGTGCAGGGCTGACGCCGCGCATCGTCTTCACCGCCACCGACGCCGACGTTATCAAGACTTATGTGCGTCTGGGATTAGGCGTGGGAGTGATTGCGAGTATGGCCGTAGACCCGGTCTCTGACCCGGATCTGGTACGCCTTGACGCCCATGATGTCTTTAGCCACAGCACCACCAAAATCGGTTTCCGTCGCAGCACCTTCCTGCGCAGCTATATGTATGATTTCATTCAACGCTTCGCGCCACACTTAACCCGTGATGTGGTGGATACCGCGGTAGCGTTACGGTCGAATGAAGATATTGAAGCGATGTTCCAGGACATTAAGCTTCCGGAAAAATAATCACACCCGGTATCTTTCCTTCCGGAAAGATACCGAAATAATGTCTTAAAGCTAAATTAGAATTATCATCATCCCCATTCTCTACCGCATATAACCGCATAAACGTTATAAGTTTAGGGTTAAACTGTCGCAAATTTGCGACAAAAGTAGAAAGTAAATTCCCGCTACGCAAATTCCTCGTTTCAATTATTTATTTCTGGTCAAAAGATTAATTAATTCCCTGGAAACGATCGTAAATTCACTGGCTTTTCGACTAAAGTTTCTTTAGGATTTATCTCAACTCATGATTACTTGTACCGATTGTTTGGTATCGAAATGATAAGCGAAGTCGATTGTATGAGGTTAGCAATGCCGTCAGGAAGTGAAGATCCGCAAAGGGACCCAGCGCTTAAGCGTAAAGCCTGGCTGGCGGTATTTCTTGGCTCCGCCCTGTTCTGGGTGGTGGTAGCGTTACTGGTCTGGAAATATTGGGGATAGCGATGGCAGTTCACATGCGTACTGAACCGGTTAAAAAGATGTGTCAGCCAGGTGACAACGGCCACAAAGCACGTAAAGAGCCTGTAACGGTCGTTCCGGCTTCCTGGAAGCTCTCCGCACAGCAGCAAGCCTTTATTGATACGTTCGCAGAAGACGAACCCAAAAAACAATAATTGATAATACGGTTAGCCTGCGAATATCAGGTGAGAACCGTGTACTTTTGTACTCTTTAATAAATACACATCAGCAATAAAGAACGGGGAGTACCCCAAGTTACCACAGAAATATAAAGCCTGGTGTCAGATGATGAATACCCTACAAAACATGAAATACTGGTCCTGGATGGGGGCTTTTACCGTATCCGTCCTGTTCTGGGCGCAGCTAATCTGGCTGGCCTTAAACTAAATAGCAAAACCTCGCTCCGGCGAGGTTTTTTGTTTTCATCCCTCTTCATCGATAATCCCGATTTATCAATTCGGGTTGTTATCAAAACGTTACGACATCTTTGTGTTATCTTTAATTACAGCCCCGATGATTGTCGGGGTATCCCTGTCATTAAGGAGGAGCTTATGTCGTTAACCCTACGCGAAGCCAGTAAGGACACGTTGCAAGCCGAGAATAAGACCTATCACTACTACAGCTTGCCGCTGGCCGCCAGGACACTTGGGGACATCGCGCGCTTACCCAAGTCACTGAAAGTTTTACTGGAAAATCTCTTACGCTGGCAGGATGACGAGTCTGTCACTGCCGATGATATCCACGCACTGGCGGGGTGGTTGAAAAACGCCCACGCCGACCGTGAAATCGCCTATCGTCCGGCGAGGGTATTGATGCAGGACTTCACTGGCGTACCGGCGGTAGTGGATCTGGCGGCGATGCGCGAAGCCGTTAAACGTCTCGGCGGCGATACCGCCAAAGTGAACCCGCTTTCTCCCGTCGATCTGGTGATTGACCACTCTGTCACCGTTGACCATTTTGGCGATGACGACGCCTTCGAAGAGAACGTGCGTCTGGAGATGGAGCGCAACCACGAACGCTATGTATTTTTGAAATGGGGCCAGCAGGCCTTTAGCCGTTTCAGCGTCGTACCGCCCGGCACCGGGATTTGCCATCAGGTAAACCTGGAGTATCTGGGCAAAGCGGTGTGGAGCGAGCTGCAGGACAAAGAGTGGATCGCTTATCCCGACACGCTGGTCGGGACCGACTCCCACACCACGATGATCAACGGACTCGGGGTTCTGGGGTGGGGTGTCGGCGGGATTGAAGCCGAAGCCGCGATGCTTGGACAGCCCGTCTCAATGCTGATCCCGGATGTGGTGGGCTTTAAGCTGCTGGGCAAGTTGCGCGAAGGGATTACCGCCACAGACCTGGTGCTGACCGTCACCCAGATGCTGCGTAAACATGGCGTGGTCGGCAAGTTTGTTGAATTCTACGGCGACGGTCTGGACTCTCTACCGCTGGCCGATCGTGCGACCATCGCCAACATGGCACCTGAGTATGGCGCGACGTGCGGCTTCTTCCCAATTGATGGCGTGACGCTGGAATACATGCGCCTGAGCGGGCGTAGCGACGAGCAAGTGGGGCTGGTCGAGGCCTATGCCAAAGCACAGGGGATGTGGCGCAATACGGGCGATGAGCCGGTCTTTACCAGCACGCTTGAGCTGGATATGAATGAAGTCGAGGCGAGTCTCGCCGGGCCAAAACGCCCGCAGGATCGCGTCGCGCTGCAAAACGTGCCGAAAGCCTTTGCTGCCAGTAACGAACTGGAACTTAATAACGCGCAAAAAGACCGCCACCCGGTCGATTATGTTATGAACGGGCATCAGTATCAGCTGCCTGACGGTGCCGTGGTGATTGCGGCCATTACCTCCTGTACCAACACCTCCAACCCGAGTGTGCTGATGGCGGCGGGTCTGCTGGCGAAAAAAGCAGTAACGATTGGGCTTAAACGTCAGCCGTGGGTCAAAGCGTCGTTAGCGCCGGGGTCGAAAGTTGTTTCGGACTATCTGGCGAAAGCCAAACTGACGCCTTATCTCGACGAGCTGGGCTTTAACCTGGTGGGATATGGATGCACGACCTGTATCGGTAACTCAGGACCGCTGCCGGACCCCATCGAGCAGGCGATCAAGCAGGGCGATCTCACGGTGGGTGCCGTGCTTTCGGGTAACCGTAACTTTGAAGGCCGTATTCATCCGCTGGTGAAAACCAACTGGCTGGCCTCTCCGCCGCTGGTGGTCGCCTACGCCCTGGCGGGCAACATGAACATTAATCTGGCCAGCGATCCTCTCGGCCACGATCGGAAAGGCGATCCGGTGTATCTGAAAGATATCTGGCCCTCGGCGCAAGAAATTGCCCGCGCCGTGGAGCAGGTTTCCACCGAGATGTTCCGCAAGGAGTATGCCGAGGTGTTTGAAGGTACGCCGGAGTGGAAAACCATCAAAGTGGAACGGTCTGACACCTACGGCTGGCAGAGTGACTCCACCTATATCCGACTGTCGCCATTCTTCGATGACATGGAAGCCCAGCCGAAACCGCTGGTCGACATCCAGGACGCGCGCATTCTGGCGATGCTGGGGGACTCCGTCACCACCGACCACATCTCTCCGGCGGGCAGTATTAAACCCGATAGCCCGGCAGGGCGTTACCTGCAGGGGCGTGGCGTTGAGCGTCGCGACTTTAACTCCTACGGCTCCCGTCGCGGCAACCACGAAGTGATGATGCGCGGTACGTTCGCCAACATCCGTATTCGCAACGAAATGGTGCCGGGTGTTGAGGGCGGAATGACGCGCCATCTTCCTGGTAGCGAAGTTGTGTCGATCTACGATGCGGCGATGAAATATCAGCAGGAAGGCACGCCGCTGGCGGTCATTGCCGGTAAAGAGTATGGCTCTGGCTCAAGCCGTGACTGGGCCGCGAAAGGGCCGCGTCTGCTGGGCGTGCGGGTGGTGATTTCGGAATCCTTTGAACGTATTCACCGTTCGAATCTGATTGGAATGGGGATCCTGCCGCTGGAGTTCCCGCGGGGGGTGACGCGTAAAACGCTGGGGTTAACGGGGGAAGAGCGGATTGATGTTCGCGATCTGCAGAACCTGAAACCGGGGGCGACCGTTCCGGTACAGCTCACACGCGCGGATGGTAAAAAGGAAGTGCTCGATTGCCGCTGTCGTATCGACACGGCGACGGAACTGACCTACTACCAGAATGACGGCATCCTGCACTATGTGATTCGTAATATGCTGAACTAACGGCACTGGCCCGGCGTAAGCCGGGCCATATTTTTACTCGCTAAGAAGGTGACCCATCTTCGCGGCTTTGGTATCGAGGTAATGCGCATTTTTCGGGTTACGGCCCACAATCAGCGGCACACGTTCCACGATATTGATCCCGGCTTCGGTGAGGATCTCCACTTTGCGTGGGTTGTTCGTCAGCAGACGCACTTCGTCCACGCCCAGCAGTTTGAACATATCCGCACACAGGGTGAAATCGCGTTCATCGGCGGCAAAGCCGAGCTGATGGTTGGCTTCGACGGTATCGTAGCCCTGATCCTGCAGCGCATAGGCGCGGATTTTATTCAACAGACCAATGTTACGACCTTCCTGGCGATGGTAGAGCAGCACGCCACGGCCTTCTTCGGCGATATGAGAAAGCGCCGCTTCGAGCTGGAAACCGCAATCACAGCGCAGGCTGAACAAGGCATCACCCGTCAGACACTCGGAATGGACACGAGCCAGTACCGGTGTTTGCCCTGAAATGTCGCCAAACACCAGTGCTACGTGGTCCTGTCCGGTTGCCAGTTCTTCAAAACCCACCATCAGGAAATCGCCCCATGGGGTTGGCAGATTGGCTTCTGCCACGCGTTTAAGCTGCATGTGATTCTCCAGAGTATGCTGACACGTTTCGTGTCAGTCGCCCTTCGGCTTTAGTATCTCGCTATTTTGCCACAAGCCGACGGCGTTCACCTAGCTGAGGGCATACTATACGGACGTTAAACGCACAATCCGACATTTTCACGAATTGCGATAAATTCAGTTATGATTGTTGAGCTTAGCGAAAAAGGAGAGAACATGCTTTCAATTGCCCGCCGCACGGCTGCCGGTGCCGCCATTTTACTCATTATGCCCGTCGCGGTATGGATTTCGGGCTGGGCCTGGCAACCGGGACATAACAGCGCGTGGCTGAAAGCGCTGTACTGGCTGACGGAAACCGTTACCCAGCCGTGGGGAATTATTACGCACGGGATCCTCTGTGCGTGGTTTTTATGGTGCCTGCGTTTTCGGCTGCGTCCGGCGATCATGCTGTTTGTCATTCTGGGTGGGGCAATCGTTGTTGGCCAGGGAATAAAGTCGTGGGTCAAAGATCACGTCCAGGAGCCGCGCCCCTTTGTAGTCTGGCTTGAAAAAACGCATCATATTCCGGTAGATACCTTCTACAATTTAAAGCGTAAAGAGCGCGGGCATTTGGTGAAAGATCAGCTGGCTGAAGCGCAGGAAATTCCGAAATTTTTACGCAAACACTGGCAAAAAGAGACCGGTTTCGCGTTCCCTTCCGGGCATACCATGTTTGCGGCCAGTTGGGCGCTGTTAGCCGTGGGTTTACTCTGGCCGCGTCGTCGTACCGTGACCATTGCGATTTTACTGGTCTGGGCGACGGGCGTAATGGGCAGCCGTCTGCTGCTGGGGATGCACTGGCCGCGGGATTTGGTGGTGGCAACGCTTATTTCATGGCTGCTGGTGACGTTCGCGACCTGGCTTGCGCAACGGCTCTGTGGACCACTGACGCCACCGCCGGAAGAGAACAAAGAGATCGCACAAAGAGAGCAGGAAGAGGGCTGATGGTTGAAATTCGCCGTTTAGCCCACAAATCATCTTGGACCCTATCACTTTTTCCGTTTCGCGCTTGCGGCTAAAATGGTAGTTTATAAGGCTGATTGCGGCGAGTTGAACAGACTTTATTCGCTTAAACCACATAACGGGACGTCATGTGAAATATCTACTCATATTCTTACTGGTGTTAGCGATTTTTGTTATTTCGGTCACGCTGGGTGCGCAAAACGATCAACTGGTGACATTCAACTACCTGCTGGCGCAGGGCGAGTATCGCGTATCGAGCTTGCTTGCTGTTTTATTCGCCGCGGGTTTTATCATCGGCTGGCTGGTTTGTGGCCTGTTCTGGCTGAAAGTTCGTGTTTCTCTGGCGCGCGCCGAACGTAAAATCAAACGTCTTGAAAATCAAATTGCGCCTGTGAGCGACGTGCCGGTAAATACTGGTGTGCCGGTCGTGAAGGAATAAACGAATATGCTGGAGTTGTTGTTTCTGCTTTTGCCTGTAGCCGCAGCCTATGGCTGGTATATGGGCCGCAGAAGTGCGCAACAAAATAAGCAGGACGAGGCAAACCGGCTTTCCCGCGACTATGTGGCGGGGGTTAACTTCCTTCTGAGCAACCAACAGGATAAAGCGGTAGACCTGTTCCTCGACATGTTAAAAGAGGACACCGGTACCGTTGAGGCGCATCTCACCCTCGGAAACCTGTTCCGCTCGCGTGGCGAGGTCGATCGCGCCATTCGCATCCACCAGACATTGATGGAAAGCGCCTCTCTCACCTACGATCAACGTCTGCTGGCAGTCCAACAGCTGGGCCGTGATTACATGGCCGCCGGCCTTTACGATCGCGCTGAAGACATGTTCAGCCAGCTGGTGGATGAAACCGATTTTCGCATCAGCGCTTTACAGCAACTCCTGCAAATTTATCAGGCAACCAGCGACTGGCAAAAAGCCATCGATACCGCAGAACGTCTGGTGAAGCTCGGGAAAGACAACCAGCGCGTTGAAATCGCCCATTTCTACTGTGAGCTGGCCTTACAGCAGATGGGTAGCGATGATATGGACAAAGCCATGTCGCTGCTGAAAAAGGGCGCGTCTGCCGATCGTAACAGCGCACGTATCTCCATTATGATGGGGCGCGTGTTCATGGCGAAAGGCGAGTTTGGTAAAGCCGTCGAATGCCTCTTGCGGGTGATCGATCAGGATAAAGAGCTGGTCAGTGAAACTCTGGAAATGCTGCAAACCTGTTATCAGCAGCTTGGGCGTCCGGATGAGTGGGTGAGCTTCTTACGTCGCTGCGTCGAAGAGAACACCGGTGCGACGGCGGAGCTGATGCTGGCGGATGTCGTGGAGCAGCACGAAGGCAACGATACCGCCCAGGTCTATATCACCCGTCAGCTGCAGCGTCACCCGACCATGCGCGTCTTCCACAAGCTGATGGACTACCATCTGAACGATGCGGAAGAAGGGCGCGCGAAAGAGAGCCTGATGGTGCTGCGTGACATGGTTGGCGAACAGGTGCGCAGCAAGCCGCGCTATCGCTGCTCAAAATGCGGATTTACCGCCTACACGCTCTACTGGCATTGTCCTTCCTGCCGCGCATGGTCAACCATTAAGCCGATACGCGGTCTGGACGGGCAGTAATTTTTTAAAACACTGCATATTAGTTACAACATACTATTTACGTTTTATGACCTGTTAAACTCCGTGCGGTCTGCCGTCATGCAGGACGGTAAATCGATTCTGTCAATTTCTGGCGCCGACAGGTAGAATGCTCGCCGTTTATCTATCCCGCGCCGCTGCGGCGCCCATAGACGAAAAGGGCTGGTCATGACGTTTGTTGCATCCTCTTCTTCCCGCGTAGTTACCGAATCTCCTGTTGTTGTTGCACTCGACTATAACAATCGTGACAGCGCACTCGCGTTTGTCGATCGCATCGACCCACGCGACTGCCGTCTGAAAGTCGGCAAAGAGATGTTCACCCTGTTTGGACCGCAAATCGTGCGCGACCTGCAACAGCGTGGCTTCGAGGTATTTCTCGACCTGAAATTCCATGACATCCCAAACACCACTGCCCACGCGGTAGCAGCTGCGGCTGAACTGGGCGTCTGGATGGTGAACGTTCATGCATCAGGCGGGGCGCGAATGATGACCGCCGCTCGCGAAGCGCTGGTGCCGTTTGGCAAAGACGCACCGCTGCTGATTGCCGTTACCGTACTCACCAGTATGGAAGCGAGCGATTTACGGGATCTTGGCGTGACGTTGTCACCGGCTGAGCACGCTGAACGCCTGGCGCGCCTGACGCAAAATTGCGGGCTGGATGGCGTGGTCTGTTCCGCTCAGGAGGCCGTGCGTTTCAAAGCTGAACTGGGGCAGGCATTCAAACTGGTTACTCCGGGCATTCGTCCTCAGGGCAGTGATGCGGGCGATCAGCGTCGTATCATGACGCCAGAGCAAGCGCTGGCGGCAGGCGTTGACTACATGGTGATTGGTCGTCCGGTCACGCAGTCTGCCGATCCGGCGCTAACCTTAAAAGCAATCAATGCATCTCTGGGTAAGGGGGCGTAATGAGCGATTCTAACAGCCGTCTGGTCTATTCGACGGACAGTGGCCGTATCGATGAGCCAAAAGTGGCCGTGCAGCGTCCGAAGGGCGATGGCATTGTGCGTATCCAGCGTCAGACCAGTGGTCGTAAGGGCAAAGGCGTCTGCCTGATTACCGGCATTGACGAGGATGACGCAGCGCTGGCAAAACTGGCCGCAGAGCTGAAAAAGCGATGCGGATGCGGTGGGGCGGTCAAAGACGGCGTAATCGAAATTCAGGGCGACAACCGCGAGTTAATTAAGACACTGCTCGAAGCCAAAGGGATGAAAGTCAAACTGGCAGGCGGCTAAAATAATAAGCCACGGTATTTACCGTGGCTTTTTTCTTGGTGCGTAAGTCAGAAAATTGCGTTCTGAATTAATCAAATCAAACAGTGGCTATTTAATATATCTTATTTACCGACCTGATGGCCGATAACACCACCTACGGCGGCACCACCTAATGTACCCAGCGTGCTACCATCGGTTAAGACTGCACCACCGAGAGCACCGGCACCTGCCCCGATCGCGGTGTTACGGTCACGTTTAGACCAGTTAGAACATGCGCTCAAAGACATTGCGAGGGTTACTGCCAAAACAGCTGCGGCTAATTTTTTGCTGGTTAAATTCATCATACTTTCTCCTGAATTATTGATTCACGGAAATAAGCTATCTGTAAGTATAGTCAAAAGAATACTTCAGCGTCATATTCCGTGAAACCTGGTCGCGCAGGTGTTACACAATCACGCAGGTGATAGTCACTTCCTGTTATATCGCTAATAGTAATTTTAAGTTTTTGGTATCGAAACGACAGGTAAATAATCTTAAAGGGATGTTCAGAATTATCTCAGATGCCAGAATAGGCTATGCGCCCGCAAAGACGGGCGCAGGAGAGCGTCAGACAGAGTGTTTGACGATATCGACGGTCAGGCCGTCGCGCTGCAGTTGCTCGCGGTGCGCATCGCTCAGCCGTTCATCGGTGATGACGCGGCTAAAGCGGGAGATCGGCCCCATCATGTAGGGATGCACCGCGCCAAATTTCGAGCTGTCTGTAAGCACAATGGCTTCACAGCCTTTTTCCAGAACCGCGTTTACCACATCGGAACGCATCATATCGCGGCCGGTAAAGCCGGTTTCCGGCTGCCAACCGTCAATCCCGATAAAGGCCTTGCTGAAGTGAACCTGCTGAACATACTGACGCGTCAGCGGCCCGACCATGCTTTCGCTTTTTTTCTGGTAGATACCGCCCAGCAGAATCACCTCGCATCGCGTCTCTTTCAGCAGATGGGCGATATAGCTGCTCACGGTAATGATCGTGATGTCTTTCTGCTCCGCGAGCGTGCGGGCCAGCAGGGCGTTGCTACTGCCGTTCTCGATAAACACGGTTTCACCGTTGTTGACCAGGGAGGCAGCAAACTCCGCCAGTTCACGTTTTAGCGCGAAATTGGTCATCATGCGCGTTTCAACGTCTTCACTGTCCAGCGGTACGGCGTAACCGTGAGCACGGCGCAGATAACTCTGTTTTTCAAGCAGATTCAGATCCTGACGAATAGTGACCTCTGAAACGCCGGTCGTTTTGGCCAGCTCGACGACACTTACGCGTCCTTTGTCGATCACCATCTGCAGAATGATTTGTTGTCGGGAATTCATAGCATCCATATAAACGCGGCGAGCGCCGCGGGTTGAAAGTACGACAAAACGAAAAAGGGGTAAACGTTACACTTCCCAGGGGGATTTAGACGGGTCGGGATCGGGCGAATGGCCCGTACCGTTCTGCGCCAGTAATTCAGATTTTAGGATCTCAAGATTACGGATCGCGGAGTGGTAATCGCCAGCGACCAGAATATCCAGCACCGTATCAATACGTTGTGCCACTTTCTGCGCGTCAACTTCAGACATCATCTCACCCTCAGAACGAAAAGTTAATAATTTCAATGATGCAGAAATTGCTTCCAAAAGAGAAGGGAAAAAATGCACTAACCAAATTACATAAATGAAAGTGATAAATTTATCCCTCCGCATACAGACGAGTTGGGTGGTGGATTAGTCTAAAACTGCGCGCAAGGCGCTTTTTTATATGAGGAATTAGACTATGACAGTCATCAACCAAGCAACCTGCAAACTGTTCACCGATCCTGAACGTTTTACCCAACTCGCAGGCTATTACGAGGAGGAGCGGCGCACCGTGTGGATGCTGCTACGCGCCCAGCCGCGTCCTTGCTTTAATCACGCATTAATTGAGGAGATCATGAATATGTCCTGGCTGGTGCGGCAATCCGGTTTTGCCGTCGACTTCTGGGTTACCGGCTCACTGGTTCCGGATATGTACAATACGGGAGGGGATTTACGCTTCTTTGTGGAGTGCATTCAAAACGGACGCCGCGAAGCGTTACGCGCTTACGCGCGCGCCTGCGTCGATTGCGTTCACGCGGCGTCGCGCGGGTTTAATACAGGCGCCATCACGCTGGCGATGGTGGAGGGCAGCGCCCTCGGCGGGGGCTTTGAGGCCGCGCTGGCACACCATTTTGTGCTGGCGCAGCGCGATGCGCGTCTGGGCTTTCCGGAAATTGCTTTTAACCTGTTCCCCGGCATGGGCGGATATTCGCTGGTCGCCCGCCGCGCAGGCATGAAGCTGGCCGAGGAGCTGATCTACCGAGGCGAGTCGCACACGGCGGAGTGGCACGAGCAGTTTGGTCTGGTGGATGTGCTGTTTGAGCCGGGACAGGGATACGTATCGACACGCACGTTCATCGACACCTTACAGCCGAAGCTGAACGGCGTTCGGGCAATGCTTCGCGCCCGTCAGCGTGTACTGCGGCTGCCGCGCAGTGAATTAATGGATATCACTGAGGATTGGGTGGATGCGGCGTTCTGCCTGGAGTCGAAAGACATTGCTTATATGGAACGTCTGGTGATGCTGCAAAACCGTCATAATGCGGCGGGCATGCGCAAAGCCAGTTAACGCATTTTCTTCGCCTGATAACGCTTGAGCCAGCGCTCGAATGCGGCAGCGGGCATCGGCTTAGCAAACAGAAAACCCTGCCGTTCGTTGACGCCGTTCTTGGTCAGAAAGGCGTCTTCTTTCGCGCTCTCCACACCTTCCGCGATGACCTGTAAATTCAACGCCTGAGCCACGGCCACAATGGCGCGCACCAGCGACTGTGAAATCGACTGCTTATGGATATCGCGCACAAACACCTGGTCGAGCTTAATGGCGTCAATCGGGAAGCGGGCCAGCTGGGACAAGGAGGAATACCCGGTGCCGAAGTCATCGAGGTGAATTTGTGCCCCCAACTGACTGAATTGTTGGATCACCGACAGCGCCAGCTCCTCGTTTTCAATCAGGCAGCTTTCCGTCAGTTCCACATCAATCGGGCAGTATTCGAAATGAAGATCTTTCAGCGCCTGCTTGAGATCGCTGAAGATCGTCTGGTCCGCGAGTTGTCGCGCAGAGACGTTTACCGCCACCCGCAGGTTGATACCTTTATCACGCCATTTCGCGACCTGACGCACCACGTCGAGCATGACCCAGCGCCCGAGGGGGACAATCAGCCCCGACTCTTCGGCGTAGGAGATAAACTCCAGCGGCGGAATCAGCCCGCGCTCTGGCGACTGCCAGCGCACCAGTGCTTCGAGGCTACGCACTTCGCCGCGCCAGGTTATTTTCGGCTGGTAGTGAATCAGGAGCTGATCGTTATCCAGCGCTTTGCGCAGGTTCGTATCCAGCCACAGGTATTCGAATACCCGTTGGTTCATTTCAGGCGAGAAGACGCAGAACTTGCCGCGTCCGCTCTCTTTGGCCGTGTACATCGCCGTATCGGCGTTGCGAATAATGCTCTCGCGATCGGTGCCGTGCTGCGGTGCCAGTGAGATCCCCAGCGAACAGCCGGTGTAGATTTCGATAAGACCGATGCGGAAGGGCTGGCGCAGACGCGTCAGGATGCGCGAAGCCATCGCCTCAAGGGTGCTTTGTGAGGTGTTGGTCGCCAGCACGATAAACTCATCGCCGCCGAGACGCGCCAGCACCTGACCCTCTTCCAGGCAGCTTAAAATCGCCAGGGCGACCGCCTGCAGTAGCTGATCGCCAAACATATGCCCGTAGGCATCGTTCACTTTTTTAAAGTTATCGAGATCAAGATACACCACGCCGACTTGAGCCTCGCCGCGCGTATCGATCGCGTCGCTGATGAGTTCATGAATGGCGTTGCGGTTGGGGAGGCCGGTAATGGTGTCGGTATTGGCCAGCACGCGCAGACGCTCCTGCGCGCGGCGTTCTTCAGTGATATCCGTGCCGGAACAGATAAGAAAAATTTCATTTTTCCCGCTGCCGCTGTGGACGAATTTGTTTCTGAACAGAAACAATCGTTGGCCTTTTCGGGTCTTGATCCAGCGCTCGACTTCGTAAGAACTGCCGTTACGGAAAAAACCGGAAATATTTCGTTTAGATGCTGCCGCTTCGCTGCGGCTCATGAACAGCTTAAAGACGTTTTGCCCGATTACTTCCTGCTCTTTCATGCCGGTATATTCTTCGCTCAGACGATTAAAGCGCTGAATATTGCCCTGCTGATCGAGGATCACAATTACCGAGTTAGCTTCAGAAACCACCTGCTCGGCAAAGGATAACCCCTGTACCAGGTCGCGCGCGACGGAAGGGGTGTCGTTCCAGGCAGAGGCTGTACCTGCCCACTCTTTTTTGTTGATTTTGCGCCCCACCAGATGGACGGGAACATCGGTGCCGTACAGGGAAAGGGTCAGGGTGATGCTGGAGGTAATAACGGTGAGCTGACGAATCAGTTCTGCTTGATCGTCGCTTAAGGCGATGACCTGCGTCGTGTCCGAGTTTTCACTGGCGGCGAGATGGAGAGCATTACTGTCCGCTGTAAGACGCCACCAGGGGCTGTGTGTGCCCATGTAACGAAACAGCAAATTATGCTCCAGATCGTCAATCATGTTTTCTCCCGGACCTGCTCAATGGCGCAAAATTATGCATTTGCATTCGACTTTTCCGTAATGACACAGCGGCATAACCGAGCTGAACTTATTGTTTTTCCCTACATTCTTATATTAAAACGAGAAGTGATAAAAAGGATACATGTGGATAAAAATTCCCGTAACCAAAGATGACGGTCTTCTTTTACTGTAGATAATTGTGATTGTTTTTGTGGGCTTCGAGAGGAATATATTAAGAAAAAGTGATGAATACACGATTTAGCAAGGGAAGAAAAATGTCGGCGTTCCCAAAAAGAAACCGCCGACATATTTAAGGCTTATCAGGCAACAGGGCGCGCGATAATACTGCGGGTTTCCATGCGCACTTCTGCAATATTGACATCAATCACATCGGTGACCTTGTAAACCGTCTCACCTTTGATCTGCACCGCGCCATTTTCCTGGCTGCAGGTCAGCTCATCGCGGACCGCATGCAGGAACGGGGCAGGGATAAAGGCAACGGCACCATTGTCCACCAGACGCACGCGCATACCGCCGCGGCTAACGTCAATGATCTCTGCCGCGAAACGGGTCTCCGTTCCGGCTTTATCATTCAGGAAGCGTGCGTACAGCCAGTCACCGACATCGCGTTCAGCCATGCGGTTCAGGCGGCGACGCTCTGCCATCTGGATGGTTGTCTCTTCCTGCGGACGGGCGATGGTTTCACCCTTGATGATCGCTTTCAGCAGACGGTGGTTCACCATGTCGCCGTATTTACGAATCGGTGAGGTCCAGGTCGCGTAAGCCTCGAGACCGAGGCCAAAGTGCGGGCCAGGTTCGGTGCTGATTTCGGCGAAGGACTGGAAGCGACGGATGCGGCTGTCGAGGAAACCAGACGGCTGTGCGTCCAGTTCGCGGCGCAGTTTGCAGAAGCCATTCAGCGTCAGCACTTCCTGCGGATCGACGTGTACGTCATGCGTTTTCAGCAGGGCAGCCAGCGCTTCGGTGTTCGCCGGATCAAAACCGGTATGAACGTTGTAAATACCAAAGCCTAATTTGTCGCGCAGCACACGGGCGGCACAAATGTTGGCGGCAATCATCGACTCTTCAACGATGCGGTTGGCGATACGACGCGGTTCAGCAACGATATCCAGCACTTCGCCTTTTTCACCCAGTACAAAGCGGTAATCCGGACGATCTTTAAACACCAGCGCATGGGTTTTACGCCATTCGCCACGGCTCAGGCAGAGGCGCTGCAGCAGGGTAATTTGCTGAGCAATCGCTTCGCTTTCCGGCTTCCAGCTGCCGGTGTTCTCCAGCCAGTCGGAGACATCGTCATACGCCAGCTTCGCTTTGGATTCGATGGTCGCGGCGAAGAATTCGATATCGTCTTCAATCGTGCCGTCTGCGGCAACGGTCATGCGACAGGCGAGTACCGGGCGGAATTCGTTCGGACGAAGAGAGCAGAGATCGTCGGAAAGTTCACGCGGCAGCATCGGGATATTGAAGCCCGGCAGATAGTTAGTGAACGCGCGAATTTTCGCTGAGTCGTCCAGCTTGCTGCCTTCAGCAATCCAGGCGGTCGGATCGGCAATCGCGACGGTCAGGTGCAGTTTGTCGTCACTGCCTTCTTCGATATACAGCGCATCATCATATCCTGGGTGCTGGCGCTGTCGATAGTGACAAAGTTCAGGGCGGTCAGATCGCGACGCGCCAGGCCTTCATCCATCATCTCGGTCGCAACGCCGTTTGGCGCCTCTTTTTCCAGATTATGACGGGCAAGCGTTACCCACCACGGCACGAAATGATCGTCGCTGTAGGTAATAAAATGAGTCAGTTCTGCGTAGAAACCGCGATCGCCTTTCAGCGGATGGCGACGCATCTGGGCAACGGCCCAGTCACCTTCTTTAAAATCGTGTTCAACGCCGCGTTCTGCGCGGCAAGGGATAGCATCTTTGAGCAGCGGATGGTCCGGCACAATAGACAGACGATCGTCTTTGCGATGCACTTTACCGACAAAACGGGTCAGGAAAGGTTCGATCAATTCTTCTGGCTCGGCGGATTCACGATCTTTTTCGGTGTGAATCACTGCCGTCACACGATCGCCGTGCATCACTTTTTTCATCTGCGGAGGCGGGATGAAATAGCTTTTCTGTGCATCGACTTCCAGGAAGCCAAAGCCCTTTTCCGTGGCTTTTACCACCCCTTCAGCGCGTGGCGTCTGGGAATGCAGTTGCTGTTTAAGCTGCGCTAGCAGCGGGTTGTCCTGAAGCATAGTGTTCTATTTTCGTGGCCATTGAGCGGCTGACAGTTTTACGCGAATCTCACTGCTACAGCAAGCGCATTTAGGGATTGTGCAGGGTTATTGGCCCTTGCTTAAGGCGATTTTCAGGCGGTTGATCCAGCCCAAAAAAGCACTCCAGGTCAGTAAATGGATGGCGTCGGCGGCGGGAATACCCTCTTCAATAAGAGGGGAAAATTGCGCGGCGCTAAAGCGATCGGGAGAGCGGCTCAACAGTTCGGTCGCGGCAAGCACAGACGCCAGCGCGCCATAGCGCGAGTTTGCCGTGTGCATATCGCTTTGCAGGAATTCACCCACGCATTCGAGCAGCGCCGGTTCGTGGCACAGGACTGGCGTTAGCTCACGTAACAGCGGCTCTGCCTGCCAGCGGGAGAGCGATTCCAGCTGCTGAGCGGTGGCGTAGCGTAACTCTACACCCGGGAAAATCGGCTCCCACGCACTCATATCCACATCAGGAATCAGCGCATGCGGCGGAATATGGTGTCCAGGCAGCCAGCGCACAGGGTGCCCCAGCATTGCCTGAAATGACGCTACCACGCGGGCCTGAAAACCGATAAAGCCAATAATCTGGTTGATGACAATAACGTCGTAGGTCGTCAGGCCGACCTCATCGAGCTGCAGTTGCGCTTTGCCGTCGATAATATCCGGCGAACTGGCCAGCTGGCGGGCGTACTGGGTGATTTGGGCGAGGCGTTGGTTACTTTCACGCGAGGAGTCAGGGCCGGGAAGTGGGGCGAGCAGGGCGGCATAGTGGTTACACAGTCGCTGAACACCACAGGCCTGTGCCACGGTCAACGCGGTGCTCAGGCGGTCATAGGCGCTGAGCGTGTGCAGGCGATTCACCGCGATATGCAACGGGAACAGCAAATCGCACAGCGCACGCGCCGGTTTCAGCCAGCTTTCGCACGGGGTCACAATCTCTGTGGGCAAGGCTAAATCGAGCAGAAAACGATCGTCGACATGAGCGGCCTCGGGAACCAGCGGCAAAACATCATCCCGACAGTGATTTGTCTGGGTCTCGTGATACCAGTGGCCTTTGCCGGTAAAGCGGCGTTGTTCCATGTGCGTTCCTTGATCTCAAATGGCGATCAATATCCTGGCGCATGGCTTTCAGTGCGAAAAATATTGTTAGGTGATAACAAATAGCGGAACGGAATAACGACGGGGAAAAGGGCGGTTCTGGCGGGAGAAACACTCTCTTCCCGTGCGGGAAGAGAGTGAAACACTTATTTGATTTCCAGCTCGTTCATTGCCGCGATGTTGAAACCGCCGTCAACGTGAACCACTTCGCCGGAAATACCCGCAGAGAGGTCAGAGCACAGGAAGGCTGCGGAGTTACCCACGTCTTCGATGGTGACGGTACGACGAATCGGCGTAACCGCTTCGCAATGCGCCAGCATTTTACGGAAATCTTTGATACCGGATGCCGCCAGCGTACGGATTGGGCCAGCAGAGATACCGTTAACACGCACGCCTTCAGGACCCATCGCGTTCGCCATGTAGCGCACGTTAGCTTCCAGAGAGGCTTTCGCCAGGCCCATCACGTTGTAGTTAGGGATAGCGCGCTCAGCACCCAGGTAAGACAGGGTCAGCAGAGCGGAACCTGGGTTCAGCATGGTGCGGCAGGATTTAGCCATCGCCACAAAGCTGTAAGAGCTGATGTCGTGAGCGATTTTGAAGCCTTCACGGGTTACCGCATTCACGTAGTCGCCATCCAGCTGATCGCCCGGTGCAAAACCGATTGAGTGAACGAAGCCGTCGAATTTCGGCCAGACTTTTGAAAGCTCAGCAAACATGCCATCGATGCTTTCGTCTTGTGCAACGTCGCATTCCAGAATGATGCTGGAACCCAGCTGCGCGGCGAACTCTTCAACGCGGCCTTTCAGCTTGTCGTTCTGGTAGGTGAACGCAAGCTCAGCGCCTTCGCGGTGCATAGCCTGTGCAATGCCGTAGGCGATGGACAGTTTGCTGGCAACGCCAGTCACCAGAATGCGCTTACCGGAAAGAAAACCCATAGCTTAGATCCTTATATTCATTGTTATGGCGAACGCCCTCTCATCGTGGCGATCGTCGTTAAAACGCGGCGATAATAGCACGTGTCGCGTTCAGAGTTAATCCGACCACTTTATATGGCCGGTGTCATTTATCCTTGCGCCAGGCATCAGCCGTCAGCGCCTCACCGAAATGCCCGGCGATCAGGCGCTTGGTCAGGTCGTGCAGCGGGGAGGCCAGCACATCGGCGGTGCTTCCGCGCTCCACTACTTCACCCTGATGCATTACCAGCACCTGGTCGCTGATGTGTTTCATCATTCCTAAATGCTGGGTCACATAGATATACGAAATACCCTGTTTCTCCTGCAATTCAAGCATCAGGTTGATGAGCTGTGAACGCATCGACATATCGAGTGATGCCAGCGCTTCGTCGGCGATAATCACCTTCGGGCGCAGGATCAACGCGCGCGCAAGCCCGAGACGCTGTTTCTGCCCCGGTGCCAGCATGTGCGGATAATAGCTGACGTGGTCGGGCAGCAGGCCGACCATGCGCAGCGTTTCGATAATACGTTTACGCCGCTCTTCTGGCTCCAGATCGGTATTCAGGCGTAGCGGGAAATCCAGAATCTGCGAGATACGCTGACGCGGATTGAGCGACGTCGACGGGTCCTGGAAAATCATACGAATGCGCTGACTGCGGAACGAATAGTCGCCAAACGACAGAAAATGGTCGTCGATCAGCACATCACCCGCCGTCGGCTCGACCATCCCCGCCAGCATCTTCGCGAGCGTAGATTTCCCCGATCCGTTTTCGCCGATAATCGCCAGCGTCTGCTTCTCGCGCAGGGTAAAGCTGAGAGGCTTCACCGCTTCGACAGTTTGACGATGAAACAGCCCCGTGCGATAGCGAAAGGTCTTACTCAGGTTGCGAACTTCCAGCAACGTTTCGACCATTTACTCTCTCTCCATGTTCAGCGGGAAATGACAGGCGTACAGATGGTTTTTCGCGCCGGTCAGGCGGGGCGTTTCAATGCATTCGCGCTGGGCGTACGGGCAGCGTGGGCCGAGTCGGCAGCCAATGGGCAGCGACTCCAGCAGCGGGATGGCGCCCGGCAAGGTATTCAGTCGGCTTTTATGCGGCATCGCGCTGCCAAAATCCGGGATCGCGCGAATCAGCGCCTGGGTATACGGATGGTGCGGCGTCGTCACCAGATCTTCGCTGATGGCCGTTTCTACCGTCTGACCGCAGTACATCACGTCGATCTTGTCCGCCCATTTGCTCAGCATCTGCAGGTCATGGCTGATGAGCAGAATGGTGGTGTTGTTGTTCTGATTCAGACGCGACAGCAGGCGGAAAATCTGCGCCTGGGTGGTCGGCTCCATGGCGTTGGTCGGCTCATCGGCGATCAGCAGGCGCGGCTGATTGGCAAGCGCAATGGCGATCATCACCTTCTGGCACTCACCGTCCGTCAGCTCATAGGGGAAACTGCGCATCGCATCTTTATGGTCTTTAATCCCCACGCGGTGCAGCAGCTCAATTGCGCGGCGTTTACGCCAGCCGACACGCTGCCACCAGCGGCCTTTATAGGTCCAGCCAGGGATATTCTGCATCAGTTGTTTCCCGACGCGTTCCGACGGATCGAGACACGACTGCGGCTCCTGGAAGATCATCGACACGTTATGACCCACCAGCTTGCGCCGTTCGCGAGGCGACAGGCGCAGGAGATCGATATCGTCAAAACGCATACGGTCTGCGGTCACGCGCCAGTTATCTTTGGCAACGCCGCAGATCGCTTTCGCGATAAGGCTTTTACCAGAACCGGATTCGCCCACCAGCCCACGGATTTCACCCTCGGCCAGCGTAATACTGATGCGGTCGACCGCTTTGACCCAGCCTTCGCCGGTCTTAAATTCAATGGTCAGATTGCGGATATCAAGTAACGGCATTATTGCACCCCCGCATTAATTGCGCGGCGAATACCGTCGCCCAGCAGGTTGATCAGCAGCACGCTCACCATAATGGCAGCACCGGGCAGCATCACCGTCCACGGCGCGACATAGATCAGTTCGAGCGCATCGCCGAGCATTGCCCCCCATTCAGGCGAGGGCAGCTGCGCGCCGAGATCGAGAAAACCGAGCGCGGCAATATCCAGAATCGCCATCGACAGGGCGCGGGTGATTTCGGTCACCAGCCCCGAGGCGATATTCGGCATCACCGCGAACCACAAAATATTCAGCGTAGTGGCGCCATCAAGACGCGCTGCCACCACGTACTCTTTTTCCAGCTCATCATGCACCATGCTGTAAACCGAGCGCACCATGCGCGGCAGCAGCGCCAGCCAGACGGCAAACATCGCATGGGACAGATGCGGCCCGGCGAACGCCACCACGATAATCGCCAGCAGCAGAGACGGGATCGACAGCAGGGTATCGAGAATATGGTTCAGCACCGCCGAACGCAGGCCGTGCGTGGCGCCCGCAAACACCCCGAGCGCCAGGCCAAAGAAGGTCGCGGCGAACGTGACGACGAACGCGCCGCCGACGGTCGGGGCCGCGCCACTTAACAGGCGACTCAGCACATCGCGACCTAAATCGTCCGTGCCCAGGAAGAACGACACTTCGCCGTAGCGCGACCACGACGGTGGTAACAACTGATAGCCGAGGAACTGCTGATCAAGCCCGTAAGGGGCAAACCAGCCGCCAAAAATACAGAGCAGCGCCAGGCCGCCACAGCCGTACAAACCGATCATCGCTGTGGTGTCGCCGTAGAATTTGCGCCATACGGTACGGACTACGCCGGGCGTGCGCTTCTCACGGTATACGCTATCGTAAGGCATACGATTCCTTATGTTTCAGCGGGTTGGCCATAGCACCCAAAATGTCAGAAATCACGTTCACGATAATCACCAACGAACCGATCACCATCACACCGGCAGATATCGCCGCATAGTCTTGCTGACGAATGGCGTTGATCATCCAGCGGCCCAGACCCGGCCAGCTGAACACCATTTCAGTAATCATCGCCAGGGTCAGCATGGTGGAGAATTGCAGCCCCAGGCGCGGAATGACCGGCGGAAGGGCGTTATGCAGGACGTGACGACGTAAAACCGTCAGGCGAGAGAGGCCGCGAGTGGCAGCTGCTTTCACGTAGTTTTGCTCAAACACATCGATAGTGCTGGTGCGCATCAGGCGAATCACTTCCGTGGTTGGCGCGACCGCCAGCGTCAGCACCGGCAGCACCATGTGGCGCAGGGTACTGATGATCATTTCGTGACGCCAGACGGAGTCAGAAAGCCAGGCGTCGATAATCGCAAATCCGGTGACGGTTTTGACGGTATACAGCAGATCAAAGCGACCTGAGACCGGCAGCCAGCCCAGGGTCAGAGAGAAGAACAGCGTCAGCAATAGCGCCAGCCAGAACACCGGAATCGAGAAGCCGAGCAGGGCGAGGGCGCTGATCAGCTTATCCTGCCATTTATTGCGAGTGATCCCCGCCAGCATCCCCACAGGAATGCCCACCAGCAGGGCAAAACTAAAGGCCAGAATGCACAATTCCATGGTCGCCGGGAACACCTCTTTCAACTGCTCAGAGATCAGCTGGCCGTTAATGCTGGAGACACCAAAGTCCCAGTGCAATACGCCGTTAAACCAAAACATCCAGGCATCCCAGAAGGACGATCCCTGCAGCGGGGCATGGGGCGTGAAATAGCTCAGGCTGAAGCCGATAAAGGTCAGAAAAAACAGCGTCACTGCCAGCAGCAACAGACGGCGTAAGGTAAAAATAATCATGGTTTTTTCACCTCATCTTGTTTCTCACGCGACACGCCTGCGAACGAAGCGTTGCCGAATGGGCTGAGCACCAGACCTTTAATATCATAGCGATAGGCCTGCAATCGCAGAGAAGAGGCCAGCGGTAACACCGGCAGTTCGCGGGCCAGGATGTTTTGCGCTTCGTCGTAAGCCTCAATACGCGAGGCCAGTTGCTGGGACGACAACGCTTTTTGCAGCACCGTATCAAATTCACGGTTACACCAGTGAGCGTAGTTGGTCTGCGAACGAATAGCGGCACAGCTCAGCAGCGGGCGGAAGAAACTGTCGGGATCGTTACTGTCCGTCGACCAGCCAGAGAGTGTCAGATCGTGATTCATGTCCATCAGACGCGCCTCCTGGAAGCGGCCTTCGACGGGGACGATCACCACTTTCACGCCGATCTGAGCCATATCTGCCTGGATCAGTTCCGCCGTTTTTAATGGACTCGGGTTCCACGCCTGCGAACTGGTCGGGACCCAAAGTTGCAACGTGAGGTTGGTCGCGCCCAGCGCTTTAAGCTGCTCGCGCGCTTTAGCCGGATCGTATTCGGTAATTTTCGCTTCGTTGTCATAGGCCCAGGACGCACGCGGCAGAATCGACGCCGCCGTTTCAGCGGTACCGTAATAAATAGACTGCATCAGACGCTGGTTATTGATCGCCAGTGCGAGGGCGTGACGCACGGCGGGGTTATTCAGCGGCGGCTTGTCCGTATTAAAGGCCAGATAAGCGATATTCATGCCAGGGCGCAGGGTCAGACGAAGGCGCGGATCGTCGCGAAGTATCGTCAGCTGGCTGGCGGCAGGCCACGCGAGTACATCGCATTCGCCGGTCAGCAGCTTGGACAATCTGCCCGTCCCGCCGGAGCCGAGATCGACCACCACCTGCGGCATCAGCGGCGTGCCGCGCCAGAAGTGTTCGTGACGTTGTAACCGAATATATTGACCAGCCCGGTATTCTGCCATCTGGAACGGACCGGTGCCGACCGGCTGGCGGTCGAGCAGCTCCTGATGATCCACTTTTGTCAGCTTATCGGCGTACTCGGCCGACATGACCGATGCATAATGGGTAGCCAGGTGCCATAAGAAAGAGGCGTCAGGGCGCACCAGACGAAACTCCACCGTCCGGCTGTCCAGCTTGCGCACGTCTTTAACCGTATCGGCAAACTGCAGGCTGTCGAAATAGGGGAAACTGCCGCCGTTGACGTTATGCCACGGGTGATTGCGGTTAAAAATACGCTGGAAGGTAAACACCACATCATCGGCGTTCAGCTTACGGGTCGGTTTAAACCACGGCGTCGACTGAAACGCCACGTCGTCGCGCAGATGGAAACGGTAGGTTGCGCCGTTATCAAGCACTTCCCAGCTCTCGGCAAGCTCCGGCACCAGGCGGTAGGTATAAGGGTCAACATCGAGCAGGCGATCGTAAAGCTGTGCGGCGAGGGTGTCGACAATCAGGCCGCTGCCTGCTTTTTGTGGGTTCAGGGTGTCGACTTGCCCGTTCACGCAATAGACAAAACCACTGTCGCGAATATCAGGAAGCGCAGTCTGTTCGGGCGCAGCAAAGACCAGGCGGCTAAACAGACCGAGTGCAATCAGGGACGATAAAACCAGACGCATAATTTTCAGGGTTTTAAGATTCGATCTGCAAAGTGTATCGCACTTACCCCTGATTCGTAAAAATGTCTGCAGGTAAGTGCCGATAATGTCAGCGCATTTGATGCTTTTTGAGCAATGCCCTTAATTGATGGTAGGTCAGACCCAGCAGTTCGGCTGCCTGCTTCTGGTTATATTTTGCCTCTTTCAGGCTCAGTTCGAGCAACTGGTGTTCCTGTTTGTGCTGAAACTGGCGCAAATCGAGGGGCAGAGAAGGGGTATCGGCATGCGGCGTCGGTTCCGGCTTTGTCGGCGCGGCGCGGTAAAAGGGATCGATAATGATGTTATCCAGCTCTGTCTCACTGCTGGCGTGGCGATACACGGAACGTTCCACCACGTTTTTCAGCTCACGAATATTGCCCGGCCAGCGGTAGTCCAGCAGCGTTTCCCGCGCATAATCGCTAAAGCCGGGGAACAGCGGCATTCCCAGCTCGCGGCACATCTGAATGGCGAACTGCTCGGCCAGCAGCATGATATCGCTGCGGCGCTCGCGCAGGGGCGGGAGCTGCACCACGTCAAAGGCCAGACGATCGAGAAGATCCGCGCGGAATTTTTCCTCCGCCACCATTTCCGGCAAATTGGCATTGGTGGCGCACACCAGGCGCACATTCACCTGCAACGGCTGACTGCCGCCCACGCGCTCCAGCTCGCCGTACTCAATCACGCGCAGCAGTTTTTCCTGCACCAGCATCGGGGCGGTGGCCAGTTCATCAAGAAACAACGTCCCGCCGTCTGCACGCTCAAAACGCCCGGGATGGCGTTTTTGCGCGCCGGTAAAGGCCCCCGCCTCATGGCCGAACAGCTCCGTATCAAGCAAATTCTCGTTCAGCGCCGCGCAGTTTAAGGAGATAAACGGCCCGTCCCATCGCCCGGACAGATAATGCAGACGGTTGGCGATAAGCTCCTTTCCGGTGCCGCGCTCACCGATTATCAGTACCGGCTTATTGAGCGGGGCCAGGCGCGAAACCTGCTCCAGCACCTCAAGAAAACTGTTCGCTTCGCCCAGTAAATTGTCTTTGTAATCAGCCATGATGAAATTAACCACTCGTTAGCGATATTCACCAGGTGAGAGTAGGATGTCCGTGGTGCAAAATCAACCACAATCATATAAATCAATAAGATAAAAACTTGGCACGGGAATTGTATTAGCTCATTAGCAGGGCATCGCCCGATAACAGAAATGTGAGGATTGAATTATGGGTATTTTTTCTCGTTTTGCCGACATCGTGAACGCCAACATCAACTCGCTGCTGGAGAAAGCGGAAGACCCGCAGAAGCTGGTGCGTCTGATGATTCAGGAAATGGAAGACACGCTGGTTGAAGTTCGTTCCACCTCTGCGCGTGCGCTGGCTGAAAAGAAACAGCTGTCACGTCGTATCGAGCAGGCTACCGCACAACAGAGCGAGTGGCAGGAAAAAGCGGAACTGGCGCTGCGTAAAGATAAAGACGATCTGGCCCGCTCGGCGCTGATCGAAAAACAAAAGCTGACCGACATCGTTGCGACGCTGGAGCATGAAATCACGCTGGTGGATGAAACGCTCACCCGCATGAAAAAAGAGATCGCGGAGCTGGAAAACAAACTCAGTGAAACGCGTGCTCGCCAGCAGGCTCTGACGCTGCGCCACCAGGCGGCCAGCTCATCCCGCGACGTTCGCCGTCAGCTGGATAGCGGTAAACTGGATGAAGCGATGGCGCGTTTCGAATCTTTTGAACGCCGCATCGACCATATGGAAGCCGAGGCCGAGAGCCACAGCTTTGGCAAACAGAAAACGCTGGATCAGCAGTTTGCCGATTTGAAAGCGGATGACGAAATCAGCGAGCAACTTGCGGTGCTGAAAGCCAAAATGAAGCAAGACAACCAATAATAATGAATGCGGCACCTCAGCGTGCCGCAACGCATCGTAAGACAAGGAGACCCTATGAGTGCGCTGTTTCTGGCTATTCCCCTGACCATTTTTGTGCTTTTCGTTCTGCCGATCTGGTTATGGCTGCACTACAGCAACCGTTCTTCCCGGGGCGAGCTCTCGCAAAGCGAGCAGCAACGGCTGTTGCAGCTCACCGATGACGCGAAAAAAATGCGTGAACGCATCCAGGCGCTCGAATCCATTCTGGACGCGGAACATCCAAACTGGAGGGAGAATTAATGGGCGGACTGAATTTAAATAAAAAACTGTGGCGCATCCCCCAGCAGGGGATGGTGCGCGGCGTGTGCGCCGGGCTGGCGCGCTATCTGGATGTGCCAGTGAAACTGGTGCGTGTGGTCACCGTGCTGTCGATCTTCTTTGGTCTGGCATTCTTTACCCTGGTGGCGTACATCATTTTGTCCTTCGTGCTCGATCCGATGCCGGACAGCGCCATGTCATCGGAAGATGCGCCGACCAGCAGCGATTTGCTCGACTCGGTGGATGCCGAACTGGCCTCCGGCGAGAAGCGTCTGCGCGAAATGGAACGCTATGTCACGTCCGACACGTTCACGCTGAGAAGTCGTTTTCGTCAGCTTTAACAGAGAGATAAAAATATGAATCGCAACTGGCAGCAGGCCGGTCAGAAAATGAAACCGGGCCTTAAAATTGCAGGCAAATTCGTTTTACTGACCGCGCTACGTTATGGCCCGGCAGGTGTGGCGGGTTGGGCGGTGAAATCTGTTGCCCGGAAACCGATCAGAATGTTACTGGCCGTGGCACTGGAGCCGCTGCTCAAGAAGGTCGCAGGCCGTTTTTCCCGCCGTTATTTTTCCTGACACTTCCCTCATTTAATGCCTTCTCTCAACGCGAGAGAGGGCATCAGCCCCGTTTTGAATATCATTATCATTGTTTCATCCTTTCTTTGCGTTAGCTCACATTAATGAGCAGAGCCGCTTTTTATTTGCACTTTTGAACCCTGAGGTTCGTTGACAGAAATTTTTATGGGGAGTAGATTGCTTTCCGTGGGACCGCTACCATGGAAATCAACGTGAACAATAAAATAACGCATTTAATTAATCTTATTTATGGCGATTCTTTTTCTCATAAGGATTTTAGTATTCTTCAGGAAAAGATAGGAAACGCGCGGAAGGTTATTAGTCATCAGCGTAAGGCGAACTGGGATGAAAAGGATGTGGTATTAATTACCTATGCCGATCAGTTTCAAAATCGCAACGAAAAAGCGCTGCCTGTCTTCACGCGATTTTATAATCGCTGGCTGTCTGATTCATTTTCTCATGTCCATCTTTTGCCTTTTTATCCGTGGTCTTCGGACGATGGATTCTCGGTCGTCGATTATCACCGCGTGGCGCCAGAAACAGGTGAGTGGGGCGATGTGGCTGAGTTAAAAAAATCAACGAATCTGATGTTTGATTTTGTCTGCAACCATATGTCAGCCAAAAGTGAGTGGTTCAACAATTATTTAAACCAGGTTCCTGGCTTTGAAGAATTTTTTATCGCCGTAGACCCGGCAACGGATTTATCAGCCGTTACCCGTCCACGCGCACTGCCGCTGTTAACACCGTTCACAATGTCAGAGGGCACGGTGCGCCACCTGTGGACCACCTTCAGCGAAGACCAGGTTGACCTCAACTTTGCCAGCCCGCAGGTCCTTATCGCCATGGTCGATGTGCTACTGAAGTATCTGGCTGAAGGTGCCGATTACATCCGCCTGGATGCGGTCGGGTTTATGTGGAAAATTCCAGGAACGACCTGTATCCATCTTGAGCAAACTCACCGTCTGATTCAGCTGTTCCGCGCGATCACCGAAGAGGTTGCGCCCGGTACGGTCATCATCACTGAAACCAATGTCCCCCATAAAGACAACATTTCGTACTTCGGCGATGGCACCAACGAAGCGCAGATGGTCTATCAGTTTTCACTGCCGCCGCTGGTGCTTCACAGCGTGCATAGCCAAAACGTAGAGGCCCTTTGCCAGTGGGCGCAGCAACTGACGCTGCCTTCATCGGAGACCACCTGGTTTAACTTCCTCGCCTCCCACGACGGTATCGGCCTGAACCCGGTGCGCGGGATTATTCCTGAGAGCGATATTCTGGCACTGGTCGAAAAACTCCAGCATGAAGGCGCGCTGGTAAACTGGAAAAATAATCCGGACGGCAGCCGCAGCCCTTATGAAATTAATGTGACTTACCTGGATGCATTAAGTCGGCAAGACAGTACAGATGACGAACGTATTGCCCGATTTCTTCTGGCTCATGCCGTGTTATTAAGTTTTCCAGGCGTGCCCGCAATTTATATTCAAAGCATCATTGGCTCTCGTAACGATTATGATAACGTTGAGCGGCTGGGGTATAACCGGGCGATAAATCGGCGGAAATATCACGAGGGTGAAATTGATAACGAGCTGGAATGTCATAGTAGTCTTAGATACAAAATTTATACTGCATTAAAAAATATGCTTTCACTGCGCCGTCAGCAAAAAGCATTTCATCCTGACAGCACAGCATTTTATGACGCACCGAATCAGCATGTTCTTAGAATCATTCGTGTCGCAGATAATGGTGAGCGGATCGCGGCGCTGTTTAACTTTAATGAACATGCGCAAATTATTTCCTCGGGAATTCACTCTGGGGTGGAATTACTTACGGGAACGCCTGTTAACGGAGATTCTGTAACCCTTAATCCGTGGCAGGTTATGTGGATTAAAGAAATCTAAAAGGACGATAAAAATGAAGATGCCTAAAATTGTGCTGTTATCAGCACTGGTTTCGTGCGCCCTGTTGTCAGGCTGTCGGGATGACAACAATAAAGTAGTCGCCATTGAATTCATGCACTCGTCGGTGGAGCAGGAGCGCCAGGCGGTAATCACTCAACTTATTGAACGCTTCGAGAAAGACAACCCGTCCATCAAGGTAAAACAGGTTCCGGTGGAAGAGGATGCCTATAACACCAAGGTGATTACATTGGCCCGTACAGGCGCTTTGCCTGAGGTAATTGAAGTCAGTCACGACTACGCCAAAGTGATGGACAAAGAACAGCTGCTCGACCGCGATGCCATCAGCGCCGCGATTGGCGCTGTCGGTGAAAACACGTTCTACGACGGCATTCTGCGCGTGGTGCGCACGGAAGACGGTAAGGCGTGGACAGGTGTTCCGGTTAGCGCGTGGCTTTCCGGCGTCTGGTACCACAAATCGGTGCTGGCCGCTGCGGGGATTCAGGAGCCTGCGACCTGGGAGCAACTGCTCAAAGCCAGTCAGTCCCTGAATCACCCCGAGAAAAAACAGTACGGTATCGCCTTACCGACGGCGGAAAGTGTCATGACCGAACAGGCATTCTCTCAGTTTGCGCTGTCGGGTGGTGCGAACGTCTTCGATGCGAAAGGGGATGTGGTCATCAATACGCCGGAGATGGCGAAAGCGCTGGCGTTCTATCGCGATCTGGCGGCTACCACCATGCCGGGCTCCAACGATGTGATGGAAATTAAAGACGCCTTTATGAACGGCTCCGCGCCAATGGCGATCTACTCCACCTATATCCTTCCTGCGGTATTTAAAGATGGCAATCCGGCCGATCTCGGGTTTGTTGTGCCGACGGAAAAATCCTCGGCGGTTTACGGCATGGTGACATCACTAACCATCACCAACGGGCAAACCGAGGAAGAAACCAAAGCGGCAGAAACCTTTGTCACCTGGATGGAGCAGGCTCAAAACGCAGCCGACTGGGTGATGATGTCGCCGGGTGCGGCGCTGCCGGTCAACAAACGGGTGGTGGATACCGCGTCGTGGAAAAACAACAACGTCATACAGGCGTTTGGTCAGCTTCCGTATGAGTTGATAGCCCAGTTCCCCAACGTGCAGGTCTTTGGTGCTGTCGGCGACAAAAACTTTACGCGTATGGGCGACGTCACCGGTTCGGGTGTGATCAGTTCGATGGTGCATGACGTGACGGTCGGGAAGAAAGATCTCTCCACCACGTTAAACGATAGCCAGAAGCGTCTGGCCGATCTGATTTCACAACGATAGGGGCGCACCGCGAAGGGAATTATGAAGAGGTTGTTTACTGGCCGTTCCGATCTGCCTTTCGCCATGCTGCTGTTGGCCCCCAGCCTGATATTGCTGGGGGGCCTGGTAGCCTGGCCGATGATTTCGAATATCGAAATCAGTTTTTTACGCCTGCCGCTGAATCCACGTATCAGCGCCACCTTTGTCGGTCTGGATAATTATATCCGGATTCTGGGGGATTCCGCGTTCTGGCACTCATTGTGGATGACCTTCTGGTATACGGCGCTGGTGGTGCTTGGCAGCACTGGCCTGGGTCTGGCCGTGGCGATTTTCTTCAATCGCGAGTTTCGCCTGCGTAAAACGGCGCGTTCACTGGTGATCCTCTCGTACGTCACACCGTCCATCTCGCTGGTGTTTGCATGGAAATACATGTTCAACAACGGCTACGGCATCGTGAACTATCTGGGCGTCGATGTGCTGCACCTGTACGACCAGGCACCGCTGTGGTTTGACAACCCCGGCAGCAGCTTTGTGCTGGTGGTGTTGTTCGCCATCTGGCGCTACTTCCCGTACGCATTTATCTCGTTTTTGGCGATTTTGCAGACCATCGATAAATCACTGTACGAGGCGGCAGAGATGGATGGTGCGAACGGCTGGCAGCGTTTTCGGATCGTGACTCTTCCCGCGATCATGCCGGTGCTGGCAACCGTGCTGACACTGCGGACCATCTGGATGTTCTACATGTTCGCGGACGTTTATCTGCTCACCACTAAGGTCGATATTCTCGGCGTCTATCTCTACAAAACGGCGTTTGCTTTTAACGATCTGGGGAAAGCGGCCGCCATCTCAGTGGTGCTGTTTGTGATTATTTTCGCCGTCATCCTGCTGACCAGAAAAAGGGTAAACCTCAATGGCAACAAGTAAACGCACCCTCAGTCGTGTCGGTTTTTACGTCGGACTGGCGCTGTTTCTGCTCATCACGCTGTTTCCGTTCTTCGTGATGCTCATGACCTCGTTCAAAAGTGCGAAAGAGGCGATTTCTCTGCATCCGACGATCCTGCCGCAGGCATGGACGTTGCAGCACTACATCGACATCTTTAACCCGCTGATTTTCCCGTTTGTGAACTATTTCAGGAACAGTTTGCTGGTCTCCCTGAGTTCGTCGATTATTGCGGTATTCCTCGGGACGCTCGGGGCCTACGCGCTGTCGAAACTTCGCTTTAAAGGGCGGGCCACTATCAATGCCAGCTTCTATAGCGTCTATATGTTCTCCGGGATTTTACTGGTGGTGCCGCTGTTCAAAATTATTACCGCGCTCGGCATTTACGACACCGAACTGGCGCTGATCATCACGATGGTGACTCAGACGCTACCGACGGCTGTTTTCATGCTCAGAAGCTATTTCGACACCATACCGGACGAAATTGAAGAAGCGGCGATGATGGACGGGCTAAACCGTCTGCAAATTATCTTCCGTATCACCGTCCCGCTTGCCATCTCCGGCCTGGTCTCGGTGTTTGTCTATTGCTTCATGGTGGCCTGGAACGACTACCTGTTTGCATCGATTTTCCTCTCAAGCGCCAGCAACTTCACATTGCCGGTCGGGCTGAACACGCTCTTCAGTACACCGGACTATATCTGGGGCCGGATGATGGCCGCGTCGCTGGTGACGGCATTGCCGGTGGTTGTGATGTATGCGCTTTCTGAACGTTTCATTAAAAGTGGTTTGACCGCCGGTGGCGTAAAAGGCTGAGGCGGCCTGTTTTTAACAAGGAGTAGTCATGAAAAAATTAGTTGCGACAGCGCCGCGCGTAGCCGCGCTGGTCCAGTACGAAGATCGCCCTGTGGCGGCAAATGAAGTCAAGATCCGCGCCCGTTACGGCGCGCCAAAGCACGGAACAGAAGTGGTCGATTTCCAGGGGGCAAGCCCGTTTATTGACGAAGAGTTCAATGCTGAGTGGCAACTCTTTACACCGCGTGCTGAAGGTGCTGCGCGCGGTATTGAGTTCGGCAAATTCCAGCTGGGCAATATGATCGTCGGGGACATCATCGAATGCGGCTCAGAGGTCACGGATTACCAGATCGGGGATTCCGTATGCTGCTACGGGCCGCTTCAGGAGACGGTAATCGTCAATGCCGTCAACAACTACAAGCTGCGTAAAATGCCGCAAGGCGCATCCTGGAAAAACGCCGTCTGCTATGACCCGGCACAGTTCGCCATGAGCGGGGTACGTGATGCTAACGTTCGCGTCGGAGATTTTGTGGTGGTAGTGGGGTTAGGTGCCATCGGTCAGATCGCTATCCAGCTGGCAAAAAAAGCGGGTGCGTCCATAGTCATTGGCGTTGACCCTATCGAACACCGCTGCGACATCGCCCGTCGTCACGGCGCGGATTTCTGCATCAACCCGATCGGCAATGACGTTGGGCTGGAGATTAAACAGCTCACTGGAAAGCAGGGGGCCGACATCATTATCGAAACCAGCGGCTTCGCCGATGCGCTGCAATCCGCACTGCGCGGACTGGCTTACGGCGGAACCCTCTCTTATGTCGCATTCGCGAAACCCTTTGCCGAAGGATTCAACCTGGGCCGCGAAGCGCATTTCAATAACGCGAAGATCGTCTTTTCACGCGCCTGCAGCGAGCCGAACCCGGACTACCCGCGCTGGAGCCGTAAACGCATCGAAGAAACCTGCTGGGAGCTGCTGATGAATGGCTACCTCAACTGCGACGATCTGATCGATCCGATCGTGAGCTTCGAAACCAGTGCGGAAAGCTATATGACGTATGTCGATAAGCATCCGGAACTGAGCATCAAAATGGGCGTGACTTTTTAAGCAAGCGAGAACAAAAGATGAAAATTGCAACACAAAATCAGGCCTTTTTCCCGACCGATATTCTTGAAAAATTCCAGTACATCAAGGCAATGGGTTTTGATGGCTATGAAATCGACGGCAAGCTTTTGGTTGATAATCTGGCGGAAGTGAAAGACGCCATAAAAGCCACCGGGCTGCCAGTAACCACCGCCTGTGGCGGCTACGACGGCTGGATCGGTGATTTTATCGAAGAGCGCCGTCTGAATGGTTTGCAGCAAATCGAACGTATTCTTGAAGCGCTGAGCGACGTGGGTGGAAAGGGCATTATCGTGCCTGCAGCCTGGGGGATGTTTACCTTCCGACTGCCGCCGATGACCTCGCCGCGCAGTCTGGCGGGCGATCGCAAAGCGGTCAGTGCGTCCTTGCGCTGGTTAGATGACGTAGCGGCGCGTACCGGAACCCTCGTTTATCTTGAGCCGCTGAACCGCTATCAGGATCACATGATCAACACGCTGGCGGATGCGCGTCGCTATATCGAAGAAAATGCGCTCAAGCACGTGCAGATTATCGGCGATTTCTACCATATGAATATCGAAGAGGATTCGCTGACCGGCGCACTTCACGAAAATCGTGACAGGCTCGGGCATGTTCATATCGCCGACAATCACCGTTATCAGCCTGGCAGCGGCACGCTCGATTTTGCTGCGCTGTTTGACCAGCTCCGCGCCGATGATTATCAAGGCTACGTTGTATATGAGTGCCGCGTGCGCGCGGAGGACCCGGCCAAAGCCTATCAGGCTTCGCTCAACTATTTACGTGGCTGCTGAGGATGACGAGCGTGATGAGTGCTTCTACACCTTTGCCTCTGCGCGTCGCCATCCTTGGCGCCGGGCAGGTTGCAGACAAAGTGCATGCCTCGTATTACGCCACGCGCAGCGATCTGCAGATGGTGGCTGTCATGGACAGCCGCCTGGATCAGGCGCAGGCATTTGCTGAGCGCCACGCTATCGCAGGTGTGTATCAGGACGCGAGGTTGATGTTGCAGGAGGCAAAGCCTGACATCGTGAGCGTTTGCTCGCCGAATCGTTTTCACTATGAACATGTGATGGCGGCGCTGGTGGCGGGTTGCCACGTGATGTGCGAAAAGCCACCCGCGATGACACCTGCACAGGCAGACGAGATGCGTCTGGCGGCTCGGCATGCTGGAAAAGTGTTGGCCTACGATTTTCACCATCGTTTCGCGCTGGATGCGCAGCTGCTGCGTGAAGCGGTTCAGAACGGCACCTTTGGCGAGATTTATGTCACCAGCGCGCAGGCGTTACGTCGTTGCGGTGTTCCCGGCTGGGGTGCTTTTACCAATAAGTCGCTACAAGGCGGTGGGCCATTGATTGATATTGGCATCCATATGCTCGATGTGGCGATGTACGTGTTGGGGTTCCCGGCGGTGAAACGCGTGACAGCACACAGTTTTCAAAAGCTGGGCACCACTAAGCATTGCGGGCAGTTTGGTGAATGGGACCCCAAAGACTATACCGTTGAAGATGCGCTGTTTGGCACTATTGAGTTTTGCAACGGGGGGATCTTACGTCTCGATACATCGTTTGCCCTTAACATCCGCGAGAAATCGATCATGAACGTCTCATTTTGCGGTGAAAAAGCGGGCGCGACATTATTCCCGGCGCATATTTATGACGACGTGGGGGGCGAGTTACAGACGATTTTAAGCCGCGACGACGCGGACGATCAGCGCCATTTACGCAGCATGGAAGCATTTGTGCGCCATGTGCTGGGCGAGCCGGTGATGATTGCCGATGCTGAGCAGGGGCTGGTGATCCAGCAGCTCGTGGCGGCGCTCTATGAATCGGCAGAAACACGGGAGAGCGTAGAGTTATGCTGAACCTCTCTCGTCTTTCAGAACCCACGTTCAGCCCGCACAGTCTGAACAAGTACGCGTCGATCATGGCCTGTGGCAATGGCTATATGGGCATTCGCGCCAGTCATGAAGAGGACTATACGCAGCAAACGCGCGGCATGTATCTGGCAGGGGTTTACCACCGCGCAGGGCGCAACGAAACGAAGGAACTGGTGAACCTCCCCGATGTGCTGGGGATTGAACTGCAGCTGGACGGCGAACATTTTTCGCTACTGGCAGGTGAGCTTCTCTGCTGGGAGCGTGAGTTAGCGTTCTCTAACGGCGAGCTACGCCGCAGCCTGGTCTGGCGTTCAACCAGGGGAAAACGCTTTCGCATCGACAGCCGCCGCTTTGTCTCACTGGATCAGCTGCCATTGGTGGCGCTGCAATTTTCCGTCACTCCCCTGGACGGCGCTGCGCGCATCAGCTTCTCGACTGGAATCGACGCGACGCAAACCAACAGCGGTCGACAGCATCTGGATGAAACCTCTGTTCAGGTATTTGATCAGCATTTCATGCAAGGCGTGTATGAAACTCAGGATCGCTCGACTGACGTCGTGATCTCCGCGAGCTGTCAGCTGGATACCCCGAGTGAAAACTGTTTTACCGCCAAAAACCGGCGTCTGAACTGCCACCATGCACTGGAGGCAGAAGAGGGGCAGAAAGTTACGCTGGAGAAAATCGTCTGGATAACCCATCGCCACGATAAAGAACTTGAGCAGTCTGCCTTTGCACAAAAAGGCCTGGCCGAGCTAAAACGCTGCGCGGAGCAGGGCTACGACGCATTGCTGGAACAGTCTGCACTTGCCTGGGACACGCACTGGCAAACCAGCCGCGTTAGCGTGCAATCCGACGATCCTCAGGATCAGCTCACCCTTGACTACTCGGTCTGGCATTTGACGGCCATGACGCCTGCGCACAACGAGCGTTGCAGTATCGCGGCGAAAGGGCTGACCGGCGAAGGCTATAAAGGCCACGTTTTCTGGGACACTGAGATCTTCCTGTTACCGTTCCACCTCTTTACGCGGCCGCAAACGGCCCGCAGCTTGCTGCGTTATCGCTGGCTGAACCTTGCCGGAGCCCGTGAGAAAGCACAGCGCAACGGCTGGGCGGGAGCGCTGTTTCCGTGGGAGAGCGCAGACAGCGGCCAGGAGGAGACCCCTGAATACGCCGCCATCAATATTCGCACCGGCCTGCGACAAAAAGTGGCGTCGGCGCTGGCGGAGCACCATATCGTCGCCGATATCGCCTGGGCCGTCGTGGCCTACTGGCAAGCGACGCGCGACAGCGACTTCATGCGCAGTGAGGGGCTGGCGCTGCTCATGGAAACCGCGTCGTTCTGGATCTCCCGGGCCACAGACGTGAATGGCCGGCTTGAGATCCACGACGTTATCGGCCCGGACGAGTATACCGAGCATGTGAACAACAATGCCTTTAGCAACTATATGGCCTGGCAAAACGTCCATGATGCCCTGGCGCTGATGGAACACTTTAATCGGCAGGACGATGCGTTTACAGAAGCGGCGCAGAAATTCCTGGCGCGTCTGTGGCTGCCTTCCACTGATGCGCAGGGGGTTATCCCGCAGGATGACACCTTTATGGCGAAACCTGCGATTGATCTACGCCGTTACAAGGCGCAGGCCGGTAAGCAAACCATTCTGCTGGACTACTCCCGCGCGGAGGTCAATGAAATGCAGATCCTCAAGCAGGCGGACGTGGTGATGCTCAACTATCTGTTGCCAGATAAGTTCGACCGCAAACAATGTGCGGCGAATCTGGCCTTCTACGAGCCGCGCACGATCCACGACTCCTCATTGAGTCAGTCGATTCACGGCATTGTGGCTGCTCGCTGCGGTGATACCCCGCGCGCCTATGCCTTCTGGCGAGCGGGTGCGGCGATTGATCTGGGGGACGATCCTCACAGTTGCGACGATGGGATCCACGCTGCCGCAACGGGTGCAATCTGGTCGGGTGTCGTTCAGGGCTTTGCCGGGATGCAGATTATTGATGGCGAACTGCATCTGACGCCGCAACTGCCGGCACACTGGCAGCGACTGCAATTCTCTCTTCAGTGGCGCGCTGCACGCCTCGATATTCTGGTTAAGGGCGCATCAGTGACGCTGCGTTCCAGCGCACCGATTGCAGTGACGCTTTGGGGAGAAACACACCACCTTTTAGCCAATGAAACGCGCACTGTTGATTTACCTGAATTTGGGACCGCTACCACGGAGGGCGGCAACAATGTTTAAGGCGGTGATTTTCGATTTAGACGGGGTGATTACCGACACGGCGCATCTGCACTTTCTGGCCTGGCAGAGCGTGGCGTCAGAGATAGGCATCCCGATTGACGAGGCGTTCAATGCCGGGCTGAAGGGTATTAGTCGGATGGACTCACTCGCCCGTATTTTGCGCCACGGTGGAATGGAAGAGGCGTTTAGTCAGAAAGAGCGCGAGCAACTGGCGCAGGCCAAAAATGCGCTGTACGTCGAATCGCTTAAGGGGTTAACCCGCGATTCACTTCTGCCGGGTATTGCGCAGTTGCTGACGGAAATCCGCGCGAACAAGGTGCGCATCGGGCTGGCGTCGGTCTCCCTTAATGCGCCCACGATCCTCCAGGCTCTGGGGATCGCCAGCGCTTTCGATTTTTGCGCCGACGCGTCGCGCATTCAGCTCTCGAAACCGCATCCTGACATTTTCCTGGCGGCCTGCGCAGGATTAGGCGTCACACCGGAGCAGACGATTGGGATTGAAGATGCGCAGGCGGGTATTGAGGCGATCAATGCCGCAGGCATGCTGTCGGTTGGGATCGGCGGCGAGTTATCCGGCGCAGGTTTAACACTTTCTTCCACGTATGAACTGTCCTGGCCGCGTTTATCCGATTTCTGGCAGGCCATGCGCGGCCAGAACGGGCATCACTTAAGGGGGCATAATGGCTCAGCTATCGCTTAAACATATTCAAAAAATCTACGACAACCAGGTTCATGTGGTGAAGGATTTCAGCCTCGAAATCGAAGATAAAGAGTTTATCGTCTTTGTCGGTCCGTCGGGCTGTGGCAAATCGACGACTTTGCGCATGATTGCCGGGCTGGAAGAGATCAGTGCGGGTGAGCTGTTTATCGACGGGGTGCGGATGAACGATGTTCCGGCCAAATCGCGCGATATCGCAATGGTGTTCCAGAACTACGCCCTGTATCCGCATATGACCGTCTACGACAACATGGCGTTTGGTCTGAAGATGCAAAAAATAGCGCCAGCGGTCATTGAGGAAAGGGTCAGCTGGGCGGCGCAAATTTTGGGGCTGCGTGATTATCTGAAGCGAAAACCGGGGGCGTTATCCGGCGGCCAGCGCCAGCGTGTGGCACTCGGAAGGGCGATTGTGCGCGAGGCGGGAGTCTTCCTGATGGACGAACCCTTGTCCAACCTCGATGCCAAGCTGCGTGTGCAGATGCGTGCAGAGATCAGCAAGCTGCACCAGAAACTGAACACCACCATGATTTACGTGACTCACGATCAAACGGAAGCCATGACCATGGCGACGAGAATTGTGATTCTCAAGGACGGTTATATTCAGCAGGTGGGCGCACCGAAGCAGGTCTATAACGAACCGGCCAATATGTTTGTTGCTGGTTTTATCGGATCACCGGCCATGAATTTTATTCGCGGGGCAATTGATGGCCGTTATTTCGTCACTGAAACGCTGCGTCTTGAGATCCCCGAGACGAAACTCGCTGTGCTGAATGCGATGGGATATCAGCGCAAGGCGGTGGTCTTTGGCATCCGGCCCGAAGACATTCTCACGTCATCAGGCATCCCCATGGACATCACAGCCAAAGTCAGCGTGGCCGAACTCACCGGAGCAGAGTTTATGCTCTACGCCACAGTGGGGGGACATGAGTTGGTTCTGCGCGCCGGCGCGGTCAACGATTACCGTGCCGGGGATAACCTGGCCATTCAGTTTGAAATGGATAAATGTCACTTCTTCGACGCTGATAGCGAAATAGCGCTGAGATAAAAGATTTCGTTGCCGGGAATTTTCTTTCCGGCTTTTTTAGTCGTTATTTTATAAAGGAATATACAAATGAGTACTCTACACAGAAGTGCTGCGCTTTTATTATGCGCAGGGGTAACGTGCGCCCAGGCGGCTGACAATCAAGAAAAATGGCACTTTAATATAGGTGCTATGTATGAGATTGAAAACGTCGAAGGACAGGGCGAAGATAAAGATGGATTATATGAACCTTCCGTCTGGTTTAATGCCACCTGGGACGCATGGACTATTTCACTGGCCATGTATCAGGAAGGTCCGGTAGATTACAGCAGCATGACACGCGGGACCTATTTTGATCGCCCGGAATTTGAGCTGCGCTATCGTATTATCGGCAGCGACGATTTCACCCTCGGTTTGACCGGTGGCTTCCGCAATTATGGCTACCATTTTAAAGATGAACACGGCGCGAAAGACGGCACCGCCAATATGCAGCGCTATAAAATTCAGCCGGACTGGGATCTAAAACTTAGCGATGACTGGCGTTTTAGCGGCTGGTTTGCGATGTATCAGTTTGCCAACGATCTTGAAAAAACCGGTTATTCCGACAGTCGTGTCGAAACCGAAACCGGATTTACCTGGACCATCAACGAAACCATTTCGGCTAAAGCGAACTACTATTTAGAGCGCGGGTTTAATATGGACGGCGGCCGGAATAACGGTGAATTCTCGACGCAGGAAATTCGAGCTTATTTACCGATTTCGTTAGGGAACACCACGCTGACGCCGTATACCCGAATTGGTCTGGATCGCTGGTCGAACTGGGACTGGCAGGACGATCCTGACCGCGAAGGGCATGATTTTAACCGCCTGGGTATGCTCTACGCGTACGATTTTACGAATGGATTGTCCATGACGCTGGAATACGCGTACGAATGGGAAAATCACGACGAAGGCAAAAACGACCGCTTCCACTATGCGGGCGTCGGCGTGAACTACGCATTCTGACGGGGTGACTGCCAGGGGCTTTGACGCCCCTGGATTCAGCGAAGAGAGGGCGTTTCAGAGAGTGCCGTGTCAACAATGACCTGGCGTGGAGCCTCTTTTCCGGCGATACGTTTGAACAGGACATCGCAACTCTTTTCGCCCAACTGGCGGGTAGGGATTTCGAAGCCAGCCGGTGCAGGGGTCAATATCAACGACAGCAACGGATCCGTATAACCGGCGATCGCCAGCTGTTCCGGAATCATCAGGTTTAATTCCTCCGCTGCGCGATACAGAGCGAGAAGTTTCATACTGTCCGTGGCGAAAACGGCGCGTGGTGGCTGTGCTGAGGAGAGTAATTGACAGGCCGCGTCCAGCGCACTTTCGTGGGTATATCCGCCGTCGACAACCCAATCAGCATTAAAGGCAATGTTGTGTTTTTCAAGGCTGGCTTTATAACCCGCGAGACGGTCTATTGAGACGTGGTAATCAACGGGCGCATGCAGACAGGCGATTTTACGGTGGCCATTGCGAATAAACGTATCGGTTAACGTCATACTACCGTGAAAATTATCCGTATCGACTGAATAGATATTCTGGAAATCGCCTTCGACTTTACCAATTACCACGACGGGAATGCCATAGGTATCAAGCCGTGGGAAAAAAGATTCATTGGCCGGGGAGCTGAGCATAATAATTCCCTTAACCATTTTTTGCTTAATTTTATTTTCGCATTTCTGCAAATCATCTTCGCTACTTTTCGACGTTTGAAGAATAACGTCAAAACCTTCCTCTTCGGCTTTTTCCGTAATGGTATGTAAAACGTCAGAGAAAAAAGGATTACCGGCTGTGGTCTTGGCTGAACGCGTGGAAATAACCATGATCGCGTCAAAACCTGAAGTGGTCAGGGCTCGGGCCAGCTTGTTGGGTTGATAATTTAATTCATCAATCGCTTTTTGCACTTTTTCAAGTGCTTCCGGGGAGATATTTGTTTGCTTGTTTAGAACCCTGGACACGGTTGATTTTGATACGCCAGCAACACGTGCAATATCATAAATGGTGGGTGACATACACCTTACAACTCCATGATAGCGGTAGTGGGATTATATTACGGGAGAAAAAACGGGAATGACAGTGACAATGAATTGAAAATCAACGATCTGCCCCAATTTATTGTATTCTGAAGCTGATATCAGCGGTCTTCGGGGCAAAACAGGATGGCGATGAAGCGACTTAAAAACGAATTCAACTCACTGGTTAACCGTGGCGTAGACCGCCATTTGCGTCTGGCGGTGACGGGACTTAGCCGCAGCGGCAAAACCGCATTTATCACCGCGATGGTCAACCAGCTTCTTAATTTACACGCCGGAGCGCGCCTGCCTCTGCTGAGTGCCGCGCGCGAAGAGCGCCTGCTCGGCGTGAAGCGTGTACCGCAGCGCGACTTTGGCATCCCGCGTTTTACTTATGACGAAGGGCTGGCACAGCTGTACGGCACGCCGCCCGCCTGGCCAACGCCGACGCGCGGGGTGAGCGAAATCCGTCTCGCGCTGCGCTTTCGTTCTAACGAATCCGTATTACGTCATTTTAAAGACACATCCACGCTCTATCTGGAAATTGTCGATTATCCCGGTGAATGGTTGCTCGATTTGCCGATGCTGGCCCAGGACTACCTGAGCTGGTCGCGGCAAATGACCGGACTGCTGCAGGGGCAGCGCGCGGAGTGGTCGGCAAAATGGCGTGAGCTGTGCGCCGGGTTAGACCCGCTGGCTCCGGCCGACGAGAACCGTCTGGCGGCAATTGCGCAGGCCTGGACCGATTATTTGCATCAATGTAAACAGCAGGGGCTGCATTTTATCCAGCCTGGGCGATTTGTCCTGCCGGGCGAAATGGCGGGTGCGCCTGCCTTACAGTTCTTCCCGTGGCCAGATGTCGATAGCTGGGGTGAATCAAAACTGGCGATGGCGGATAAACACACCAACGTCGGGATGCTCCGCGATCGCTTTAACTACTACTGCGAGAAGGTGGTGAAGGGGTTCTACAAAAATCACTTCCTGCGCTTCGATCGCCAGATCGTGCTGGTGGATTGTCTTCAGCCCTTGAACAGTGGGCCACAGGCTTTCAACGATATGCGCCTCGCCCTCACGCAGCTGATGCAAAGTTTCCATTACGGACAGCGTACCCTGTTCCGCCGCCTGTTTTCACCGGTGATCGACAAACTGCTGTTTGCGGCGACCAAAGCCGATCATGTCACGGTCGATCAGCACGCGAATATGGTGTCGCTGCTGCAACAGCTGGTGCAGGACGCCTGGCAAAATGCGGCGTTTGAAGGGATTAGCATGGACTGTCTGGGGCTGGCCGCGGTGCAGGCGACGCAGAGCGGGCTGATTGATGTCAACGGTGAGAAAATCCCGGCCCTGCGTGGTAATCGTCTGAGCGACGGCGAGCCGCTGACGGTTTATCCTGGGGAAGTGCCCGCCCGTCTGCCGGGGCAGGCGTTCTGGGAAAAGCAGGGTTTTCAGTTTGAAGCGTTTCGCCCTCAGGCGATGAACGTCGATCAGCCGTTACCGCATATTCGCCTGGACGCGGCGCTGGAGTTTTTAATAGGAGATAAACTGCGATGACCGAACCCTTAAAGCCACGCATCGATTTTACCGGCACGCTTGAGCAGGCGCGCGACGAAGCCTTTAAATCCGCCCAGGCTTTCAGTGGCCCGGAGGCCGAGAAATTCGCGCCTGTCGTTGCTGACGAACTGCTGTCGGACGAAGGGCCGGCCGAAGCGGTTGTTGAGGCCGCCCTGCGGCCTAAACGTAGCCTGTGGCGCAAAATGGTTACCGCCGGTTTGACGCTCTTTGGTGTGAGCGTGGTCGGTCAGGGCGTGCAGTGGACGATGAATGCCTGGCAGACCCAGGACTGGGTGGCCCTTGGTGGCTGCGCGGCCGGTGCGCTTATCGTCGGGGCGGGCGTTGGATCGATTGCGACCGAATGGCGTCGTCTGTGGCGACTGCGCCAGCGCGCCCATGAGCGCGACGAAGCGCGCGATCTGTTACACAGTCATGCCACCGGAAAAGGGCGCGCATTCTGTGAAAAACTGGCGAGCCAGGCCGGGATTGACCAGTCCCATCCGGCTCTGCAGCGCTGGTACGCGGCGATCCATGAAACGCAAAACGACCGTGAAATCGTGAGTCTCTATGCGAGTATCGTTCAGCCCGTGCTTGATTCGCAGGCTCGGCGTGAGATTAGCCGCTCGGCGGCGGAGTCGACGCTGATGATTGCCGTCAGCCCGCTGGCGCTGGTGGATATGGCCTTTATTGCGTGGCGTAATCTGCGGCTTATCAATCGCATTGCCACGCTGTATGGCATCGAACTGGGCTATTACAGCCGTCTGCGCCTTTTCCGCCTGGTTCTGCTGAATATGGCCTTTGCCGGTGCCAGTGAACTGGTCCGTGAAGTGGGGATGGACTGGATGTCTCAGGATCTTGCCGCACGACTGTCCACCCGCGCGGCACAGGGGATCGGTGCGGGTCTGTTAACCGCGCGTCTGGGGATCAAAGCCATGGAATTATGCCGCCCCCTGCCATGGATGAATGACGATAAACCGCGTCTCGGGGATTTCCGTCGTGAACTGATTGGTCAGTTGAAAGAGACTTTGAGCAAAAAACCGCAGTAAACGCTGAAGAATTCAACTCGCTGTCAATATTTGTTGACAGCGAGCTTCCAGCCAGACGATATCTGACATATCATTTTAAGGTTACTGGCTAAAGAGTGAATTTCCCATGCGTCTGGAAGTGTTCTGTCAGGACCGTATCGGCCTGACCCGCGAATTACTCGATCTCCTTGTTTTGCGTGACATTGATTTGCGCGGCATCGATATCGACCCTATCGGGCGAATTTACCTCAATTTTGCCGAAATCGAATTTAATACCTTCAGCAGCCTGATGGCGGAAATCCGCCGTATCGCTGGCGTTACGGATGTGCGTACCGTGCCGTGGATGCCATCAGAGCGCGAGCATCTGGCGTTAAGTGCACTGCTCGAAGCGATGCCTGAACCGTTTTTATCCCTCGATCTGAAAGGCAAAGTGGAGCGCACCAACCAGGCGAGCTGCCAGCTGTTCGGCCAGAGTCAGGAAAAACTGAGCAACCATCACGCGGCGCAGCTGATCGCCGGTTTCAATTTCCAGCGCTGGCTCGACAGCAATCCGCAGGGCACGCACAGCGAACATGTGGTGATCGGCGGCCAGAACTTCCTGATGGAGATCACCCCGGTGCATCTGCGCGGTGAGAATGACGTCAGCGTGCTGACCGGTGCGGTGATCATGCTGCGTTCGACCATCCGTATGGGGCGCCAGCTGCAGAATCTCTCCAACCAGGATGTCGGCGCGTTCAGTCAGATTATTGCCGTTAGCCCGAAAATGAAGCATGTGGTGGACCAGGCGCGTAAACTTGCGAATCTCACTGCGCCGCTGCTGATCACCGGCGAAACGGGAACCGGTAAGGATTTACTCGCACATGCGGTTCACACCGCCAGCCCACGCGCGGCAAAACCCTATCTGGCCCTGAACTGCGCGTCCATTCCGGAAGATGCCGTTGAGAGCGAGCTGTTCGGCCACGCGCCGGAGGGCAAAAAAGGCTTCTTCGAGCAGGCCAACGGCGGCTCAGTCTTGCTGGATGAGATTGGCGAGATGTCGCCGCGCATGCAGGCTAAACTGCTGCGCTTCCTCAACGACGGCACTTTCCGCCGCGTCGGGGAAGATCACGAGGTTCACGTCGATGTGCGCGTCATTTGCGCGACGCAGAAAAACCTCGTCGAACTGGTGCAAAAGGGCGTATTCCGGGAAGATCTCTATTATCGACTCAACGTACTGACCCTGAATATTCCGCCGCTGCGCGACTGTCCGCAGGACATAATGCCGCTGACCGAACTGTTCGTGGCGCGCTTTGCCGACGAACAGGGCGTGCCGCGTCCGAAGCTCTCGGCGGATTTGGGTTCGATGCTGACGCGCTACGGCTGGCCGGGCAACATCCGCCAGCTGAAAAACGCCGTCTACCGTGCGCTCACGCAGCTGGAAGGTTACGAACTGCGCTCGCAGGACATTCTGTTGCCGGATTACGATGCGGGAACCGTGTCGGTTGGCGAAGAGGCGATGGAAGGCTCGCTGGATGACATCACCAGCCGTTTCGAGCGCTCTGTGCTGACCCAACTTTATCGCAACTATCCGAGCACCCGTAAACTGGCGAAACGCCTGGGCGTATCGCACACGGCCATCGCCAATAAATTGCGTGAGTACGGTCTGAATCAGAAGAAAGCGGACGACCAGAACTGAGAAAATCCCGCGCGGGCGGGGTTTTTGCTATCCAAACATTAAGGCTTAACGTATGAGCAATGAAATACCATTAAAGTTTTATGACATCGCGGATGAATATTCAAAGGAATCCGCAAAGCCCGTCAGCGAAGCAGAGCGCGACGCGGTGGCCTATTATTTCCAGTCGCTGATCACGCGTTTAATGAATAACGAAGAGATCAGCGAAGAGGCGCAGAGTGAGATGGCCCGGGAAGCCGGTATCGATGAAACGCGGATCGATGAGATCGCGGAGTTTTTGAATACGTGGTGATGATCGCGTTCTGATATCGCCGTATTGAGTGCGATGTCCGCATGCTGCGCGAAGCTGGCGTCGGACATCCGCATCTCGCTCAGGGGAGTCATCTCAATGAGCGAGATGCGGCTCAGGAAGATCTACATCCTCCTCAGATTTTATCATTCACGCCTTGCAAAACCGCATCCTGTTACCAAACGGATCATACCCTTCCAGAATTTTCCCCCACGCCTGCTCCACAGTTAAGTTCATCCCGCAACCGTTCGATAGTGTGCACAGGGACAAAGAGTGTCCTTGCTGGGCAGACGTCAGACAAAAGAAAGCCCCGCATCAGCGAGGCTTTGAAATTCTGAGCACTGAGCGATGCTATTACGCTTTCAGCACATCCAGCGCAGCGGTGTAGTCGGGTTCGTTGGTGATTTCGTTGACCAGCTCGCTGAAGATCACGGTGTCGTTTTCGTCAATCACCAGGACTGCACGGGCAGCCAGGCCTTTCAGTGGGCCTTCCGCGATACCTACGCCGTAGTTTTCGAGGAAATCAGGGCTACGCAGGGTAGAAAGCGTGATAACGTTGCTCAGACCTTCTGCGCCGCAGAAACGGGACTGGGCGAACGGCAGATCCGCGGAAATGCACAGCACCACGGTGTTGTCGACTTCGGTCGCCAGCTGGTTGAATTTACGCACAGACGCAGCGCAAACGCCGGTGTCGATGCTTGGGAAAATGTTCAGGACTTTGCGTTTACCGGCGAACTGACCCAGTGTTACGTCAGACAAATCTTTTGCCACGAGGGTAAAAGCCTGTGCTTTGCTGCCTGCCTGCGGAATGGAACCTGCAACAGAAACCGGGTTGCCCTGGAAATGAACGAGTTGTGACATAGATATCTTCCTGTTTACATATAGTTAACGTCGCGGCTAGTGTATGACAACAGCGGATAACACGGCAAACCTATTTTTCCCTACAGGAGTGAGTGATGAGAACCGTCAAGGTCTATGAAGAAGCGTGGCCACTGCATACCCCGTTTGTGATCTCTCGCGGTAGCCGTAGCGAAGCCAGCGTAGTCGTCGTCGAGATTGAAGAAGACGGTGTGAAGGGCGCGGGCGAATGCACACCTTATCCTCGCTACGGCGAGAGTCTCGCGTCGGTGATGGCGCAGATCATGACTATCGTTCCTGAACTGGAAAAGGGGCTGACACGCGAAGCGCTGCAACAGGCGCTCCCGGCGGGTGCGGCGCGTAATGCGGTCGACTGTGCGCTGTGGTCGCTGGAGGCGCATCGGCAGAATCACACGATCAGCGACTCGCTTGGCGTGGTACTGCCGCAGACCATTGTGACGGCGCAAACGGTAGTGATCGGCGAGCCTGCGCAGATGGCGTCAAGTGCTAAAGCGCTGTATGAGGCCGGGGCGCGGTTGCTGAAAGTGAAGCTTGACGATCATTTGATTAGCGAGCGGATGGTGGCGATCCGCAGCGCGGTTCCTGATGCGACCCTCATTGTCGATGCCAACGAATCCTGGAAGAGTGAAGGGCTGGCCGCGCGCTGTCAGCTGCTGGCTGATTTGGGCGTGGCGATGCTGGAGCAGCCGCTGCCGTCGGCACAAGACGCCGCGCTGGAAAACTTTATCCACCCGTTGCCTATCTGCGCCGATGAGAGCTGCCACACGCGTGACAGCCTGGCCGGGCTGAAAGGGCGCTACGAGATGGTGAATATTAAACTTGATAAGACGGGTGGATTAACCGAAGCGCTGGCGCTGGCGAAACAGGCGCGGGCTGACGGGTTCGCGCTGATGCTTGGCTGTATGCTCTGCACCTCAAGAGCCATCAGCGCCGCACTGCCGCTGACAGAGCAAGTGAGCTACGCCGATCTTGATGGACCCACCTGGCTCGCCGTAGATGTCTCACCTGCGCTGAATTTTACTACCGGGACGCTTCATCTCTGAGATTGCCAGCGCAGCAGGCCGGTCATCGCTTTCAGGTATTTCTCGCTCGCTTCATCAGAGGAGACGGGCGGGAACTCGGCCGTGATGCAGTGCAGGCCGAGGTCTGCGCACCAGCTGCCAAACGAGCCTGGCGTTTCGTATCCGACGCTGGTGACCAGCGGCAACGCGAAGGCGTCGGCCAGCCACTCGCCTAACTCCGTGTGGCGCGGATCTTCGATGCAGGCCAGCGGATCGTGAAACGACACCACCCACGCCGGTTGAAGATGATGAATGAGCTGGCACAGCCCCTGGGTTTCAGGCTCGGAGCCGGGTTTTTCACCGGTGAGGAGCACCACGTCACGCTCGTCCGCCGCGCTGTTCCAGCGATAAACCGTCTCTCCCGCTCGCCAGTTGGCCGCCGGGAAATTGCGGTTCAGATCGACACCGCGCGCGTTGGCCCGCAGCCCTAACTGGCAGCCGTCTGGATTCACCGTTAACACCACGTGATGACGACGCAGATCGGGTGCCAGCGTACGCAGCGCGCAGGAGAGGGTGACGATGGAGGAGTTCTCATCCCCGTGCGTCCCGGCGATGATAAGCCCGCTGTGGCGGTCGGCCTGCGGGGCAGGAAACCAGATCAGCGGGGCACCCAGAAATGAGCGGCCATAATGTTCCGTTCCGGGCGGGAAAGCGCCACGTTCCGTTCTTGGGCGGGTAAGTGACATATGAAATCCTGATAGCGAGTTCTTTATAGCCAGTGTTGTGTAAAACACGCGCTTAATCAAATAGTTTCACGGGCCGGAGAAACTGATCCGATCTCAACTTTCCGCGCGAAGGTGTTTGCATTTCGCTGTTCTGAAACAAATAATTACGCATCTGCTTGTCACCCATCATTCCAAAGGGGATCTCATGAAGCATCCTGTTTCGCTGCTCTGTACTGCGCTGTGGCTGTGTGGACTCACTTCTGTTTCTTATGCAGCTGATATTCCTCAGGGAACGAAGCTGGCGGAAAAACAGGAACTGGTCCGCCATATCAAGGACGAACCCGCCTCGCTCGATCCGGCGAAAGCCGTCGGTTTGCCAGAAATTCAGGTGATCCGCGATCTGTTCGAAGGGCTGGTGAATCAGAATGAAAAGGGCGAACTCGTCCCCGGTGTCGCGACAAAGTGGCAGAGCAATGACAACCGTATCTGGACATTTACCTTACGCGACAACGCGAAGTGGTCAGACGGTACGCCGGTGACGGCGCAAGATTTTGTCTACAGCTGGCAGCGCCTGGTGGACCCGAAAACGACGTCGCCATTTGCCTGGTTTGCGGCGCTGGCGGGGATCACCAATGCCCAGAGCATTATCGACGGCAAAGCCCAGCCTAATACGCTCGGTATCACCGCCGTGGATGCCAAAACCCTTCGCGTACAGCTCGATAAACCGCTGCCCTGGTTCGCTAATCTGACCGCCAGCTTTGCTTTTTATCCGGTGCAGAAAGCCAACGTTGAGAGCGGGAAAGAGTGGACTCGCCCAGGCGCACTGGTGGGCAACGGTGCCTATGTTCTGAAAGATCGCGTGGTGAATGAGAAGCTGGTGGTTGAGCCGAATACGTCCTACTGGGACAACGCCCAGACGGTACTGAAAAAAGTGACTTTTATTCCGATCAACCAGGAGTCATCGGCCACTAAACGCTATCTGGCGGGGGATATTGATATCACCGAATCCTTCCCAAAAAATCTCTATCAGAAGCTGCTCAAAGATATTCCGGGGCAGGTTTATACGCCGCCGCAACTGGGAACCTATTACTACGCGTTTAACACTCAGAAAGGGCCAACGGCCGATCAGCGTGTGCGACTGGCATTGAGCATGACCATCGATCGTCGGATTATGGCGGAGAAGGTGCTCGGAACGGGCGAGAAACCGGCGTGGCACTTTACGCCGGATGTGACTGCAGGCTTTACGCCAGAAAAGTCACCGTTCGAGCAGATGTCGCAGGCGGAGCTGAATGCGCAGGCCAAAATGCTGTTACAGGCTGCCGGATACGGCCCGCAGCGACCGCTGAAACTGACGCTGCTCTATAACACTTCAGAAAACCACCAGAAAATCGCGATTGCGGTGGCGTCGATGTGGAAGAAAAACCTCGGCGTGGATGTGAAGCTGCAGAATCAGGAGTGGAAAACCTATATTGATAGCCGCAACACTGGCAACTTCGACGTGATCCGCGCCTCCTGGGTGGGGGATTACAATGAGCCGTCCACTTTCCTGTCACTGTTAACATCCACACACAGCGGCAACATTTCGCGCTTCAGCGATCCGGCGTACGACAAGATTATCAACCAGGCGACGCTGGAAACGACGGCCAAAGCGCGCAATGCGGATTACAACGCGGCTGAGAAAATCCTTGCCGAAAAAGCCCCGATCGCGCCGATTTATCAATATACCAACGGTCGCCTGATTAAGCCGTGGGTGAAAGGGTATCCGATAAATAACGCCGAAGATGTGGCTTATAGCCGGACGATGTATATCGAGAAGCATTAATATGAATAAAAAGGCCCGTATGAGAACGGGCCTTTTTTTGATTCGCCAGTCAGGGCGCGTCAATCGCCGGGTAGAGGCTGCTTTCCAGATACCCCACCAGGTGCCACATCTCACCGCTAAAAATAAACCATAAGCCAAATATAATAACGCTGAGAATAATTAGGATGAGTATGACTTCTGTTTTCCCCATAGCAAAAGTGACCCACCTGACCGCTGTTAATTCGAGGGGGGCATTGTAGCGGGGCTTTAATCAATACTCCAGTTTTCAGGCGGCGAGCACTTTATTGCGGCCATTGTTTTTGGCGCGGTATAAGGCGTCGTCTACGCGTTTTAACAGATCGTCGATGCTCTCGTCCGGATTATGTCGTGCGACGCCAATACTCACGGTAAAGCGGGGCAGGCCGGGGATGACAATGCGCGCCACTTCGGCACGAATGGTTTCGGCCACCTGCATCGCAGCCTCAAGCGTGGTACGCGGCAGCAGGATCACAAACTCTTCGCCGCCCCAGCGGAACACAAAATCATCTTTACGGCTGCAGGCTTCGAGCATGCGCGACAGGGAAATCAGCACCTCATCGCCTCTGGAATGGCCGAATACGTCATTGATATTCTTGAAATGATCCATGTCGACCAGTAACAGGCTGAACTGCTGCTGGGCGGGCAAATGGGACGGATGAGTCTGTTCAGTGATGAGATAAAACTGTCGACGATTTAGCAGGCCGGTCATGGAGTCCCGCAGGGCGGCGTGCTCCAGCTCGTGCTCAAGCCTTTTTTGCTCGGTGATATCGTGAACGATGCACAGCATGAGCTTGTCGCCGTAAATCTCAATCGGACCCGCGTATGTTTGCACGTGGCGGGTAGATCCATCGGCCAGCCGGTGGACAAAATTAAGAGGCTTATGCCCGCCGGGAAGACGGGCGATCTCCGTCATAATCGGCAGGATATCGCGCCCCAGGGTGTTAATTTCCCATGTGTGTTTTGTGCACATGTCATCGTGGCTGTAACCGTAAAAATTGAGGGCCGCCAGATTCGCGTCGACAATTTGCCCGTCACGCGCGGTATCTATGAGCAGCATGGGCGCACTGTTAGTCTGGAAAAAGCGGGCGTAGAAACCCTGTTTTTTACGCTGGTAGTTGGCAGAGCGGCTCGCTTTCAGGCCGGAAGGGGCCTGGGAAATCAGCCCTTCAAACACAATGATTTCACCCGCACTTTCATGCTCGGTGAGGGACAGGCGACAGCTCAGCGTGGTTTCCTGATCGTTGCGCCAGACGGTCCAGATTTCGACAATTTCCAGCTCGGATTTGAGATCCGGAACGTACATTGCCAGCTGCTGCTGTGCACTGGCGGAATAAGCGCCCTGACGCATGTCATTCAGCGTTTTATTACGCATCATGTCTCTCGCCGCACTATTGGCGAAAATAACCTGCTCAGAGACGGGTGAGACTAACCAAACCGGTGTTTTGACGAAATTCAGCGCATCAAAGCTGTGTGGCAACATAGAGTCTTCCCAGTCATCGGCAGCCAACGCTCATGAAATTTGCAGTATCACGGTTATACACACGTGGGCATATTTCAAAACATACTCCACTTCATCACATCAGGCATGATTTTTTTGTGAATGAAGTGGGGGTTCTATTTGATTTTTACCAATTGGAATAATTTGTTTGTCAGATTTATTCTGTAATACCAGCCACGGCACCTGTTCTGCAGGAAGCGGGCGGGAAAAATAGTAGCCCTGCAGATAATCACATCCCAGATATGCCAGCATTTGCTGCTGCTGTTGGGTTTCAATACCTTCGGCGACCACCACCATATCCATAGTCCGGGCAACGTGGATAATGGTTTCGACAATCTTTTTGCTTTTATCATTTTCCCGCATGCTATCAATAAAACTTTTATCTATTTTAAGCTCTTTAGCCGGAAGCACATTCAGCATCAGCAGGTTAGAGTATCCGGTGCCAAAGTCGTCGATGGAAACGGTAAAACCGGCGTGGTTAAACATATCTAATAATTCAATACTGCGTTCCAGGTTTTTCAGGGCCGTGCTTTCGGTGACTTCGAGGATCAGTCGTGAAGGTTCGAGATTGTATTTCTGCATGGTGCCGGAAATGACCTCGAATATATCCTGTTGCTCAAACTGAATAGGGGACAAATTAAACGACAGCGTCCACTGGCTGAATCCCTGTTCCGTCCAGAAGCGCAGTTGTCTGCAGGCCTGATCAATGGCCCACACCCCCACCGGAATGATTAATCCTGTTTTTTCCAGCGATGGCAGGAATACGTTCGGCAGCAGCACACCCTGTTCAGGATGGTGCCAGCGCAACAAGGCTTCAAAGCCGTGAATCTCATTCACTGCGGCGTGGTAGGTGGGCTGATACCAAAGCTCAAACTGCTCGCGCTCCAGCGCCTGGGTGAGATCCTGCAGGAAAGACGGCTCTGCCGAGATGCTTTTCGACATCTCCGGGCGATAAATCGCCCAGCCGTTGCGCCCCTCCTGCTTGATGTGATGCATCGCGGCATCGGCTTTAAATTTCAGTTCGTGGAGGGTTTCACCGTGCTGAGGATAAAGGCTCACGCCAAGGCTTAAGGTGATATTAAGCGCGTGGCCGCCAATGGCGAAAGGGCGGCGAATATCGTCGAGCAGGGTCGTGGAGAGTTCGGTAATTTTCTCGTCATCGCAGTCGGGCAGCAGCAGGATAAACTCATCGCCGCCGAGCCTGGCGAGGCTCATTCCCGGCGTCAGCCGGGCGGTAATGCGCTGCGCGACGCTTACCAGCAGCTCATCGCCAACCTGATGCCCCCAGGCGTCGTTCACCAGTTTGAAATGGTCGATATCCAGAAACATTACCGCAAACTGTTTTTTATTCAGCAGTGAGCCGTGCAGGCAATCCTGCAGGCTGAGATCCATTTGCGTGCGGTTGGCTAGCCCGGTAAGGGCATCAAAGCGTGCTTTACGCTCCAGTTGGGTGTTGAGCTGGCGCAGGTTTTCCGTCAGGCGATGAGTGCGAAAATGGGAGTCCACCAGCGAGATAATCAGCATGATACCCAGTAGCACGAGTGTGGTGGTAGAGACCCAAATTGACAGCCCTAACTCGCTTACTCCGCCCGGCATCATGTGCGCGGCGTGCTGAAAATTGGCTGCGCTCATTCCCGTGTAATGCATCGCGCAAATGGCAACGCCCATCACCACGGCCGCGGCGACGCGGTTGATAAACACGCCTTTGTGCCGACGGCGCAGGTGAAAGGCAAGCCAGAGGGCGGCACCCGAGGCGACAATGGCGATCGCGACGGAGATCGTCACGAGGGTCATGTTCCAGCGAATGTCATCACTTAGCATCAGCGCCGCCATCCCGGTGTAGTGCATGGCCACGACGCCTGCGCTAAGGATCAGCGTGGAAAACAACCAGCGAAAAAAGGAGAGAGAATCACCCGGAACGGCAATATTAATGGCGCTGGTGGCCGCGACAATGGCGATACCCAGTGAGCCGACGGTAAGCCAGACGTGATAGCTCATGTCGATCGGCATTTTCATCGATAGCATACCGATGAAATGCATTGACCAGATACCTATCCCCAGCGTGACGCCCCCGGCCATGCGCCACCAGAGAGCGGCTTTGCGGCTGGCACCCGATATTTTGCCGGCGCTGTCGAGCGCCACAAATGAAGCGATAAACGCCACCAGGAATGAGATGGCAATGAGAACGGGGTCCCAGGACACATCGAGCATTATGCAATCCCACGCTAAAAAGTCGTTATTGAGTTCATCCGGTGCGTGACTCATCACCGCCGTGGCTTACTCTAACTAATTCCAAGATTAGTTGCTTATCAAAAATCAACAACAAACGCGTTATTTTTACGTGCAGGAACGCATCGAAGATATATTCTCTCATTAATGACTTAAGTAGCGCTACATGATTTTAATCAGCAGTAGCATTCGCTCTTAATAAACTTTGCGTTAATATTTAATCATCTGTTTGCTAACTATTGTTGTCACAAAGAAAATAGGGGTGAAAAGAATAAAACGCTCATGGTTGAGGTTAAGCTGATTCTGTGTACTGACTTAAGGTAAATTTACGGCATCCGAAGGTGAATAATAAATGCCACTTAAAATGTGGTGGAAAAAGAAAATGCGAATGCTATAATCAATATACCTCCTTCGACTTGTTGTATGGGATCAATTATGCTTAGAAATATTAGCGTAAGAACCTTTATTATATATTTTCTGCTGGTCGTGCTTTTAATCATTGATGGTTTAGTTTGGACTTTATCGGAAAGTACAACGCTTTTTATCGCAGTAAATATTATTAATGTGCTTGCGGTCATGTTGCTGTGGTCCTACATGACAAAATATCTTGTGACACCGATCAACACCGTGAAAAAAAGTATCGAAGAGGTCACCTCAGGCAATCTTGCCGTTTCTATCCCCGAGTTTGGCAATAACTGTGCGGGGCGTTTAATTCCTGGGATCAACAGCTTATCCAGTAACATCGCCACGCTGGTGCGGGAAATACGCGCCTCGTCGCAAACCGCGATGACCCTCTCAGAACAACTCTCCTCACGCAGCGCGGAATTGTCGGTGAAGACAGAGCAGCAATCCGCTTCGCTTATTCAGACCGCTGCCAGCATGGAGCAGATGGCGGCCAGCACCCGTAACAACGCCGATAACACCCGTCTTGCCAGCGAGCGTGCGAACCACGCGACGGTGCAGGCGCGCAAAGGGGGCGAGCTGATGGGGCAGGTGGCAAATAATATGCAGTCGATTACGGAATGCGCGCAGCAAATGACTGAGATCATCTCACTGATCGACGGTATCGCGTTCCAGACCAATATTCTGGCGCTGAACGCGGCGGTCGAGGCGGCAAGGGCTGGGGATCACGGCAAAGGTTTCTCCGTGGTCGCCGGTGAAGTGCGTAATCTTGCCCATCGCAGTGCAGAGGCGGCGAAAAGCATTAAGTCGCTGATCGACGTGACGAGCAATAACGTGACGCAGGGCGTGACGGTGGTCGCGGAAGCCGAGAAAAATATGCACGAAATCGTCAACGGTTCCGGGCATGTCAGCAAACTGATGGATGAGATTTCGGCGAGTACGTCTGAACAGGAAAAAGGGATTTCGCAAATCACGCAGGCGCTGTCTGAGCTGGAGCGTGTGACGCAAAGCAACGTGGCGATGGTGGATGAACTGTCAGGCTCCTCCGATGTGCTGAAAAACCAGGTGATTGAGCTTCAGACGCGCACCCGGAATTTCAGGCTGGAGGGCGGCTCGCAACCTGACTGGCAGGAGAGTGTGCGCCAGGAGCGCAGTGCCTTTCCCCGCCACGCAGAACACTCATACTGACTGACTGACTGACTGATTGACTGGAAAAGCCTGGTTCGCCAGGCTTTATACTTTGTAGCGGTTTCGTCCTGCCTGTTTCGCCTGATACAGCGCTTTGTCCGCCCTCGCTATCAGTTCCCGCGCGGTCACGCCGGGTTTCCATAACGCCAGCCCCTGGCTCACCGTCACGCGGTCGCTGACGGGAGAACCCGCGTGAGGAATATTCTGCGCCTGAAGCACCGCCGCAATATTCTGTGCAGCCGACTGTAACGCCTGCGAATCTGCATCGGGCAGCAGCAAAACAAACTCCTCGCCACCAAAACGCCCGACAATGCCGCTTGAGGTCAGCGCGGCGGATTCCAGCGCCCTGGCGATGGCCATCAGGCACAGGTCGCCTTTTTGATGTCCGTAATAATCGTTATAAAGTTTAAAGTGATCGACATCGAGCATGATCAGCCCAAAGCTGTTTCCATCCTGCTGATGGCGCAGGATGGCCTGATCCATCTGCGCTTCAAATGACCGACGGTTCGCAATCCCGGTCAGCGGGTCGTTGTTTGCCAGCAGGCCCAGTCGTTGAATCAAATCCGCATTTTCCTGCTCGCGGCGCAGGGCGAGCAGAAACCAGCTGTTGAGAATACGTCGGCCTGATTCAATCAGTCCCGCCAGTAAAATCCACTGCAATCCATTCATGACCGTGAGGCCGTTGCGGTAAAAAAGTGAGGTGACAAGAATCGTCAGCCAGACCGGCAGAATAAAGCTCAGCAGGACTTTGGGATCAAAGTAGAGTGAGATCAGCGCGGTAAACAGCAGTAATGCGGCAGAAGGGAAGATGATGCGCAGATCGTTGCTGACGATCAGCACAAAGAAACAGCCCGCCCAGCACAGACTGAGGCCACCACGGTCCACTTTGCTAACGTACCGAGCCACTGTGCGTTTTGCAGCGGTGCCATCCGCATGATGAATAACACGGCGGCGGAGAGGGTCAGGTCGGCCACCATCATGGTTTCCAGCACCGCCGCGGGGTGGTGGAAAAGGACCTCTGACTCGAAGGCGGAGAAATAGTTACGCCCCAGGATGAAAGAGGAGAACAACATATTTACCCACAGGAACCATGTCACACTGGTTTTAATGGCATTGGTCCGCATTTCTGCAAGACGAACATCGAAGGCCGCACAGGGCTTTTTCATCGTCACACTCGTAAAAGATACATTTAAAAACAAAATGGCAGCATTTCTGTAACTCTACTGTTTTGCATCTTTCTGTCCAGTGGTTAGAGTAGGAAAAGGGTTAATTCATGAGCAAATTCAGCGCTATGCTGTCGGTAGATGTTGAATAACCTTTCGGGAAGGCTAGACTGACGATGTTCATACCAAAAAGGGGGAGTCACTGTGGAAGGCATTAAGGGATCGGACGTTAATGTTCCGGATGCGGTATTTGCGTGGCTGCTGGACGGTAAAGGCGGGGCACGTCCCCTTGAAGATGACGATATTATCGACAGCGAGCACCCCTGCTGGTTGCATCTGAACTACACCCATCCGGACAGTGCGCAGTGGCTGTCATCGACGCCGCTGCTGCCAAACAGTGTGCGCGATGCGCTGGCCGGTGAGAGCCTGCGACCGCGCGTCAGCCGTCTCGGGGAGGGCACGCTGATTACGCTGCGCTGCATCAATGGCAGCACCGACGAGCGCCCTGATCAGCTGGTCGCCATGCGTCTTTATATGGATGAACGTCTAATTGTCTCCACCCGTCAGCGCAAAGTGCTGGCGCTGGATGATGTGGTCAACGATTTGAAAGAGGGGACCGGGCCGGTCGACTGCGGCGCGTGGCTGGTCGATGCCTGCGATGCGCTGACGGATCACGCCAGTGAATTTATCGAAGAGCTGCACGACAAAATTATCGATCTCGAAGATAACCTGCTCGATCAGCAAATTCCGCCGCGCGGTTATCTTGCCCTGCTGCGTAAACAGCTCATTGTGATGCGTCGCTACATGACCCCGCAGCGTGATGTCTACGCGCGGCTCGCCAGCGAACGTCTGCCGTGGATGAATGACGATCAGCGACGTCGTATGCAGGATATCGCCGATCGGCTCGGGCGTGGACTGGATGAGATCGACTCCTGTATTGCGCGAACGGCGGTGATGACCGATGAAATCGCAACGGTGATGCAGGAGTCACTTTCGCGCCGGACGTACACTATGTCACTAATGGCGATGGTCTTTTTACCCAGCACGTTTTTGACCGGGCTGTTCGGTGTGAATCTCGGGGGCATACCAGGCGGGGCGTACCGGTTCGGCTTTTCCGCTTTTTGCATCATGTTAGTTGTTTTGATTGGTGGTGTTGCGTGGTGGTTGCATCGCAGTAAATGGCTGTAAATTTACACATTTTCAGGCGTTTTCTGGCTTTAAAACGCGTTTTTGTTTGAGCGAAGTCAATAAACAGCTACCCCGTTCGGTGCAGTATTACTCCCGCAGGTGAATGCAACGTCAAGCGATGGGCGTTGCGCTCCATATTGTCTTACTTCCTTTTTTGAATTACTGCATAGCACATATTGATTCGTACGACGCCGACTAAATTAGTCGGCTTTTTTTTGCCTCCAGAATCTCAGCGTCTACCCTAAAAGGGTCACCCCGATAAACTGGAGGGAAACATGAGCTATCTGCTTTCACTGCTTTACACGCAACTGTCGGTACCTGACTCGATACCCATCGATCCGGTGCCTGTCCCCGATCCGATCCCCCGTCCGCAGCCAATGCCCGACCCGCCGCCGGATGAAGAACCGATTAAATTGTCGCATCGGTAGCGCAGATCTGCGAGGATACGCGCCAACTGACTGTGATTTTTTACCTTGAGAGTACATTGTGACCGCTTTTTCTACGCTGAACGTTCTGCCTGCCGCCCAACTAGACAACCTTACCGAGTTGGGATATCTCTCGATGACCCCTGTACAAGCTGCCGCGCTTCCGGCGATTCTGGAAGGACGAGACGTTCGCGTGCAGGCTAAAACCGGCAGTGGAAAAACGGCCGCCTTTGGCCTGGGATTGCTCCAGCAGATTGATGCGGGCCTGTTCCAGACGCAGTCCCTGGTGCTCTGTCCGACGCGCGAGCTGGCGGATCAGGTGGCAGGGGAGTTACGTCGTCTGGCGCGCTTCCTGCCTAACACCAAAATTCTGACCCTCTGCGGTGGCCAGCCGTTCGGTGCGCAGCGCGACTCGCTGCAGCATCCGCCGCACATTATTGTCGCCACGCCTGGCCGTCTGCTCGATCACCTGCAAAAAGGCACCGTTTCGCTGGATGCCCTGCAAACGCTGGTGATGGATGAAGCGGATCGCATGCTGGATATGGGCTTTACCGATGCCATCAATGAAGTGATTCGTTTTGCGCCCGCGACGCGCCAGACGCTGCTGTTTTCCGCGACCTGGCCAGAAGCGATTGCGGCAATCAGTGGACGGGTGCAGAACAACCCGGCTACCATTGAAATCGACGCGGTGGATGCGCTGCCGTCCATCGAACAGCAGTTCTACGAAACCTCGCAAAACGGCAAAATTCCGCTGCTGCAAAAGCTGCTGAGCAAACATCAGCCGTCCTCCTGCGTGGTGTTCTGTAATACGAAGAAAGATTGCCAGGCCGTCTGTGACGCGCTTGCCGAGGCGGGGCAGAGTGCGCTCGCCCTGCATGGCGATCTGGAACAGCGCGACCGCGATCAGACGCTGGTGCGTTTCGCCAACGGCAGCGCGCGCGTGCTGGTGGCAACGGACGTGGCAGCGCGCGGCCTGGACATCAAATCCCTGGAGCTGGTGGTTAACTACGAGCTGGCGTGGGACCCGGAAGTCCACGTTCACCGTATTGGTCGTACAGCGCGAGCGGGCAACAGCGGTCTGGCGATCAGCCTGTGCGCCCCGGAAGAGGCGCAGCGCGCCAACATTCTGTCTGAAATGCTGCAGCTGAAACTCAACTGGATGCCCGCTTTGGGCAGCGTCAGTATCACGCCACTGGCCGCTGAAATGGCGACTCTGTGCATCGACGGCGGCAAAAAAGCCAAAATGCGTCCTGGGGATGTATTAGGCGCGCTGACCGGGGATATCGGACTTGAGGGTGCGGATATCGGCAAAATTGTGGTGCATCCGGCACATGTCTATGTAGCGGTGCGTCAGAAAGTGGCGAACAAAGCGTGGAAACAGCTGCAGGGCGGGAAGATTAAAGGCAAAACCTGTAAGGTGCGTTTGCTGAAATAAGCCACAAAGAAAAGCGTCTCAGAGAGTCTCTGAGACGCCAGAGTATTACTTCACTTCCAGAACGTTCAGTCGCATTTCATCCAACTGAGACTCATCTTCTTCCGGCTGCCAGCCCGCAGGCTGCATCGGGATCTCTTCGCGGTCGAACGCCAGATCGCCACCGTTCACCACTTCCGCGCCGTGCTTAATGCCTTTGAAATCGAACAGTTCAGTATCACACAGGTGAGAAGGCACAACGTTTTGCATCGCGCTGAACATGGTCTCAATACGGCCCGGATAACGTTTATCCCAGTCGCGCAGCATATCGCCAATCACCTGACGCTGCAGGTTCGGCTGGGAGCCGCACAGGTTACAAGGGATGATCGGGTATTCGCGCGCTTGCGCAAAACGTTCGATATCTTTTTCACGGCAGTAGGCCAGCGGGCGAATGACGATGTGTTTTCCGTCGTCGCTCATCAGCTTCGGCGGCATTCCTTTCATTTTGCCCCCGTAGAACATGTTCAGGAACAGGGTCTGCAGGATATCGTCGCGGTGATGGCCGAGAGCGATTTTCGTCGCGCCCAGCTCGGTGGCGGTGCGATACAGAATACCGCGGCGCAGACGCGAACACAGGGAGCAGGTGGTTTTCCCTTCCGGGATCTTTTCTTTGACGATGCCGTAGGTATTCTCTTCGACAATCCTATATTCGACGCCCTGTTGCTCAAGGTATTCCGGCAGGATGTGCTCCGGGAAGCCCGGCTGTTTCTGGTCCAGGTTGACCGCCACCAGGGAAAAGTTCACCGGTGCGCTTTGCTGCAGATTGCGCAGGATCTCCAGCATCGTGTAGCTGTCTTTACCGCCTGACAGGCAGACCATAATGCGGTCGCCTTCTTCAATCATGTTGAAGTCTGCAATGGCTTCACCGACGTTGCGGCGCAGGCGCTTTTGCAGTTTATTCAGGTTGTATTGTTCTTTCTTATTAACTGATTGATTATCTTGCATTTATACTTTACTCAAATATCAAATGGGGCACCAGTGGGACAAAACCATTTTAACGCGCCAGCGTCATGAGGCGCATTTCGACCTGCTCGCTGTTCACTACTTCTATCCATGAAGCATAGATTTCATACACCCTCTGCGCATTTTCGTGCCCCATCTGATTGGCAATAGAAGACGGGTTAGCGCCTGCTGATAGCAACCAGCATGCGAAAGTGTGCCGTGTATGGTACGGATTGCGGCGACGAATGCCAGCACGTTTTGCAGCAGAAGCTCATCGCGCCCCGATACGGCCCGTGAGGAGTGGGGTTTCTGAGTACCAGGCCATACCAAACCTCAGGCCAAAAAAAGGCCTGCAGGCGTGCTCAACGCACGGCGGCAGGCCGATTATTTACCAACAAACGAATTTAGGGCTGCTGATCAGCAATCACCGTCAATTTTTCGTCAGTGGCTTTTTCTTCCTTGAGGGTTTCTTCCAGCAGCCTTGCCGCATCTTTGTATCCCAGCTTTTTAGCAAGAGCATGCAGTGTGCCGTAAGTGGCGATTTCATAGTGTTCCACTTTCTGGGCGGCGCCAATCAGACCCGCATCGCGGACCGGCCCCGCTTCGACGGAGTCGATGATTTCCTGCGCTTCTTCTGCCAGCCCTTCAAGGGCATGGCATTTCATGCGCTTGATTCGCACACCTTCTGTGCTTTCTACCAACTGATCAAGCCTTTCAATCTGGCCGTGGGTTTCTTCAAGGTGCTGATTAAAAGCAGCAATCAGTTTGGGATCTGTCGCCGCCCGCGCCATTTTAGGTAACGCGCGGGTGATTTGTTTTTCTGCGCTGTAAATATCAGAAAGGTCATGAATGAATAAATCTTCGAGAGTCTTGATTGTCATTAAATACTCCTCTCACAATTCGACTTGTGAAAAAGTGATGCGCATCATTCACGCAGTCTTTAAGGGTAGCTGATATTTAGGGCAGGGGGCGCAGAGAAACGATTTAGCAATAAAATGAGAAACTTCCTTGCGGAGGCGTAAATTCAAAAACAGGAGAATGTTAAATATATTATACGTTATCAATTGGAGGGGAAAATATCTCTGATGAAATGACAGTCTCTGCCGGGATAATAAAGGCTGAATTAACAATCACTCAGAGGCTATCGACAGTGATAAATAAAACGTAAGCGCTAAAGTCACATCAATTTGCTGGATCACGGGCATGTGTTTTAGGGCCATCACCATGAGCAGACGCATAATGACGGCGTTATCCCGCAAGCATCGTAAAGCAAAGCAGCGTTGCTTACCCCACCTGGCCTGATTTTGCCAGCAGCGCTAAAACTCTCTCCGTAACCTTATCTTCATACCCTTCCTGCTCGGGATGGTTGAACTTAACCAGTGGTGCCGAGCTTTTTTCCTCCTCGTAAGAAGTTGAAAGAAGGCCAGGGTTGCCACTTATGTTATTAATTACCGAGGATAAAACAGTGATGGCAATCTTTGAGGCGTGAAGGTCTATTTGTAGCTCATTAATTGTCTGTTCAAGGGTTTCAACGCGTTCGTTTAAGTCAGTCATTTGATCTCCTGATTATCGAGAAGGCCGGTGTTCAATTGAATGTGCGCATACACATTCAATTTTAGCCTAAGCGGAGAAAGAGACAGCCAATGTCTGATATCTATTAAAACCAACAATAAAAGGCGTGTTAATCCGCATCCAGTGCCTGCAGTAATTCACTGAGATGACGCACGATATCGCCGAAATCAAAAATTAATGCCATCCACAGACAGGTTAGCAAAATCAGAGCAGCCAATGTTAAGCGGGTAAGCACGGAAGAAATCCTTTCACGTGGATAGGGATAAGGCTCAGTATACGGTGATTTCCTTAAACTTCCCCTTTACGACGCCATCATAAAAGCGACCTTTTGACACGACCTGCAAAAAATCGTTATAGACACGTACCGGAACCTGCTGATACCGCAGCGTCCTACGATCGAGAAAGCGGATTTCCAGCGTGGCGCTGCGTTCATCATAGCCAATGGAGGCGATACGTGAAGACCTTACAGGATGATGGACCATGATGATTTGTCCCTTACAGCGTAAAACAGGAGATTTATCATCTAACAGCAGGGGCGAGCGTGCAAGTGGGTGACGCGTAACACGGGGTGGAAAAATAATTTCAGTGAATGTAATTCATTGAACTATATAAATTAAAAATTATTCTTTCCTGTTAGTTGAGGGTAAACTTTAAGCCGTTATATGCCTTTATGATTCTTCATCCGTTAATGCACTGAGAGTGTTTTACTGAGCTATCATCCAGAATTGACAGGATATGCCCGGAGCTGATGCTCCGGGCTTTTTTTTATCACTCGCTGGTCGATTTCTCGCCTTTTCCTGCCATCTGCGCCAGGAAGTCATAGCGTTTTTGCAAATCGGCCGCCGCGTCCTTCCACAGTTGCTCGGCCACTTCTGGCTGCTGGGCATTGAGACGACGGAAGCGTTGCTCCTGCATCAACGTTTCTGCCAGCGCATCAGACGGTGGACGTGAGTCCAGCGCCAGCGGCAGTTTCCCTTCATCGGCACGACGTGGATCGAAGCGATACAGCGGCCAGAACCCGGTCGCCGTCAGCTGGCGCATCTGATCGTGGCTCAGCGCCAGATCGTAACCGTGCTCTTCACAAGGGCTGTAAGCAATGATCAGCGACGGTCCTGGATAGGCTTCCGCTTCCTGTATCGCTTTCACCGTCTGGTTGAGCTGCGCGCCAAGCGAAATCTGTGCGACATACACATGACCGTACATCATCATGCTGACGCCCAGGTCTTTACGCGCTTTGCGTTTACCGTGCTCACCAAACTTGGTGACGGCACCCAGCGGGGTGGCTTTAGACGCCTGACCGCCGGTGTTGGAATAACACTGAGTATCGAGCACCAGAATGTTCACGTTTTCCGTCAGGCTAAGAACATGATCCAGGCCACCAAAACCAATGTCGTACGCCCAACCATCACCGCCAATCAGCCAGATCGATTTTTCGACCAGCGCGTCGGCGTCGGTTAACAGCTGCTGTGCGCCTTCCACGCCCTGAAGATGCTGACGCAGTTCTGCCACCTGCTCGCGACGCACCTCTGGTGTGGCGTCGCTGTGCAGCGCTGCATTTAATTCAGCAGGAAGCTTATCGGCAAATTGTTCCAGCAGACGCATCACGCGGGCGCGATGCTGATCGACCGTCAGACGGAAGCCCAGTCCGAACTCGGCGTTATCTTCAAACAGAGAGTTTGCCCAAGCCGGGCCACGGCCATTGGCATCGGTGGTATACGGCGTAGAAGGCAGGTTACCGCCGTAGATAGACGAACAGCCGGTGGCGTTCGCGATCAGCATGCGGTCGCCGTACAGCTGGGTGAGCAGCTTGATGTAAGGCGTTTCGCCGCAGCCGGAGCAGGCGCCCGAGTATTCAAACAGCGGCGTAATCAGCTGGGAAGTGCGGATATCGATACGTTCGAGCTTGCTGCGATCGATTTCCGGCAGGCCGAGGAAGAAGTCGTAATTCACTTTCTCTTCTTCCACGTGTTCCAGGCGCGACATCATATTGATGGCTTTGATTTCCGGATTCTGGCGATCTTTCGCCGGGCATACTTCGACGCACAGATTACAGCCTGTGCAGTCTTCCGGCGCGACCTGCAGTACGTATTTCTGCCCACGCATATCGCGGGATTTCACATCCAGCGAGTGCAGGCTGGCAGGGGCATTTTCCATATCTTCTGGAGAAACCACTTTCGCGCGGATGGCCGAGTGTGGACAGGCCGCAACGCAATGGTTGCACTGCGTACAGAGATCTTCCTTCCAGATCGGGATCTCTTCGGCGATGTTGCGTTTTTCCCAGCGGGTAGTGCCCACCGGCCAGGTGCCGTCCGGCGGCAGGGCGGAGACGGGCAGGGCATCGCCCAGACCCGCCAGCATTGCAGCGGTCACGGTTTTAACAAAATCAGGCGCGGCGTCAGACACCACTGGTGGCCGGTTTGCACTGGCGGTATTCACCGGCTGAAGCGGGATCTCAGAAATAGACTCTCGCGCCAGAGCCAGCGCTTGCCAGTTGCGCTCGACCAGATCCTGCCCTTTGCTGCTGTAGCTTTTGGCAATGGCACCCTGCAATGCGGTCAGCGCGCTGTCGCCCGGCAGAATATCCGTCAGGTGGAAGAAGGCCATCTGCATGACGGTGTTAATGCGTGCCGCCAGGCCGCATTCACGGGCAATTTTCGCCGCGTTGACGGTAAACAGACGGGCTTGTTTCTGATTCAGCACCGCCTGCACTTCCTGCGGCAGTCGCGACCACACTTCGTCAGCATTGTACGGCGTGTTAATCAGGAAAATTCCGCCCGGTTTCAGGCGTTCGGCCATCTGATATTTGTCGATAAACTGCAGCTGGTGACAGCCAACAAAATCGGCCTGCTCAACCAGATAGGCGGAACGAATCGGTTTTTCGCTGACGCGCAGGTGCGAGACAGTCAGGCCGCCCGCCTTTTTGGAGTCATAAACAAAATAACCCTGGGCATACCACGGCGTGGAGTTACCGATGATTTTGATATTGTTTTTGGTGGCAGAGACGCTACCGTCACTGCCGAGACCGTAAAACAGCGCTTCCAGCTTCGACGTCGACGGCAGGGTGTTTTCTGGCAGCAGCAGCGACAGGTTAGTCACATCGTCATAAATACCGACCGTAAAGCGCGGTTTCGGTTTTGCGGCGCTCAGCTCATTAAACACTGCCAGCACGCAGTCAGGCCCGAACTCTTTCGACGACAAACCGTAGCGTCCGCCGATGACGCGCGGCAACGTTTCGCGCTCACCGCTGTTGAAGGCTTCGGCCAGGGCCGTCATCACATCCAGATAGAGGGGTTCTGCATGCGCGCCCGGCTCTTTGGTGCGATCGAGTACCGCAACGGAACGGACGCTTTCCGGCAACACGGACAGCAGATGCTTCGCAGAGAAGGGACGGTACAGGCGCACTTTCAGCACGCCAACCTTTTCGCCGCGTGAAAACAGCTCGTCGACGACCTCTTCACAGGTACCAATCGCAGAGCCCATCAGCACGATAACGCGCTCGGCCTGCGGGTGGCCATAGTATTCAAACGGCTTATATTCACGCCCGGTGGCCGCCGAGAAATCACTCATCACCTGCTCAACGTGATCGTAAACCGCGTTGTACCAGGGGTTGGTGGCTTCACGGGACTGGAAATAGGTATCGGGGTTCGCGGAAGTGCCGCGAATAACCGGATGCTCAGGATTCAGCGCGCGTGCGCGGTGGGCATCGATCTCGTCCTGCGGCATCAGCTCCAGAATCGTGTTGTCCGACAGCGGGACGATTTTATTGATTTCGTGAGAAGTGCGGAAACCATCGAAGAAATGAATAAACGGCACCCGGCTTTTTAGCGTCGCGATGTGGGAAATCAGCGCAAAGTCCTGGGCTTCCTGCACATTACTGGCACATAGCATGGCGCAGCCCGTCTGACGGACCGCCATCACATCCGAGTGGTCACCGAAAATCGACAGAGCATGAGTGGCGACGGTACGCGCTGCCACATGCAACACGAACGGCGTTAACTGCCCGGCGAGCTTATACAGCGTGGGAATCATCAGCAGCAGACCCTGCGATGAAGTGAACGACGTCGAGAGGGCACCTGTTTGCAGTGCGCCGTGAACCGCGCCGATAGCACCGGCTTCCGACTGCATCTCGACGACCCGGGGAACATCGCCCCAGACGTTTTTTAGCCCGTTGCCCGCCCAGGCATCAGCCTGTTCCGCCATGGTCGAACTTGGTGTAATGGGGTAGATGGCGATAACTTCGCTGGTGCGGAACGCGACGGACGCGGCCGCGCCATTACCGTCAATAGTGATCATGTGACACCCTTACATTGCGCAAAAAAGAGGGACCCGTGAAACGTCGACGAGTCCTGATAGTTATATCCCTATTTTAGCAAAGGTCAGGCTTTCCGATTTTCGCTTTTGTGTCCTGGCTATTCCTCGCATCAATGTGTAGATCAAGTTTCTGGCAAAAAAATCGCAAGAATTTGTTTCTCAGGTGCATAAATACGCAGTTCCGCTCTCGACGGGGCGGCGCAGGGTGCCTATTATGCTTAGGTTTCGCAATTTGTATGGGGAAGAGAGAATGCGTTCAGCGTTTTGGGTAGGGTGTGCGGCATTACTGTTGTCTGCGTGCAGCAATGAGCCTGTTCAGCAGGCGACAGCGGCACATGTTTCACCGGGAATGAAAGCGGCAATGTCCAGCTCCGGGCAGGCCAGTTGCGCAATGGTGGGCGGATCGTTGTCTGTCGCTCGCCAGCTTGATGGCTCGGCTGTCGGGATGTGTGCGTTGCCTAATGGCAAACGCTGCAGTGAGCAGTCGCTTGCCGTAGGGTCATGCGGTAATTACTGATTAGTCTGCGCGTTTAAACATCAGCGTTTTATCTGCTGTCGCCAGCGTCAACTGATTTTCCGTCAGATCGACCTGCGCGCCTTTGCGCAGCATATCGCCTATTGTTGCATCCAGCTCGTTAAGCTGCTGATCGGTGCAGAGTTTGCGCGTCATCGCCATGGCTTTGACCTTCAACTCGCCTTCCGATAATTTGCCTTCGCCGCTAAAGCGGTTACACATCACGCCGGAAACAGCCATTTTCTCGCCAAAGCGCATTTCCGGTGGCACCGCGGTGGGTTTGACCGCCGCGCCGTTTACGCTCTCCAGCACAAAACGGTGCCCTTCGAGTTGGCCTGCCTGGACAGACGCCTTTCCGGGATTTACACAACCTGCCAGCGCCAGGGTCATCAGGCTTAACGCCACGAGCTTTTTCATATTGCTTCTCAAACTATAAATCCGATAAATATATGCGAATATCTTTAACGATACCCTCCCGTTTGTCATGGGTGTTTATCTGAAAGTGCCGAAAGCCGGGCAGGGATATCCACCCGGCTATCAAAACGTTAGTGCGATTTAAAGCCTGCGGCAGTCATCAGGATGCGGAAGAACATCCCCACAGCAGCCAGTGCCAGCACGCTGCCTCCCCAAATAATGGCTAACCACATCAGGCGTTTCCAGACAGGCTGTTGCATCAGTGATACCCCTCCCCATGTTGCACTTTTCCGCGAAACACGTAGTAGCTCCAGAACGTATAGACCAGAATAATCGGGATGATCAGCAGGGCGCCGACCAGCATAAAGCCCTGGCTTTGTGGCGGTGCTGCGGCCTGCCAGAGCGTGATGGACGGCGGAATAATGTACGGCCAGATGCTGATCCCAAGCCCGCTAAATCCGAGGAAAATCAGCCCCAACGTCAGCACAAACGGTGCATTGTGGCTGTCGCTATCGTTCAGTTTTTTCCAGGCCCAACCGCTCAGTACGAGGACCAGCAATGGCACCGGCAGCAGGAACCACAGATTGGGCAGGGTAAACCAACGCTCGGCGATTGCCGGGTGCGCCAGCGGCGTCCACAGGCTGATGACCGCGATAACCGCCAACAGCGCCAGCAACAGCTTTTTAGATACCCCGCGCATTTTCCCCTGAAGCGGATTTTCACTTTTCATCACCAGCCAGGTCGCGCCGAGCAGGGCGTACGCCACCGTCAGACCCACGCCACAGAACAGATTAAACAGCGTAAACCAGTCAAATGGCCCGCCGCTGTAGACGCGCTCGGTCACCGAGAAACCGTTTATTACCGCGCCAACCACCACGCCCTGGCTGAAGGTGGCAAGAATGGAGCCGCCAATAAAAGCTTTGTCCCAGAACGGCCGGTGTGCTGGCGTCGCTTTAAAACGAAATTCAAAGGCCACGCCGCGGAAAATCAGGCCGATCAGCATCAACGTGAGTGGGATGGTGAGGGCATCGATAATCACTGCGTAAGCCAGCGGAAACGCACCGAAAAGCGCCGCCCCCCCGAGCACGAGCCAGGTTTCATTCCCGTCCCAGACCGGGGCCACGCTATTAACCATCACGTCGCGATCGTCCGCGTCTCGGGTGGTCGGAAACAGAATGCCGATGCCTAAATCAAAGCCGTCCATGACGATATACATCAGCGTGGCGAATACGATAATCACAAACCAGATAATGGAAAGATCGATGCCCATTATGGTTTCTCCTTAATCACAAATTCAGTGCTGGCGGCAGAGAGCGGGCGAGCCGGACGGCCATCGTTTTCGGTCGGGAAGGATTCGTGTTCCTGCGGACCTTTTTTGATAAGTCGCACCATGTAGCTGTAGCCAACGCCGAATACCGAGGTATAGACGACAATAAAGGCCAGCAGGCTCACGCTCATATGCAGATCGCCATGGGCAGATACCGCATCCGACGTGCGTTGCAGACCATAAACGACCCATGGCTGACGACCCACTTCGGTGGTGACCCAACCGGCAAGGATGGCGATCAGGCCGGACGGCCCCATCAGCAGAGCGAACCACAGGAAAGGACGCGAGGTATAAACGCGCTGCCTGTAGCGCAGCCAGACGGCGACAACGCCTAACAGCAGCATCAGCATTCCCAGCCCCGCCATGATGCGGAATGACCAGAAGACGATGGTCGAATTCGGACGATCCTCTTTCGGGAAATCTTTCAGCGCTGGCACCTGTTTATCCAGGCTGTGCGTCAGAATCAGGCTGCCGAGGGCCGGGATTTCCAGCCCATAGCGGGTGCGCTCTTGCTCCATATCTGGCCAGCCAAATAACAACAACGGTGTCGGTTCACCGGGTGGGTTTTCCCAGTGGCCTTCAATCGCCGCAATTTTGGCGGGCTGATGTTTTAACGTATTCAGGCCGTGCATATCACCGACCATCGCCTGAATTGGCGCGACAATGAGCGTCATCCACAGTGCCATGGAGAACATGTGACGAATAGCGGGCGTATTGTTACCGCGCAGAAGATGCCAGGCCGCTGATGCACCCACGAAGAGGGCGCTGCTCAGGAATGCCGCAATGGACATATGGAACAGGCGGTAGGGGAAGGAGGGGTTAAACACCACCGCGAACCAGTCGACCGGGACCACCACGCCGTTGACGATCTCATACCCCTGAGGGGTTTGCATCCAGCTGTTGGACGCCAGGATCCAGAAGGTCGAAATAATAGTGCCCAGCGCCACCATGCAGGTGGAAAAGAAGTGCAGCCCCGGCCCGACTTTGTTCCAGCCAAACAGCATCACCCCGAGGAAACCGGCTTCGAGGAAGAAGGCGGTCAGCACTTCGTAGGTCAGCAGCGGGCCGGTAATACTCCCCGCGAACTGCGAAAATCCGCTCCAGTTGGTCCCGAACTGGTAGGCCATCACCAGCCCGGACACCACGCCCATGCCAAAGTTGACGGCGAAAATTTTGGACCAGAAATGGTACAGCGAGCGCCAGACGGGTTTTTTGGTCTTCAGCCAAAGCCCTTCCAGCACCGCCAGATAGCTGGCGAGACCAATGGTGATCGCCGGGAAAATAATGTGGAAGGATACGGTAAAGGCAAACTGTATCCGCGCCAGATGAAAAGCATCTAAACCAAACATGCACAGCCTCAATGTCAATCGGTGTGGTGTTATGGTATAGGGGGCGGAATCGAACTATCAGAGGCAGAAATTTGAAATTTATGTATAACAGTTTGCGAAATAGATAGGCTTTAGTCATCTGATATAGTGAACAGTTAAGCGCGACTAACGCATAAAGCCGTTAAACGTTCAGAGCATAAGAATTTTATTTTTATGAGTTTTCTTCATTAAAGGGGTTGTTTTGTTCTCTCAGTCATGCGTTAATGGCTCCTCGGTTTGATACCCAAAAAAATATCTGACGTCGTTTCAAAGCATTTCTCATCACGTTGTGCCTCTCCGCAGCCTCTTGGGTCTTCTCTTTACACTCTGACACTCCGATTAGTTTTGTCTCAGACCATCATTGCCTTGAAAGGCCCAATTTGTCATTCACGTATTTACGTGTTCTGGAGATTCATATGGTTTCTTATATCCATTTTCGCTGCCCATGCTGTCATGGCTCGCAATACCGCACATCCGTTTTTGATGTGTCTGAAAAAAACCCACACGGTGCGAAATGCATTTTCTGCAAATCGTCCATGATGACCTTTGACCATCTGGCAACGTCCGCGCCATCTGAGCGTGCACACCTCAGTCATCGTCCGTCATAACACCGCATAAGCTATAACAGTTCATTAAAACTGCCAATTTTCTCCTGCTGATATACTATGGTGTGAAGCAAGGAGAGAACGATGAAAAAATACCAGCGCCTGGCGCAGCAAATCATTTCGCAAATCGAACTTGGCGTGTGGTTGCCGGGAGATAAACTACCGTCGTTGCGTGAGCAAGTTGCCAGCAGCGGCATGAGTTTCATGACCGTCGGTCATGCCTATCAAACGCTGGAAAGCCAGGGGCGAATCGTTGCTCGCCCACAGTCGGGATACTACGTTGCTCCACGCCCGATAAAGCAGCAGCCTGCGCCACCGGCGCAGGTGATGCGCGACGAAGTGGTCGATATCAATACCTATATTTTTGATGTCCTGCAGGCCAGCCGCGACCCCTCTGTTTTACCCTTTGCCTCCGCATTCCCCGATCCTCGGCTTTTCCCGCTTCAGCAGTTGAACCGCTCCCTTGCCAACGTCAGCAAAACCGCAACCGCCATGAGCGTGATTGAAAACCTGCCGCCGGGTAACGTCGATCTCCGCCACGCCATCGCCCGTCGCTACGCGCAGCAGGGGATGAATATTTCGCCGGAAGAGATTGTGATCACCGCCGGTGCGCTGGAAGCCCTAAATCTGAGTCTCCAGGCCGTGACCGAACCCGGTGACTGGGTGATTGTCGAAAACCCCTGTTTCTACGGTGCACTTCAGGCGCTGGAAAGGTTAAAGCTCAAGGCGCTGTCGATCGCCACTGACGTGCGCGAAGGGATCGATCTCAACGCCCTTGAGCAGGCGCTGAACGACTATCCGGTGAAAGCCTGCTGGCTGATGACTAACAGCCAAAATCCGCTGGGCTTTACCCTCAGCGCCGAGAAAAAATCCCATCTGGTGGCGCTGCTGACGAAACATAACGTCACCTTGATCGAAGATGACGTCTACAGCGAGCTCTATTTTGGGCGCGAAAAACCGCTGCCCGCAAAAGCCTGGGACCGCCAGGATATGACTTTGCACTGCTCATCTTTCTCGAAATGTCTGGTCGCTGGTTTTCGTATCGGCTGGGTCGCAGCGGGCAAACATGCGCGCCGCATCCAGCAATTACAATTGATGAGCACACTTTCGACCAGCTCCCCGATGCAGCTTGCTCTTGTGGATTATCTCGCCACCAAACGCTATGACGCCCATCTTCGCCGTCTGCGCCGTACGCTGGCCGAGCGTAAGCAGCAGGCGTGGCAATCGTTAATGCGCCATTTGCCGGCGGAAGTGAAAATTCACCACAACGACAGCGGCTACTTTTTGTGGCTGGAACTGCCTGCACAGCTGGACGCCGGGCTGCTCAGTGAGCAGGCGCTGGCGCACCATATCAGCATCGCGCCGGGCAAAATGTTTTCTACCTCCGACGTCTGGACGCCGTTCTTTCGCTTTAATACCTCCTGGGCGTGGGGGGAGCGGGAAGAACAGGCTGTAATCCAGCTGGCGAAATTAATAAGCGTCATGCTGAAATAAGCGAAAAGGCTTATTTACCGCAGGCGTAATATCCTCGTATAAATAAACAATGCTTATCCTGTGACCTGCGCCGGGTTTATTCCCGACTGTCAGTCATAGGAAATCTGCATACCGCCGCTCGCCGCTAACTCCTTGTCTATAATCCACTTAACAGGGAATGCGCCCTCTGTCACAACCTGATGAAATTTCCAAAGCCCGCAGGGTGCGGCGCATTTGCGCAGTCTACGTTTATTAAGGGAGATATTTTTACGGCACGGCTGCCGCCAAATTTCATTGCGACAGGAGTAAATCAAATGAGCAAAAAATTTGCCCGCAGCAGCCTGTGCGCGCTCGGCATGACCATCATGACCGCGCAAGCCGCAGAGCCGCCGAAAGAGATCGGCAAAGGCGAGGGAAGGCTAGATATCATCGCCTGGCCGGGATACATCGAACGCGGCCAGACGGATAAAAATTATGACTGGGTCACCCAGTTTGAAAAAGAGACCGGCTGTGCGGTGAACGTCAAAACGGCAGCCACCTCCGATGAGATGGTCAGCCTGATGGCTAAAGGGGGCTATGACCTGGTCACCGCTTCCGGCGATGCCTCGTTACGTTTGATTATGGGGAAACGCGTTCAGCCCATTAATCCGGATCTGATCCCCAACTGGAAAACCATTGATTCGCGCATCGTGAAAGGCGAATGGTTTAACGTTGGCGGCAAAGTCTACGGCACGCCGTATCAGTGGGGACCGAACCTGCTGATGTACAACACGAAAACCTTCCCGACACCGCCGGACAGCTGGACGGTGATCTTTAAAGAGCAAAATCTCCCGGACGGCAAAACCAACAAAGGCCGTGTGCAGGCCTACGATGGCCCGATCTACATTGCGGATGCCGCGCTGTTCGTCAAAGCCACGCAGCCGCAGCTCGGTATTACTGACCCGTACCAGCTCACCGAAGCGCAATACGCAGCCGTACTGAAAGTGCTGCGTGACCAGCACGCGCTTATTCACCGTTACTGGCACGACACCACCGTTCAGATGAGCGACTTCAAAAACGAAGGCGTGGTGGCATCGAGCGCATGGCCTTATCAGGCTAACGCCCTGAAAGGGGAAAACCAGCCCATCGCGACGGTCTTCCCGAAAGAGGGGGTAACCGGCTGGGCAGACACCACCATGCTGCACGCCGAAGCCAAACATCCGATGTGCGCCTACAAGTGGATGAACTGGTCGCTGACACCAAAACTGCAGGGCGATCTGGCGGCGTGGTTTGGCTCTCTGCCGGTGGTGGCTGAAGGCTGTAAAGCCAGCACGCTGCTCGGCGAAAAAGGCTGCGAAACCAACGGCTATAACGAATTCGACAAAATCATGTTCTGGAAAACCCCGATTGCAGAAGGCGGAAAATATGTCCCGTATAGCCGCTGGACGCAGGATTACATCGCCATCATGGGTGGCCGTTAATCGCCCGGGAGCAGACCATGACGTACGCAGTTGAGTTTAACGACGTCTCCCGTTTGTACGGCGACGTACGGGCGGTGGACGGTGTCACCATAGGCATTCGCGACGGCGAATTTTTCTCCATGCTGGGGCCTTCTGGCTCCGGCAAAACCACCTGTCTGCGCCTGATTGCCGGGTTCGAGCAGTTGAGCGGCGGGGCGATCAAAATCTTCGGCAAAGGGGCCAGCGAGCTACCGCCGTGGGAGCGCGATGTGAACACCGTGTTCCAGGATTACGCCCTGTTCCCGCATATGTCGATCATTGAAAACGTCGCCTACGGTCTGATGGTGAAAGGCGTCGATAAAAAGAAACGCCAGGCGCAGGCGCGTGACGCGCTGGAGAAAGTAGGATTAGGGTTTGCAGAAAAGCGTAAGCCCTCTCAGCTTTCCGGCGGGCAGCGTCAGCGTGTGGCTATCGCCCGCGCGCTGGTCAATGAGCCGCGTGTGCTCTTGCTTGACGAACCGCTCGGTGCGCTGGATCTGAAACTGCGCGAGCAGATGCAGTTCGAGCTGAAAAAACTGCAGCAGGAGCTGGGGATCACCTTTATTTTCGTTACCCACGATCAGGGCGAAGCGCTGTCGATGTCCGATCGTGTCGCCGTGTTTAACAACGGGCGAATTGAACAGGTCGATACCCCGCGCGAGCTCTATATGCGCCCACGCACGCCGTTCGTCGCCAGCTTTGTCGGCACTTCCAACGTGTTTGATGCCGCCGTTGCAAAACAGGTTTGCGGCATGGAGGGAATTTATTCGCTGCGCCCGGAACATATTCGCCTCAATCAGAGCGGCGATGTTCAGGTACAGGGCTTGGTGCAGGCGGTGCAATATCAGGGCGCGGCTACGCGGTTTGAGCTGCGTCTCGCCGATGGCGCAAAACTGCTGGTGAGCCAAGCCAATCTGAGCGGCGCGAATATCCCTGTGGATGTTGCCCCAGGGCAGCAGGTGCTGGCCTCCTGGTCGCGCGAGGCAATGGTGCCGCTGCATGAGGAAAGGTGAGATGGACATGAGCGTTTCACCTGCACCATCCTCCCGTGGCCCGGTCAGCCGGATCACGACGCTGCTCTGGCGCAAACCGTCGCTCGGGCTGTTCCTGCTTCTGCTCGGGCCGCTGATGTGGTTCGGGATTGTCTATCTCGGCTCGCTGCTGACCCTGCTGTGGCAAGGTTTCTACACCTTCGACGATTTCACCATGTCGGTGACGCCGGATCTGACCTTTGCGAACATACTGGCGCTTTTCAACCCTGCCAATTACGACATCATCCTGCGCACTTTGCTGATGGCCATTGCCGTCACGATTGCCAGCGCGATTCTGGCCTTTCCAATGGCGTGGTACATGGCGCGCTACACGCGCGGTAAATGGAAAGCTTTTTTCTATATCGCGGTGATGCTGCCGATGTGGGCGAGCTACATCGTTAAGGCCTACGCGTGGACGCTGTTGCTGGCAAAAGATGGCGTCGCGCAGTGGTTTCTCGGCTATATGGGGCTGGGGCCGCTGCTGATGTCAGTGCTGACGCTGCCCGCAATTGGCGGTAACACGCTGTCGACGTCCGGCCTGGGGCGCTTCCTCGTCTTTGTCTATATCTGGCTGCCGTTTATGATCCTGCCCGTTCAGGCGGCGCTGGAACGTTTGCCGCCCTCGCTGTTACAGGCGTCAGCCGATCTGGGCGCGCGCCCGCGCCAGACTTTCCGCTACGTGGTGCTGCCGCTGGCCATTCCTGGCATTGCGGCCGGTTCGATTTTTACCTTCTCGCTAACGCTGGGCGATTTTATCGTGCCGCAGCTTATTGGCCCGCCGGGTTATTTCATTGGCAACATGGTCTATGCGCAGCAGGGGGCGATCGGCAACATGCCGATGGCGGCGGCGTTCACCTTAGTGCCGATTGTGCTTATCTCACTCTATCTGGCGTTCGTGAAACGTCTGGGAGCGTTCGATGCACTCTGAACGCGCGAACGTGTTCCTGAAACTGGCGGCCTGGGGCGGGGTGATCTTCCTTCACTTCCCACTTCTGATTATCGCCATCTATGCTTTTAATACGGAAGATGCGGCGTTCAGCTTCCCGCCGAAAGGGCTGACCCTGAAGTGGTTTAGCGTGGCGGCATCAAGAAGCGATATTATCGATTCAGTGACGTTGTCACTTCAGATCGCGTCGCTCTCGACGGCCATTGCGCTGGTGCTGGGGACCCTTGCGGCGGCGGCACTCTGGCGCAGCGAGTTTTTCGGCAAAAACGCCATCTCGCTGCTGCTTCTGTTGCCGATTGCGCTTCCGGGGATCATCACCGGTCTGGCGCTGCTGACGGCGTTTAAAACCATCAATCTCGAGCCGGGCTTTTTCACCATCGTAACCGGTCATGCGACCTTCTGCGTGGTAGTGGTGTTCAACAACGTCATCGCTCGCTTCCGGCGCACCTCGTGGAGCCTGGTCGAAGCGTCGATGGATTTAGGTGCCGACGGCTGGCAAACCTTCCGCTACGTCGTGCTGCCGAATTTAAGCTCTGCACTGCTGGCGGGAGGCATGCTGGCGTTTGCACTGTCGTTCGACGAAATCATCGTCACGACATTTACGGCGGGACATGAGCGTACGTTACCGCTGTGGTTACTCAATCAGCTTGGACGCCCGCGTGATGTGCCCGTCACCAACGTGGTCGCACTGCTGGTGATGCTGGTAACGACCATTCCGATTCTGGGGGCCTGGTGGCTAACCCGCGACAACGAAAATGTTGTCGAAAGCGGGAAATAACGTTGATTTCAACAGGACAATGCTATGCAAACTCAACTGCTGATTAATGGTGAACTGGTCACCGGCGAAGGCGAAAACCAGCCGGTTTACAATCCTGCCACGGGCGAGGTACTGCTGGAGATCGCCGAAGCGTCTGCCGCACAGGTCGACGCTGCCGTGCGAGCCGCTGACCGCGCCTTTTCACAATGGGGCCGAACCACGCCGAAAGCGCGTTCCGAATGCCTGCTGAAACTGGCCGATATGATTGAGGAACATGCCGACACATTCGCGCGCCTCGAATCGCAAAACTGCGGCAAGCCGCTGCACTGTGTCATCAACGACGAAATCCCCGCAGTCGTGGATGTGTTCCGTTTCTTTGCCGGTGCCGCTCGTACGCTGAATGGACTGGCGGCGGGAGAGTACCTCGACGGCCATACTTCCATGATTCGCCGCGATCCGGTGGGCGTAGTGGCGTCCATCGCGCCGTGGAACTATCCCCTGATGATGGCGGCGTGGAAGCTGGCTCCGGCGCTGGCCGCCGGTAACTGCGTGGTGATCAAACCTTCTGAAATCACGCCGCTGACCGCACTCAAACTGGGGGAACTGGCGAAAGAGATCTTCCCGGCAGGGGTATTAAATGTATTGTTTGGTCGCGGCAAAACCGTTGGCGACCCGCTGACGGGGCATGAAAAAGTGCGCATGGTCTCCCTGACCGGCTCGATTGCCACCGGCGAGCACATAATCGGCCACACGGCGTCGTCGATTAAACGCACCCACATGGAGCTGGGGGGGAAAGCGCCTGTCATCGTCTTTGACGATGCTGACCTCGACGAGGTTGTCGAGGGCGTGCGGACCTTCGGTTTCTATAACGCGGGCCAGGACTGTACCGCTGCATGCCGGATATACGCGCAAAAAGGCATTTACAACGCTCTGGTCGAAAAGCTCGGTGCGGCGGTGGCCACGTTGAAAACCGGCGCGCCGGATGATGAATCCACCGAACTGGGACCGCTCAGCTCTGCGGCGCATCTGGCGCGGGTCTGCCAGGCAGTGGATGCAGCCAAAGCGCTCGGACATGTCAACGTGGTGACCGGGGGCAATAAAGTGGACGGCGCAGGGTATTACTTCCAGCCCACGCTGCTGGCGGGAGCAAAACAGGAAGACGCCATCGTCCAGCGCGAAGTGTTTGGCCCGGTGGTCAGCATGACGGAATTCAGCGATGAAGAGGAAGTTCTGGCCTGGGCCAATGACTCGCAGTATGGTCTGGCGTCATCGGTGTGGACGAAAGACGTGGGCCGCGCGCATCGACTCAGCGCTCAGCTGCAATACGGCTGCACCTGGGTGAATACCCATTTCATGCTGGTCAGCGAAATGCCGCACGGCGGCATGAAACTATCCGGTTACGGCAAAGATATGTCGGTGTATGGCCTGGAGGATTACACCGTGGTCAGGCACGTCATGATTAAACACTAGCGTCATTTACGCCCGGTAGCGCAGCGCTTACCGGGCTTAAATCGTTGCCGGGTCAGGCGTCACCGCCACCCGGCAGTGTTTACCAGCCACAGACATCATGCTCATTTTCCGTGTCATACGCGCGCACGGTATTGACCAAATCTTTCACAACATCGGCGGCGACATCGGGAATTAACAGCTCCATTGGGGCCTGTGTCTCGTAATCGACCGACACGCCGTTGCTGTTATTCGTGACGGTAACGGTATACGTTGCCTTGCCCATCTTCTTACCCCTTATGTGTATTAACGACTTTTCCCAGGCCCGCGCCTTCAAGATTTGCCTGCGGATCGGCGAAGAAATCAATACTGAAGTAGGTATCGTCGGTCAGAAGCTCAATGCGGTGCCATTTTTGCGGTGGCGAAATGCCAAAAGAACCCGCTTCGATAATCAGTTCAAGATCGGGTTCAGTGGCTTGCGCATCCGGGAATCCAAAATATTTCACCGCGCCCTGCATAACAGACAGGCGGCCATACACGCCCGCTTTGGTGTTGTGATGGGTGAACAGGGCCTTTGGTGCGGAGTCTTTGTTCCAGAATGGAGTGGAGCGGGTGTGAACAAAATTTTCAGGAATACGTAGCATAATAAGTTCCTTACGGGCGTTTAAATGCTCAAAGAGATTTCAAAACTTCCGGTTCAACAAAGAAATCGACGTTAAAAATCGTATCGTCAGTCATCGTTTCAATGTGATGCCATTTTTCAGGCGGAAACACGCCGAAATGGCCAGCCTTGATGATGAGTTCGCTGTCAGGGACCGGCGTGAACTCGTCGGCATAACCTAAGTAACGTATCGCTCCCTGACTTACCGACAAACGGGGATAAACGCCCGGTCGCGTGCCTTTATCAAGATGGCGCTGGAAAATGACAGCAGGGGCGGTGTCCTTGTTCCAGAAAGGGGTGGAACGGGTATGAATACAACTCTGCGGAATGCGTAACATAGTTTCTCCCTCTAAAGCCTGCTGTTATTACACCACTTTTCGGGCACAATCATTGTGCAAAATGTGCATGTAAAATGCAACTTTAAAGGGGTAGGAAAAGGGGTAACTCAGGCGGGGAATTAACGTCTACGAAATACTTCATTGTTATTAACCATGTGATTTTAGTGGTTAATCTGTAACATTAAAACTTGATCTGTATCAATATATGACGCATATTGCGCGCGGTTATTTTATCGATCGAGTGCACAGAATGACGCTTTATCAAAAGATGTTGGTGTTTTACGCAGTCATGGCAGCAATATGCGCCCTGATTACCTGGTTCCTGTCGAAAGACCGTAAACGCATTCGGTTTTTGAGCGCGTTTCTGGTGGGCTCGACCTGGCCGATGAGCTTTCCTGTGGCACTGTTGATCTCGCTTTTCTGAAGCACGCTTCCAAAATTTAAAGACAAAATAGCATTCCGCTACGGGTGACTGTATAAATACACAGTGCATCAACAAAGGAGTGCTTATGAACAGTTTTTACTCGCAGCAAGCCTGCTGCAATGTGCGCTGGCAGGACCTCCCTGGTTCTGGCGATCCCGTGGTCTTTATTCACGGCCTCGGCTGCGCCTCTTCGTATGAATATCCCCGCGTCGTCTGCGACCCGCAGTTTGGTGCGCGTAGGGCCATTCTTATCGACCTTCCCGGCAGTGGCTATAGCGACAAACCTGAACACTTTCTCTATCGCACCAGCGATCAGGCGAAGGTCGTTGTCGAACTTCTGAACCATCTCAATATTGACGCATTCTGGCTCTATGGCCACAGCATGGGCGGCAGCATCGCTATCGAAACCGCCGGTCTTACCGAAAACCGTATTCGCGGGCTGATTGTCTCTGAACCCAATTTTCATGCGGGAGGGGGCATGTTTAGCCGCGGGATTGCCGCGCAGAGTGAGGCCTCATTTATTGAAACTGGCTATCACACTATGCTTGCCGCCGAAGCGTCTGCGTGGGCGGGGTGTCTGCGCAGTAATGCACCTTATGCCGTCTGGCGCGGTGCCGCGTCTCTGGTTGCGGGCGTTACCCCTGACTGGAGCGCACGCTTTCTGGCGCTGAAATGTCCGGTCACGCTGCTGTTTGGCGAACTCTCGCTGCCAGATGCCGAGGCCGAAGAGATGCGTCAGCAGGGTGTCCGAATTCTGGTGATCCCTGCCGCCGGGCATTCCATGTCGTGGGAAAATCCTTCCGCGCTGGCGCGCGCGCTTTCGGATTGTGTCTCAGAAGAGTGACAGCCCGCGCCTTTGCAGGCTGTCATTAGGGTTAACGCAATATCGTTTGTAACGCCTGACGTGCGCCGGGCTGGATATCATGCGGGTGCTGATAGCCAATGTTCTCAATCGCGCGGGTATAAAGCGCGACCAGCCAGTCGTACACGTACACCGTGGCGGCGTGAACTGGCTGCTCACCCAGTTGCGTCAGTCTTGGCGTTGCACTGCTGACGACAGGCGTCACGAAGATGGCCTGGCCTTTACGCACGCGGCTTGCCGGACGCGTCGCCGCAGGTGTTTCAGCGTAGCCCAGCCAGCCGATGAAGTTACCGATGGCCGCATGCAGCTGTGCGGCACTGCTTTTATCGGCTTCTACGATGCGCTGTAACTGTTGCGGCAGATTCAGGCGGTAGCTACTGATCACCAGCGTATCGGCAATCTGGGGGAGTGCAGCAACGTCCAGCCCCAGTCTGTTCGCGGCGGCTTCGTTACGGCTCCACTGGCGCAGATGGTTGATCCAGACACGATGCGCCAGACGCGCTTTATCTTTGGTCTGGAAGACCTCATGGCCTTCGCTAGCGTTGTCGGCAAAGAGATCAATCGCGTCGGTGAACAAACCGTTAACCTGCTCTTCGCGGGGCTGCTGAACGGTAAGCAGCGTTTCGAAGGCTTTCAGCGGTGGCAGCAGCCCTTCAAGCAACTCGCCATGGCGAGCCGCGCTGGATTGTAGCGTGCGCACCATCGCTTCAGCCTGAGTGCGTTGTGCATCAGGCTCAACGGTCATCGGCGCGAGATAGCTTTGCATCAATGCACGAAGCTCGCGTTGCTGAGTGTTCTTCAGCGCTTGCAGGCGAGACTGGCGTTGTGTGGCAAACGTTGCCTGCGACAGCCACTCCACCACGCGCTGCATGCTGTGCGTGTCGAGAGCCTGCAACGTTCCCCAGCGCTGGCCCGGTTTGCCGAGCAGGTGCTGCACCGCCTCATCCAGATTCTGTTTGGTGAGGAAACGCGCGTCGTGCGGCGTAATGGCCCATACCAGGCCAGGCAGGGCGGACTCTTCCGTCGTCTGGGTATCTTTCACCCAGTTCAGCAAGGTTTTTGCCGTTTTTGCCGTTTGCTCGTGGCGGGCGGTAGCGTTGCAAATCACCAGCACGTCGGGCTGCATCTGCTGGCGATAATGCTCCAGCAGCCATGTGCATTTGGCTTCTGCAAGCGGCGAGAGATCGGTCTCCGATGGCGCGGGAATATCAATGATATCGACGTTATCCAGCACACCGTTTTCAGCGGGCAGGACCAGTTCGCGTGTCAGGAATGCCAGCACATCGACGGGAATGCTAATGGCATTCAACATCTCGCCATTATTCAGCGGGTGCAGCACGGCTTCCTGTGCGTCCGGCGCGGTGAACTCTGCGCGGGTGAGGAACCCTTCGCTGGGCAGGCCGAAATTATCGACCAGCAAACTCAGCGGTGCCGCCAGCTGGCGGGCGTGGCTGGTCTGATGCAGCACGTGGGCCAGTTTCAGCCACTGCTGGGTCAGTTCCTGCTGCTCACCCCACAGCAGCGACCAGACGCTGGCGCGAGTGCTTAAATCGAGGGAGGGGATCAGCTGCGCGAACTGATGCCACAGGCTATCGTCCATCTGCTGTTCAGACGCGGGAACGGTGCTGCGCCAGTAGCGGGCAATGGTCGCCACTTCCTGGGCGGTGATCCCCGGAACACCTTGCGGCTGGCGCAGGGCACGCCATTTTTCGACACGCGCTTCAATCACCGATTTTTCTACCGGGCGAATCAGTGTGTGCAGCGTGGTGCGCGCAATAAACAGCTGGACCAGCTCGGCTTCCGTGACCAGGCTCAGGCGCAGCGGGAAGGCATCGTCGCTGACATCACTGGAGCGCGGCGTGAAACGCACGGCCATGTTGGTCAGGGCGTGGCCGGGGTTGATATGGGAAAAATAGTCAAAGGTGCGCTGGCCGGGAGAAACATCCAGCCGACCATTTCCGCTGCCGCACAGTGACGCCAGCAGGTGCGCTTTGGCTGCCTGCGAATGGCCGTAAAGACCAATGCTGCTGTGTCCGGTCAGGGCGCGGTCAAGCGCCTGTCCGCGTGCCTGCGCGCAGGTGAGGCGGGCCAGCAGGGCGTCAGCATCGTTATCCAGCATCGGGGCATGCAGGCGCGTGTCGTTGATCCACTCGATTAACGCCTGAGAGGTGGCAGTCATCGCTGTCATTTGAGATATACGCTCCCGCTGTCGATCCAGTAGTGGCTTCCGCTATGGCGGCGGTCGGCCAGGGTATTCAGTTTAAACGTTAAGGCGTCAGGCGGCACCGGTGTCCCGTCCTGGAGCCAGGCGTCGCTCAGCTCAAACGACTCCGGGCCTTCGTGTTTCGTACCGCCGCGCAGCTGCAAGCGAACGTTCAGCACGCCGTCTCCGGCGATGGCTTTTGCCAGCTCTGCTGAGTTAATGCTCAGCGTATAGAGCGGAGTGGCGGGCCAGCGGGCGTTAGCCAACTGACGGAAGCCGAGCGTCACGTTACCGCGTAGCGGGAAGTGCAGTCGCGCATCCAGCTTCGCGCCCGGCTTATCGAGGTCGATGTCCTGATACCAGACGTTCTCTTCGCGCAGCGTGTTGACCGTATTATCCAGCACGCCGAGATAACGCACGGTGGAGTAGGCACCGATGTCGGCAGCTTTGAAATTAAAGCGCGGCAAACGCAGGTCCAGGGCGAGGCTGCACAGCATCGCGCCGACGGCTGCCGTAGATTTTGGATTACCGATACGGCCCTGCTGGCTAAACGGATACCACTCATGTACGCGGTATTTATCCAGCCAGACGATGCGGTTGACCGGCACCGGCTGCAGGTGGCGAATCAGCGCCTGCACCCCAGGCAGACAGCCAGGACGCCCGGTGATCAGCAAAATATCGCAGGTATAATGGGAAATCGCTTCGCACACGGCATGCAGCGGAGCGGCCAGTGTAAACTGGCCCGCCAGCATCGCGTCCTGCATTTCCTGGAAGTTCACATGCAGCGGAACCGCAAACAGATCGAACGGTGCCGAACCGGCGGGCAGCGCGTGGTCGATCGCCTGTTGCAGATAGTTCATCACGTTGCGGGTCGGCTGCTGTTTTAGCAGATCGCCGAAGGTGGCGTGTAAACCCGCCAGCGGATCGTCGATATCGCTGCTCTCCCAGGCGGCGAGGATCCCGTGTCCAATCGGCATAAACAGCTGAAGCGCCGTCTGCTGGCGCAGCACTGCCTGAGTATCAATGCGCCCGGAGTCGCCAAACAGCGATGCCATTAACAGAGAAGCATCGGCGATACCGGATTTTTGCAACTGCGTTTGCAGGGCGGGCAGGACGTAGCGCTGGATCACGTCCAGCAGCGTGTCGTCGCCCGCCACTTTAAATCCTTCGCGGAACAGCAGCTGTGGGGTGATTTTGACATTGTTACCAGAGCCGTCATCCAACTGATAGTGGGTAATCGCCATATCAGTGGTTCCGCCGCCAATATCGATGGAGGCCACGCGCAGCGAGCGCCCAGGCTGTGCGCCCGGCTCTACTTCGCGGTCCGGGCGGGCGAGAGAGGCGAAGAACGCCTCTGTCTGGCCGCCGAAATGGGAAATGGCTTCGTTGTACAGCCACACGAGCTGTCCGCAGCTGGCTTCGTCCCACTCCATCTGGATGGCGGGAACCGGAACCACGCTCTTATCCTGCTGCTTGCGGCTGGCAAAATCGTCATCCTGCGGGTGCCAGCCCATCGCTTTCCAGACGATGGCGATGGCTTCAAACATGCGGCGGCGGAAAATCTCGCGCTCCTGTTTAGGCATGGCGGAGGGCAGGGTCAGGATCAGGGTACGCAACTGACGAGGCGAGGCGGGGAAGCCCAAACGCAGACGCGTGGCGACGCTGTTGATCTGGCCGAGAGCCTGAGCGAGGAGTTCGCACAACATGTGCGTCATCAGCGTGCTGCGGCTGTACTGCGGCGAGAAGACCGGCAGACGTTCATCCGGCGGCAGGGTGAACAGCGGCTGCCCGTCATCGTTCATCAGGTTCATCAGCGGGAAGGCGGTTGCCAGCGGTTCGCGCTGGGTTTTGGCATTCATGCTGCTAAAGCGCCAGTCCTGAACCGTCGGGGTTTCATCCCACAGATAGCGACGCGGGCTGGAGATCCCGCTGTTGCCCTCAGTGCCCAGACGCTGCATCGCCAGTTTGCGCGCTTCATCGCCCACGCGCACGATTGAAGGCCAGACAAACGCATCTTCGCGGCCACTTTCAACGGAGAAGTGCTGCTTGCCAAAGCGGGCTTCAGAAAATTCAAGGCGGCTGGTAAACAGCGGCTCATTCAGGAACTGCGGTTCGCTTAAGGATCGCACCTGCAGTTCGGCGGTCTGGCGTAAGCCGTCATTGGCATCGCCGTGATCTTCAATGATCACGCCGCAGGTGTGGGTGTTGCCGACATCGAGGATCAAATCGACCGGAATGGCGGGCGTGCTCAGGGTGTGAGTAACAAATTTCACTTCCGGAACGGCGATCTGTTCGCCCAGCATAGTCATCAGGTTGAGCCAGTGGGCCTGATATTCAAAGCCGCGCATCGCCTGGTGCAGGTCGCGCTCGGAGCGGTTTTCGACGCTCGTGGCGTAGCCGCTGAATGCCTCGCGCAGCCAGCCGTCAATCCAGGTCTGATCGAGAAAACTCAGCACCTCGTCGTCGCGCCAGGCCAGCGCAAAACGGGTGCCGTTCAGAATATCGTTTTCGACCGGTGACAGGCCCGGCGTGGCGTGATCGGCTATCTGGCTGTCGAGCGCGAACGTGACACGGTGGGTGTTACCCGCGCTGTCCGGCGTCTCAAGCTTACGCACCTGCGCGCGCGCCCAGTTATCCGGGCCGTCGACAAAGGTACGCGGCGGATTAAAGCGTAAAAAAGGCACCGGAAGCCAGACACCATCGAGCACCGCCAGGGACTGATGCAGGGTAAACGTGCTTTCCGGTTTCACCACTTCAGGCTGACCGCCGCGTGCAGCGGGCAGGGTGTAGCGGCCATTGACCAGATCGTAATTGAGGCGCAGCAAAGGGCCATTGGCAGTTTTACGCACGAAACGGCCCAGACTTGCCGTGTCCTGTGGCGTCAGGCCAAAATCAAGAAACTGTACGCCGCTGTTCGCAATCAGCGTGACGCTTTGTTTGTAGTCGCAAAGATTTACCAGCATAGGATCAGGCACCTGCTTTCTTGAACGTCAGCGGAACGACGGTTTTGGCATCATAACGGGCAGTACACTCCGCCACGTCGTTAGTCCCGGCTTTACAGGCGATTTCCGGCATCGGGTAGCGCGAACCATCCGTGCAGCGGGCATTGCCGCGACTCTTAATCATCAGTTCGCCGTTGCTGTGAAGGCCCGAGAAAATGTCGCTTCGACAAATAACGTTATCGCCCTGAACCACGCGAGCGGTCCCCTTGTTGTTCTGAATTTGATAACGCAGTGACGGTGCTTTCCCGGTGATCGGATCTTTCACCTCCAGCATGGCGCGCCAGGTGCCGTTGAGGAATTTCGTTGAGCCGGTTTTTACCTGAACGGCGTCCATCACCATGGCATCTTTTGGGATCGCGGAAATTATCACCGGTTCTGCGACCGGGGCAGGTGCAGGTTCTGCGGCTTTAACCGGCAGAATTTCGGCCTGGTGCAGCGGCAGGTTCATCGCCATCTCGACCGCCGGTTTTACCGGTTTCGGGGCAATAGCAATCGGTGTCGGAGCAGGCGTTGCGACAGGCTCGGCCGAAGGCGCCTGTTTCGGCCACAGCAGCGGAGTTGCGATGGCCGCGACAATCACGGCCGCCACAGGCAGAGACCAGAGCGGAACGCGGCGTTTTTTGCCTACAACCACAGGCGTAGGTTCTGCGGGCGCGGACACTTCAGGCATCACCACGGGCGCAGGCTCAGCGGAATAGAGGTCGTCTTCCGTCACACGAACCACAGGCGGTGGTGCGATGAGCGGTGCGTCGGCTTGCTCAAACACAATCGCCGGGGCGGGTTCTTCAGGCTCAGGCTCTTCAACTGGCGCAGGCATCGGCTCAGGCTTGAGGGATTCACGCAGGCAATCCAGAACATTCTCGCGCGCGTTTTCATTGAGATTCACAAAACCCCAGAACGCGATAACCGGCTTGCCGTCGACGAGGAACAGGAAATTTTCGCCTGGGAACTGGAATGCTTTCGAAAGCAGAGAACCAAACAGCTGTTGTGCGGTTTTAGGCGACTGGAGGCTCTTTTTGCTCAGCGATTCAACGCTTGAGAGGGTGTTCTCCAGATAGCGCAGGGCGCGGAAACGTGCGTCTTCATCGGCGGCATTCCAGCCCAGAACGTCACCGTCCACCGGTGAATACCAGTCGACACGGTCGCCGCCGTCATTGACCTGCGGAATCGCCAGACAATCGACGATCGTCTGCTGTTTGCGCAGACGCAGCGCTTCACGGATTTGTAGTGCTGATTCAAATACGGCCTGTCCGCCGCCGCCAACGGCCTGAAAATCATCGAGATTGCCGCTGCGTAAAAGTGTTTTTGCCACGATTTGGTCCTGTAGACTTCTTCACCCCATTACTTTAACGAAATCGTTTTGCAAGCAAACGGACGAGGAGACGCTAAAAGCGGCGATTTCTTAGCGGATAGAAAGGTGCATTAGTGGTTGACGAAACAGCACACTTAAGGCAAATCATCGGGCGATGGCTGGCTGTTAAACCAGCGAAATTAATGGCTTTAGAATATCCTGATAGTGTTTCGTTATTTGCCACCCGCCCAGGGCTGTGCTGTTATTGACGTTCTATATAAAAAAATCAAAAGGCTTATAACCATGACCACAGGGAAAAAGCTGCTCGCGCTTGCGCTGAGTACACTCTTACCGGCAAGCGCTGCCTGGGCGGCAAACACAGATACGATCATTTACTGCTCTGAGGCGTCACCGGAGTCGTTTAACCCGCAAATCGCCAGCTCCGGCCCGTCATTCGTTGCCAGCTCTCAGGTGCTTTATAACCGTCTAATTAATTTTGATCCGGTCAAAAATACCCCGGTTCCGTCTCTGGCGGAATCCTGGACTATCTCTCCGGACGGCAAAACCTATACGTTTACGCTGCGTAAAGGCGTGAAATTTAATAGCAACAAATACTTCAAACCGACCCGTGATTTTAATGCCGATGACGTTATTTTCTCGGTGCTGCGTCAGAAAGACCCTAAGCATCCGTATCACAACGTCTCCCAGGGTAATTACGAATATTTCAATGACGTCGGACTGGATAAGCTGATCCAGGAAGTCAAAAAAGTCGATGATTACCATGTGCAGTTTGTGTTGAGTGAGCCGAACGCGGCGTTCCTCGCCGACTGGGGAATGGATTTCGCCTCGATCCTGTCAGCCGAATACGCAGACGCTATGCTCAAAAAAGGGACGCCGGAAAACGTCGACACCTGGCCAATTGGTACCGGCCCGTACGTGCTGCAGCAATATAAAGTTGATTCTCTGATCCGCTACGTTGCTAACCCGAATTACTGGGACGGCGAGGTGCCGACAAAGCATCTGATTTTCTCGATTACGCCGAACGTCGAAACGCGTCTCGCGAAGCTGCAAACCAACGAATGCCAGATTATCCCTGCGCCATCCCCGGTTCAGTTTGACGTGATTAAGAAAAACAAGGATTTGACGCTGCATTCTGTAGATGCGCTGAACGTCGGCTACCTGGCGTTTAACACCGAGAAAAAACCGTTTGATAACGTGCTGGTGCGTCAGGCGCTGAACTACGCGACGGATAAAACGGCCATTGTTAACGCCGTGTTTATGGGTTCCGGTACGGTCGCTAAATCACCGATTCCGCCGAACATGCTCGGTTTTAACAAAGATTTGAAAGACTACAGTTACGATCCGGAAAAAGCGAAAGCGCTGCTGAAGCAGGCGGGGCTGGAGAAGGGCGCAGAAGTGACCCTGTGGTCGATGCCGGTTCAGCGTCCGTACAACCCGAACTCCAAACGTATCGCGGAGATGATCCAGAGCGACTGGGCGAAGGTAGGCGTGAAGGCGAAAATTGTCTCTTACGAGTGGGGCGAGTACCTGTCCGGAATGCGTAAAGGCGAGCACGACAGCGCGCTGTTTGGCTGGATGTCTGATAACGGCGACCCGGACAACTTCGCCGATGTGCTGCTCGGCTGCAACAGCATCAAGACCGGCTCGAATGCCGCACGCTGGTGTGACAAAGGGTATAATGACCTGGTACAAAAAGCGAAGCTGACCAGCGATCCGGCGAAGCGTGCGGCGCTGTACAGCCAGGCGCAGGGGATTTTCTACCAGCAGGCGCCGTGGATTGCGCTGGCAAACGGCAAAACGTTCTACGCCACACGCAGTAATGTGACCGGGTATAGCGTTAGCCTGATGGGCAGTGATTTCTCCAAAGCGAAGCTGAACTAGCCAGATGCCTGGTGGCGTTGCGCTTACCGGGTTAACTGGACAGTGTATGTGTTAGCCGGGTAAGGCAATGCCGCCGCCCGGCGATATGACTCGACGACAAGGAGTGACAATGTCACATTTAGACGACGTGATCGCGCGCGTGGATGCCGCGGTGGAAGAGAGTGTCATCACTCACATGAATGAACTGCTCATCGAACTGAGCGAAGACAGCGAACTGAGCCGCGAAGATCGCTACGCTCAGCAGCAACGTCTGCGTAACACCATTGCGCACCACGGAAAGCAGCATAAAGAAGAGGCCGACGCCCGCCACGATCAGCTGACCAAAGGCGGCTCGATTCTGTAAACGTCAGAACTGGCGCCGCGCAACCAGCCAGGCGCCAATCACCAGTAGCACCGCACCGCAGACCGGGCCAATCAGCGCCCGCAGCGGGATCCCCTGGCTTTTCAGCACGTCCATCACCAGCCCGCCAATCAGCTGACTGGCGACCAGCACCGCAATCGTGGTGGCTGCACCGACATACTGATAGCCGCTGATGCTGGCAAAGACAAAAAATGACCCTAGCAACCCGGGAATCAGCGTCCACCAGCGTATTGTGGACGCCAGCTCGCTGAAGCCCGCCACGCCGTTTTTAATCAGTAATATGCTGACAAACAAGACAATACCGACCAGTGAGTTCAGCAGCATAGCGATCAAAATCGTCGATGACGACTGGGTGATGCGCACCATCAGCGTGTTTTGCACCACCAGACCGATGCCGGCAGCCACCAGAAAGACCAGCGTCAGGGATTGATTCATCCGATCGCGTCCGGTTCGTGGCGATCGTCGAGCTGGAGCTGCATAAAGGTCAGATCCAGCCAGCGGCCAAATTTTGTCCCCACCTGCGGCATCTGCCCGGTAATGACAAAACCGAGGGTCTCATGCAGATGAATGGATGCCTGATTCTGCGCTTCGATACCCGCCACCATCACGTGTTTGCCGATGGCGCGCGCTTCAACGATCAGCGTTTTCATCAGTTCGCGGCCAATGCCTTTACCCTGATGCTCGGGATGAACATAGACCGAATGCTCCACCGTATGGCGGAAACCGTCAAAAGCGCGCCAGTCGCCGAAGGAAGCATAGCCTGTGACCACGCCGTTTTCTTCGCTGACCAGCACCGGATAGCCCATCAGCGTGCGCGCTTCAAACCAGGCAATACGGTTCTCCGTGTCGACGGTGGTGTCGTTCCAGATTGCTGCAGTATGCAGCACCGCGTGGTTGTAAATCTCGCCGATAGCGGCGCAATCTTCTTTGCTGGCATGACGGATAATCATCGGAACCTCGGGATCGGTTGTTCACTATAGTGGTACGTATTACTCACAATATTACACAAACGCCGCGCCAGACCGCTACGGCATAAGACATATTTTTTTGTTATGACAACGGCATTGAAATCGGGTCCATACACTTTAGTATGACGTCATGAACACTATGCCAGACGATATGAATCAACGGATTAGCGCGCGAATTCGGGTGGAACGCGAATCGCGCGGTTGGTCGCTTAGCGAGCTTGCTGAGCGGGCAGGCGTGTCACGCGCCATGATCCACAAAATTGAACGCAGCGAAAGCAGCCCGACCGCAACGCTTCTGGCGCGGCTGTCGGGGGCGTTCGGTATCAGCATGTCGACGCTCATCGCCCGCGCTGAGATGCAGGAAGGCAAGCTGCTGCGCTTTGCCAACCAGCCGGTGTGGCGCGATCCGCAAACGCATTATCTGCGCCGCCACGTTTCACCGCGTACCGACTTGCCAATCGATCTGGTTCAGGTCGAACTCCCCGGCGGCAGCGATGTGCCGATGCCTGCGTCATCCTACGCGCTGGCGCGTCAGCTTATCTGGTTGCAGTCCGGTGAACTGGTGTTTCAGGAGGGCGATACCCGCCATGAAATGCAGGCCGGAGATTGTCTGGAGCTGGGGCCACCTAACGACTGCCGCTTTATCAATGAGACGCAAAACCCCTGCGTGTATCTGGTGGTGCGCCTGAATCAGTCTGGCTCGTAATGATAAGGCAGTTGTCGGCAACAGGCGCTAGTCTCTAAGGACATTTGCGTAATAAGGAGCGATCCATGAGTCAATCTGCAAACACAAACCGCCGCCTGGTGCTGGCGTCTCGCCCACAGGGTGCGCCGGTCGCGGACAATTTTCGTTTAGAAGAGCAACCGATCCCAACGCCTTCGGACGGGCAAGTTTTGCTGCGTACCGTCTGGCTGTCACTCGACCCGTACATGCGTGGCCGCATGAGTGATGCGCCGTCCTATTCGCCGCCGGTTGAAATTGGCGCGGTGATGGTGGGCGGCACGGTCAGCCGCATTGAGCAGTCGAACCACCCGAAATTCAAAGCGGGCGAGTGGGTGCTGGGCTACAGCGGCTGGCAGGAGTATGAACTCTCTGACGGCACGGGCCTGGTCAAACTCGGCGATGAGGTGAAACAGCCATCCTGGGCACTTGGCGTGCTGGGAATGCCCGGTTTCACGGCCTACATGGGGCTGCTGGATATCGGCCAGCCAAAAGAGGGCGAGACGTTAGTGGTTGCAGCGGCAACCGGCCCGGTTGGGGCGACCGTGGGGCAGATCGGCAAAATCAAAGGCTGTTATGTGGTCGGCATTGCGGGTGGCGCGGAGAAATGCCGTCACGCGGTTGAGGTCCTCGGGTTTGACAAGTGCCTGGATCATCGCGCGGACGATTTTGCCGAACAGCTGGCTCAGGCCTGTCCGAAAGGCATCGATGTGTACTACGAAAATGTCGGCGGTAAAGTGTTCGACGCAGTACTGCCGCTGCTGAATACCTCGGCGCGCGTGCCGGTGTGCGGGCTGGTGAGCGGGTACAACGCCACCGGACTGCCGGACGGGCCAGACCGTCTGCCTCTGCTGATGGCGACGCTGCTCAAGAAACGCATTCGCATGCAGGGCTTTATTATTGGCCAGGATTACGGTCATCGCATTCAGGAGTTTCAGGATGAGATGGGGCATTGGATCAAAGAGGGCAAAATTCAGTATCGCGAGCAGGTGATCGACGGGCTGGAGAATGCACCGCAGGCGCTGATTGGCCTGCTGGAAGGCAAAAACTTTGGCAAAGTGGTGATACGCGTCGCGAAGGATAACTAATGGTACTCATTATGGCGGGAATCCCCGCCATAATATATTCTTAAAGTTTGACTATAATGTCTTTAATAATACCAGCATAGCTATCGGCCATACCGGATTCGGTGAGCCGAGGGCAAAAAAATGCATAAATTTTGGTTCTTGAATTTTTTAGCGTCATTCCAATACCAGTGTGAAGATACAGGATATATCGACAGGCACTCGTTCAGGTCAAAACGGGTGGATGAATAGCGCTTATTTTTTAAGCTGAAGGAAATGCACATGCTTGAATTGGAACATTTAGAAAAAGCACAACGCCTGAGCCTTACGATGCAAGTTGAGGTGAGCCTGAAAGGGGCGTTGATTGCCGGAGCGCTCAAACCTGGCGCCAGGCTTATTACCAAAGAGATTGCGGATAAATTAGGCACCAGTATTACTCCTGTTCGCGAAGCACTTTTACGGCTGGTTTCCGCCGGAGCCCTGCATGCCACACCGGCACAGGCTTTTCTGGTACCGGAGATCACCCTCGATCGCTATACAGAAATAAACGCCATTCGTAAGCAATTAGAGTCGATGGCGGTTGCGGCAGCCTGTGAAAAAATGACAGACAGCAAGCTGCAGGAATTACGCGATCTGGCAGAGAAATTCCACGCTGCAATGCGTAACGGCGAGGCGCAGCGCGCCCTGCATGCTAATCGTGCGTTTCGCTTCAGGCTGTATGAGTGCGCCCAGATGCCAACATTAACGGCGATGATTGAGCAACTTTGGGTGCGTATTGGCCCCTGCTTCAATTATCTCTACGAAGATGTACACGACATTTCAAAATACTCGTATCGCTACGATGAACTGCTGGATGCGCTTGAGCGCGGCGATGCAGTGGCCTGTGATAAAGCGATTGATAAACTCATTGACGGGTCGACGGCGCTTTTATTGCAGCAGTATTTTAGTTAAGTAATAGTTTAATTCCTTTTTACTTCTTCACTAAAACTATTGCCCTACTTAACTATTACCCGGAGGAATTGCTCTTCCGGGAATATTATTTCATGTTTATTGATGCAAAAACTCACCATCAAGTTTTGAAGAGGCATGCCGATATTCACTCTACCTTTTTAGACAAGGATAGATGATGAAATATCTGAGCTGGATTTTGATTCCTGTTGCCCTGAGCGTATCAGGCTGCAGCACGTTATTCCCAGAGCCAAAACTGTACACCCCTCCAGCAAACAGTGCTGATGTCGCAAAAATCCGTCTTATCGGGCCTCCTATGAGCTACGGGATTTATCAATACGACCCTTCCGGTAAAGAAACGGGTGGATGGGTTTTAAAGCATAATCGTTACCTGAATCCTTTCCTGGGTTCAACAAAGGATATTGGCTTACCCAAAATAACCGGAAAGAGTTACAAAGATGATTATTTTGAAACGCTGCTAATACCTAATCAAAAAACCATCATTGAGCATTCATTGTATCAGGGCTGCCACGTCACCCTTTCATTCGTACCTGAAAAGCAAAAAATCTATGAAGGGCACATCAGCTACGCAGACAAGACGGGCTACTGCGTGCTGTATATGAAGGAAGTCGCATTAGATACCACCAATGGCATCTATGTGGAAAAGGATGTTAAGCAATGAGAGCGGCGAAGGCGTTAGGAATTGTTTTACTTGTCTTAATGAGCGCGTCATGTGCGTCAAATTACGATAAAACGGGCGCAACCAGCTTAGCGCAGTATTCTGAAAAAGAGATCAAACAGAAAATCACTCCTGAGGTGACCACCCGCAAAGATGTTCTGATTGCCTTCGGCGTTCCCGCCAATACACCGGATTACAACAAAGTGAACCACTGGGTATATACCTCAAAAATCGTCGATCGCCGCATCTACCTTATCATTCCGGTGATCCTCGACAGGAAACAATATCTGTCGGTTGATTTCTCTGATCAAGGGATTGTGACCGCGTACCGTTACGTTGAGGAATAATTGGCCTCTGAAACCCCGCCTTCGTCAGGCGGGGTTTTTGTTGTGTAGCTTCTATTAACCGTTATTCGAAACGATATGACACGGACATCCCCACGCCGTAATTACGCCCCGGAGCCGGTTCGTAGTAGCGGCCGTTGGATTCGTTAACGATGACCGATCCGACATATTCTTTGTCGAACAGGTTATCGACGCGCCCGAAGACGTCCATTCCCCAGTTGCCGTAGTTAAATTTGTAGCCCGTATTCAGGCCGACAACAGTGTAGGAAGGGGCTTTGGCGGTGTTTTCATCGTCCGCCATAATGTCGCTCATATAGCGCACATCCGAGCCTGCGTACCAGCCTTCTTCCGGCTGCCAGCCAAACGACGCGTAGCCCATATTGCGGGCGATGCCCGGCATACGGTTACCGTTACAGTCGGCGTCGGAGCAGACGTTGGTGCGGTACGTTGCATCCAGATACGTCCACGCCATTTTCAGCTTCCAGTTCTCGGCAAACTGCTGGTCGAGGGAAAGCTCCACGCCCTGACGACGCGTTTTGCCGGCGTTTTTATAGCTGGTACGGCCGCCGGCACTGGCGTCTACCACAATCTCATCATCCGTATCGGTGCGGAAAAGTGCCGCCGTCAACAGACCATTGCCGACGCGGGTTTTGCTGCCCACTTCGTAAGTATTGTTGGTGGAGGGTTTCAGGCCGAAGTTCAGCCCGCTTTGATTTCCGGAACGGTAGGAGAGTTCATTGATGGTCGGCGTTTCAAACCCGCGGCCTGCCGCAGCGTAGACATTCCACCCATCGGTGATAGCGTATTTTAAAGAACTGGCAGGCAGCCATTTGTGGTAGCTCGCGTCGCCGCTGTCATCCCCGTTGGCGCCTTGTACGTAGTGATCGTTGGAGTCAAACCACACGGAGCTGTAACGCACGCCTGCATCCAGGGAGAGTTTTTGCGTCAGTTGCCAGCTGGTCTGCAGATACGGGTCGACGTTCCACATCAGGTTGCGTTCGTTGCGGCGTTTATCGCCTTTCACACCGTACTCCGGCACGCCGTTGTTCATGACGAAGTTCTCGTAACCGCGACGATCTTCGCTCATGTTTTCGTAGTTCAGCCCGGTGGTGAAGGTCACGGGCACCAGCAGTTCGCCGCGATGCGTCCAGCGGGTGTCCACGCCCTGATAGTGGCGCTGCATATCGATCACGCCGCCGGAGTGGGTCTCTTTCAGCTGCGGCTGATAGGGAATTGACTGATACTGCGTCATTTCACGCTCACCGGCGTACATCATCACGCTGAGATCGTCCTGCTCCGTCAGCTGGCGCTCGTAGCGCAGGCCAGCCTGGGTCTGCTTGATGGTTTTGCGGGTGTTGTACTGATCGGCGCGCGGAGACTGACGCGGGTTGTCGCGCCACTCCTGATAATCCAGTCCGCCCGGATCGTTAGCTTTCATGTCGACGCTGTTGAAAATCAGCGTCAGTTTGCTGGCGTCATCAATGCGCACGCCCAGTTTGGCGTTCGCCAGATTTTTACGCGCGCCGCTGTGGTCGCGATAGCCCTTCGTCGTGAAACGGGTCGTCGACACCGTGTAATCCACATCGCCCGCATGGGTGCCGTCACCCATTGCGCCGGTGGCTTTGAGGCCGTAGCGCCAGGTGCCGTAGCTGCCGTAATAGCTGCTCGCTTCAATGGTCGGCGGCTGTTGGCCGGTCTGGCTGGCGATATTGATCACGCCGCCGGAGGCATTGCCGTACAGGGCAGAGAACGGACCGCGCAGCACTTCGACGCTGTCGATGCTGGAGAGATCGATATTTGAAGTCTGCCCCTGGCCGTCCGGCATGGTCGCCGGGATGCCGTCGACGTACATGCGAATACCGCGCACGCCGAAGGTAGAGCGGGCACCGAAGCCGCGCATGGAGAGCTGCAGGTCCTGAGCGTAGTTCTGCCGGTTCTGAATTTGTAAACCGGGCACGCTGCCGAGTGATTCAGAAAGGTTGATGCGCTGCGCGGCCTGACGCATATCATCCCCGTTCACGACGCTAACCGCGGCAGGGGTATCGAGTTCAGAAACGGTCTGCGGCGTGGCGCTGACGATCATCGTTTGTTCTTGTGCAGCCAGTGCCGCTGCGGGGGCAAAGATCGTCGGCATCCACAACAGGGTGAGCGTGGCCTGACGGGCAGAAATGATTTTCATGAATAAAGAGCCGGTTGATGAAGAAAACGAACCAAATGGAACACATGTGCGTATGGTAAATCTTTTGTAAAGGTTTTGAAAACTTTAACAGCACGTTGCGTTAACAGAAGTGTAGATAAAAACGAAGCGGGGCGCGAAACGGGAAACAAAGGCTCCACATTCAGGTGAATAATGATTACTATTCTCAACAATAAAACAGGATGAAGCGATGACTTCGTCTCAGGGAAGCAATGTCGGCATTACACATTTTTTTATCAAAGGGAGTCGTCATGTCATTACGTCATCTGTGCTCACCGCGTCTGCGTGGTTCTCTGCTGTTGGGTTCACTGCTGGTAGCGGGGTCGTTTAATGTTCATGCTGCAGAAGAGATGCTGCGAAAAGCGGTGGGTAAAGGCGCTTACGAAATGGCGGTCAGCCAGCAGGAAAATGCCCTGTGGGTTGCTACCACGCAAAGCCGCAAAACGGATAAAGGTGGCGTGGTTTACCGTCTTGATCCCGTCACACTTGAAGTGACGCAGGCCATTCATAACGATTTAAAACCGTTCGGCGCCACCATCAACAATGCCACTCAGACCCTGTGGTTTGGTAACACCACCAACAGCGCGGTAACGGCTATCGACGCCAAAACCGGTGAAGTGAAAGGGCGCCTGGTGCTTGACGATCGCAAGCGCAGCGAAACCGTGAAGCCGCTGCAGCCGCGCGAGCTGGTGGCCGATGACACCACCAATACCGTCTATATCACCGGTATCGGCAAAGAGAGTGTGATTTGGGTAGTGGATGGCGAAACGCTGAAACTGAAAGAGACCATTGCTAACACCGGCGCATTCAGCACGGGTCTGGCGCTGGATGCGCAGGCAAAACGTCTTTACAGCACTAACGCAGACGGCGAGCTGATCACCATCGATACGGCCACCAACAAAGTGCTGAGCCGCAAAAAAGTGCAGGACGACGGGAAAGAGCATTTCTACCTGAACCTGAGCCTGGATACCAAAGGGCAACGCGCGTTCCTGACCGACTCCAAACAACCGGAAGTGCTGGTGGTGAACCTGAAGGACGCAAGCGTGATTGAGAAAATCGCTGCGCCGGAATCGCTGGCGGTGCTGTTTAACCCGACGCGCAACGAAGCTTACGTGACGCATCGCGAAGCGGGCAAAGTCAGCGTGATCGACGCGAAAACCTACAAAGTCACGAAAACCATCGATACGCCAACCTTCCCGAACAGCCTGGCGCTCTCCGCTGACGGCAAAACGCTGTATGTGACGGTGAAACAGAAATCTACCCGTCAGCAGGAAGCCACCCAGCCTGACGACGTGATCCGTATCGCACTGTAAAGCGAGTGTGTTAGCCCTGCGCAAATCTGGCGCTATGGGTAAAAAAAAGGAAGGCCCAGGCCTTCCTTTTTTTATTGTTGCCGGGGAGCGGTGTCGCCTGGCACGGCCTGTAAAATCTTAACGCGACGTCTCTTCGATCAACGGCGCGTCGTGCTGAACATCATCCGCCAGTACCGGCGCGGTGCTGTGGATTTCGTTTACACGCTTACGCACGCCAAACCAGCCAGCAACCAGCAGCACCGCCAGCAGCGGAATGGTGGCGATGGTGTAGGTGCCGTTTGGATAGTCAAACGCCATCAGCGCCAGCACGCTCAACAGGAACAGCAGGGTCAACCACGAGGTCACCGGTGCGCCCGGCATCTTGAAGCTCACATCCGCCGCTTTACCTTCCTTGATCGCTTTGCGCAGGCGCATCTGGCACACCACGATAAACGCCCAGGAGGCGATAATGCCGATTGCCGCGACGTTCAGTACGATCTCAAACACCTGAGACGGCACCAGATAGTTCAGGAACACGCCAAAGACATACACCACCAGCGTTGCCAGAATCCCCGCGTACGGCACCTGCTGTTTGCTCATTTTCGACATGAACTTAGGCGCAGAACCGCCCATCGACATGGAGCGCAGGATACGGCCCGTGGAGTACAAACCGGAGTTCAGGCTCGAAAGCGCGGCGGTCAGTACCACGATATTCATGATGCTGCCCACGTAAGGCACGCCGAGCTTCGAGAAGAAGGTCACGAACGGGCTTTGACCCGCCTGATAAGCATTCCACGGCAGTAACAGCACCAGCAGTACCACCGAGCCTACATAGAACAGACCGATACGCCAGATGACGCTGTTGATCGCTTTTGGCACCATAGTCTGCGGATCTTTACATTCACCCGCGGCGGTCCCGACCAGTTCGATAGAGGCGAAGGCAAACACGACGCCCTGGACCAGCACCAGCGCAGGCAGCAGGCCGTGCGGGAAGAAGCCGCCGTTATCGGTTATCAGATGGAAGCCGGTTGCGCCGCCGTCGAGCGGTTTACCGCTGCCGAGGAACACCGTACCGACCACCAGGAAGATCACAATCGCGAGGACTTTCACCAGCGCGAACCAGAACTCCATCTCGGCGAACCACTTCACGCCAATCATGTTCATGGTGCCGACAATCGCCAGCGCGCCAAGGGCAAACACCCACTGCGGCACATCGCCAAACGCACCCCAGTAGTGCATATACAGCGCGACCGCGGTGATATCCACGATCCCGGTCATCGCCCAGTTGACGAAATACATCCAGCCCGCCACATAGGCTGCCTTTTCGCCGAGAAACTCACGGGCATAGGAGACAAAGCTGCCGCTGGAAGGGCGGTGCAATACCAGCTCGCCGAGCGCACGCAGAATAAAGAAGGAGAAAATACCGCACACCAGATAGACCAGTGCGAGAGCCGGGCCAGCCATTTGCAGGCGCGCGCCTGCACCGAGAAACAGCCCCGTACCGATAGCGCCGCCGATGGCGATCATCTGTACCTGACGGTTGCCCATCGCCTTGTGATAGCCCTCTTCGTGAGAGTTCAACCAGCGACGTTTCGCAGCGTGATGATCGGCTGCGTTTTTATTGCTTGTTTTCATTGAGATACCTGTTTACCTGTCTGAATCATCTTAGGGATGCCCGTACATGGCTGTCAGCAGACCAAACGATTGCTTCTGCGCAGCCAGATGTCGCCTTTCCAGTCATTCTGCGTATGGATAAGGCAAAACATGGCGAAGCATCCTACCCGCAATCCATAAGCGACGCAAAATATAACCGGTCTGAAAGTGATACGGATCGAATGAAATGGTGTGGTCAGAGCAGATGGGGATCACAACATGCTGAATAGTGACCAGTTTGCAGAGAAAATGACCCGTTAACTGCTGCTTTAATCATCAGGAGTGCTTAATAGTTGCGCAATGGCATTGATGAACTGAATTCATAAGCACAAGCTTTTCTGCGCTGTAGTGCTCATGAACCAATCCCTCTACAGTAAAAGCGTTAATCACGAAAACCCATGAGGAAAAAAGATGCAACAGCGACAACTCGGACAAAACGGTTTAACGGTTTCCGCACTGGGGCTGGGGTGTATGGGCTTAAGCTTCGGTTACGGCCCGGCGACGGACAAGGCGCAGGCCATTTCCCTCATCCGCGCAGCGGTAGAACGCGGCGTCACCTTTTTCGATACCGCCGAAGTTTATGGCCCGTATATCAACGAAGAGGTGGTCGGCGAAGCGCTGGCACCGGTGCGCGACAAAGTGGTCATTGCGACCAAATTTGGTTTTGACTGCGATCAGCCGGGCCAGGTACTTAACAGCCGCCCTGAACATATTCGCGCGGCGATTGAAGGATCGTTAAAACGTCTGAAAACAGAGGTGATTGACCTCTATTATCAGCACCGCGTCGATCCGGACGTGCCGGTGGAAGAGGTCGCGGGAACGATTGCCGATCTGATTGCCGAAGGTAAAGTAAAACACTTTGGCCTGTCAGAAGCGGGCGTCGACACCATTCGCCGCGCGCATGCGGTCTGCCCGGTCACCGCGCTGCAAAGCGAATATTCCCTGTGGTGGCGCGAGCCCGAGCAGGCAATTCTACCCCTGCTGGAGGAGTTAAACATCGGTTTTGTTCCGTTCAGCCCGCTGGGTAAAGGCTTCCTGACAGGGGCGATCAACGCCCAAACCACCTTCGACAGCAGCGATTTCCGCAACGTGGTGCCGCGCTTTAGCGAAGCCTCACGGCAGGCCAACCAGCAGCTGGTGGATCTGGTGCAGCGCCTGGCTGCCGAGCAGGGCGTGACAGCGGCGCAAATCGCGCTGGCGTGGTTACTGGCGAAAGCGCCGTGGATTGTGCCGATTCCGGGTACCACCAAATTGCATCGTCTGGAGGAGAACCTGGGGAGCGTGAACGTGACACTGTCACCTGAAGCGCTCGCCCGTATTAATCAGGCGCTGGCGAGCATTGATGTGGTCGGCGATCGCTACCCGCAGCATTTGCAGGCGCGCGTCGGCAAGTAATTTAGGTCTTACGCAGGGCGTCGACCAGCAGCGAAAACGCGGTGGTGTGCTGGCGGCGGCTCGGGTAGTAAAGGTGGTACCCGTCGAAATACGGGCACCATGCCTGCAGGGCCGGGATCAGGCGGCCCTTCGCAATGGCATCCTGCACCGTATCTTCCGGCACATACGCCAGCCCCAGACCTGCCTCGGCGGCATCAATCCGCTGCGGCAGGTTATTTAACGTCAACTGACCCTCCACCCGCACGCGTATCTCTCGCCCGTCTTTTTCAAATTCCCAGGCATACAGGCCACCGAGGGTAGGCAGGCGCATATTGATGCATGTATGGTTTGCCAGCTGCTCCGGCGTTTCGGGCATGCCGTGGCGCGCAAAATAGTCCGCCGATCCCACCACTGTCATCCGCATATCCGGCGCGATGCGCACCGCAATCATATCTTTGGCGATCTGTTCACCCAGGCGCACGCCCGCATCAAAACGACCATCAACGATATCCGTCAGACCGTTGTCGACGGTGACCTCAACGTGAATATCCGGGTATTGCAGCATAAAGGGTTTCAGCACCGGCCACAGCACCGCCGACATAGCGTGCTCCCCGGCGGTAATGCGAATGTTCCCGGCGGGTTTGTCACGCATCTCGCGCAGGGCCGTCAGTTCCTGTTCGATCTCCAGCAGGTGTGGGCTTAAGCGCATAAAAAGCTGCTCGCCGGCTTCGGTCGGGGCCACGCTGCGGGTGGTGCGCGTGAGCAGGCGCATATCCAGACGCGCTTCAAGATTGCGCATTGCGTGGCTCAGTGCCGACTGCGACACGCCAAGCTGGGCAGCGGCGCGGGTAAAACTCCGCTCGCGAGCGACTACCATAAACGACAGCAGATCGTTGAAATTGTCTTTCAGCACGGCGAGGCTCCCGATATATGAATTTGGCTCATGGTTCCTTTCTGATTATGCAGTCTAATGCTGCTCCCAGGTTTGCGCTACTGTTAACGCATCAGCAAAACAGGAGACAACATGAAAATTATCCGAAGTGGTTCGTTACCCTCAGCCCGTGGCCCGGAAGCGTGGTTTAGCGGAACCGTGCGCGTCGATGCGCCGTTTCAGGCAACGGAACCTGCGTCCGTCGGCGGCGCGACGGTGACTTTCGAGCCGGGTGCGCGCACCGCCTGGCACACCCATCCGCTGGGACAAACTCTGATTGTGACGCAGGGACGCGGCTGGTTACAGGAGTGGGGCAAAGACGCCGAGGCGCTGAACCAGGGCGATATCGCCTGGATACCGCCTGGCGTAAAACACTGGCACGGGGCCAGTTCACAGACTGCGATGACGCATATCGCCATCGCCGAATCCGTGAACGGCAGCCCGGTGGAGTGGCTGGAAAAAGTGAGCGACGAGGAGTATCAGGGGCGTTAACCGCCAAATACCGCAATCGCCTGTTGCAGCCGTGTGGTGCGCTCCGTCAGGTGATTAGCGGCGCGGGTAACGTTATCGACCATCCCCGTATTGTTGTGGGTCATCACGCCGATTCGGGAAATAGACTCGTTGATGAGCGTCAGGGCCAGCGTCTGTTCCTGCGTCGCATGGCCGATCTCTTTGATCAGCGACGTCACCTGTAACACATTGCCAATCATCGCCGTAAGGTGGGTTTCGGTCTGTTCGACCATTGCCACACCGGCATTAACGCTGGCGACGTTCTTCTCGATCAGCGTTTTGATCTCTTTCGCCGCCGAGGCCGAGTGCTGCGCCAGGTTGCGCACTTCGGCAGCCACGACCGCAAAACCACGGCCCGCTTCGCCCGCGCGCGCCGCTTCTACGGCGGCGTTGAGCGCCAGAATATTGGTCTGGAAGGCGATTCGGTCGATCACGCCAATAATATCGACAATCTGACTGTTATCTTTTGAGACCGACTGCATCATGCCGATGGTCTGCTTCATGGCGGTTTCGCCGCTGTGGGCGCTGCTGCTGGTGCGGTCGGCCATATGGATTGCTTCCCCGGCGGTTTGCGCGGTTTGCTCTACGGCGCTGGCGATCTCCTCCACGGCGGCAGCGGTTTGCTGCAAATCATCAGCCATCTCTTCAGAGCGCGCCTGTAACGCTGCACCTTCTTTCGCCACCTGCTGGCTGATGGTGCTGATCCCGGCAATTTGCGTACCGACGTCATCGACCAGAGAATTTAAATTCAGCCCCGACTGATTGACCAGGCGCATCATCATGCCCACGTCATCGACACGATCAAAATGAAAATAAGCGGGTTTTCGCCCGGAAACGACCTGTTGCATCTGGCGGACAATCTTTTTAAGAGGGCGGCAAACCTGTGCATTCAGATATAAACCCAGCGCAATAAAGAGCGCCATCAGCCCGGCGATTTGCATCACACCTTTCGGTAATAAAAGGGATACCAGTAACGCAAGCAGAGCGGTAACGGCAATACCGTAATTGACTCTTTTCGCCGTGCTTATTTTTTTAAAGAGAGAAATAAAAGAGAATAACCCGCGACGAACCAGTAAGCCTTTATAAAAACGATGGCGGGTAAGCTGGTTATTTCTGACCCGCTGATAGAGATGTTCAGCGGCGTCTATCTCATCGCGCGGGGGGATATTTCGCACGGAAATATAACCGGTCAGCGTTTCGTTTTGATACACCGGCGTGACGTTGGCACGCACCCAGTAGTGATCGCCGTTATGGCGGCGGTTCTTGACCAGCCCAGTCCAGCTCTGGCCCTGCTGGAGCGTAAACCACATATCCCCAAAGGCGTCAGGCGGCATATCCGGGTGGCGAATGACATTGTGCGGCTCGCCAATAAGATGTTCTTCTTTATAGCCGCTGGCTTCAATAAACGCAGAGTTGGCATAGGTAATATGGCTCTGCGTATTGGTGGTCGACATCAGCGTCGACCCTTCGTTAAGTAAATACTCGCTTTGTGTAACAGGAGTGTTATTTCTCATGAAAAACTCCATGGTGATGTCAAAAAAACATAAAAGCCGCCCGAAAAATATTCAGGCAAGACAAAAGTTATTGTTGTGTTTATTACGGCCTGCGCATTCTTCCACAAAACAGGGTGAACAAGAAAGCACCTGAATTAACTATTTTTTATCTATTAAATATTGCTTATGTAATGAATTTGCAAAAAAAGAGTGCCGCCATTTTTAATGGCGAATGAAATTCTCTCCTTAAGTTAAATATTAAGTGAAATATGAATAAACCACGGAAATTGAACTCCCGAAATACACTTTCGTTAACATGGACAGATCGCGGCGGCTAATCTGTTCTGCGCGATAGGCTTATGAAGAGAAGGGGGATGCATTTCTGATTTCCGGCAAACTAAATGTAAATTAATTGTTTCTCAGAGGTGAAATCCGCCTTTAATAATGGCGACATGTTAAGTCAAACGAGAGCACAACATGTCCTGGCGAATCAGCATTCTGGATAAAAGCCCTGTGGCGGTTAACGAAACGGCCGCCGACGCGCTGGCGCGTACCCTGAGTCTGGCAAAACAGGCCGAAGCGCTGGGTTTTCACCGCTTCTGGATTGCCGAACATCACAATACCGCGCAGCTGGCCAGCCCCTCGCCTGAGCTACTCATTGCCTGGATTCTGGGACAAACCAAACACATCCGCGTCGGCTCTGGTGGCGTGATGCTGCAACATTACAGCCCGTACAAAGTGGCGGAAAACTTCAACGTGCTGGCGTCGATTGCCCCTGGCCGCGTCGATTTGGGCGTCGGGAAAGCGCCCGGCGGTTTGCCGCTCTCCACACGTGCCCTGCAACAGGGGCTGCATCAGGACGAAAAGGGGAGTTTTGCCGATCAACTGACCCAGCTCGATCGCTGGCTTACCCCATCAACTGACGTGCAGGACGACAGCGTCAAAGCCACGCCATTGCCCTCTGCGCCCGCGGAGAAATTCCTGCTCGGCGCAAGCATTGAAAGCGCGCAACTGGCGGCGAAACTCGGCTGGAATTTTGTCTTTGCCGCCCATCTCAACGGGGATGTGAATCTCCTGCGCGACGTGCTGGAAACCTGGCGCACTCACAGCGCGCTTAACGCCATCGTGGCGGTTCAGGCCATCGTCGCACCGACTCAGGTGCAGGCCGATGCGCTGGCGGAAAAAGTGGAAGTGTGGGGCGTTGAGCTGGCGAACGGCCAGCGGGTAACGGTCGCCAGTGAAGAGCAGGCCTACGCCTTTGCGCGACAGGCCGAAAGCGAACCGCTGCGCATTGCCCGTCGCGCCCAGTCGCTGATCAAAGGCACGCCGGAATCGGTGCTCAATGAACTGGAAAACCTGCACCAGACCTGGGGCATCGACGAATTTATTATTGATACGCCCGTGGCGGACGGACTCGCCCGCACACAATCCCTGCGCTTACTGGCGCAGGCCAAATTTGCCGGGGAGGTGCTGGTATGAGCCTCGGACAACAGCTGATCGACTGGCGCCGTGAACTGCACCGCCATCCTGAACTGTCAGGGCAGGAAGTCGAAACCACCGCCCGTCTGCGCCAGTGGCTGTCGGGGGCCGGGATCACCGTGCTGCCGTACGATCTCCAGACCGGGATCGTCGCCGAAATTGGTCAGGGCCAGAAACAGATTGCCCTGCGCGCAGACATCGACGCGCTGCCGATTGAGGAGCGCAGCGGTGTGGAATTTAGCTCGCAGAATCCGGGCGTAATGCATGCCTGCGGTCACGATATTCACACCAGCGTGATTCTGGGCGCAGCGTTGCAGCTCAAAGCTCGCGAAGCCACGCTGCCGGGGCGGGTGCGCATTCTGTTCCAGCCCGCCGAAGAGAATTTTGGCGGTGCGAAAAGCCTGGTCCGCGCCGGTGCGCTTCAGGATATCAGCGCGATTTTCGGCATGCACAACGAACCCGGTTTGCCGGTAGGGGCCTTCGCCACGCGCGGCGGGCCGTTTTACGCCAACGTCGACCGCTTTGTGATCCGCGTGACCGGTAAAGGGGCGCACGCCGCCCGTCCGCACGAAGGCTCCGACGCTATTCTGCTCGCCAGTCAGCTCGTCACCGCCCTGCAAAGTGTCGCCAGCCGTAACGTCAATACGCTGGATTCCGTGGTGCTGAGCGTGACGCGCATCGAAGGCGGCAACACCTGGAACGTACTGCCGGAGAGCGTGGAGCTGGAAGGGACGCTGCGCACCCATCGCATTGAAGTGCAGCAGAACGTCAAAGCCCGTGTCGGCGAAATCGCTGCCGGTTTTGCCAGCGCCTTTAACGCGCAGATTGATATCACCTGGTACGCCGGTCCGACCGCGCTGGTGAACGATGAACGCTGGGCCGATTTCGCCACCTCTGTAGCGCGCGAAACGGGTTACGAAACACAGCACGCAGAGCTGCATATGGGCGGTGAAGATTTTGCCGTCTATTTACAGCACATTCCCGGCGCGTTCGTCAGCATTGGCAGCAACAGTCCTTTCGGTTTGCACCATCCGGGTTTTAATCCGGACGAGGCCTTAATCGAACCCGCCGCGCACTATTTCTCGCAGCTTGCAGAAAAAGCATTACATCAAATTTAACCAGTAAGGGGTGACTATGTCTGCAACACGACAATTGCGTCTTGGAACCATATTGCATGGCGCATCGGGAAATATGTCCGCCTGGCGTCATCCGGCAGCCGTGGCTGATGCCAGCATTAATTTTAATTTCGTCAAAGAGACGGCGTTAAAAGCGGAAGAGGGGAAACTCGATTTTTTATTCGTCGCCGATGGACTTTATATTAATGAAAAGTCGATCCCGCATTTTCTGAATCGCTTTGAGCCGTTAACTGTTTTATCCGCCCTGGCGAGCATCACTTCGCGTCTGGGGTTGGTCGGAACGCTGTCGACCTCTTACAGCGAGCCGTTTTCCGTCGCGCGACAGTTTGCCAGCCTTGACCATCTGAGCAACGGGCGTGCGGGCTGGAACGTGGTCACCTCGCCGCTGGAAGGCTCAGCGAAAAACTTCTCTCGCGAAAAACATCCCGAGCACGCTCTGCGCTATCGCATCGCCGATGAGTATCTCGACGTCGTGAAAGGGCTGTGGGACTCCTGGGAAGAGGACGCCTTTGTGCGCAATAAAGCGAGCGGGCAATTCTTTAATCCGCAGAAATTACACACGCTGGATCACCACGGTGATTTCTTCCAGGTCGCCGGGCCGCTGAATATTGGCCGCACACCGCAGGGCCGCCCGATTGTGTTTCAGGCGGGGGCCTCGGAAGACGGCAAAAAACTGGCGGCGAAACATGCCGACGCCATATTTACGCATCACGAAACCTTAGACGAAGCCAAAGCCTTTTATCGTGACGTGAAATCTCAGCTGGAATTAAACGGCCGCCGCGCTGATGAACTGCATATTTTCCAGGGCGTGAGTGTGATTGTCGGAAAAGATGCCGCAGACGTGGAAGAGCAGTATCAAACCACCGCCGCGCTGGTGTCGATAAACGACGCACTGAATTACCTCGGACGTTATTTCGAGCATCACGATTTTAGCCAGTATCCTCTCGACGAACCTTTCCCGGATATCGGCGAGTTAGGGCAAAACAGTTTCCGCAGTACCACCGATGAGATCAAACGTAACGCCCGCGAGCGGAACCTGACGCTGCGCCAGGTGGCGCTGGAAGCGGCATCCCCGCGCCCGCGTTTTTCCGGCACTGCGGAAGAGGTGGCCGATGGCCTGCAGCAGTGGTTCGACGCCTACGCCGCAGACGGTTTCATCATTCAGGGCGGTACGCCAGACACCTTCCCGCGCTTTGTCGATCAGGTGGTGCCGCTCCTGCAGGCTCGCGGACTGTTCCGCACCGACTATCCGGGCACCACGCTTCGCGAAAGCCTGGGGTTAGACCAGCCAAAAAATCAGTTCACACAACAATAAGAGAAGACACGCTATGCAGAAAACCTCGCTCGTTCTGGCGCTCGCGCTGGCCTTTACCCCTGCCGTCTGGGCAGAAAATGTGAACATTAACGGCACCGGTGTGAGCATTGAGGCCAATAAAACGCCGGTGAACACCGTCAAAAACGGCGATGCCGTGGCGCAACTGCCGAAAGATTATCGCTTTGCGGTGCCGGGGAAGTTCACCGTCGCCGTGGCGGGGCTGAACCAGCCGCCGCTTACCGTGTTCTCCGATGACAACAAAACCCTGCTGGGTAGCGAAGTGGACGTTGCGCGTCTGGTGGCCGACAGCCTCGGGCTGGAGCTGAACGTGGTGCCGACCTCCTGGGAGGACTGGCCGCTCGGCGTGGCATCCGGAAAATATGACGCGGCGATCAGCAACATCACGGTGACCAAAGAACGCAAAGAGAAGTTCGATTTTGCTACCTATCGAAAAGACTCCCTCGGTTTCTACGTCAAATCGACCAGCCCGATTAAATCCCTTGAGAAGGCTGAAGACATCGCCGGGCTGCGCATTATTGTCGGCTCTGGTACCAATCAGGAAGCGATTCTGCTGGCGTGGAACGCGGAAAACCTCAAAAAAGGGCTGAAGCCGTTCACTCCGGTCTACACCAAAGACGACGCGGCGCAAACGCTGGCGTTGCAGTCCGGGCGGGCTGATGCGTTCTTCGGGCCGAATGTGATTGGCGCGTGGAAAGCGGCCCTGACCGGCAAAACCAAACTGGTGGGCAGCGTGGATGGCGGCTGGCCGAAAGCGGCGCACATCGCCGTGACGCTGAAAAAAGGCTCCGGGCTGGTTGAACCGGTGCAAACGGCGCTCAACGGTGTGATTAAAAACGGGGATTACGACAAGGTGCTCAACCGCTGGGGCGAAGGTGTCGAGCGTATTCCGAACTCAGAAGTGAACCCGGCCGGGCTGGGCGACTAAGGAGGCCACATGAGCGATCTTTTTCGCGACGTTTCGCCGGAAGATGCCGATCTTCAGCCCATCATTGACGGGCTGTTCGGAGAGTACGCCGCCCGTTACGGCGACTACTTTTCCAAAGACGCGGAAATCGAACTGACCGAGTGGTATCTGCCGCCGCAGGGGCTGTTTATCGTGCTGGAGCGTGACGGCGAGATCATCGCCACCGGTGCGTACAAACCCTTTGACTCGCACACCGCCGAGATCAAACGCATCTGGACAAACAAAACGCTGCGCCAGCAGGGGCTGGCCGCGCGCGTGGTGCAGGAGCTGGAGCGCAGGGCGGTGCTGGCGGGTTACAGCGGTATCTACCTCACTACCGGTTTTCGTCAGCCGGAGGCGGTGAGGCTCTATCTGAGCCAGGGCTACGCGCCGCAGTTCGATCTCGAGCGCGATCCGGAAGAGTACAGCCAGCCCCCCTTTGACGGGCGTCTGCGCTTCACCAAAACGCTGGTTCGCGAAGCGTTCAGTAAATCCGCATGAGGAACGACGATGAACAACAACGTTGAAACCATCAAAGTGGTCCCGGCGCGCTATCCCTGGCGCACCGTCGGAGCGATTGCTGCGCTGTTTGTGCTGGCGGTCGTCGTTCAGTCGGTGGCCTTTAATCCGCGCTGGGAGTGGGGCGTGTTTGCACGCTGGTTCTTCGATCCGGTGATTCTGGAAGGGGTGGGGCAAACGCTGCTGCTGACCTTAATCGGCACAGCGTTGAGCGTGGTGCTGGGCGGCATGTTAGCGCTGGCGCGACTCTCTTCGTCGTGGCTCTTAAGCACCCTGGCGTTTGGCTACATCTGGCTGTTCCGCTCGCTGCCGCTGATTGTGGTGCTGATCATTCTCTACAACTTCTCGTATCTGTACGACACGCTCTCCCTCGGCGTGCCTTTTACTCAGATAACCTGGGGCACATTTGAGACCATCAACGTGCTGGGGCAGTTTTCAACCGCCGTGGTAGGTCTGACACTGGTGCAGAGCGCTTACACCGCCGAAATCATTCGCGGTGGCTTTTTAGGCGTCGATCACGGCCAGTACGAAGCGGCTGCCGCGCTGGGCCTGCCGGCCTGGCGCCGCACGGTGCGCATTATTCTGCCGCAGGCGCTTCGCACCATTTTGCCGTCCGGGTTTAATGAGATTATCAGCCTCGCCAAAGGCACCGCCATGGTGTACGTCCTGGCCATGCCGGAGCTGTTCTACACCATTCAGATGATCTACAACCGCACGCAGGAGGTGATCCCGCTGCTGATGGTTGGCGCGGCCTGGTATCTGGTGATCACCACTGTGCTGTCGGTCATTCAGCATGTGGTGGAGCGCGGTCTTGCCCGCAGCGAACGCCGCTCGGCGGTGAATCAGTCTCGCGCCAGTCAGCGCACCCGTTCCGTTACCCCATCACAGGAGCCTATCCATGCCAGCCTCTCCTGAAGGACATATTTCGATTACCGGCGTCAGTAAATTCTTTGGTCGCCATAAGGCGCTGGATAACGTGTCGCTTGAGATTCCGCCCGGTTCGGTGACGGTGATCCTCGGCCCATCCGGCTCCGGTAAATCGACGCTGTTACGCACCATTAACCACCTGGAGCGCGTCGATGAAGGCTTCATCCAGATTGACGGGGATTACATCGGCTATCGCCGTCAGGGCGACAAACTCTATGAGCTGAAAGAGAAAGAGATCCTCAAGCAGCGCGTCAACGTCGGCTACGTGTTCCAGAACTTTAATCTCTTCCCGCATCTCACGGTGCTGGAAAACCTGATTGAAGCGCCGATCGCGCATAAGCAGCTGAGCCGTAAAGCGGCGGTAGAGCGGGCGTACGGCCTGCTGGATGTGGTCGGTCTACGTGAAAAAGCCGACGCCTGGTCGCGTCATCTTTCCGGCGGCCAGCAGCAGCGCATCGCCATTGCCCGTGCGCTTGCCCTGCGCCCGCGGGTGATGCTGTTTGATGAGCCGACGTCGGCTCTCGACCCGGAACTGGTGGGAGAAGTGCTGGACGTGATTAAAAAATTGGCCCGATCCGGCACCACGCTGGTGGTGGTGACGCATGAGATCGGTTTTGCCCGCGAAGTGGCGGATCAGGTGGTGTTCATGGTTGATGGCAAAATTGTCGAGCAGGGCAGCAGCGACGAGGTATTAAACCGTCCGTCGCACGCCCGAACGCGTCAGTTCCTGTCGAAAGTGCTGTAAGGAGAGGGTATGAAATACGGATTGCTGGCGCTGCTGGGCGTCGTTTCAGTGAGCCAGGCCAGCATTGATTTAAAGGCTAACGAACAGCCGCTGCCGGTGACGGTGGATCAGGCGGCGATCGCGAAGATCCCGCAGGGCTATAAATTTGTCGAGCCGGGTACGCTGACGGTCGCCATCTCTGCCCTTAATTCGCCGCCGCTGGCGCTGCTTGCCAGCGATAATCGCACCCGTATTGGCAGCGATCCGGATATCGCCCGGCTGCTGGCGGGGAGTCTGGGGTTAAAACTGAAACTGGTACCGACCGCCTGGGAAGACTGGCCGCTTGGGATCAGCTCCGGGCGTTACGACGTGGCGCTGGTGAACATTGCGGTGACCGAGCAGCGTAAAGAGAAGTTTGATTTTGCCACCTATCGCGTCGATTCACTGGCGTTTTCGGTGAAATCCACCAGCGACGTGCAGACAATTAAAAATGCCGAAGATCTGGCGGGTAAAAAGGTGATTGTCGGCTCCGGCACCAATCAGGAGCGCATTCTTCTCGGCTGGAATGAAGAGAACAAAAAGGCCGGGCGTGAGACGGCGCTGCCGGTCTATCTGACGGATGACGCTTCCGGCAATTTGTATATTCAGTCCGGGCGCGCGGATGTGTTTTTCGGCCCGCAGTCGGTTTCCGCCTATAAAGCGGCGCTGACGGGCAAAACCCGGGTAGTGGGGCTTGGGCCGAAAAAAGCCTATGTTGCGACCACCACCAAAAAGGGCAACGAACTGGTGTATGCCCTGCAGGCCGCGCTCGATGGGGCGATTCAGCGTGGGGAGTATCAGCAGGTGCTGGCGCGCTGGGGTGAGCAGGGCGAAGGCGTCGCGCGCTCCGAAGTCAATCCGCCGGGCATCACCTACTGATGTTCTACACTTAGAATTTGTTCTGAGTGGGGGCAGTATGATTAACGTGTATGGCGTACCCGGCTGGGGATCGGCAATCAGCGAAGTGATGCTGACCCTGGCCGATATTCCCTATCGTTTTATCAACGTCGAAGGGTTTGATTCGCCAGGCCCGCAGCGCGCTCTGCTGGAGAAACTCAATCCTTTGTGCCAGGTGCCGACGCTGGAGCTGGAAAATGGCGCAGTGATGAGTGAAACGGCCGCCATCGGCCTGATGATTCTGGACCGTTGCCCGGAACTCGCCCCACCCGTGGGCCATCCCGACCGGGCGCAGTTTCAACGCCTGCTGATCTGGCTGGTGGCCAATGTCTATCCTACGTTTACCTACGCCGATTACCCTGAACGTTGGGCGCCGGACGCACCGGAACAGCTGCGCGAAAATTGTATCGCCTGGCGTAAGTCGCTCTACCTGTGGCTGGATAATCATCTTAAAGCCGCGCCCTATGCGCTCGGCGAGCAGCTCACGCTGATTGACGTCTATGTTGCGGTGATGCGCACCTGGGGCCCGCGCCACGCGTGGTTTGCCGCCAATACGCCGCGTATCACCGCCATTGCCGATGCTGTCTGTCAGCGGCCAGAACTGCACAAGGTGTTAAAGGCGAACGAAATTATCTGATAAGTTGAAATGCTCACAACAACAGGAGCCTGCAATGCCACACGTTGATATCAAATGTTTTCCCCGCGATTTGAACGATGAACAAAAAACCGCCCTGGCGGCGGATATCGCGGAGGTGATTATTCGTCATTTTAACAGTAAAGACAGTTCAGTCTCTGTTGCCCTGAATCAGGTGCAGCAGGAAGACTGGAAAGCGCAGGTCTGGGATACGGAAATCGGACCGAAGCTGGATGAACTCATCAAAAAGCCTGGATATTCGATGTAAGATTTAGGCCGGGTGGCGTCTGCGCTTACCCGGCATAAAACGCTACCCCATCACCCGCAACAACGTATCCAGCAGCCCCGGAAAGCGGGCATCCAGATCTTCTCTTCGAAGCGAAATCATATTCTCGCGCCCCTGCGGGCGTTGCCAGATCACGCCGCTATCGCGCAGCACGCGCCAGTGGTGGGTCATGGTCGATTTGGCAATGTCTTCCGGGCGCAGGGCGTTGCAGCTCAGTTCACTGCCATCGGCGAGCAGGCGGAGGACCTCCAGTCGCAGCGGGTTACCGAGGGCTAACAGCACATTTTCCAGCGTGATTTGTTCAGGTTCGGGGTGGTTGGCGATCATAGACTTCCTGGGTTAGCGGGAAGGTGAGCTATCTTAATGATAGGCCCATCCTTAAAAAAATAGTTCGTATATACTCGTACAATAGGACTATTATAGCAGACGAACACACAGACGACCATTCCGGTCGTTCTACTCAAGTCAAACTGACTAAGGATTTATCATGCCCCGACCCATCCCTCTTGAGCGTTATCGCAACATCGGTATCTCCGCGCATATCGATGCCGGTAAAACGACCACCACCGAGCGCATTCTGTTTTACACCGGAATGAGCCACAAACTGGGTGAAGTCCACGATGGCGCGGCAACAACTGACTGGATGGCGCAGGAGCAAGAGCGCGGGATCACCATTACGTCCGCGGCGGTGAGCTGCTTCTGGCCCGGTATGGATCGTAATTTTGAACCGCACCGGATCAACATTATCGACACCCCAGGGCACGTGGATTTCACCATTGAAGTGGAACGATCCATGCGCGTGCTCGACGGTGCGGTGATGGTTTATGACTCCGTCGGTGGCGTCCAGCCGCAGTCGGAAACCGTCTGGCGCCAGGCGAACAAATACCACGTCCCGCGCCTGGCGTTCGTCAACAAAATGGACCGTCCGGGAGCCGATTTCTTCCGCGTGGTGCAGATGATGATTGATCGCCTGAAGGCCAACCCGGTGCCGATTGTCATCCCTGTTGGCGCTGAAGAGCACTTCAGCGGGGTGGTCGATCTCATCAAAATGCGCGCCATTTTGTGGGACGACGCCACCCAGGGCATGACCTTCAGCTATGCGCCGGTCCCGGACGATTTGCTGAGCACCGCCAAAATCTGGCGGGAAAAAATGGTCTCGGCCGCCGCGGAAGCCAGCGATGCGCTGATGGATAAATACCTGGAAACGGGCGATCTGGATGAAGCGGAAATCATCGACGGGCTGCGTATACGCACGGTCAAAGGTGAAATCCAGCCGATGCTGTGCGGCAGTGCCTTTAAAAATAAAGGGGTACAGCGCATGCTCGACGCGGTGATCGAACTGATGCCATCGCCCCTCGACGTACCGGCTATTGATGGCGTGGATGATAAAGGGCAACCGGCGGAGCGTCACCCGAGCGACGACGAACCCTTCTCGGCGCTGGCGTTCAAACTGATGACCGACCCGTACGTCGGCCAGCTGACCTTTATCCGTGTCTATTCCGGCGTGCTGAGAAAAGGCGATGCGGTATACAACCCGGTGAAAGGGAAGAAAGAGCGTATCGGGCGTATTGTGCAGATGCATGCCAACGACCGTCATGAAGTCGATGAACTGCGCGCGGGCGATATCGCCGCTTGCGTGGGGCTGAAAGATGTCACGACGGGCGACACCCTGAGCGATCCGGATCATCTGATCACCCTGGAGCGTATGGAGTTCCCGGACCCGGTGATTTCTCTGGCGATTGAGCCGAAAACCAAGGCCGATCAGGAGAAAATGGGGATCGCGCTGCAGCGCCTGGCGGCTGAAGATCCGTCGTTCCGCCTGCACACGGACGAAGAATCCGGGCAGACGATTATCTCCGGGATGGGCGAGTTGCACCTGGAAATTATCGTCGACCGCATGAAACGCGAGTTTGGCGTCGAAGCGAACATTGGCCGTCCACAGGTCACCTACCGCGAAACCTTGCGTAAAGCGGTGAAAGAGATCGAGGGCAAATTTGTCCGTCAGTCCGGCGGTAAAGGGCAGTACGGCCACGTCGTGCTAAGCCTTGAACCGCTTGAGCCAGGCAGCGGCTTTAAATTTGAAGACGCCACCAAAGGCGGCGTGGTACCGCGCGAGTACATTCCGTCCGTGGAAAAAGGCTTGCGTGAAGCCATGAACAGCGGCGTGCTGGCGGGTTATCCGGTGGTAGACGTGAAAGCGACCCTGACTTTTGGTTCGTACCATGATGTCGACTCCTCGGAAATGGCCTTCCGCATGGCGGCGATCTTTGGCTTTAAAGAGGGCGCGCGCAAAGCGGACCCGGCGATTCTGGAGCCGGTGATGCACGTGGAGGTGGAGACGCCAGAAGAGTACGCCGGGAATATCATGGGCGATCTCTCTTCCCGTCGCGGGATGGTGCAGGGCATGGAAGAGCGGTTCGGCAGCCAGATTATTCGCGCTGACGTCCCGCTGGCCGAGATGTTTGGTTACGCGACCACCCTGCGATCGATGTCGCAAGGGCGTGCAACCTACAGTATGGAGTTTCACCATTACGCCGAAGCGCCGCGCAACGTGGCCGATGACATTATTGCCAGTCGCGCGAAAGGCTAGCGCAGCCCGTTAAGCAGGAAAAATGCCCGGTAAACCGGGCCTATAAAATAAGCGCCGGAATTTATTCCGGCGCTTTTACGATCTTCCCGCTCGTCACAAAGGTTCCCGCGCCCAGGTGATGCAGCGTATTGAGCTTATCCTCATCAAACTGCCAGCGTCCGGCGACAAACGCGCGTGAATCCGCTGCCGCAGCCACCACTTCGCCAAACAGCGTATCGTATTTTTCCGCCGCTGAGGTCGCAGGGAGTAAGCGACACTCCATCCACGCCAGACACCGCTCCTCTATCACAGGCAGGCCCAGCACCGGGCCGCTGACTGCCGGAATGCCGTAGGCGTTAAATTTATCCTCATCGCGACCGCTGACGCTGCCCACGGCGTAGGTCCAGTTTGCGGCGGCGACCCCCGGAATGACGATACCAAACATGCCGCTGCGCTCGATCAGTTCGCGCGACCACGCGCTTTTATCCACCACAATCGCAATGCGCGGTGGTTCGAATTCGACGGGCATCGACCAGGCCGCGGCCATCACGTTGCGTCTGTCGAGTTGCTCATCGCGGCTGGTGATAAGCACCGTCGGGCCGTGATTGAGAAGGCGGCTCGCATGTTTTAATTCAACGGGACGGAAATGGTTCACAGGAACTCCTCATACAGGGGCAATACGGCATTAAACGGCTGAAACGCAGGTGAAATCAAGCTGCAACATGCGTGTCATGCGTTCGTCATACAGGCTCCCTACAGTGGCGAACACGAAATCCCAAAGAGGATAACAAGATGTACAGCACTATCACGCTCAACGGCGTGTCGTACGCGTTTGGTGCGAACACCGTGTTAAATCAACTCGATCTGCATATTGATGCGGGTAGCGTCGTCGCGCTGCTCGGCCCGTCTGGCTGTGGGAAAAGCACACTGCTGCGACTGCTCGCCGGGCTTGCACAGCCCGCACAGGGCGAAATCTTCTTTGGTGACCGACGGGTGGCGAAAGCAGGCTGGTCGCTGCCGCCGGAGGCCCGTGACATCGGCATGGTCTTCCAGGATTACGCCCTCTGGCCGCACATGACGGTGGCACAAAACGTGGCCTTCCCTCTGAAAATGCGCCACATCCCGCGCCGTGACATCGGCACGCGCGTGGCGCAGGCGCTGGCACGGGTTGGCTTAAGCGATTTTGCCGACCGTAAACCGGCGGGGTTATCCGGCGGCCAGCAGCAGCGGGTGGCACTCGCCCGGGCGATCGTCGCCGAGCCGCGCGTGCTGTTGTTCGACGAACCGCTCTCCAATCTCGATAGCGAACTGCGCGAATCACTGTGTCATGAGATGGCAACGCTTCTGCGCCAGCTCGGGACGACGGCCATCTATGTTACCCACGACCGCCGGGAGGCTGAACTTCTGGCCGATCGCATCGTGCATTTATCTGCAGGCAGCGTCGCAGCGGATCGTTTGATTTCATCCTCAGGGGAGTTCGCATGAAAAGGTCATTTGCCGTTACTAAAGGAGTTTTTCTCGCCATGGCGCTATCTTCCGTCATGATGTCCAGCGCCCACGCGCTGACCGTCTACACTGCAGGGCCAGGATCGCTGGCCAAGAATCTGGCAACCGGGTTTGAAAAGAAAACCGGGGTGAAAGTGGATATTTTCCAGGCGACCACCGGCAAAGTCATGGCGCGTCTGGAGGCCGAACAGGCCAACCCGCAGGCGGATATTTTGATCTCCGCGTCCTGGGATACAGCGGAAGATCTTCACCAGCGCGGCTGGCTGTTACCGTACCAGAGCGCGAACGCGCAGCACGTTCCGGCTACTCTGAAATCCACGGATTATGTCGCCCAGGGCGTGTCGGCGCTTGGCATCGTCTGGAACACCAAAAGCGGTACCCCGGAGCCAAAAGAGTGGCAGGATCTGACCACCGATGCGTTCAAAGATAAAGTCACCACGCCCGATCCGGCGCTGTCAGGCGCGTCGCTCGACCTGCTGATCGGGCTGCAAAACGGCATGGGCGACAACGCCTGGACGCTGTTTGATAAGCTGAAAAAGAACGGCATGGTGGTCAGCGGCCCGAACGCGCAGGCGGTGACGCCGGTGATGCAGGGGGCGAAAGCGGCGGTATTTGGTGCGGTTGACTATGTCTCTTACGGCAATATCAATCAGGGCGAATCGCTTAAAGTCATTTTCCCGTCCAGCGGCACGGTGATCGCGCCGCGTCCGATGATGATCCTTAAATCCACCGCCCATGCCGACGATGCCAAAGCGTTCGTCGATTACGTGTTGTCGCCGGAAGGCCAGACGATGGTGGCCGATGCCTGGCTGATGCCCGCGCGCGACGATGTTCAGGCTAAACGCCCGCTGCTCAATGAGCTGAAAATTCTGCCGACCAAAAGCGAGGGTAGCAGCGAGCGCAGCGATATTCTCAAGCGCTTCAACACGCTTTTCTCCCTGTAATTCATTCGACGGGGGCAACCCCGTCTTCAGGATTGTCTCGTGAATCAACGATTTTTATCCGTGATGACGCTGGCGCTGCTGGTGATTCTGGTGGCGTTTCCGCTCGCGTTTATTCTCCTTCAGGCGGTATTTCCGCAGTTCAGTGCCGGATCGTTTTCCGGCGCGTTTGGCGGGGTCAAGGAGCTGTTAGCTGAGCCGCAGCTCCCCGGCATGCTCGGTGGCACGCTGCAGATTGCGCTCGGCGTGGCGCTGGTGAGCGCGCTGATCGGCTTTCCCCTCGGCGTGGCGCGCGGGCTGTTTAATCTGCCGCTGCCGCGCCTGTGGGATTTGCTGTTTCTGATCCCTTTTTTAACGCCGCCCTATATCGCGGCGCTGTCGTGGATGCTGGTGCTTCAGACCAACGGCTATTTGCAGCAACTCACCGGGATTTCCCTGAACGATCTGCTGTTCAGTAAAACCGGGATTGTGCTGGTGATGGCGCTGAATATTTTCCCGGTGGTTTACTTCGCCGTTTCGCGCAGTCTGCTCGCCAGCGGGCAGCGTCTGGCGCGGGTCGCCCGCGTTCATGGCGCCAGCGCGAGCAGGGCGTTCTGGCACATCACTCTGCCGATGCTTTCCCCGTCCCTGGCAGCCGGAATGCTGCTGGCTTTTACCCTGGCGATTGAGGAGTTTGGCGTTCCGGCGGCGCTGGGAACGCGCGCGGGCGTAGTGATGCTGACTACCGACATCGAGAAAAAACTGGCCGACTGGCCAATCGATCTTTCGGGGGCGTCGATGCTGTCGGTGGTATTAGTCGCCATCGCCCTGTGCGCCTGGGGAGTGCAGAAAAAGCTGACCGGTCAGCATGATGTCACCAGTATCACCGGTAAACCGACGGAAAATATGGGCGCGGAGGCGGGGCGCTGGACGCTGCCGATGGTGGCATTCATGACGCTGGTAGGAATAATTGCGGTGGTGTTGCCCGGCGCATCGATGGTGTTATCGGGGATGTTGGGCACGTTATCGGGCGGCGTGACGCTTTCTAACGTGACGTTGTCACACTATGCCGCGCTGTTTAGCCAGCAGGGTGACGCCCTGGCGGCGCTGGGAACCAGCCTCTCCCTGGCGTTCGGCGCGGCCTGCATCACCGGGCTGCTTGGCTTGTTGGCGTCGTGGCTGGTGGTAGTACAGAAGATCACCGGGCGTGGCCTAATCGATGCGCTCTCTCTGATGCCTGCGGCGCTGCCCGGTGTGGTGGTCGGTGTCGGATTGATCCTGCTGTGGAACCAGCCGTTCTGGGTAATTTCACCCTACAACAGCTGGGCGATCCTGTTGCTCTCCTACTGCTGTTTACTTCTGCCGTGGCCGGTGCGCTATGTCGGGAGCGCGCTGCGCCAGCTGGGCGGCAATCTTGAATCCGCTGCGCGCGTGCATGGTGCATCGGCGTTTCAGGCGCTGCGCTTTATCGTGCTGCCGCTGGTCTCCCCGGCGCTGCTGGCGGCGATGCTGATGGTCTTCGCCATTGCCTCGCGGGAGCTGGTAACGTCGCTACTGCTTGCGCCAGCCGGTACGCAAACCGTCTCGGTGTTTATCTGGCGTCAGTTTGAACAGGGTTCCGTGGGGCAAGGGATGGCGATGGCGACACTGACGCTAGTGACCGGGCTGGTGCTGATGCTCACGGCGCTTCGCATCATGCAGCGCGGCGCGGCCCGATAAAAAGCACTTTTGCACCAGTGGGCGGGCAAAAATAGTTTATAAACAGGGAATATCTCTACAAGGAACTTCACTATGTCCCCATTTCTGAGCGCCTATTTTGCCCGTATCGGCTGGCAGCAGCCGGTTTCCGTGGATATCGACACCCTGCGGGCGCTGCATTTGAGTCACAACTGCGCGATCCCGTTTGAAAATATTGACGTGGTCATGCCGCGTGAAATCCAGCTCGACGATCAGAGCGTCGCAGACAAACTCGTTTCGGCGCGGCGCGGCGGGTACTGCTTTGAGCAGAACGGGCTGTTCGAGCGCGTGCTGCGCGAGGTCGGTTTTGAGGTGCGCAGCGTGCTGGGCCGCGTGGTGCTGGCGAATCCGCCGCAGATGCCGCCGCGCACCCACCGTCTGCTGCTGGTTGAACTCAACGGCGAGCGCTGGATTGCGGACGTCGGATTCGGTGGACAGACGCTGACGGCGCCGATTCGCCTGATTGCCGCAGAAGAGCAGGCCACGCCACACGGCGTCTATCGCCTGATGAACGAGAACAACGACTGGGTGTTACAGTTCCGCCATCATGAGCACTGGCAGTCGATGTACCATTTTGACCTTGCGACGCAGTATTTCACCGATTACGTGATGGGCAATTTCTGGTCTGCTCACTGGCCGCAGTCGCACTTCCGCCACCACCTGCTGATGTGCCGACACCTGCCGGACGGCGGTAAACTGACTTTGACCAATTACCACTTTACCCACTGGCAGGGTACGCGCGTGGCGGAGCAGATTAACCTGCCGGACGCCAAGGCGCTGTATACGCTGATGCAGGAGCGATTTGGGCTGGGCGTGGATGATCCGAAACACGGTTTTTCATTGACCGAACTGACGGCGGTGATGGCCGGGTTTGATACCCATCCCGATGCGGGGAAATAGAGTTAAAAGGGGCGAAAGCCCCTTTTGTTTTAATTGACGGCGAACGCTATTCGATTATCCGAATAATATTTCTGTATGATCAAGCACCCATATTTATTTTTAAATGACTTTAGTGTGTTGGATTAAAAATAAAATAAAGGTATGTCTTTTATGCCATTGCGATGCAAAAAAACCATCACCTGTGCAATTTACACTGTCGCAGAATTAAAATAATATCCCCACTCAATGCAAGGGCGTGAATTTAACGGTGATGTGACAGCCTATAGCACCATACATCCACTGCTATAATTTAACGCTTATCCGTTGCTTTGCTGAGGATTCAGATGCGTCATCTGCCGAAAATTAATCAGCTAAAAAATCTTCGTGCGGTTATTCAGCACGGGAGCATACGTTCGGCAGCGGAGGCGAATCATCAGACACAATCTGCGATGACCCGTAGCATACAGGAGCTGGAAAAAACCCTGGGTGTGGTTCTGCTGGACAGACGCGCGCGGCGCTTTGCTTACCGAGGCTGGCCGCATTTTTGAACCGCGAATGAACCTCGTGCTCAACGAGCTGGAACGCGCCGTTGATGAGCTTCGCCAGCAGGAGAGTGCGGCCCAGGGCGTGGTGATGTTTGGCTGCTCACATCTGCCAGCCTTCGGGATCATGCCGGGTATCATTGAGCGATTTCAGGCCCGTTACCCGCAGGCGACATTAACGGTGATCGAAGGGCAGCTGTCTGAGCTGTTGGCATCGCTGCGTCTGGGGCGGATGGACTTTTTTCTCGGTATCGTCACACCGGATATTGCCCTGCAGGAGTTCAGCGAAGAGCTGCTGGGTAGGGCGAAATTTTGTGTTTTTGCCCACAAGGATCATCCCTTGTCACAGGCGCGGTCGCTTGCAGAACTGCGCAATGCGAAATGGTATCTCCCCATTGCCAGCGCCGGTTTTTTTAGCGCCATTGAGAGCGTGGTTTTTCCTGATGGCAAAGGCCCTGAAGCCTCTGTTCTGTATGGCGATTCCACCACTATTGCCGAACAGCTTATTTTGAGCGAGGGCTATCTTTCCGTGGGCCCGCAGGCCATGCTGGCGCTTCCGTGGCTGAAAGATAAGTTATGTCAGATAAATGTCGAGGAGATCCTGCCCGACGGAAAATACAGTTTGATCTACCGCCAACAACAAACGCTCACACCCGTTGCAAAATTACTGATGAATGATATCCGTCACACATTTATAAAATATTTCCCTGGTTAGCTATAATTACTCCTCCTGCTGGTGTTTTACACCAGCACACTAAAGGTCAGATTATGTTTATCTATTTTTCCCGTCCGCGGTGGGTTAATGCTGCTTCGCGCATGCCGACTCTTTTATCTTTTTCGATAAACCTGCTTCTCCTGCTTATTATTATTCCGATATCGGTTTCTGTTCAGGCGATTGATAATATTACTGAAGGGCAAATTATTACTGTTCCTGGCGATGCAGGTTCACCGGCGACGGCGCTTAATTTTCATATTAACGGAACGTTAAATATAGGCGTGAGCGGGGGTGAAACGGGTATCGTACAAAGCTATAGCGGCTTTGTGGCGTCAACTGCGGATTCGGAAAGCCATGTGGTGGTGACGGGCGACGGTTCTCACTGGGATAACACCAGTTTCCTCTACGTCGGACATACGGGTAACGGAACCTTGCTCATTCGTGATGGCGGTTTGGTAACGAATCTCTCCACCGGCTTTATCGGTTTTAATGCTTTGTCATCGGGCACGGTAGAAGTCACCGGGCCGGGCTCCACCTGGAATACCGTTAATAGCCTGGGGATTGGCCGCGACGGGGCGGGTACCTTGATCGTCGCTGATGGGGGCGTCGTTAATGCCCGCACGGTCACGCTTGGACAAAACGCGGGGTCAAGCGGGGTGCTGATTATCGGAGGAGAGGCCTCGCGCGCGCCGGGTAGCGTTGTCGGGGAGCGGATTACTGCCGGAGAGGGTTCCGGCCACATTATTCTTAATCATAACGCCACGGACTACGTATTCGACAGCACCCTGAATGATGGGCTGGATAATGCTGAAGGCGCGGGCACCGGGTTGGTCGGAAATATCTCGATCGACGCTGTTAACGGCAGAACGCTGTTTAACCGCGATCACGGTGATTTTACCGGGCTGCTACAGGCTCAGGAAAATGGCGTGATGAGCGTCAACGGCGATATGTCTGGTGCGACCGTGTCCCTGCTGTCGGGCGGCACGCTGGAGGGCATCGGGCGTGTCGGGAGTACCACCAATGCAGGAACGATTTCGCCGGGCAACTCCATCGGCACCCTGACCATTGACGGGGATTATCACGGAGACGGTGGCAGAGTGCTGATGGAAAGTGTCCTCGGCGGCGATGATTCCCCCGCAGATCGGCTGCTGATTACCGGCAGCGCGTCGGGCAATACCACGGTTGAGATCGTGAATCTCGGTGGCGAAGGGGGATTCACGGAAAACGGTATTCCCCTGATTTTTGCCGCGCAGCAATCGGACGGCGAGGCGTTTACGCTTCACGGTGATTTCACCACGACCGACGGTGAGCAGGCGGTGGTGCATGGCGCGTATGCCTACACGTTTCGCACGCTGGAGTATGGGCAGGGGCGCTGGTGGTATTTGACCTCGGATCTTGCCGATCCGCAGTCACCTGTCGCGCCGGTGCCTGAAGTGCCCGATCCCGAAACCCCTGTGCCCAATCCGGTCACGCCGGGTTTGCCGGTGTTCCCTGTCATCCCTGAAACGCCGGATGAAAATGTGCCGCAGCGTTACCATCCTGGGGCGGCCCTCTATGAACAGTATCCGCAGATCCTCGCGGAACTGAATCGCGTTCCTACCCTGCAACAGCGCGTGGGGGATCGCTACTGGGTGGACGGCGTTGCGCCGCAAACAGAAAGTGCGCCTGGTTCCTGGGCGCGTATTGAAGGTACGCGTACGCACAGTGAGCCGGTCTCATCCACGACCGACGCTCAGCGAACAACCACGCTCTGGAAGCTACAGGCCGGGCTGGATGTTCCAGTGCATGAAAACGCGCACGGATTACTGACGGGCGGCGTGAACTTTAGCTATGGCCGGGCGGATGCGGATATTCGCGCTTACTCTGGCAAAGGCAGTATCAACACCACCGGTTACGGCCCTGGGCTGACGCTGACCTGGTACGGCAATAATGGTTTTTATGTCGACGGGCAGCTGCAAATGATGTTTTTCGACAGCGATCTGGATTCCGATACGGTCGGCAAACCCCTGACATCGTCCAATAAAGGGAACGGCTATGCAGGCTCCGTCGAAACGGGCTGGCGTCTCGATTCCGGCACCGGTTTTGCGGTTACGCCGCAGGCACAGCTGATCTGGTCGCGCGTGGATTTCGACAGTTTTGAAGACAGGTTCGACAGCAAGGTGTCACTCAGCGAGGGGAACAGTCTGCTTGCGCGTCTGGGTGTCAGCGGCGATCGTCGCGACGAATGGCAGGCGCAGGACAAAACCCGGACACGCTCGCTGCTGCAAGTTACGCTCGATGTGTATCAGGAGCTGGGCGATGGCCGCTCTGTGGATGTCGCCGAGGTCAACTTCGCATCGCGCGATGCGCGGACACAAATTGCGACGGGCGTTGGCGGCACGCTGGCGTGGAATGACGGGCGCTATGAGGTGTACGGCAACCTGGGCGTTCAGGCGAGTCCGCATAATCCATCCGATAACTACGGGGCAGGCGGGAATATCGGGGTGCGCGTCAAATGGTAACGTCCCCGCCTGGAGTGACGGGGAGGGTTTAGTTTACTCAGCGGCGCGATCTCACCACCTGATAGCGCCGCGTAAGGTACTCCACCGGCGCGCTCCAGACGTGAACCAGCCGGGTGAACGGGAACAGAAGGAAGATGGTCATCCCAAGCACCAGATGGACGCGGAAAATGTAGGCCACGCCGTCGAGATTCGCGGAAGCACCGCCGTGGAAGGTGACGACCGCCTGCGCCCAGTCGACCAGTTTCAGCATTTCGCTGCCGTCGGGGTGTTGTGCGGAGAACGGAATCGTCGCCAGACCGAGAATACACTGCACCAGCAGCACGCAGAGGATCAGGATATCTGCCGTGGACGAGGTCGCGCGGATACGCGGATTGGTGAGGCGTCGCACCAGCAGTCCCGCGCCGCCGATCAGCGTCAGCACGCCGCAGACGCCGCCGAGGATCATCGCCATCAGCTGTTTTTGCGACATCGGCAGGAACCACGAATAGACCCAGTGCGGCGTCAGCATCCCGAAGGCGTGGCCGAAAAAGATCCCCAGAATGCCGATATGGAACAGATTCGACCACAGCACCATGCCGCGCTTATCGAGCATCTGGCTGGATGACGCGCGCCAGGTGTACTGCCCGTAGTCGTAGCGCAGCCAGCTTCCCAGCAGGAACACCGTCCCGCACAGATACGGGTAGATATCGTAAAAGAAGACGTTCAGAAAGTGCATCATTTCGGGCCTCCGGCGCTGACGTCCACGTACTGAGGCGCGACGTCCTGGCTAAAGCGTCGTTGATATTGCTGCATCGGCGAGCTGTCGCACGCCGTGGCGTTGTCCTCAATAAATTTCACCTGTTCCTCTTCCCACACGGCATCCAGCGCCTGGCGGGTGTCATCGCGTTGTTCTGTTGCCACCTGCTTAGTGACACTGTCACTTGTTAGCTTGCTGGCGGCGAGCTGAAGCAGGGCGTCGAAAAGCTGATACTGCGGGACATCGCGCTGTTTTAGCCGCCCGCCGATCAGGGCCAGAATCGGCGCAACGTTTTGCAGCCCCTCGCGCGCCTCATCGTCAGGAATAAGACTCAGATACTCCAGATAGAGCGGCAGATAATCCGGCAGTTCGCGGCAGTCGAGCTGTAAACCGGCTTTCTCGTACTGGCTCATTAGATCAACCATCGCCTGACCGCGATCGCGGGATTCGGCGTGAACATGCTCGAACAGCAGCAGCGAGGTGGCCCGTCCGCGCTCAAACACTTCACACCACTGGGCCTGTTTATCCAGCAGCGCCGCGCCAAGATGCTGCTGCGCAAACGGCAGCAGCGGCGGGGCATCTTGTGCGATCAGAGAAAGGGCTTCATCGCGGCTCTCCCATAGCGCCTCGTCGGGATATTCAATGAGCAGGGCGATAATTTTAAGAATTCGCATTACTCTCCCTCCCCGTGTTCACGCACCTCGGAGATATTAATGGCGTCGATGCGCTGGCTGTTGAACAGGTTGAATTTGGTGTCGGAGCCGTGACAGCCGTCGCCGAAGGTAAAGCCGCAGCCGTTTTTCTCCGGGAAGGCGTCACGCGCCATTTCACGGTGGCTGGTCGGGATCACGAAGCGGTCTTCGTAGTTGGCAATCGCCAGGTAGCGGTACATCTCTTCTACCTGTTCCACGCTCAGGCCCACTTCGTCGATGGCGCGCGTATCGGTCACCCCTTCAACGGTTTGCGAGCGTTTGTAGTGGCGCATCGCCATCATGCGTTTCAGGGCGCGAAGCACCGGGCCGGTATCGCCGGCGCTCAGCATATTCGCCAGATACTGCACCGGAATACGCAGGCTTTCGACGGCAGGCAGAATGCTGTCGGTCTGTGGCAGACCCCCCGCATCGGCGTAGGACTGAATCGGTGACAGCGGCGGCACATACCAGACCATCGGCAGGGTACGGTATTCCGGGTGCAGCGGCAGGGCCAGCTTCCAGTCCATCGCCATTTTGTAGACCGGCGAGCGCTGCGCCGCGTCGATCACGTTCTGCGGAATGCCCTGTTTCAGCGCTTCCTCAATCACTGCCGGGTCGTTCGGGTTCAGGAACACCTCGCACTGACGCTCGTAAAGATCCGTTTCGTGCTCGGTGCTCGCCGCTTCTTCGATGCGGTCCGCGTCGTACAGCAGCACGCCAAGATAACGAATGCGCCCGACGCAGGTTTCCGAGCACACGGTCGGTTGGCCGGATTCGATACGCGGGTAGCAGAAGATGCATTTTTCAGACTTGCCGCTCTTCCAGTTGAAATAGATTTTTTTGTACGGACAGCCGCTGATGCACATGCGCCAGCCGCGGCATTTGTCCTGGTCGATCAGGACGATGCCGTCCTCTTCGCGCTTGTAGATGGCGCCGCTCGGACAGGTGGCGACACAGCTCGGGTTGAGGCAGTGTTCGCACAGGCGCGGGAGGTACATCATGAAGGTGTTTTCGAACTGGCCGTACATCTCCTTTTGCATCTTATCGAAGTTACGGTCGCGGGCGCGTTTCTCGAATTCGCCGCCGAGCAGCTCCTCCCAGTTCGGGCCGCCGACGATTTTGTCCATCCGTTTGCCGCTGATCAGTGAGCGCGGGCGAGCGGTAGGGAGATGATCGCCCTCCGGCGCGCGGTGCAGATCCTGATAGTCAAAGGTGAAGGGTTCGTAATAGTCGTCAATGCCCGGCAGCGACGGGTTGGCGAAGATTTTCGACAGCACGCCCACGCGCCCACCGAGGCGCGGCGTGAGTTTTCCGGTGATGCCACGCACCCAGCCGCCTTGCCACTCCTCCTGATCTTCCCAGTTTTTCGGATAGCCAATGCCCGGTTTGGTTTCGACGTTGTTAAACCACGCGTACTCCATCCCTTCGCGCCCGGTCCAGACGTTTTTGCACGTCACCGAGCAGGTATGACAGCCAATGCACTTGTCGAGATTCAGTACCATGCCGACCTGTGAGCGTATTTTCATTTTTTCGCCTCCTGTACCTGATCCCGACCTTCGCCATCCAGCCAGTTAATGTTTTTCATCTTACGGATCATGATGAATTCGTCGCGGTTCGAGCCGACGGTGCCGTAGTAGTTAAAGCCGTAGGCCAGCTGTGCGTAGCCGCCAATCATGTGCGTGGGTTTTGGGCAGACGCGGGTGACGGAGTTGTGAATGCCGCCGCGACGTCCGGTCACTTCCGATCCCGGTATGTTCAGAATGCGCTCCTGGGCGTGATACATCATGGTCATCCCTGGCGGCACGCGCTGGCTCACCACCGCGCGGGCGGTGAGGGCGCCGTTGGCGTTGAAGGCTTCGATCCAGTCGTTGTCTTCAATGCCTAACTCTCTGGCGTCCGTTTCGCTGATCCAGACGATCGGCCCGCCGCGAGACAGGGTCTGCATCAGCAGATTTTCGCTGTAGGTGGAGTGGATGCCCCATTTCTGGTGCGGCGTCAGGAAGTTCAGCGCTTTTTCCGGGAAGCCGTTTGGCGGAATTTCTCGCATGTGGGTCACGCTACGGGTATCAATCGGCGGACGGTAGGCCACCAGGCTTTCACCAAAGGCGCGCATCCACTGATGATCCTGATACAGCTGCTGGCGACCAGAGAGGGTGCGCCACGGGATCAGCTCGTGAACGTTGGTGTACCCGGCATTGTAGGAGACGTGTTCGCTCTCAATGCCAGACCAGGTGGGGCTGGAGATGATTTTGCGCGGCTGAGCCTGGATATCGCGAAAACGAATTTTCTCGTCTTCTTTGTTGATCGCCAGATGAGTGTGAGTGCGCCCGGTAAATTCGCCGAGGGCTTTCCAGGCTTTCACCGCCACGTGGCCGTTGGTTTCCGGGGCCAGCGCGAGGATCACCTCCGAGGCGTCAATGGCCGTATCAATCAGCGGTCGCCCTTTGGCCGGGCCATCGAGCTTGACGTAGTTCAGCTTGCCGAGGAAATCGACTTCATCCTGAGTGTTCCACGAAATGCCTTTTCCGCCGTTGCCGAGTTTGTCCATCAATGGCCCCAGCGACGTAAAGCGTTCGTAGGTTTCCGGATAGTTGCGCTCAATGACGGCGATATTCGGCGCGGTTTTGCCGGGAATCAGATCGCATTCGCCTTTGCGCCAGTCCTGAATATCAAAGGGCTGGGACAGCTCCGCCGGGGAGTCGTGCTGCAGAGGCTGCAACACCACGTCGGTTTCGGTGCCCAGATGCCCGACGCAGACGTCGGAAAAGACTTTGGCGATCCCTTTGTATATTTCCCAGTCGCTGCGGGACTCCCACGCCGGATCGACGGCGGCAGAAAGTGGATGAATAAACGGATGCATATCCGACGTATTCATGTCGTCTTTTTCATACCAGGTGGCGGTCGGCAGGACGATATCCGAGAAAAGACAGGTGCTGGACATCCGGAAATCGAGGGTCACCAGCAGGTCGAGCTTGCCTTCGATGGCGGCCGTTTGCCACTCCACCTCCTCCGGTTTAACGTCGTCCGTGGAGCCAAGATCGTCGCCCTGAATCCCGCTTTCCGTGCCGAGCAGGTACTTGAGCATGTACTCATGACCTTTCCCGGAGGAGCCGAGCAGGTTCGAGCGCCAGACAAACAAATTGCGTGGATGGTTTTTACCGTTGTCCGGCTGTTCGCAGGCAAAGCGCAGATCGCCCGATTTCAGCGCCTGAACGGTGTAATCCTGCGCCGACATCCCGGCGGCATCGGCGCGCGCTTTGATGTGCAACGGGTTAAGCGAAAGCTGCGGCGCAGAGGGCAGCCAGCCCATTCGTTCGGCGCGAACGTTAAAGTCGATCAGGTGGCCGGTGAATTTGGCGCTATCCGCCAGCGGCGAGAGCAATTCCTGAGCGGTGAGTTTTTCATAGCGCCACTGGCTGGCGTGGTTGTAGAAGAAGGAGGTGCTGTTCATCTGACGCGGTGGGCGGTTCCAGTCGAGGGCAAACGCCAGCGGCAGCCAGCCGGTTTGCGGACGCAGCTTCTCCTGGCCGACATAGTGCGACCAGCCGCCGCCGCTTTTGCCGACACAGCCGCAGAAGACCAGCATATTGATCATCCCACGGTAGTTCATGTCCATGTGATACCAGTGGTTCACGCCCGCACCGAGAATGATCATCGACCGTCCATGGGTTTTATGGGCGGTATCGGCGAATTCACGGGCGATCTGTTCAATATGGCGACGCGGCACACCAGTGATCTGCTCGCCCCAGGCCGGGGAGTAAGCTTTGATTTCGGCGTAATCTTTTACGGCGTTGTCATCTTCCAGGCCGCGATCCAGTCCATAGTTCGCCAGAATCAGATCGTAAACGCTGGCGACCTGTTGCTGACGGCCATCGGCGAGGGTGAGGGTTTTCGACGGCACTTTGCGGATCAGCACCGGGTCCTGTTTCACACTGCGGAAGTGCGGGTTTTCATTGCCGCCTAAATAGGGGAACGCCACATTCGCGACCTGATCGTGGGTGATAAGCAGCGAGAGCGTCAGCTCGGTCTCCTGACCGGCAGCCAGCGGCTCCAGGTTCCATTTGCCTTTTTCACCCCAGCGGAAACCAATCGAGCCGTTAGGCGCTACCAGGCCACCGGCGATATCAAAGGCGACGGTTTTCCATTCCGGGTTGTTTTCCTCACCCAGCCCGTCGGCCAGATCCGAGGCCCGCAGCATCCGGCCAGGGACCAGGCTGCCGTCGTCCCGCGCATCCAGCATCACCAGCATCGGCATGTCGGTGTAGCGGCGGCAGTAGTTGAGGAAATATTCGCTCGGGTTATCGAGGTGGAACTCTTTGAGGATCACATGGCCCATCGCCATTGCCAGAGCACTGTCGGTGCCTTGCTTCGGTGCCAGCCACTGATCGCTCAGCTTGGCGACTTCCGAGAAGTCAGGGGTAATGGCGATGGTTTTGGTGCCTTTGTAACGCACTTCGGTGAAGAAGTGAGCGTCCGGTGTGCGCGTCTGCGGCACGTTCGATCCCCAGGCGATGATGTAGCTGGAGTTGTACCAGTCGGCCGACTCCGGCACATCGGTCTGCTCGCCCCAGGTCATTGGCGAGGCGGGCGGCAAATCGCAGTACCAGTCGTAAAAACTCAGGCAGGTGCCGCCGAGGAGCGAAAGATAGCGCGTACCGGCGGCGTAAGAGACCATCGACATCGCCGGGATCGGCGAGAATCCGGCGACGCGATCCGGGCCGTAATGTTTGATTGTCCAGACGTTCGCGGCGGCGATCAGCTGGTTGAGTTCTTTCCAGTTAGAGCGGATAAAACCGCCGTGGCCGCGCGCTTTTTTGTAGCTGCTGGTCTTTTGCGGATCGCTCATGATGGCATTCCACGCCAGCACCGGGTCGCTGTGCTGGCCCAGCGCTTCGCGCCACAGTTCGATCAATTTCCGGCGCACCAGCGGGTATTTCAGGCGGTTGGCGCTGTAGAGATACCAGGAGTAACTCGCGCCGCGCGGGCAGCCGCGGGGTTCATGGTTGGGCAGGTCAGGGCGGGTGCGGGGGTAGTCGGTCTGCTGAGTTTCCCAGGTCACCAGGCCGTTTTTGACATAGATTTTCCAGCTGCAGGAGCCGGTACAGTTAACGCCGTGGGTGGATCGCACGATTTTGTCGAATTGCCAGCGCTGGCGATAGCTGTCCTCCCAGTCGCGGTTGGTATGCATCACCTGCCCATGGCCGTCGGCGAAGGTGTCGCCTTTTTGTTTGAAATAACGAAAGCGATCCAACAATTTACTCATGACGTTTCTCCTGACGGGGCGACGCCCACCCCGTGGTTACACTGCTCACAAAAGTGTTGAACGGAATAGTTATGATTTGACGTGTTTCTGCCGACGGCCATACACCAGCCAGGTGACAAACACGCAGACGATATAGAACACCAAAAAGACCTTCATCGCGCCGACGGGGGAACCGGTCATCGCCAGCGAGGTACCGAAGGCTTTAGGAATGAAAAAGCCGCCGACCGCGCCGATAGCGGAGATAAACCCGAGCGCCGCCGCGGTATCAGACACCGCTTCCTGCTGGGCCTGTTCTTCCGTGCCACCGCGCAGTTTGACGTTATAAATTGTGATCTGGCGGAAGATCACCGCGATCATCTGGAAGGTAGAGCCGCTGCCTAAACCGGCGGTCAGGAACAGGCCCATAAACACCAGATAGAAGGCGGTGAAATTGCCGGAACCGGAGCCGGGGAGCGTCAGGAACAGCAGGGCGCTGAAGGCGGCCATCAGGATAAAGTTCACCAGAGTCACGCGCACACCGCCGAGTTTGTCCGACACCACGCCACCCGCCGATCGCGCCAGCGCTCCGATCAACGGGCCAAAGAAGGCGAGGTGGAGAATGTTCACATCTGGAAACTGGGTTTTGGCGAGCATCGCAAAGCCTGCGGAAAAACCGATAAAAGAGCCAAACGTCGCCAGATAGAGCAGGCTTAGCAACCACAGGTGAGGCTGTTTCAGCACCGGCAACTGGCTGGCAATCGAGGCTTTCGAGCTGGCAATATCATTCATGCCGAAAAAGGCGGCGAGAGTGGCAATAATCAGTAGCGGCACCCAGATCCACGCGGCGTTAGCCAGCGACAGCACAGAACCGTCATCCTGCGGTACGCCATGGACGCCGAGAAACGCAAACATCGGCAGGAAGATCACCGCCGGAGCCACCATCTGCATCACGCTGACGCCGAGATTACCCAGCCCCCCGTTAATGCCCAGCGCGCTGCCTTGTTTAGCTTTCGGGAAGAAAAAGCTGATGTTGCCCATGCTGGAGGCAAAGTTCGCACCGGCAAATCCGCACAGCAGGGCGATGATGATAAACACCCAGTAGGGCGTGGCGCTATTCTGCACGGCGATCCCCAGCCACACGCAGGGAATAATTAGGATAACGGTGCTTAATATTGTCCAGTAACGTCCGCCAAATATCGGCACCATAAAGGAATAGGGCACGCGTAATATTGCGCCAGAAAGAGAAGGTAATGCGGTTAACATGAAAAGCTGATCGGTGGTGAAATTAAAGCCGACTTTATTGAGATTTACCGCAACCGCGCTGAATAACATCCAGACGCAGAAGGCCAGTAGCAGACAAGCGACGGATATACAAAGATTCCGTCGCGCGATGTGTTTTCCTTTATTCTCCCAAAATGCCGCGTTTTCCGGTTTCCAGTTATTTAAAAGATAATGATTATTCTTCTCACTTTGTTGTGACATATCGCCCTCGTACTTACCCGTAAAAAACAGAAAAGAGAAGTGAAAACAGTCAGATGGCTGACGTTATACGATTAAGGTTTTTGGAATTATTCAGATGCTTCTGAAAGGATAGATAAGAAAGCGAATCCCTGAGTTTACGAGAGGAGAGATGATTCGCTTTATGTGTTACTAATTGTAAAAAATCGCGGTTTTAAATACTCAATTAGGAGTATCAAAACAATTCCAGAGAAATTAATTTATCAAGATGTTTATTAAATGCGTCGTCATCCATTTCGGGCATATTTAACACGTAGATACCGTCCAGTCCGCAGACTAAACCTATCAATCGCCAGGCGATATTTTCGGGGCGGTCTGAGAGTGTAAATACCTTTTCTTCGGCGCCCTGACGGATAATGGCGACGGTATCCTGATGCCACATTTCCATGGTCATCACATAGGCGCTTTTAATGTCCGGATCGCGGCTCGCGAGGATCTGCGCTTCCCGCCATAGACGAATATAAGGCTCGAACACACCCTCATCGCTGCCGAGCATGGCGCGCAGACGATGGCGACAGTCGCCCACCACCTCGGCATCGAGCAGTTCACGGATCAGACGCACGAAGGCCAATGCTTTCAGCTCTCCGGCGCTGGCGAAATGGTGATGTACCTGGCCGGAGGCAATACCCGCTTCGCCCGCAATGCGCCGCACCGTCATGGCGCTGAACCCTTCGTTTAAGGCGACGCGCATCGCGGCCTGCAGGATATCTTCCCGCCGTTCATCCTTGCTCAAATAGCTCATGTTCTCTCACTCTCAATGGCGACGAAACGAGTGTAACAAAAAGCTGGACACGCGTTCAACTTTACGTAGGATCGCATCCTGGACACGTGTCCAGATTAGTGTGAAAGGGAAATTTATGTTTCAAAGGTGGTTAGCGTTAGTGATTATCGTGCTGGTGTATATTCCGGTCGCGATTGACGCAACGGTACTGCATGTGGCCGCGCCAACGCTGAGTATGACGCTCGGGGCCAGCGGTAACGAATTGCTGTGGATTATTGATATTTACTCGCTGGTGATGGCGGGCATGGTGCTGCCGATGGGCGCGCTCGGGGATCGTATCGGCTTTAAAAAGCTGCTGATGCTCGGCAGTATCCTGTTCGGACTGTCGTCACTGGCGGCTGCGTTTGCCCCGTCCGCGGCCTGGCTGATTGCGGCCCGGGCGACGCTGGCGATTGGTGCGGCGATGATTATTCCGGCGACGCTTGCGGGGATCCGCACGCTGTTTGTCGAGGCGCGTCATCGTAATATCGCGTTAGGTGTCTGGGCTGCGGTCGGTTCCGGCGGAGCGGCCTTTGGCCCGCTGGTGGGCGGCCTGCTGCTGGAGCACTTCTACTGGGGATCGGTATTTTTAATCAACGTGCCGATCGTGGTGGTCGTGGTGGCACTGGCGGCGCGTTTTGTGCCGAAACAGCAGGGACGCCCGGAGCAGACGCTGAACATTTCGCACGCGTTAATGCTGATCGTGGCAATTCTGCTGCTGGTTTACAGCGCGAAAACAGCGCTGAAAGGCACACTTTCACCGGCTATCGTGGCGACAACGTTGCTCACCGGTGCGGTGATGCTGTTCATCTTCGTGCGTATTCAGCTGCGAGCCAGCAAACCGATGATCGACATGCGCCTGTTCTGCCATCGCATTATTTTGAGCGGCGTGGTGATGGCGATGACCGCAATGATCGCGCTGGTGGGCTTTGAACTGCTGATGGCGCAGGAGCTGCAGTTTGTGCACGGTTTTACGCCGTTTGAGGCGGGCAAGTTTATGCTGCCGCTGATGGTCGCCAGCGGTTTCAGCGGGCCGATTGCGGGCGTGCTGGTCGGAAAACTCGGGTTGCGACTGGTCGCGGCAGGCGGCATGGGGCTAAGCGCGGTGAGCTTTATTGGTCTGTCGATGCTCGATTTCAGCACTCAGCAGTGGCAGGCATGGAGCCTGATGGTGCTGCTCGGTTTCAGCGCCGCGAGTGCGCTGCTGGCATCGACTTCCGCGATCATGGCCGCCGCACCGAAGGAAAAAGCGGCCGCGGCAGGGGCCATCGAAACGATGTCCTACGAGTTAGGCGCGGGTCTTGGGATCGCGATTTTTGGCCTGATGCTCACTCGCAGCTTCTCGGCCTCCATCCAACTGCCGCAAGGACTGAGCGCCACGCTTGCCGACAAAGCCTCTTCGTCGATTGGTGAAGCGGTCAAAGTTGCGCAAGAACTCACGCCGACGCTTGCAGACGCGACGATTGAAGCCGCTAAAGCCGCGTTTATCACCTCGCACAGCGTCGCCCTTGGCAGCGCCGGTGCCATGCTGATGATATTGGCGTGCGGGATATGGTTTAGTCTGGCGAGGGTGGAGCAGAAGTAACATTAAACCCGGTAACAGAGTTACCGGGTTTTTCTGTGTTAGATATTTTATATTAACTTAAATCATGATTTACGATGGTCTTGCAGATAGCGGGATCAGTTGCAAAATAGTGGGATAACACTGGAGGCTCCTTGCATATTTGATAAGGGGTGAATAAGGAAATGTACAAATAAATCAATAGTGACAATATATTAAATAGAACCAAGAGCATTATCGACACCAAAGCAAGCAGATTGCCTGAATAATTGAAAGCCATGGGTACCTTATTATCTTTAGTAAATGGAACACATGAAATCATTATAATGGCATATATCAGGCACGGAGTGCATGATATCATTGCCAGATGTCGCCCATCAAACCAAAAAAAATCGCTATTGCTAAAAAACAATATGAAGTCATGATAGGGTATATTAATAGAGAAATGAAAAAGGAAGCTTAGTATTATAATAAGAAGAATTGAAATTATAGTAAATGCTATTTTATTTAATATTTTAACGATCATGAGAAGCCTATTTAATAATTCATAAAATGTTAATAGCCTTAATCTTTATTAAGGTATAGATCACTACATCCAATCATTGGTGGTTGACTCCAGCAATTCTTCTATTTGCGGGAAGGTAAGTAGTGATACAAGGATGATAGGGGAGCAACTGGCTAATGGGCAATTGTCCCCATTGCAGTTCTCCTACGAAGCCAGACCATGTAGTGTCTCGTGATGAATCGTAATTGTTCATATTTATTTCCCCGGTATTTTTCATGCCACAAAAAGTTATTACTGACTATCGCAAAAGGATGCTCTATGTCATATAATGCATCCTTATCCATTCACAAGATCTATATATTTTTAGTTAATAATATTTCTGCTATCCCATCTTGGGATTATTCATTATGAGTTTTTATTTGGCAATATTAATGAATCGAAAGTATGTAATATAATAAATATTCCGCATTAATCATCAAAGAGATTTTTTGTTGAGGTTATACAAGTTATAGATGGATCGAATTAAAAACTTAGCCAGGTTTCTAATCATCACTTCCCTTGCGCGTATTTAGTCTCGGCAGAGTAATACTGGTGATAAATGTGTCCGGTATAGTTCTCGCTAGTGAGTGCACAGGCAAGACTACACCCGGTAACAGGATTGCCAAGTGTAGTCTATGTAATAAAAATATGTTAATTTAACTCACGGTTTACGATGGTTTTGCAGATTGCTGGATCTTTGGCAAAGTAATGAGAATACGTGGATGGTTCCTTACATAACTGGTAAGGAGTGAAATAGCCAATATAAAAATAAGTCATCAATGATAATATGCTAAACAACATAAATATTACGAGTGAGATTAGTCCCAGTACATTTCCCCAATAATAAAACGATTTTGGTATCTGGTTATCCTTCGTGAATGGAACTGTAGCCATCATTATACTAAGGTAAATAAAAGCTGGTATGGAAGATATGAGTGAAAGGTGCCGCCCATCGAACCAAAAGTAATTACTCCTCCCGAAAAATAGCATAAAATCATGAAAAGGTATATCAGTAGAGTATGAAATGATAACGACAGATATCGCGAAAACAATAATACATCTTATAATAGACCATGCTTTAATTAAAATATTAACCATTGTTGATACCATTTTAATAATTAAAACTACCCGGTGGTAGCATCCCCGTGCTCGTATGGATATTATTCCACTCATTGATACGTTGTTCTTCGTAAAATGCTTCCTTAATCCTATTTTTTAACTCAACAGACCATCCATGTAGTTCGTCGTATTTATTAAGAGTAGAGTTAGTCGCTAAGCCAATAATGATAAGTGCAATTGTGGTTAAGATAACAGGTGCACCAAGCAATATTAACCCAGCAACACCCGCCACAACAATTGAGATCAAAGTTTTAGCAGCATCTGCAATAATATCACCAAAGAAATCCACCAGCGTATATTCGTTTTTGAATATTAACTCTACTGCCCTGAAAGCAAGTGAGAAATAAACACAAAACTTAGCACCCTGATACAAGTTATACCCTAAACCTCGCCAACCAATACCCAGTTCCAGCAGTTGCAGATTATTCGCGCGATAGCGGGTACCGTTCAGGATGCGACGCAGGCTCGGGTATCCAGTGATTTTTATATAGGTGACACCACCGTATCGACAGGTTTTAGCTCTGATCCCTATGCTCTTGAGATTAAAGCGTAACTGGTTAGCTTCATTCAGGTAAGTTGAGAATCTACTGCTATTGTATGCTCCGTCCCAGATGTCTTTGAAACTGCCAGCACCGATTTTATATGAAAGAAAATTATCCGTCTGACCTATAAGGTCGCTCAATACACCTCGCGCTTCCTCTATGGTCAGCAACATGAAGTATTGGGTGTTTTTCTCCAGCACCTTTTCCATTTGGGGTAGGGTATCGATATAGGGATGAGTGGGGAGCAACTGATTAATCGGTTGTTGTCCCCGCAGCAGTTCTCCCACGTAACCAGACCAGCCGGTATCTCTTGATGAATCGTAACTGTTCATATAACTGCTATCCCTGGAATATGTTTTCTTCCCAAAGGCTGTACGTACTGGTCCCAGCATTGATATGTTCCCAGCCAATAGATTTATAGCTAAATGAGATTGTCTCCTGGGCTTCTTTTTCGCTCTGAGTGACTGAGTGGGGGATATGTAAGTCCAGCTCAGTTATGCGCGCATCTGTCAGCTTTAACTGGTAATAACACTCCATACGGCCTGCTTTATCGGTACGGTAAAAATCGAAAACACAGCTGAGAGACTCATTATCCGTGATGGCTTTGGCCAGCAGTGGCGAGGATTTATCAAGTGGCTTAACGATACTGACATGATGATGATTAACGTTTCTTTCACGAGAAAGGGCATGGGAGAGAGAATAAATAAGAATTTGATCGCTGTGCGCAACTTGCGCTTTATTACCGACAGATGCATGACTCAAACATCCTGAAGAAATTAATCCCTGCATTTCGCCGACAAGCGACAGATAAACTAATCCGGCCATATGATTCATCCCTTTATATTCATTCCATTTATAGATGTTTCACTACGTATATTTTAGCGAAACGTTGCGCGATTATTCACCGTTCATTATTGGCAGGCAATATAAAATAAGAATAAATGAGAGGGGAGTTTTATCTACCGCATTCATAATCAAAAGCGACCGTTATGAGGCGTTTCGCTGGAATAGAGAAGAAGAGGGTGGAGCAGGCATAAAAAACACCCGGTAGCGTTGCGCTTACCGGGCGTTTTTTTCACGAATTATTTCTCCTGTGCCGCACTCAGTACACTGTGCAACAGGACATTCGCCCCTTTCTCAGACCAATCCGGCAGAATGTTTTCCGCTTCGTTGTGGCTGATGCCTTTTTCGCAGGGAATAAAGATCATGCTGGCCGGGGCGATTTTGCTGATATAGCAGGTGTCGTGCCCGGCGCCGGAGACCATCGCTTTTGATGAATAGCCGAGGGCTTCGACCGCTTTTTCACTGCGCATAAGGCACTGCTCATCGAAGGCGATAGGCGCGTAGTCGAAGATTCGTTCGACCTTTGCCGTAACCCCTCGTGTGGCCAGTCCTTGCGCCGCTTCACGCAGCGCGGCTTCCATCGCTTCCAGCACGTCGCTTTGCGGATGGCGGAACTCTACGCTGCACACCACGCGCGACGGCACGACGTTGCGCGAATTTGGGGTTATCTGCGCCATGCCGATGGTCGCACGGCCGTCCGGTTTGTGCTGATAACCAATCTCTTCAACCATCAGCGCCAGTTCAGCGAAGGCGGTTAACGCATCGCGACGGCTGTGCATCGGCGTCGTCCCTGCGTGCGCGGCAAAACCGTCCAGCGTCAGGGTAAACCATCGCTGGCCCATCGCGGCGCGCACCAGCCCGATATCGATAGCCTCATCTTCCAGAATCGGTCCCTGTTCGATATGCAGCTCGTAGCAGGCGTGAACCGGAAACGCGCGCGCAGGCAGGGTGCCGCGATAGCCGATAGCTTCCAGCGCTTCGCCTACGGTTATTCCAGCGTTATCCGTACGGGCGAGGGCGTATTCTTCGCTAAATTGCCCGGACCAGACGCCGGATGCCAGCATCGCCGGGGCGAAACGCGCGCCTTCTTCGTTCGTCCAGTTCACCAGCACGATGTCGCGCTCGGTTTCCACATGATGATCGTTGAGGGTGCGCAGAACTTCCAGCCCGGCCAGCACGCCGTAGATCCCGTCGTAATTTCCGCCCAGCGGCTGGGAATCCACATGCGAGCCGGTCATCACCGGTGGCAGGGCGCGGTTTTTCCCGGCGCGGCGAATAAACATGTTGCCCATGCTGTCGACGTCGCAGGTAAAACCCGCTTCCCGCGCCCAGTCGCGCAGCAGGTTGCGGGCAATGCGATCTTCGTCGCTCAGCGCCAGACGCGTTACGCCACCGGCGGGCGTGCCGCCGATCTGTGCCATCATCCCGAGCGTGGACCAAAGCCGCTGCGCATCGATGTGGATCATGCTTTGTCCTTCTTTGTGTGGTAGCGGAAATCACAGCATTTTCCGCCCTGCATGATGGTGGTGGTGCGCGTCAGTTCGACGTCTGGCGCGTAGCCGACGATGAATTTCTCATCGCGGGCGCACGACAGCAAGTGACCGATCTCGCCCAGCCCCATTTCGTGATACATCTCGGCATAACGACAGCGGGTGACGTTATAGTTGTACTGCTGGTCATCGGCGTCGATCACTTTCACGTCCAGCGCGTTGTCTTTCTCCCAGAGATATTGCAGGGCGATAAAACTCTTCACATCCGCGCCGTTCGGCTCCTGACGGGCAAAATGTGCCCCTGCGTCAATCGCCGCCTGTTCGATGGCTTCCCCAATTACCGCCTGGGCGCGGGCTTTCCCTATCTCGCGCACCAGGATTTCGTAAATAGGTTTAATAATTTCTGCTTCTATTTTGCGGCGGGCGAGAATGCCCAGCTCATTGTTATCACTCATCACATTGCCTCACTGCGTTACTTCGTTTTTGCGCCGCCCAGAACGGTTTGCGGCTGCCATTTGCCATCGACCACTTTGTAGACGGTAAAGGACGGGGATTTCAGATTGCCCTGTGCGTCAAAGGCGATCTGTCCGGTGACGCCGGAATAGCTGATGGCACGCAGGGCGGGCAGATATTCAGCCGGATCGACAGAGTTGGCTTTTTCCATGGCGGCAACCAGCACGCGGGTGGCGTCATAGGCGAACGGCGCATGCAGTTCGATATGGGTGTGGTAGCGCGACTGATACGCCTGCTCAAAGGCTTTACCGCCCGGCATCTGATCGACCGGCAGACCCGGCTCCAGCGCGACAACACCTTCGCCTTCTTTCTGTGCCAGCTGCAGGAACGTCTGGCTGACAAAACCGCCTGCGCCCATCAGCGTGGCGTTCATGCCCAGCTGTTTGATACGACGCGCCAGCGGAGCGGCCTGGCTATCGACACCGCCGAAGAACACCAGATCGGCATTTTTGCTGCGAATGGCGGTTAAAACGGCGCTAAAGTCCACGGTTTTGTCGTCAACGTACTGGCGGTCGACGATCTTCACACCCTGCGCGTCCAGCGATTTAATAAATTCATCCGCCAGCCCCTGGCCGAACGCGGTACGGTCGTCGATCACCGCAATGCGTTTGGCTTTCAGTGTGTTCACCGCGTATTCGCCTGCGAACTGACCACCGTCATCGTCGTGGCCCATCACGCGGAAACTGGTGTCAAAACCCTGTTTGGTATATGCGTGACCGGTGGCGACGGGCGCTACCTGGGCGATACCGGCATCGTGATACACCCGCGCTGCGGGAATACTGGTACCGGTATTCCAGTGGCCGACTACGCCCGCGACGCCGCTATCGACCAGACGCTGAGCGACAGCCACCGCGGTGCGCGGATCGGACTGGTCATCTTCGGACTGCAGTTTGAAGGTCACTGCTTTGCCGCCGATGGTTGGATGCTGTTTGTTGATATCGTCAATCGCCAGCTGCGCGCCGTTCTCCAGATCTTTGCCGATACGTGCCGACGGGCCGGTGAGCGGGCCTGCAAGGCCGATGACTACGGTTTCGCTTTCCGCCGCCCATGACGCGGAAGAGGCAAAACCACTGAGCAGAAGAGCGGCGCTGAGCGCACTGATTTTTACGGTTTTCATTATATTTCCCTGGTGTTGGTTGGTGTGTTAAACGGGCATTTCGCCCAAATAAATCTGTGCAATCTGATCGTCATTGAGCATCGCTTTCGAGTCGCCGTGATGCACAATGCTGCCGCTGTCCATCACCCAGGCGCTATCCGTCACTTCCAGCGCCAGCCGGGCGTTTTGTTCGATCAGCAGCAGGGCCACGCCGCGCTCACGCAGCCCTTTAATAACCTGAAAAATGTTCTCGACCATCTTCGGTGCCAGCCCCATAGACGGCTCATCGAGAATCAGCAGGCGCGGCTGGCTGAGCAGGGCGCGGTTCAGCGCCAGCAGCTGCTGTTCACCGCCCGAAAGCAGCCCGGCGAGCTGATGTTGACGCTCACCGAGGCGCGGGAAACGGTCGAAAATCTCGTCCATTTCGGCTTTCACATTGGCCGTGTCGCGCCGCAGCCAGGCTCCCATCTGTAAATTCTCCAGCACCGTCATGCGCGCAAAGATGCCGCGACCTTCCGGAACCATCACCAGCCCGTCGCGAAGCAGTGCTTCGGCTTTGCGTTTACGCACTGGCTGGCCGTTAAACGCAATAGTGCCGTCGAAGTTTTCCAGCCCGGTGATGGCGCGTACGGTTGAGCTTTTTCCCGCACCGTTAGCGCCAATCAGCGTCGCTTGTTCGCCCTCTTGCAGGGTGAACGACACATCGCGTACCGCCTGAATCCCGCCGTAATGCACGTCCAGACGTTCGACTTTTAGTAACTCAGACATGGGCGTTGCCTCCAAGCCAGGCGGCGATCACCGCCGGGTCACGCCGAACGGTGTCGGGTGTGCCGACGGCCAGCGTTTTGCCGTAATCAAGCACCGTCAGGCGATCGCAGATGCCCATCACCAGCTTCACGTCGTGCTCAATCATCAGCAGGGTTTTGCCATCGTCACGAATGCGGATGAGCAGTTCGCCGAGGGCATTTTTTTCAGCCGCATTCATGCCAGCAGCCGGTTCGTCGAGGGCCAGCAGCAGTGGATCGGTCGCCAGCGCGCGGGCGATTTCCAGCCGACGCTGATGCCCGTAGGCCAGATCGCAGGCGCGATAATGGGCGAATCTGGCGATGCCGGTGTACTCCAGCCAGTGCCAGGCCAGCTCGCGGGTTTGCGCTTCTTCGGCGCGTGCCCGTTTGTGATGCGAAAGCGCGGCCCACAAGCCGTTGCGGGTGCGCACATGGCGCCCGACCATCACGTTTTCCAGTACCGACATCTCATTAAACAGGCGCACGTTCTGGAACGTGCGGGCGATCCCGGCAGCCGTTACTTTGTCGATCTGCTTCGGGAAATAGGGCTTATCGGCAATCGAAAACTCGCCGCTGTCCGCCGGATACAGACCGGTAATGAGGTTAAAACAGGTGGTTTTCCCTGCGCCGTTAGGGCCAATCAAACCGTAGATTTCGCCCTGATTGATGGAGAGCGAAACATCGTCCACGGCGGTCAGGCCGCCAAAGCGTTTAGACATATTGCGAACGGTGAGCAGGCTCATGCTTTAACCTCCTTGTGGCGAACCGGCCAGATCCCGGACGGGCGCAGCAGCATCACCAGCACCAGCGCCAGGCCGTAGAACAGCTGACGCAGGATTTCCGGGTCGATCAGTACGGTGCCGAACAGCGCCTGCTGAACGGGCGCGGCCTGGCTGCGGAGGATCTCCGGCAGGGCGGTGAGCAGCACTGCGCCGAGGATCACGCCAGGGATGTGGCCCATCCCGCCGAGCACCACCATCGCCAGCACGGCAATGGATTCCTGAAGGGTGAAGGATTCCGGCGACACGAAGCCCTGGAACGCGCCAAACAGCGCTCCCGCCACGCCGCCAAAAGAGGCCCCCATCGCAAAGGCCAGCAGTTTGTAGTTACGCACGTTGATGCCCATCGCGCGGGCCACGTCTTCGTCTTCACGAATGGCGTGCCATGCTCGGCCAATGCGCGAATGTTGCAGGCGCAGGCAGACAAAAATGATCAGCACGATCACCAGCATCAGCAGGTAATACCACAGCCACAGGGCCGGGACTTTCATGCCAAACCAGTGGTATACGCCGCTGAACTTCAGGCCAAACAGATTGAGCGTATCGACGCCGGTAATGCCTTTTGCGCCGTTGGTGATGTTCACCGGGCGGTCAAGGTTACGCATCAGAATACGGATGATCTCTCCAAAACCGAGGGTGACAATCGCCAGATAATCGCCGCGCAATTTGAGCGTGGGAGCGCCCAGAATAATCCCGCACACCGCCGCGACCAGCGCCGCCAGCGGAATAATCAGCAGGTAAGAGGTGTGCATCCCGTCCGGGAACCAGACGGCGAGAAGGGGGAACGTCTCCAGCAGATGCGGGGACGCCAGTAGTGCTGCAAGATAGGCGCCGACGGCATAAAACGCGATGAAGCCCATGTCCAGCAGGCCGGTGTAGCCCACGACGATGTTCAGCCCGAGCGCCAGCATGATGTACAGCAGAGCGAAGTCGATAACGCGCACCCAGTAGTTGCCGCCGAGCTGGCTTGCCACCACGGGGGCAATCAGCAGGGCGAGGACGAACAGGGTCATGCCGGACCAGAAGCGGCGCTGCGAGGCGGGTGCCTGTAATGATGTTGTTGTCATAGTTTTCCCTACGCCCTGTGCGCCACGCGTTCGCCCAGCAGACCCGCCGGGCGGAACACCAGCACCAGAATCAGCACGATGAACGCAAAGACGTCCTGGTAGTTACTGCCAAACACGCCGTGGGTGAGTTCACCCAGATAGCCCGCGCCCAGCGATTCAATGATCCCAAGCAGGATCCCGCCGATCATCGCACCGCGAATATTGCCGATTCCGCCCAGAACAGCGGCGGTGAACGCTTTAATGCCGGGCAAAAAGCCCATCGAGAAACTGGCGTTGCCGTAGTTGCTCGCCATCATTACACCTGCGAGCGCGGCGAAGATGCCGCCGATGGCGAAAGTCAGCGTGATAATGGCGTTGGGATTGACCCCCATCAGCGTGGCCACGCGCGGGTTTTCCGCCACCGCGCGCATTCCGCGCCCGAGACGGGTGTATTCCACAAGCAGCCACAGGCCGATCATCACCGCCAGTGCCAGCGATACCGTGACAATGCCGGTGACGGTAATGATCGCCGGGGGATGGTTCGCACTGCCGGAGGTGATGGCAATCGCGTCCATCGGCAGAATTTGCGGGAACATCAGCGGGTTGCGGCTCCAGATAATCATCGCCACGGTTTGCAGCAACACCGAAACGCCGATCCCGGAGATCAGCGGTGCCAGACGCGGCGCGTTGCGCAGGCGTCGATAGGCGAAGCGCTCCACAGCCATCGCCAGCATGGCGCAGACCGCCATGGCGACAACCAGCGCGAATCCGAGCTGTAGCAGCTGTGGCATATGCGGGAAGGTGCTGTTCAGCGCGTTCAGGGCCGACAGCGTGGTAAGCGCGCCGACCATCAAAATGTCGCCGTGGGCAAAGTTAATGATGCGCAAAATGCCATACACCATGGTATAGCCCAGCGCGATCAGCGCGTAGATGCTGCCCAGCATCACGCCATTAATCAGTTGTTGTATCAGTGTGTCCAACGTTATTACCCGACAGATTGCTCTTTCAGCGGGTAACATCCAATAATTGAATTAAATTGTAAAATACGCATATATTATTTCTTATGATAATTCGAGATTGATTTATCGCGATGATTTTAAAGAGAATAGTGAAACGTCATCTGAGCGAAATTACGGCCCTAAAATCATCATATGAATAAAACAGAACAATCACTGCTGCTGCCAGCTTATGCCGAAAGCCGTCTGGCGAACGATCCACCCCTGCGTGCCGTGCGGGCCTTTGAGGCGATTGCCCGGCTGGGGAGCGTGACGCTGGCCGCGCAGGAGATGGCGATCTCGCCGTCTGCCGTTAGCCATCAGCTCAAGGTGCTGGAAGGGTATCTGCAAATGCCGCTCACAGAGCGCCAGGGGCGCAGGCTGGTCCTGAGCCAGCAGGGACGCGACTATTACCGCTCTATTCGTGCGGCGTTCAACGTGCTGCGTCAGGCGACGGAGCACCTGGTTGAGCAGGCCCAGACCCGTCAGGTGACCATCAGCCTGATTCCGCTGTTCGGCATGGGCTGGTTTATTCCGCGCCTGCCTGCGTTTATGCGCGCCAATCCGCAGACGGAAATTAACGTGGTGTATGCCAACCATCGCAACTATCTGAGCGATGCGTCGGATATGTCGATTCGTTTTGGTAACGGCCAGTGGGCGGGGTATCAGAGTGAAAAACTGATTTCAGGCCAGATGGTGCCGGTGTGCAGCCGGGCGTTTTTACGCGTTCACGGCCATATGGATACGCCGGAACAGCTGCTCCAGATGCCCCTGCTGCACGATGAAGAGCGCAGCACCTGGCAGCAGTGGTTTATCCAGCAGGGCGTTAAACGGCCTGCGCGCAAGAGCGGCCCGCTGTTTGAAGATGGCTTACTGACGCTGGCGGGTGTGCAGGCCGGACTGGGCTGCGCATTGATGCGCGAGCCGCTGATCGCGCCCTATCTTGAGAGCGGCGAGCTGGTGAAAATCTTTGATGCGCCAATCGATGACGGGCGCGATTATTACCTGTGCGTCCGTCAGGATTCGGATATGACCGAAGATGGCAAGTTGCTGCAAGCCTGGCTCAGGCGCGCGGCGGTCAGCGCTACGGTGTAAACGAGCAGTTTTTGTCCAGCGCTTCGATCTCGGTGCCACTGAATCGGGCGTATTGTCCGGTGAGACGCCAGAATGCAGGCTGCGTTTCGGTGTAGATCTCGGCGGCCAGAACCAGGCGACGGCGTTCATCTTCACTCAGCTCAAGCAGCGTCCAGGGGACAAAATAGCGGCCAGTGGGGGTAAGCTCAAACCACAGCGGGCAGCCGCAGCCGGGGCAGAACCAGCGTTCGCCGCGCACAGACGACGAGAAGTGCGAAGGGGAGATCGAACCGTCTTCCACGATGGGTTCGCCCTGAGTTTCCAGATACATCGCGATGCCCCCCGACCATTTCTGACACATCGTACAGTGACAGGCATAGACGTCGAGGGCCTCGATGTTGACGCTAAAGTGGCTCATTCCACACAGGCAGCGTCCGGTATAGAGGTGCATGGCGTACTCCTTTATCACGCCAGTGGACTGCGATAAAAAAAGCCAGCCACGAGGGCTGGCTTTTTTAACAGACAAACACTTAGAACTGGTAAGTCAGACCCAGTGCAACGATGTTGTCAGTGCTCACACCAGCAGCTTTGGTGAAGGCATTGTCGTCAACCAGGTTGATTTTGTAGTCAACGTAGGTGGACATGTTTTTGTTGAAGTAGTAAACGGTACCCACTTCAATGTATTTCACCAGATCCTGGTCACCGTAAGAACCGATGTCCTTACCTTTGGACTGCAGGTATGCCAGGGAAGGACGCAGACCGAAGTCGAACTGGTACTGAGCAACCGCTTCGAAGTTCTGAGTTTTGTTCGCAATGTAACCGTCACCGAAGTTGGTCATGTTGCGGGTTTCAGAGTAGGTGGTTGCCAGGTAGATGTTGTTCGCATCGTATTTCAGGCCAGCAGCCCAAACTTCTGCGTTTTCGCCGCCTGCGTTCAGGTTGCTTGCAGCGCGAACCTGGTTGTCAGTACGGTCAGATTTCGCATAGGTCGCACCCACGCCGAAACCGTCGATTTCATAGGTAGAAGACAGACCCCAGCCATCGCCGTTCGCGGTGGTGATATCACGGTCGTCGTTTTTACCCTGGTACTGTGCAGCAAAGTTCAGACCATCAACCAGACCGAAGAAGTCTGCGTTACGGTAGGTTGCAACACCGGTAGTACGGCCAGTCATGAAGCCGTCAGTCTGAGTCCAGGTGTCTCCGCCGTATTCTGGCAGAACGTCGGTCCATGCGCCGATGTCGTAGGCTACGCCGTAGTTACGACCGTAGTCGAAAGAACCAAATTCGTTGAATTTCAGGCCCGCGAACGCCAGACGAGTTTTGTTGCCTTTGTCGCCGTTGGATTCGTCGTTGTTGCCTTTGAACTCATATTCCCACTGACCGTAACCCGTCATCTGGTCGTTGATCTGAGTTTCGCCTTTGAAGCCCAGACGCACGTAAGTTTTGTCGCCGTCGTTGCCAGCGTCGTCAGAGAAGTAGTGCAGACCTGTTACTTTACCGTACAGATCCAGTTTGTTACCGTCTTTGTTAAAGACTTCAGCCGCGTTTACCGCGCCTGCTGCCAACAGAGTAGTCACTGCCACTGCAACTAATTTAAGTTTCATTTTAATAATCCTTATAATTTTCTTTTGGGCATTTCCTGAGCCATTAATAAACGATTTCTAAACGAGGTCGTTCGTCAATGGCATGCTATTTTTAGAAATGTTGTAGCCGCATTTCAATAATAAGTTTCAATTTATTGCTGATAATTTCAATTAGTGTGACCGGTGTCTGATAAAACGGCCAATATTCCGCAGATTTGATTATTTATTATTCGGTAATTGAGTATTTTCTAATATTTATAGTTATTGCCAATATAATTATCTATGGTTTTAATTTCATTGCGGAATTAACCGTAATTATAGATGAATTACCGCAATTTAATGAAGGGTGATAACGAAGAATCAAACAGTTACGAGGCATTTGCTGTGAGAACAGGCGAGCATTACTGAAATATTCAGTCATAAACTATTGCGTGTTCGGCTATATCCTGGGCGATTAATAGGCATTTATTAATCCCGGGTGGGTGTCAGTTTATGTCAATAAGAATGTAAGAAGACGTTACGAGCGCGGGGAATATAAACAGAGTTTAAATGTAAACACTATGTGAAAAATAGATATTCTGACGCAAGATCACATTTTATTTATGCAGATAAAACAGAAGGGGGAGATTTCCCCCTGAATGGAATTATTTTCGGGTGGCGTACCAGCACAGCAGCGAGCCTGCGCAGACCATCAGCGCCCCTTGCCAGAAGGAAAAAGAGAGCGGGGCGTTAAGCAGAACAGCCGCCAGCGCCGCGGACAGCACCGGGGTGAAATAAGAGACGGTGGCGAGCACAGAAACATTGCCATGCAGAATGCCGATATTCCACGCCGCATAGCCAAATCCGAGGGCAATTCCGCACATGAGCAGTTTGATCAGCACCGGCACGCTGAATATCATTTCCGGCTGATCGCTGAACAGATATTTCAGCCACAGCGCCAGCGCGGTGAGTAACACGAACAGCGTAATCCCGTTCTGCCCTTTAGCGTATTTGCTGGTGACAGTGCAGTATGCCGCCCAGATAAACGCGCCGGCAAACGCCAGCCCATAGCTCAGCGGGTTAGAGATCACATTGGCGGTTATTTCGTCGATATGCAGACCCTTCTCACCGCCTAATACCCAGCAGACACCGAGCAAGGCCAGCAATAATCCCGGCACAATCCACAGAGTCGATTTCTGCCCATTGAACAAAATGGCAAACACAATCGTCAGGCTCGGCCAGAGATAATTCACCATCCCCACTTCGATAGCCTGATGACGGGTACTGGCGTAGCCCAGCGAAAGGGCAAGACATATTTCATAGCTCACAAACAGCACGCTGCCGGCAATAAGATAGCGCGGTGAGAAGCGTCTGATAGTCGGGAATCCCACGGTGACTAAACAGAGTAAACCGCTGAGGGTGTAGATCATTGCCGCACCACCGACAGGCCCCAGTCCTTCGCTCACGCCGCGAATTAATCCCACCATGGTGCTCCACAGCACAATCGCGGCCAGCCCAATCAATGTTGCTCTTTTTCTGTCCATTGCTTTCCCAAACGCCAACGAAATTCAGGGGCAAATTTATAGCACTGTTTCCCGCGTTTTCGCGAATCAATCTACAAACCGCTAATCCCAAAGGGTTAAGCAAAGCCGCCAGAGCGGACTATTTAGGGGGCGAAGATTGAGGAGATTGATTTGACGCAAAAAAATCAGGGGCTTTGCTGCTAGTTTGCGGCGCGAAGTCTCCTACAGATAACGAGGACAGCAATGGACGTCAGCCGCAGAAAGTTTTTTAAAATCTGCGCGGGCGGTATGGCCGGAACAACAGCTGCTGCGTTGGGCTTTATGCCTAAACTCGCGCTGGCTCAGTCGCGTAACTATAAACTGCTGCGCGCCAAAGAGATCCGTAACACCTGCACATACTGCTCCGTGGGATGCGGGCTATTGATGTATAGCCTGGGCGATGGCGCGAAAAACGCCAAAGAAGCGATTTACCATATTGAAGGGGATCCGGATCATCCGGTGAGCCGTGGGGCACTTTGCCCGAAAGGCGCAGGCCTGCTGGATTATGTTCACAGCGACAACCGCCTGCGTTACCCGGAATACCGCGCGCCTGGCTCTGATAAATGGCAGCGCATCTCCTGGGACGATGCCTTTACCCGCATCGCCAAATTAATGAAAGACGACCGTGACGCCAATTTCGTTGAAAAGAACGAGCAGGGCGTCACCGTGAACCGCTGGCTCTCCACCGGGATGCTCTGCGCATCTGCGGCAAGTAATGAAACCGGCATGCTGACGCAAAAATTTGTGCGCTCACTTGGCATGCTGGCCGTCGATAACCAGGCGCGCGTCTGACACGGACCAACGGTAGCAAGTCTTGCTCCAACATTTGGTCGCGGTGCGATGACCAACCACTGGGTTGATATCAAAAACGCCAACGTCGTGGTGGTGATGGGCGGTAACGCCGCTGAAGCTCATCCAGTGGGATTCCGCTGGGCGATGGAAGCGAAAAATAACAATGATGCGACGCTGATCGTCGTCGATCCGCGCTTTACGCGTACGGCATCGGTGGCGGATATCTATGCGCCGATTCGTTCCGGTACGGACATCACGTTCCTGTCTGGCGTGCTGCTGTATCTGATTGAAAACAACAAGATCAACGCCGAATACGTTAAACACTACACCAACGCGAATCTGCTGGTGCGGGACGATTTTGCCTTTGATGACGGGCTTTTCAGCGGCTATGACGCAGAAAAACGTCAGTACGACAAATCCTCCTGGAACTATCAGTTCGATGAAAACGGTTTTGCGAAACGCGATGAAACCCTGACCGATCCGCGCTGCGTGTGGAACTTGCTGAAACAGCACGTTTCTCGCTACACGCCGGACGTGGTGGAAAACATCTGCGGAACGCCGAAAGCGGACTTCCTGAAAGTGTGTGAAGTGCTGGCCTCGACCAGTGCGGCCGAGCGCACCACCACGTTCCTGTATGCGCTGGGCTGGACGCAGCACACCGTTGGTGCGCAGAACATCCGTACCATGGCGATGATCCAGCTGTTGCTCGGCAACATGGGGATGGCGGGCGGCGGCGTGAATGCCTTGCGCGGACACTCCAATATTCAGGGGCTAACCGATCTGGGGCTGCTCTCCACCAGCCTGAGCGGCTATCTGACGCTGCCGTCGGAAAAACAGACCGATCTGCAGACCTATCTCGCGGCCAACACGCCAAAAGCGACACTGCCGGAGCAGGTGAACTACTGGAGCAACTATCCGAAGTTCTTCGTCAGCCTGATGAAGTCTTTCTACGGGGATGCGGCGCAGAAAGAGAACGACTGGGGCTTTGAGTGGTTGCCGAAATGGGACCAGGCCTACGACGTCATCAAGTATTTCAACATGATGGATAAGGGCAACGTCACAGGCTACATCTGCCAGGGCTTTAACCCGGTGGCCTCTTTCCCGGACAAAAACAAGGTCGTGCGCAGCCTCAGTAAGCTGAAGTACATGGTGGTGATCGATCCGCTGGTGACGGAAACCTCCAACTTCTGGCAGAACCACGGCGAGATGAACGACGTTGACACCGCGTCGATTCAGACCGAAGTCTTCCGTCTGCCGTCGACCTGTTTCGCGGAAGAAGATGGCTCCATCGCCAACTCTGGCCGCTGGCTGCAGTGGCACTGGAAAGGCCAGGATGCACCGGGCGAAGCGCGTAATGACGGCGAAATTCTGGCCGGTATTTACCATCGTCTGCGCGAGATGTACGCCCAAATGGGTGGTAAAGGGGCGATACCGCTGCTGAAAATGCGCTGGGATTACAAGCAGCCGGACCATCCGGAATCGGAAGAGGTCGCGAAAGAGAACAACGGTTATGCGCTGGAAGATCTGTATGACGCCAACGGCAATCTGCTGGCGAAAAAAGGTCAGCTGCTGAACAGCTTTGCGCTGCTGCGCGATGACGGTTCAACGGCCTCCTCCTGCTGGATCTACACAGGAAGCTGGACCGAGCAGGGCAACCAGATGGCCAACCGCGATAACGCCGATCCGTCAGGACTGGGCAATACGCTCGGCTGGGCCTGGGCGTGGCCGCTCAACCGTCGCGTGCTTTACAACCGTGCATCGGCGGATATCAACGGCAAGCCGTGGGATCCGAAACGCAAGCTGATCGCGTGGAACGGCACGAAGTGGGCGGGGAACGATATCCCGGACTTCAACACCGCGCCGCCGGGCAGTGCGACCGGGCCGTTTATCATGCAGCCAGAAGGGCTGGGGCGTCTGTTTGCGCTCGATAAGCTGGCAGAAGGGCCGTTCCCGGAGCACTACGAGCCGATGGAGACGCCGCTCGGCACCAACCCGCTGCATCCGAACGTGGTTTCCAGCCCGGTGGTTCGCCTGTATGAAGACGACGCGCTGCGCCTGGGTAAGAAAGATAAGTTCCCGTACGTCGGGACCACCTATCGTCTGACCGAGCATTTCCACACCTGGACCAAACACGCGCGGCTCAACGCCATCGCGCAGCCGGAACAGTTTGTCGAAATCAGTGAAACCCTGGCGCGCTCGAAAGGCATCACCAACGGCGATCGCGTGAAGGTGAGCAGCAAACGCGGCTTTATTCGCGCGGTGGCGGTGGTTACGCGTCGTCTGCAGACGTTGCACGTCAACGGCCAGCAGGTCGAGACCGTGGGCATTCCGCTGCACTGGGGCTTTGAGGGGGTGGCGCAAAAAGGCTATCTCGCCAACACCCTGACGCCAAACGTCGGCGATTCCAACTCGCAAACGCCGGAATATAAAGCGTTTCTGGTCAACATCGAGAAAGCGTAAGGAGCGATTCAATGGCTATGGAAACACAAGACATTATCAAACGCTCCGCGACCAACGGCATGACTCCCGCGCCCCGTGCGCGGGACTATAAAGCGGAAGTCGCCAAGCTGATTGATGTCTCTTCCTGCGTGGGCTGCAAAGCCTGCCAGGTGGCCTGTTCGGAGTGGAACGACATCCGCGATGACGTCGGGCACTGCGTGGGCGTTTACGATAATCCGGCGGATCTCAGCGCCAAATCCTGGACGGTAATGCGTTTTAGCGAAACCGATCAGAACGGCAAGCTGGAGTGGTTGATTCGTAAAGACGGCTGTATGCACTGCGAGGACCCGGGCTGCCTGAAGGCATGCCCGTCCGCCGGGGCGATTATTCAGTACGCCAACGGGATCGTCGATTTTCAGCAGGATAACTGCATCGGCTGCGGCTACTGTATCGCCGGCTGTCCGTTCAACGTGCCGCGTCTGAACAAAGAGGATAACCGGGTATACAAATGCACCCTCTGTGTGGATCGGGTCAGCGTCGGGCAGGAGCCTGCCTGCGTGAAAACCTGTCCGACCGGGGCAATTCATTTCGGTACCAAGAAAGAGATGCTCGAGGTGGCGCAGGAACGCGTCGATAAGCTCAAAGCACGCGGATATGACCACGCGGGGATTTACAACCCGCAGGGCGTCGGCGGGACGCATGTGATGTACGTTCTGCATCACAACGACCAGCCAGAGCTGTATCACAATCTGCCTAAAGATCCGGCGATTGATACCTCCATCAACCTGTGGAAAGGGGCGCTCAAACCGCTCGCGGCGGCCGGATTTATCGCCACCTTTGCCGGTTTGATTTATCACTACATCGGTATCGGGCCAAACAAAGAGGTGGATGACGACGAGGATGAACATCATGAGTAAGTCGAAGATGATTGTGCGCACCAAGTTTGTCGACCGCGCCTGTCACTGGACGGTGGTCATTTGCTTCTTTCTGGTGGCGGTGTCCGGGATCTCTTTCTTCTTCCCGACGCTGCAGTGGCTGACGGAAACCTTCGGGACGCCGCAGATGGGCCGTATTCTGCACCCGTTCTTTGGCGTGCTGATTTTCGTGGTGCTGATGTTTATGTTCGTGCGCTTTGTGCATCACAACATCCCGGATAAGCAGGATATTCCGTGGGTGAAAGGGATTGTCGAAGTGCTGAAAGGCAACGAGCACAAAGTCGCGAAAGTGGGCAAGTACAACGCCGGACAGAAAATGATGTTCTGGACCATCATGAGCATGATTTTTGTGCTGCTGGTGACCGGGGTGATTATCTGGCGTCCCTATTTTGCCCATTATTTCCCGATTCAGGTGATTCGCTACAGCCTGCTGATCCATGCAACCGTCGCCATCATTCTGATCCATGCCATCCTGATTCATATGTATATGGCTTTCTGGGTGAAAGGATCGATTAAAGGGATGATCGAAGGGAAGGTAAGCCGCCGCTGGGCGCAAAAACACCATCCGCGCTGGTATCGTGATGTCGAAAGACTGGAGGCGAAAAAAGAGAGCACGGAAGGGATGAAGTAACCTCATGCGCCGTCGGAATTTGCCGGCGGCGCTGGGTTTGTGCCGTCCTGGGGCAGGTGTTTTATCGGTTGCCCCGGGCGCTTTTCAGAACCGCTCCGCAATATAGCGGAACGGATAATCCGTCGGTTTTACTTTACCCACTTTACGCTTCGGCAGTTTTACCGGCTCAACGGGCAGGGTTTTGTAGGGGATTTGCGACAGCAAATGCGAGATGACATTCAGTCGCACCCGTTTTTTATCCTCAGAACGAGCGACAAACCACGGCGCCCAGGCGGTATCGGTGGCGGCAAACATCGCATCGCGCGCTTCGGTGTATTTATCCCACAGTTTGAACGATTTGATGTCCATCGGTGACAGCTTCCAGGTTTTGCGCCCGTCATCAATACGATCCCGCAGGCGGCGCTCCTGCTCTTTGGGCGTCACTTCGAGCCAGTATTTGATCAGAATGATCCCCGCATCCACCATCGCCCGTTCCATGGTCGGCGTGCCATCCAGAAACTTTTGCACCTGTTCAGGCGTACAAAAACCCATGACGCGTTCAACGCCCGCACGGTTGTACCAGCTGCGATCGAAAATCACGATTTCTCCCGCCGAGGGAAGATGCGGCACGTAGCGCTGGAAATAGAGCTGACTTTTCTCTTTCTCTGTCGGCGCGGGCAGCGCAACGACGCGAAACACCCGGGGGCTGACGCGCTCGGTGATGGCTTTAATCGTTCCGCCTTTGCCTGCACCGTCGCGGCCTTCAAACACCACGCAGACTTTTAGCCCTTTACTGACGACCCACTGCTGGAGCTTGACCAGCTCAACGTGCAGACGCCGCAGCTCCTTTTCGTATTCCTTCTCTTTCAGCGGTTCGCGTTTCACATTTTCCGCCGGGCTTTTTGCTTTCTTGATGTTTCCCATGGCAATCCTCTTCGACAGAAGGGAGGGTAAGAACACTTTGAAGTGTAATCGTGCTCGCAAATCCTCGCGGGAATTATTTACACAACACCATGGGATCGGGTTAGAATACGGCATTACTGTATATAAACACAGGTGGTCGTAAAATGTTGACGCTGGACGGGGTAAGAATTGGCAAAAACCAGTTTACGGGCGAGAAAATTGAGAACGGGACATTTCGCCACTGCGACTTTTCCGGCGTCGATCTGACCGGCACGGAGTTTATCGGCTGTCAGTTTTACGATCGCGAAAGCCAGCAGGGCGGGAATTTTTCTCGCGCCACGCTGAAAGACGCCATTTTCAAAAATTGCGATTTAACGATGGCAGACTTCAGGAACGCCAGCGCGCTGGGGATTGAAATCCGCGAGTGCCGCGCGCAGGGCGCAGACTTTCGCGGCACCAGCTTTATGAACATGATCACCTCCCGCAGCTGGTTTTGCAGCGCGTACATCACCAAAAGCAACCTCAGCTACGCCAACTTTTCCAAAGTGGTGCTCGAAAAATGCGAGCTGTGGGAAAACCGCTGGAACGGCGCGCAGATCCTCGGTGCAACGTTTAGCGGCTCCGATCTGTCGGGCGGGGAGTTTTCGTCATTCGACTGGCGGGCGGTTAACGTCACTCATTGCGATCTGACCAATTCTGAACTCGGCGATCTGGACGTGCGCGGCGTCGATTTGCAAGGGGTGAAGCTCGACAGCTATCAGGTTGCGCAAATTATGGAACGCCTGGGCGTCGCGATTATCGGTTAAGGATATTCACAAGCCAGACCGAATGAATGGATTAACGTGTCAGAGCGCCAATTGGAACTGGCTCACCATACCAGTTTGTTCAATAATGGCTGTTGCAAATTTTTAACAAATGGCTGTGGTATGAAAAAAACCGTTTTTTCACTGGCGCTGGGCACTTTTGGACTGGGCATGGCCGAGTTTGGCATCATGGGCGTGCTGACCGAGCTGGCGCACGATACCGGCATTTCGATCCCCTCTGCCGGGAGCATGATTTCGTACTACGCCTTTGGCGTGGTCATTGGTGCGCCGATCATCGCGCTGTTTTCAAATAAGTTCTCGCTAAAAACGGTTCTGCTTTTTCTGGTCGCCCTGTGCGTGGTCGGAAACGCCATTTTTACCTTCTCAACGTCCTATTTCTGGCTGGCTATCGGGCGGCTGGTGTCCGGCTTTCCTCACGGGGCCTTCTTCGGCGTCGGGGCGATCATCCTTTCAAAGATAGCGCCGCCGGGAAAAGTCACCCTCGCCGTATCGGGGATGATTGCCGGAATGACGGTCGCCAACCTGGTGGGCGTTCCGCTCGGCACCTGGCTGGGGCATGAATATAACTGGCGCTACACCTTCTTTCTGATTGCGGCGTTTGACGCGCTGGTGATCCTCTCGGTCATTTTCTGGGTGCCGACTCTGTACGATAAAACCGAAACCCGACTCACGGAGCAGTTTCACTTTTTGAAGAAACCGGAACCCTGGCTGATTTTTGCCGCGACGATGTTCGGTAATGCCGGAGTCTTCGCATGGTTCAGCTTTGTGAAGCCGTTTATGGTCAACGTCTCCGGATTCTCCGCCGGGTTTATGACCGTCATCATGATGCTGATGGGGCTGGGCATGGTGCTGGGTAATCTGCTCAGCGGCAAACTTTCCGGTCGTTACAGCCCGCTACGCATTGCGGCGACCACCGATCTGGTGATCGTGGTGTCGCTGTTGATGCTGTTTGCCTTCGGTGAAAATCAGGCTGCGTCTCTGGTGATGGGCTTTATCTGCTGTGCGGGGCTGTTCGCGCTGTCGGCACCGCTGCAAATTATGCTGCTGCAAAATGCGCAGGGCGGCGAGCTGCTGGGTGCGGCGGGCGGGCAGGTGGCCTTTAATCTTGGCAGTGCGATTGGGGCGTATTTCGGCGGGATGATGATCGTTCTTGGCTACAGCTGGAGCTATGTGACGTTACCGGCGGCGCTCCTCTCATTCGCCGCCATGTCATCGCTGCTGCTGTATGGCCGTCAGAAAGCCAAACGGGCGGAGGCTAACGCCAGCGCGTTAGCCTGATTTACGTTACGGAAGGTAAGGTTCGCCGAGGGTCAGCATTAAGCGGTTGGCCCAGGCGAAGAACGCCGCAGATTGCACCAGATCCAGCTGTTCAAGCGAGTCCAGAGACTGCTTCTCCAGTGCCGCAAGATGCGCGGGTGTCAGAGCGGGTGGCGTCACGGACAGCGACGCCGCAAAATCAATTTCCGCCTGCCAGCGCGCCGATTGCCCCTCGCTCAGGGACTGCCCCGGCCGCACGGCCAGCAGCGCGTCTACGGCATTATCGTCCTTCGACAGTTGGCTGGCCTTACGCGCATGGACAGATGCGCAGTAAATGCAGCCGTTGATCTTGCTGGTCACCGTCGCCGCCAGTTCACGCTCCGCGCGCGGCAGGCCGCCAGGCGTGTAAAAAATCCCTTTATCGGTCAGCGTGCGCTGTTCCAGAACCGGCAAATTGCGCCCCAGCAGGCGGAAATAGTCTGAGTCCGTGTGGCCAAATTTCGCAAGAATAGCCTGCTCGTCGGCGTTGAACTCTGCCAGCGGTTTTGACGCCAGCCACGGCTCCCAGCCTAGCTCCTGCTGCGTGAACTGTACCGGCGCCGGTTTGCCGCTTTTTGTCACAGGCGTGCTGTGCCAGATCCCCGCCACCACCGGCGTGTCGTTTGCCGCCACGGTTTTGTCATTCAGCAGGCGCAACCCGGCGACGAGACGGCTCTGAAAACTCACGAACGCGATCAGCTGAGCCAGCGTCACAATGGCTTCTTTGCTCCATCCCGCCTGCGTCAGCGCACTTAATGCGCCGGGCGTGGCTTCGACCGGGGAAAACGTCAGCAAACGCGCAAAGGTCAGCGCGGGTGTCAGCCGTGTGGAAGTCGGATCAGCCAGCCCAAAACCGGCGTAGTGGGCGGCCAGCGCATCGACGCGGTGCCATTTTGCCACTTTAGCGGCGACTGCCGCGCGTTCATCAAGGGGGAACGCCGCATCCTGCTGACTAAAAAGTGTTTCATAGCTGCCCTGGGCATGACGGGTGGCGGCATCGCGCGTGGCGCGAGCCGTTGCCAGCGGCGAACCGGGGGCGATCTCCGCTAATTCGGCAACAATATCCTGACTTAAAGACATAGGGACTCCTTAAAGAATATGAGGGGCGATATGTTCAGCAATAAGCTCAATTGAACGTAAGGTGTCCCGATGGGACGGCTCAACGGAATGGACCTGGAATGAAATATCCGTCGCCCGTTTGAGGACGGAATCCTGAGCAAGGGAGTCCAGCACGGTGTGCGGCGTTCCAATGTGGGCGTCAAACTGGCGAATATAATCTGTGACACTGTCACCGATTACAGTATGACCCGCCGCTCGGTGCGCCTCTGCCTGCCGGGTTAACCCGGGCGTTGCGACGTTCAGAGCATACGCATCGCTGTCGGCCACAAACGCCGTGCGCGAGGCCAGAATTCGCGGCGCCACTCCCGAGGGCAGCGCGGCGAGATAGGCATCCACAATCGGGTTCTGAATCTGGTCGAGAGTAAGCCCTGGCTGGTCAGCCGGGCGAGGCTGAGTGCGGGAGAGCATCAGCCCGTGCCCGGCCCGGGCGGCGCGCACGGCGCCTTCAACGGAAAAGGTCGCAATCCACACGCGCTCTGCCAGCTGCGGCGCAGGTGGATAGAGATGGTTATCCGGATGCGTCAGGGAATCACCGCGCCAGGCGCTCTGAATCAGGTGCAGATGGTCGGCAAACGTCGCGCCGCGCTCGTCGAACGTCAGGCCGAAAGGCAGAAACGAGGTTGGCGTACCGCCGGAGCCAAAACCGACTTCAAGGCGACCGTCCGCCAGCAGATCGAGGACCGCCGCGTCTTCCGCCACGCGCAGCGGGTTTTCCATCGGCAGGGTAATAATCGCTGTACCCAGACGGATGCTTTGGGTCTGGGCCGCAACGTGAGCGAGGAACACCAGCGGCGACGGCAGGCCGCCTTCGCGCTCGTGGAAATGGTGCTGAGCAATCCAGGCCGTATGATAACCGTGGCGCTCGGCATGGCGGATCTGTTCTGTTGCCAGACGATAACGCTCTTTCGCAGGCGCGTCGTCGAGCAGGCGGGTAAAGAATCCCAGGCGTTTACGCGTCATGCGTACTCCTTCGTAACGGGTGAAAAATGGGGGATGGCGTCGATCAGCTCGCGGGTATAGCTGCTCTGTGGCGAGGAGAAGAGCGCCTCCACCGTGCCATGTTCAACAACCTGACCGCTGCGCAGCACTGTGACGCTGTGCGCAATGCGGCGAACGGTCGCCAGATCGTGGGTGATAAACAGATAGGTCAGCCCCAGCTGCTGCTGGAGTTGTTGCAGCAGGGCGAGGATTTGCGCCTGCACCGTGACATCCAGCGCCGAGGTCGCTTCGTCCAGTACCAGAATGGTTGGCTCCAGAATCAGCGCACGGGCGATGGCCACGCGCTGACGCTGGCCGCCGGACAGCTCGCGAGCGGTACGACTCAGCAGCTCAAGCGGCAGGGCCACGCGGGTGGTCACCGCCTCGACGCGGGATTTGCGCTCCGCTCGGGCGAGCTTATTGAAGTTTTTCAGCGGCTCTTCGATGATCTCAAACAGCGTTTGCCGTGGGTCGAGGGAGGCAAACGGATTCTGGTAGACGAACTGAATTTTCTGCCGCAACTGGCGGCGTGCCTCCACGCTGAGCTGGGTCGCATCGATATCATCGAGGGTGACGCGCCCGCTGTCCGCCTGCTCAAACCCCAGTAAAATGCGAGCCAGAGTGGTTTTCCCCGATCCCGACTCCCCGACCAGCGCGTGCGTGCTGCCGCGCTGCACATCAAAACTGACGTTATCCAGCGCCTGTAAAGTGTGGCCTTTACTGAGAGTGAACTGCTTGCTGATGGCCTGAGCGCGAATGGCAGGAGAGGCCAGCCGAAGGCCTGAGACGGGCGCAATGGTCAAGCGCGAACCCTGCAAATCGCTCAGCAACTGGCGGGTATAGGCGTGCTGCGGGGCGCGCACCACGTCGGCAGTTGCCCCCTGTTCCTGAACTTCACCGTGCCGAAAGACCAGTAAGCGATCGGCACGCTGAGCGGCCAGGGCCAGATCGTGGGTGACGAACAGCACCGCCGTTCCCGATTCGCGGCGCAGGATATCCAGCAGATCAAGAATGCGTTTTTGTACCGTCACATCCAGGGCACTGGTCGGTTCATCGGCGATGATCACATCCGGGCGCAACGCGATGGCGATGGCGATCAGCACCCGCTGCTTCATCCCGCCGGAAAGCTGATGCGGATATTGCTTCATCCGCTGTGCCGGGTGGCTTAGCCCGACTTTAGTCAGCAGCGCCAGCACCTGATTTTCTAGCTCGGTCTTTGTGATTTTCTGGTGAATATTCAGCACTTCGCCCACCTGGGCACCGATGGTTTTGACCGGATTCAGGGAGTTGCCAGGGTCCTGCGGCACCAGGCTGATACGCGCTCCGCGCAGGCTGTTGAGTCGTTTTGCTGACCACTGGCTGATCTCTTCGCCGTTCAGCACAATTTTGCCGCTATCGCGACGGGCGTTGTCCGCCAGCAAGCCGATAATCGCCTGCGCGGTGGTGGTTTTCCCGGAGCCAGACTCGCCCACAAAGGCCAGCATTTCCCCGCGTTTCAGGGTGAAACTGACGTTGTGGACCACTTCACGCCACTGGCGACCGATGCGGTAGCTTAAAGTCAGATTTTCCACGGACAGAACGGTCATGAGCGGCCTCCGCTTAACTGTTGGCTGATACGGTTAGTGGCAAGCACCACGGCGATCACCACGATGCCGGGGAAGGTGGTCAGCCACCAGGCGGTGGAGAGATAGTTACGCCCTTCGGCAATCAGCAGCCCCCATTCCGGGACGGGCGGCGGGGTGCCGTATCCGAGGAAACTTAACGTCGAGAGGGCGAGGATTGCCTGACCAAACTGCAGGGTCGCGAAGGCCAGCACCGCCGTCAGGGAGTTCGGTAAAATGTGACGCCACAGCACTGCCCAGAAGGTGCCGCCGCTGCCGTAGGCCGCTTCGACATTATCTGCGTGACGAATACGCACCACTTCGCCGCGCGCCAGGCGGGCAAAACTGGCAATCGACGCCACACCGACGGCAATAGCCGCGTTCACCGTGCCGAAACCGAGCAAAATAATCACCGTCAGGGAGAGCAGCAGTGAGGGAATCGACAGCAGCACATCGACAAAACGCATCAGCACCGACTCTACGCGCCCGGCGAAGGCACCGGCGATAACCCCAATTGCGGTGCCAGCCACTAATCCCATCGCCACGGCCGCCAGGGCGGCGCTGAGTGAGTGGGATGCGCCATAGACAATGCGCGCGTAGACGTCACGGCCAAGTTGATCGGTTCCCAGCCAGTGTCCCGCCTGGGGAGCTAAACGCTGAGCGCCTGCGATCCCTTCAATCGGGCTGTAGTGGGTGAGCAAACCCGGCGCCAGTGCGGCCAGGGCGGCGACGATAATCACGCCCCACGCCAGCCACAATCCGGGCTGAATGTCGACGGTGCGAAGGGCCGGGACGCGTTTTCGCGCCGCGGCGGCATAGTCCACCAGACTCATGATGCACCTCCGGTGACGGTTTGCAGACGAGGATCAAACAGCGGCATCAGCAGATCCACCAGCAGGTTAATCAGCACAAAGCCCAGGGCCGAGATCATTACCACCGCCTGTAATACGGCGATATCCTGGTTGTTGACGGCCTGCTGCGTCAGCTGCCCCAGACCGCTGCGGCCAAATACGGTTTCGGTAATCAGCGCCCCGGCAATCAGTTCGCCGAGCAAAATCCCGGCGATATTCAGCACCGGCAGCAGCGCATTGCCCGTGACGTGACGCCACAGCACACCGGTTTCGCTCAGCCCTTTGGCGCGCGCAACGGCGACGAACGGCTGAGCGGACACCTGATCGAGACTGCGCATCAGAATTTGCGCCAGCGGGGCGGAGATCGGAATGGCGACAGTAACGATCGGCAGGATCAACCCCTGCAATGGCGACGGGTTAATCACCGGAATCAGCCGTAGCTGGAAGGAGAACAGCTGGATGAGCGCGATGCCGAGCCAGAAGGTCGGCAGCGAGATAAACAGTACCGGCACGGACTGAATGGCGTTACTCACCCAGCGCAGCCCCGGCAGACGTGCGGCAAACGCCAGCACGAAGGCCAGTATCACGGCCAGCAGGAACGCCGGCAGGGCAAGACTCAGGGTGTCCGGCAAATTGCTCGCGATCAGTTCGCTCACCGGCACGCCCGCCTGCAATGAAAAACCAAAATCGCCGCGCAGCATGGCAAACAGCGTGTGGAAATACTGCTGCCAGAGCGGGCTGTCTGCACCGTAGGCGACGCGCATCTCTTCGATTTGCGCCGGGCTTAGGCCCAGATCCGGGTTCTGAAATTTAATCAGCACCGCATCCCCCGGCAGCACCTGAAGCAGCACGAAGGAGAGGGTAAAGGCGGCCCACAGGACCAGCAGCCCCATTCCGGCCCGTCGCAGCAGATAATGGCTCATCATCGCCCCCTTAGTGTTTCTCGATCCACGCGCCGTAGAACGATGGACGTCCTACCGCTTCGAAGTTCACCCCTTTCAGCCATGGTGCACCGGCGAAGACCTGCGGCTCTTCAAAAATCGGAATTACGTAGGCGTTATCCAGCAGATAGCGCTGGGCATCGCCCGTCAGCTGCAGGCGTTTTTGCGGATCGACTTCGGCGGAGATGTTCACCAGCAGTTCGTTGAGTTTGTCGTCGCGGAAGCTTTTCACCTTGTCGCTGGAGCCACCTTTTTGGAGTAGCGCGTCGCGGTTGGCCGGATAGAACATGCTTTTCACTACGTCAGGATCGGCGCGGCCGACTTCCGACACCGTCAGCGGCGTTTTCAGCGGGTCGAGGTTATCCAGCGTGCGACTGCCCGCATCACCCGCCTTGACGCTCAGCGCCACGCCAACCTGACGCCACTGCTGGGCCACCAGTTGCAGCACCTCTTTGTTTTGCGGCTGCGGCAGGGATTCATAGACCGTTAGCGCCAGGCGCTGTCCGTCTTTGGCGCGGATACCGTCACCGCCGGTTTTCCAGCCTGCATCATCGAGCAACGCGTTGGCTTTCGCCGCGTCAAAGGTCAGCTTGTCGCTGAGATCGATAAAGCCGGCGGCAGAATCGGCAATCACCGATTTCGCCTGCGGGTAATTCGGTGAGAAGAGGGTTTCAACGACCTGTTTTGCATTGGTGGCATGGAGCAGCGCCTGACGCACGCGAAGGTCAGACACCAGCGGGTTATCCGGGCGGAAGCTGATACTGTCGTTCACGCCGCGCGTTGGGGCAGCGTAGATTTTATAGCCCTGTTCGGTGGCCTGTTTTTCGTCGTAGGCTTGCACCTGACGGATAAAGTCAGCCTGGCCCGCCAGCAGCGCGCCGACGCGCACGCTGTCTTCTGGTGTGACGATAAATTTAATGCCATCCAGATTTGCCGGGCCCTGCTGGGCGAGATTTTTCGGGCCCCACTGGTACGCTTTGCGCGCCTCAAGGGTCACTTCCCGGCCCAGTTTTTCATCTTTCACCACAAACGGGCCGGAGCCGATGATGTGGCGCGCGTCGCCCAGCTCTTCAAAGTTGCGCTTCAGGGTGCTGAGTGACACCAGCCCAGAACCAATAGTGGCGGTGCCCTGTAAGAATCCTGGCGACGGTTTTTTGAAGTAAAACTTCACCGTCTGCGGATCGATCACTTCGCTGCGATCGTAGTTGTTGATCACTTCGGAAACCGGCAGGCGCTGGGCTTTATTGCCCAATCCGTAAGTGTCGAAGTTTTTGGCCACCGCGTTGGCGTCGAGCGGCGTCCCGTCGGAGAACGTCACCCCAGGGCGGATTTTAAAGGTGTATTCGGTTTTATCGGCATTGGTGGACCAGCTTTCGGCGATCCACGGCTCCACCTCCAGCGTTTTCGGGTTCTGCCAGGTGAGCTTGTCGGTGATCTGATTCAGAATGCCGCCGTTCGGATAGAAGCCGCCCGCCGGGGGATAAAGATTGGTGTGCGCCTGTTGTTCCAGATAGACAAGCGTGCCGCCTTTAACCGGTGTGTCGGCGGCGTGTGCAGCCGTCGCCGCGAGGATCAGCGCCGTCAGCAGCGGCAGGCGAAAAGGGGTTTGCATGGTGAATTCCTTTGTTATCTTCGTTTTAGCGTCGGATTCATCATCGGGCGCGGCTGAAAACAAAGGAACAAAGGAATTGAGATAAGGATTGCCGGAAATCGGAAATATACAAACCGCCCCGGTCAGGAGCGGATGAACTCTTTACACAAACTTCGCCAGGGGATCCGCTACCGCAAAGGCAACTGCGCGATCGGCCGCGGGTGGATAGATCAGTTCGTTGGTGATGGCAATTTTGAGTTTTTTCGCCTCTTCACGGACCAGTTTCACCTCTTGCTCCCAGCCCTCGGTGTACACCGCGCCCCAGGCACCGAGATCGAGGCAAGTGACATAATTCACCTGGCGGTACGGGTAGGGCTCGACGTTCAGCAGGCTGGCAGCGGCGTTGTGTCCGGCAAATTTTCCGAGCTGGATCGCATGCTGACAGGTCATCAGCGCCGTATTCCCCACATCATCCGTTTTCGCATGGGCGGTATCGCCGGTGGCGAAGACGTCCGGGTGCGCAGGGATTTGCAGCAGTTCGTTCACCCGCAGACGCGCCTGAGCGTCACGCTCGCCGTCAATCTGAGTCGTCAACGGATGAGCCTCCACGCCAGCGGTCCAGACCACGGTGGCAGCGTCAATGCGTTCGCCACTCTTCAGAATGACGCCTTGCGCATCGACCGCTTCGATTTCGCTGTTCAGACGCCACTCCACGCCCAGCTCTTCGCTGGCATTCGCAATCACATCGCGCAACGCTTCACTGTAACGTCCGCCGATAACCGCACCGCGCTCAACTACGATGACTTTAGTCTGCGTATCATCACCAAAGCGGGCACGCAAACGCGCCGGTAATTCGGTTGCCAGCTCAATGCCGGTAAACCCGCCCCCACAGACCACCACCGTGTTACGCGCCGGGGTAGAGGGCTGATGAACCAGGGCATCAAGGTGTTTTTCGAACACCTGAGCAGATTCAAGCTGATCGATATCAAAAGCAAATTCAGTCAGACCGGCCACCGCCGGGCGTTTGGCCTGGCTGCCGGTGGCGAGTACCAGGCGGTCGTACGTTATGAGGGAAGTGTTGCCCTGGCTGTCGCGATACCACACGGCTTTCTCTTGGGTATCAATGCGTTCTGCACTTCCCCGAATGTACTCAACGTCCAGTTCGGCGAACAGTTCCGTCAGGGGAGCCACCAGTCCGGCGACGTTCTCTTCATAGAAACGCGGGCGAACGCGCAGCTCAGGTTGCGGAGCCAGCACGCTAATGCGCAGATCGGTGCTCCCGTTCAGCTCCGCCAGGCGCGCGGCGCTCACCGCTGCCCACATACCGGAAAAACCACTGCCCACAATTAAAATATGCTTTTTCATTTTCGATCCTTTTGCTCATCAGGCTTTGTGTCTGACCTGACTGCAACTATACTGGTCGGAGTTAACTCCGACAACTTTTTTCTGAGTTAACTGGCGAGCACATGCAAGATGAGCTGAAAATCAGAGAGTTAACTGGCGAGGGAGTCATGGGCTGTTTTTCTGCTTACGAACGCGGCTATAATAACCACGAATAATGAGAGCGGAGTTAATCATGGCCTTTTACAGTTCCGGTGTGGAGTACGCCATTCATAGTCTGATGTGCATGGTGGATGCCAAAGGCAACGAGCGAGAGTTGAGCGTCAGGGAGATGGCGGAACTGCAGGGTGTGCCTTACGACTATCTGGGCAAAATCTTCACCCGTCTTTCGCGGGCGGGACTGGTCAACAGCACGGAAGGCAAGGGCGGCGGGTTTAAACTCGCGCGTCCGGCAGAACTCATTTCAGTGCTGGATGTGGTGCATGCCATTGATGGCGAGAAGAATATGTTTGAATGTCGGGAAGTGCGCCAGCGGTTGGCGGTGTTTGATGAAGCTCCTCCTGCGTGGGTTTGCGACGGGCCATGCGGCGTGCGTTCGGTGATGGACAGCGCCCAGCAGCGGATGGAAGAAGAACTGGCGCGCCACACCATTCTCGATCTGGCGCGCAAAATGTACCGTAAAGCACCCGATACATTCCTGATTGACGTACAGGACTGGATTACGGATCGCCGCAGCCCGTCCTGAATCCATTAAGAACGGAAATCAATCACCATACGGCCACGGATCTGGCCTTGTTCCATCTCTTTGAAAATCGCGTTAATGTCGCCGAGCGGACGCATCGTGACTTTCGGTACCACTTTGCCTTCGGCGGCAAACTGGAAGGCTTCGACCAGATCCTGGCGGGTCCCCACCAGCGAACCAACCACCTGAATTCCATCCAGTACCAGACGTGGAATATCCAGACTCATGGCCTCTGGTGGCAGACCGACAGCCACCACACGACCACCGGCACGCACCGCATCGACCGCAGAGTTAAACGCGGCTTTCGCCACCGCAGTGACGACCGCAGAATGCGCTCCGCCGGTTTTTTCCTGAATCACTTTCGCCGCATCTTCATTGCGGGAGTTGATCGTCAGATCGGCACCCATGTCGGCGGCCAGTTTCAGCTGCGCATCATTCACGTCGATGGCAATGACTTTGGCATTAAAGACTTTTTTCGCGTATTGCAGCGCCAGGTTGCCCAGCCCACCCAGACCGTAGATCGCAATCCACTGGCCCGGTTTGATGTGGGAAATTTTTACCGCTTTATAGGTGGTAACGCCAGCGCAGGTGATGCTGCTGGCCGCCGCGGATTCCAGGCCGTCCGGCACTTTTACCGCATAATCGGCGGTCACGATGCACTCTTCAGCCATCCCGCCATCAACGGAATACCCGGCGTTTTTCACGTCGCGACACAGGGTTTCGTTGCCAGAGTTACAGTATTCGCAGTGACCGCAGCCCTGGAAGAACCAGGCCACGCTTGCGCGATCGCCCACTTTCAGTGAGGTGACGCCAGGACCGATTTGTTTGACGATGCCAATCCCTTCGTGGCCGAGGATCACCCCGGTTTTATCGCCAAAATCGCCGTTCTTCACGTGAAGATCCGTGTGGCAGACGCCACAGCATTCCATCTTCAGCAGCGCTTCGCCGTGTTGCAGCGCGCGCAGGGTTTTATCGGTGACATTAACCTGATGATCTTGAGTAACGACAGCAGCCTTCATATGTATCTCCATGTTCATGTTCGGTATCTGCATAGCCAGTAAGAAAGATGAGAATCGTTCTTACTCCTTAAGGATTAATGCTTTGGCGGTTTTATACAAGGGCGGGGCAACATAATGTAATAATTTCGTTGTCATTCAGGCGATTAAAGCATCAATAAACCATTCAAGCCCTGAATACAGGTGGGTATGAGAAACTGACAAAAAAACGTCATGGTTCTGTCATCTGGAAAACGTAACGTGTTGGCTTCCCAATAACCGAAGAGTTAAAAGACATGAAGCTGTTCAAAACCTTACTGGCCGTTAGCGTTCTTATTTCCGCCTCTGTGCAGGCGCAAAATATCCTGGAATTCCCACAGCCGGAAAATAATCCGGAAGAGTTTTATGCCGTCACCGAAATCCCGACGGGCGGTATCATCAAATATGAAACCGATGCCAAAACCGGTTTTATTATTGCCGATCGTTTCCAGTCGATGCCCGTAGCGTATCCGGCTAACTATGGCTCCCTCACGCAGTCCCTTGCAGGGGATGGCGATCCGCTGGACGTGATTTTCTACACCCGCGCGCCGATGGCACCGGGTACGCTTATCAAACTGCGTGCGATTGGCGTGCTGAAGATGGTGGATGGCGGGGATAAAGACGACAAAATTGTGGCTGTCCCGGCGAGCAAAATCGACCCGACCTACGACGACATTAAGGAGCTGAGCGATCTGCCGAAAATCGAAGTGCAGCGTCTCGAATCCTTTTTCCGCGTCTATAAAGAGCTGCCGGAAGGGCGTAAAAAAGTGGAGCTGAATGGCTTTAACGATGCCGCGACCGCGAAGCAGGAAATCAAACAGGCGTGGGACGCCTGGAAAGCGAAAAAACCGCAATAATAAACTGGCCCGGCTGAACGTGCAGCCGGGCGCAGGGTTACAGCTGTGCTTCTAGCCGGGCAATCTCCTCGCGCCACTGTTGCTGAAGTTGAGGTTTTTGATGCTTCGACTTACGCGCCATATCCTCAGCCAGCAGCGTCTCCAGCGCCACCAGTCTTTCGAGCAGATCGTCAAACTCTGTCGGCGCTGATTGCGCTGTATTGGCTGCGACGTCAGATGGGGGTAATCCGCCGCTATCCCGCAGACGGGCAAACACCGCTTCGGCGTCATGCCATTCGCTAAGTCTGCCGTCCTCAATCAACCAGAAGCGGTTACAGCTCTGGCTGATGAGCTGCCTGTCGTGACTCACCAGCAGCACGCCGCCTTCGAACTGTTGCAGCGTTTCGGCCAGCGCCTCTTTGCCTTCCATATCCAGGTGGTTGGTCGGCTCATCAAGCATCAGCAGGCTGTAACGAGCGAGCGTCAGGCCGACAAACAGCAGGCGAGAACGTTCGCCGCCGCTGAGGGTACTGACTTTCTGCCCGTGGCGCACCCACGGAAAACCGGCGCTGATGAGTGCCATTTTGCGCACCTGCGGGTCTGGCGCGAACGGCTCCAGCGCCTCAAGCAGTGGTGCATCGTCCGGCAGCTGGTGCAGCGTCTGGTCGTAGTAGCCCAGGGTCAGGCGGGGATGGATTTTCAGTTCATCCGTCGACTGTTCTGTGACAAATTGCCGCCAGATAAGCTTCATTAGCGAGGATTTCCCGCAGCCGTTACGGCCCATAATCGCCACGCGGTCGCCGCTCTTAAGCCTCGCGATATCCACGTCAAACAGCGCGGGCAAGGCGGGCGCCGGAGGGACGGGAAGATGCGTCATCTCCAGCAACCGGTCGGCACGCAGCGCATCGCCACGCAATGTTAACGTCCACGGGCTGCCCGCCGTGAGATCGGTCTGACTCTCTTTCAGGCGTTCGACCTGTTTTTCCATCTGTTTCGCTTTGCGGGCGAGATCTTCGTTGTCGTAGACCTTGCCCCAGTTCGCCAGCCGTTTGGCGCTGGCCGCAACGCGGTCGATCTCTTTTTGCTCGGCCTTATGCCGCTGGGCATCGCTTTCATCTTTTGCCGCCAGCGCCTGACGGGCGGCGGAGCAAGAGAGGGCGAAGCTGTGCAGCGTTTTATCGCGCAAAATCCAGCTGCCGTTAGTGACGGCATCGAGCAGCTGTCGGTCATGGGACACCAGCACAAAGCTGCCGGACCAGTTCTGTAAAAACTGCTCCAGCCAGAGCATGGTTGGCAGATCGAGGTGGTTGCTGGGTTCATCCAGCAGGAGCAGGTCGGGATCGCTGATTAACGCTCGCGCCAGCAGCAGCCGTGTGTGCTGCCCGCCGCTCAGGGTCGACGACTGTAAGGCCATATCCTGCGCGGTAAAACCCATACCGCCAAGCAATGTTTCGGCTCGCCAGCGGAGGCTGTCGCGTTCCGCTGCGGGCAGTTGCGCCAGCACGGCGTCGAGCATCGACAGAGGATAAATCGATTCCGGCAGATGCTGCTCCACGCGTGCCATCAGGCAGTGGCCGGCGAGCGCCACCGTGCCGACAGAAGGGGACTCCGTGCCATCGAGGATTTTCAGCAGGGTACTTTTGCCGCAGCCGTTATCGCCCAGCAGACCAATGCGGTCGCCTTTTTTCAGGGTAAAGGAGAGCGAGTCGAAAAGGGTGTTAAACGCCGTTTCAACGCGGAGAGATTGTGCAGTTAGTAATGTGCTCATTGTTGCTTACTCAAGTGTTACAGGCATGGAAATGCCTCGTCAAACATCGCTGACGATAACTCAGTAAGCCCGAGGGAAGGGATTCAGGTGTGGGTGTCTTCGCTCAAGCAGAAGTTATCGCAGCACGATACCGATAACGCTTGAGCTGGTGCGATCACCAAATGTATGTGAAACATTGAAAATTTCACTATACAGCATAATTAGCCTCCTTATTTATTCAGTGGGTTTATGGATGAAGGGAGTGTAGCGGGGTTTTACAGGCCCGGCAAGCAGAGCGCCACCGGGCCTGGCGTTTGCCGGGTGGCGTTGTGCTACCCGGCGACTTACAGAGGGAAGGTTTAAATCGAGGTACGACGATAGTTCCGGTATTCCGGCATCCAGAAGTTGTCGTCGATGGCCTGCTGCAATGCATCGGCGGAGGTTTTCACCGCCACACCCTGTTGCTGCGCCATTTTGCCGACCGCAAAGGCAATCGCCCGCGATACGGTATGGATATCCTTCAGTTCGGGCAGCACCAGACCTTCGCCGTTGGTCACCAGCGGAGAGTGCTTGGCCAGGGTTTCGCTTGCAGACATCAGCATTTCGTCCGTGATGCGCGACGCACCGGATGCGATCACACCCAGACCAATTCCCGGGAAGATATAGGAGTTGTTGCACTGCGCGATGGGGTAGATTTTGTCTTTCCACACCACCGGATCGAACGGGCTGCCGGTCGCGACCAGCGCATTGCCTTCCGTCCAGGCGATGATGTCCTGCGGCGTGGCTTCGACGCGAGAGGTCGGGTTCGAGAGCGGCATCACGATAGGACGCGGGCAGTGTTTGTGCATTTCGCGGATGATCTCTTCCGTGAACAGCCCGGTTTGCCCCGAAACGCCGATCAGAATATCCGGCTTCACGTTGCGCACCACGTCCAGCAGGGAGAGCACTTCGTTATCCGTGTCCCAGTTTTTCAGGTTTTCGCGTTTCTGCACCAGCTTGGTCTGGAACGGCAGCAGGTTTGGCATCCCGTCGGTCAGCAGACCGAAGCGATCGACCATAAACACGCGCGATCGGGCCAGCTCTTCGCTTAAGCCTTCGCGCTGGGTTTGCGCGATGATCTGTTCTGCGATCCCACAGCCGGCAGAGCCTGCACCGAGGAAAACAATTTTCTGGTAGCTCAGCTGGCTGCCTGCCGCGCGGCTGGCGGCGATCAGCGTGCCGACGGTCACCGCTGCGGTGCCCTGAATGTCATCGTTGAAAGAGCAGATCTCATCGCGATAGCGGTTGAGCAGCGGCATGGCGTTTTTCTGCGCGAAGTCTTCGAACTGCAGCAGCACGTCTGGCCAGCGGTGTTTTACGGCCTGGATGAAGTCGTCGACGAACTGATAATACTCATCGTCCGTTACGCGCGGATGGCGCCAGCCCATATAAAGCGGATCGTTCAGCAACTGTTGGTTATTGGTGCCGACATCCAGCACCACCGGCAGCGTGTACGCCGGGCTGATGCCCCCGCAGGCGGTATAGAGCGAAAGTTTGCCGATAGGAATACCCATGCCGCCGATACCCTGGTCGCCGAGGCCCAGAATACGCTCGCCGTCCGTCACCACGATCACTTTGATGTTGTGGTTCGGCACATTTTGCAGAATGTCATCCATGTTGTGGCGGTTCTGGTAGGAGATAAACACGCCGCGCGAACGACGGTAGATCTCGGAGAAGCGCTCACAGGCCGCCCCGACGGTCGGGGTGTAAATCACCGGCATCATCTCTTCGAGGTGATTTTGCACGAGACGGTAGAAGAGGGTTTCGTTGGTGTCCTGGATGTTACGCAGGTAGATGTGTTTGTCGATTTCGGTTTTGAAGCCCTGGTACTGGATCCAGGCGCGTTCGGCTTGCTCTTCGATGGTTTCGACCACTTCCGGCAGCAGGCCAAGCAGGTTAAAACTGCTGCGCTCTTCCGCGCTAAAGGCGCTACCTTTATTCAGCAGCGGGAACTCCAGCAATACCGGCCCCGCGTAGGGGATATAAAGGGAACGATGATGTTTTGCTTTGTTGTCCATGTCACTCACTCGATTTTTTGAATATCCGTCCCTGGCACTGCGTATTGTCATCTTTCTGGCTTGCTGGCAGGGCGACGTCGACTGGCATTATAAAGGAGCTAAATGTTAATTACCGCAACACACAAACAAAAACACCATCGGTTTTGCCGATGGTGTCGTGATTCAGTGACGTGAATTATTTGTCTGCGTGGCGTTTTCTGCCGTGCGTGTGGGTGACTACCGTTTCGTTGCTGCCCTCGATCACCACTTTACGTTGGTTAGACAGCTTGTAGTTCAGTCCCAGAATGTGACGTGCCTGACGGTTCGATTTCATATTAACTCCTCAATCCTGTTGATAGTTTTAAGGACCAGTTTGCTCTCGCAAACGAAATGTAACCCCTTAGGTTGCAGATCCAGCATAGCAGGTATTTTACAGGGGGCGATGTTGACCACTCACAACGTAGTTAATGGTCTGCTGGTAGATATCACTGAGGATGTCATTATCTGAGGCCTCGACCCAGCGGGTGAGTTCCATCAAAATGTCATCTTCAGTGACCGCGCCATGCTCGGCGCGCAGGCCCTGTTCAATCGCATTCACCAGGGCCGGTTGTGCGGAATGAGTATTTGCTGAGTAATGTGTAAACATGCTGCCTCCGTGTCGTTATCTGTTTAATAATCCGGTACGCAATTCATAATTCACATTCAGAATGGCAAATATTCTTCCCGCTGTGGTTCAGATTCATCCTGGAAATAAAAATATCATATTTAACGTTTTTTTCGTTAACTCAGGGTTTCCAGCGACGCAGATTCGTATATTTTTCGTAGGGCATCGGGGACGGCCATGATATCAATTCAACCACGCTTCCCCAGGGGGTTTTGCCGTAGCAAAAGGCATTGCCTTCGCCACGTTCAGCGGGGAAAGAAAGGGGTTTTGGCTCGGTAAACATCTCGCCGCCAGCAGCAGTAAAGCACGCTATGGCACGTGCAAAATCATCGACATAGACAGCGAAGTGTTGCAGGCCAAAATCACTGGGACGGGCTGCCGATTGCTGTTCTGGGCCGTGCATTTCAAACAGTTCAATGCCTGGGCCATGAGGCATTGCCAGCATCCTGATAGCGCGGACTTTGGTTCCTGGAAATAGTCTTAAGGTATTTTCCTGAGCTTCGTCATCAATATTTTCACTGCCAGGATCTGCTGAACGATATATCACTTTTGCTGCGAACGCTTTCTCAAAAAATAACGTGGCTTGTTCAATGTCAGGAACCGTAATACCAATGTGGTCAATTCCTCTTACTGAGGGTTGCATAATCATCTCCTGCTATAAAAAGAATAAATATAGCAGGAGACCGTTAGCCTGTTACCACTTCATTTCGCCGGTATTGACCTTCGCGCTCAGTTCCAGGGAACTGACTTCGGCAAGGTCCGGCCACTGTTTTTTCATGGTATCGATCACGCCAGTTGACGCTTTATGCGCCGCGAGAGCCTGCTCAAACTGCTGCAGGTAGGTGCGGGTAAAATCGATGGCGGCGGTACCGGCAGGCGGGGTACCGAGGTAATGGCCTGGGATAACGCGCTCGGGTTTGTGCGCGGCCATTTCATCCAGCGTGGACAACCACTGCTGGCGGCTGGCTTTGGTTTGCGTGTCTGCCGTCCAGAGGTGAATGCCGGACGAAACGCCCGTACCGCCGAGAATGGCTTTGGCCGACGGGATCCACACGTAGGCGGCATAGCTGTCTGCCTGCTCAATATCGATTTTCTCGCCGTCCACCATAACGGTGGTTGAGGCAATTACCTGCGGGACAATCAGTTCCGACGCGCGCGCGTCCTTCATCTGCGGCCCCCAGAGGGCCAGTTTGGCATCTTTGGTAGCCTTGATGTGATCCACCACCGCCTGGGTCGCCACCACTTTGGCATTTGGGAAGGCTTTCACCAGCGGCTGAAGGCCGAAGTAGAAATCCGGATCGCCGGAAGTGATTACAATCTTGCTGAGGGTTTTACCGCTGCGGCGCACTTTTTCGACCAGCTGCTCGCCATCTTTGACGCTGAACTGCGCATCGAACAGCACGGCCTCTTTCGGCCCAGAAACCAGCGTCGAAGAGACGGCGAAAATACCTTTCTCCTGTGGATTATAGGTATCCAGCGTTAAGGGCGCGGCAAAAACAGCGGGCGTGAACAGGGCGCACAGCAGGGCAAGGCGATTGAGCTTCATCATTTTGTCTCGGTAGTGTCGGAAAGTCTCTATTGTACGGATCTCTCGATTTGCCAGAATTCCTGAAACAAGACATGCTTAGTTTCATAAATCGAGCAGATGGAGTCATAACAATGGATCGCGTGATTGCCGCCCAGGTCTATAACCGTATTTGCGAGCTGGGGAGTCTCAGCGCGGCGGCCCGCGCGCTGGGCATTTCTCGCCCGATGGTGAGCCGTTATCTGGAGCAGATGGAGAAATGGGCCGGAACGCGGCTGGTGCACCGCTCCACGCGTAAGCTGACGCTGACGCCCGCAGGGGAAAAGGTGCTGCAGAAAACCCGCAATCTCACACGGCTGTCGCAGGAGATTGAGGATCAGTCCTCCCGCGAAACGCCGTCCGGTACGCTGCGCGTAGCCTGTGCCCACTTCACGGCGATGCAGATTGTCGCCCCGATGCTGCCGGATTTTCTGACGCGTCATGCCAAAGTGCGCGTCGAGATGGACGTTAATAATCATCCCGTCAGCCTGGTGGGTGAGCGCATCGACGTGGCGATCCGCATTACCGACAACCCGGAACCTGGAATGATCGCCCGCCGTCTGGGTGAGTGCCGCTCGATGCTTTGCGCCTCGCCAGAGTATCTGGCTAACCACGGCGCGCCGCTAAGCCTTGAGGATCTCGCGCAACACAACTGCCTGCATTACAGCTTCTTTGCCGGGCAGTCGTGGAATTTTCTCACCGACGCGGGAGAGGTCGTTTCCGTTGCGGTGAGCGGCAATCTGAGCGCCAGTATTTCGTCGCTGCTGATGGAGGCCGCCATCCACCACTGCGGGATCGCAATGCTGCCGGCGTGGGAAGCGCAGCCCGCGCTGGAGAGCGGCAAGCTGGTTCCCGTCCTCAGCACATTCACGCCGAAACCGATCGGCATTTTTGGGATCTATCAGTCAAGGGATTATCAGCCTACGGCCCAGCGCTTATTCCTGGATGCACTGAGCGAGTCGTTGATGACGAAGTGAGCAAATGCCTAAGAGTGTTCCGTGTTCCTCTCACATTGGTGTTGACGTTCTATACTTAATCCTTTGTAAGCCAAAAGGAGAGCAATAATGACGATTCATAAGAACGGTTCGGCACACTGGTCTGGCGATATTAAACGCGGCAAAGGAACGGTTTCTACGGAAAGCGGCGTCCTGAATCAACAACCTTACGGCTTTAATACCCGTTTCGAAGGCGAAAAAGGGACCAACCCGGAAGAGCTGATTGGCGCAGCGCATGCAGCCTGTTTCTCAATGGCGCTGTCACTGATGCTGGGAGAGGCGGGTTACACCGCGGATTCCATCGATACCACAGCGGATGTGTCGCTGGATAAAACTGACGGCGGCTTTGCGATCACCAAAATCGCACTGCAAAGCAAGGTAACCGTACCTGGCATTGAGCCGCAGCAGTTCGACGGCATTATCCAGAAAGCGAAAGCCGGATGCCCGGTCTCTCAGGTTCTGAAAGCGGAAATCACGCTGGATTATAAACTGAACTAATCTCTGCAAAGCCGGGCGCTGCCCGGCTATTGTGCGTAGATGAGCGTTAACTGACCGCCAAGACGGCGGTTTTTTATTGGGCGCAGTCTGTCTCTTCGCGCAAGCGTGACGCTGTCACATTTCGTCAGGTCACAATACGGCTCTAACCACTCATCATGGGTGTCGTGCGTCAGGACATATCCCGCGAGCCTTTTGAGCGCACTACGGTTTTGCTGGGTGATATCCACCTGATTAGCTTTCGCAAAGCTTGCGATCATCACCAGCGGCTGAAGGGCATAGTGATGATAGGCCACGGCGCGCGGGCCGCGTTTTTGCTCGTTGGGTAACATGCCGTTCGCGTTAATCTGGCTCGCCGCGATGCGATACTCTTTTAACGACCAGTCGAAGAGATCCCGGCGATCGAGCGCGACCGACGCCGCCATCACTGACCATGCGGCCCAGTAGCTGTGATTATTGGTTTTAGAAAGGGGCAGACCGTCCCAGTCCTCTCTCACCTGATCGGCAAGTAACGACAACCAACGCGTCGTCGCACCATCGTCTTTTGCCGGTGCGTTCAGTTCAATCCAGCTGGTGGCGAGTGTCGCCAGCGCCCATTTACGCATCGACCGCCCGGTGTGGTTGGTTTGCGTCGAGGTTAACGCCCTGGCGTTTGCCCAGCTCGTAAAGCCATTCAGAACACACTCCCGCGTTTTCTCATCGCCGCTCTGTTTATAGCGCCAGACCATTTCGGCGATCCCGCGTTCAAAATCGGTTATGGCCTTTGTCTGGGTGCGAAAGTCGCTTTCCGCCTGCGGGTTTAGCGTCGCGCGAGCGCTGTCCGACCCGTCATATTTACTGCGAAAAACAAGATTGCCGGTGTACGGCGCGGGGAGAGGAACACATTTACCTTGCAGTCTGTGCGGCTGGGCTTTGACAAAACCGGGGGGCGGCACGAGCGGCGCCGAAAAACAGACATGGGCAGGAGCAGCAGAATAAGTGTCAGACGCATCAAATGACTGTACGCCAGGATTGCACTTTTGGCATCGTGCGTTATCTCTTTTAAGATAGGTCCTTATTTTTTACAGAAAGAGAGACGGGAATGGCTAATCTGCCGTGGCGGATACGGGTGCGTATGTGGGCATTGATGAAACGTGCCGCTATGGTGCTGGGAATTGTGGTGATCGTGCTGCTGGCAGTGCGGGTCTATAAGACCGAAACCGGCCCGGCGCTGCATCCCTGGCATACCTGGACGGCGCACGAGATGTCTGTGCAGGAGGTTGATCGCGCCAGTTTCAATGATTATCTGACGCGCGAAACGGCGATTTTCCACGATCTGCAAACAGAGGTGACGGACAAACTGGATAAAGCGGATCAGACGCCGCTGAACCGCTATTATCGTCACAGCCCTATGTGGCCGGGGCAGTTTCCCGATGACGGCAATCGTTCATTTGTGCTGATGCCGGAAGGTAAACCGCAAGGCGCCGTCGTGCTGTTGCACGGGCTGACGGATTCGCCCTATAGCGTACGCAGTATCGCCGTTGATTATCAACAGCGCGGGTTTGTGGCCGTTGCGCCACGACTTCCAGGACACGGTACGGCACCGGGTGCGCTAACCAATGTCGACTGGGAAGCGTGGCTGGCCGTGGCGCGTATGGCGGTTCGCGAAGCCACGCAGCTGGCGGGCAGCGATGTGCCTCTGCATCTGGTGGGCTATTCCAACGGCGGGGCGCTGGCGATGAAATATGCCCTCGACGCCAATGACGATCCCCGTCTTCGCAAACCGCAACAGCTGATCCTTCTGTCTCCGATGATCCGCGTCCACGCGTTTGCGCGTTTTGCCGGTCTGGCGGGGTTACCCGCGCTGTTACCTTCGTTTGCCAAAGCGGCGTGGCTCAGCGTTCTGCCCGAATATAATCCGTTTAAATACAACTCCTTTCCGGTGAATGCCGCGCGCCAGTCCTGGCAGTTAACGCAGGCTTTGCAAAAGCAGCTTAACAATCAGGCGCGCCAGAATAAACTGGCCTCGTTCCCGCCGGTGCTGGCATTCCAGTCGGTGATGGACTCCACCGTCAGCACGCGCGGGGTGGTCGATTCGCTGTTTAATCTGCTGCCGGAGAACGGAAGCGAGCTGGTTATATTCGATATCAACCAGGCGAGCACGCTGCGCCCGCTGTTCAGGCCGGGTTCGTATGTGGCGTTGAATGGACTGCTGCCGACTGCGCCGCGCCGCTTCGCGATCACGGTGGTGACCAATGCCTCGGCGCAGACGTTAAACACTGAAGCCCGCACCACAGCGCCAGGGGCGGTGAATGATACCGTTCAACCGCTTACGACGCCGTATCCGCGCGATCTCTACTCTTTATCGCATGTGGCGATTCCGTTCCCGCCAACAGACGATCTGTACGGCAGCGAGCCTGTGAATCCGCACCATTACGGTATCAACCTGGGAAATATCGCCCTGCGCGGTGAAACCTCGGTGCTGGTGGTAGGGATGGATTCGCTGATGCGTGTGACCTCAAATCCGTTTTATAGCTACATGCTGAAGCGGATTAATCAGCGAATTATCCCCGCAAAGGGATAAACGGGAAATATCCCCTGGCGGGGATAAAAGAGGGCGAAGTGACAATTACTACATTTGGGCTGGTTATGTTTGCACTAAAAAATCTGAAAATGATTTGTTGAGGCAATATTATTAGTCGGCGGCTATAAATTATGATAAACAATCGCTTAAAGGCGAAATTATCATGGCGAGACTGACTTACCGTGCTGACTACACTCATTTATCGAAGCCAGTTAAATTCATCCTGTGAACCATTCGAGCTCATTTCACTGGTCGAAAAAGCAAAACAGCGTAATGCCGGGCTAAACATTACCGGCATTCTGCTGTTTAACGGCGCGGAGTTTCTGCAAATCCTTGAGGGGAAAGAAGAGAACGTCGTTACGCTTTTCCAGAAAATCCGGGCTGACAAACGGCATAACGGCGTCGTGGAACTGATGCGCGACTACGGGCCACGCCGCCGCTTCGAAAACGTTGGCATGCTGCTGTTCGACCTGCAGGTAGATACGCCAAAATCCGTGCTGCAATCGGTGCTGCGCTACAGCAAACTCGAAAGCTACCTCACTTCTGAAGATCGGGTATTTAAATTCATTCAGCGTTTTATCACGCATAAAAAGCAGCCTGGTGCGAACGATGCATTTCGCCCCGAAAGCTGGAAACTGGAATCAGAACTGGCACCTTTTGGACGAGGCGTCGAAGGGTTAATGACGAACCAGATATGCCAGTTTGCTTTCCAGCCGATTGTTGAGCCTTCCGAGGGGAAAATCACCTCCCTGGAGGCGCTGATTCGCGGCAATGACGGGGGAAGTCCGGAGCGATTCTTTAACGCCATTCATCCTGACAAACTCTATGAAATCGATCTTCAGACCAAAGCCTATGTCTTTGCGCTGGCAGAAAAAATCGGTATTGGCAGTCATAAGATCGCCATCAATCTGCTGCCTGGCTCGCTAATCAATGTGCCCGATGCGGTGAGTTTCCTGTTGGAAAATATCGCGAAACACCACCTTTTGCCTGAGCAAGTGGTGGTGGAAGTGACGGAAAACGAGATGATTTCCGGCTTTAAACAGTTCAATAGCGCCATCAAACAACTGCGGGCAGCGGGGATCGGTCTGGCTATCGACGATTTCGGCTCGGGATATGCCGGGCTGTCGCTGCTCACCAAATTCCAGCCGGATAAGATCAAAATTGATCGGGAAATTGTCAGCGATATTCACCTCAGCGGCCCGAAGCAGGCGATCGTGAAATCGATTGTCAGCTGCTGTACCGATCTGGAAATTACGCTGGTGGCAGAAGGTATCGAGAAGATGGAAGAGTGGTGCTGGCTGGAATCGGCCGGGATCAGACGTTTCCAGGGCTTCCTGTTTTCCCGTCCGCAGCTCAACGGTGTCGGGGATATTCACTGGCCACTGATGACGCATTAACGCGTGATGAAAATTTTCTCTCCGCATATATAAACGCCTGGTTGTAAGCAGGGGACTGGCGCTTATCGGTTCAGGAAAAAAGTGACAAAGACAAAACCTTACACACCAGGTAAGGGGATATCCATCGTTATGGTCTATTATCGGTGCGTCTTCTTTTTACAGGTGTGTTATGCGCAATCTTCTTCTTATGACCACATGGTTTATTCCCGCGCTGGCCATGGCAGCCAGCGATATTCCGCCGATTGTAAAGCAGTTTGGTGAGCAGCAGGGCATTCAGAATATCAAAGAAATTGATGCTCCCGGCGGAGTAAAAAGCTGGATCGGGCAGTATCAGGACATGGGCGTCACGCTGTTTATGACGCCTGACGGGAAGCATATTATCTCTGGTTATCTTTATGATGATAAAGGGAAAAACATCAGCGAAGCCTATTTCCAGAAAGAGATTTACATCCCGTTAGGCCGTCAGATGTGGGATACGCTCAATAAAACGCAGCCGTTGAAAGAGGGCGCACAGACTGCTCCCCGGAAGGTGTATGTTTTTGCCGATCCGTTCTGCCCGTACTGCAAAAAATTCTGGGCCGAAGCCCAGCCGTGGGTAAAAGCCGGGAAAGTGCAGTTAAATACGCTGCTGGTGGCGTTTTTGAATCCGAAAAGTGGCCCAAATGCGACAGCCATTCTGAATGCAGCCGATCCGGTTGCGGCGTGGAAAGAGTATGAACTCTCCGGCGGTAAAATTCTGCCGGAGCTGAAAGGCACCTCATCGCGGGAGACCTTTAATTTGCTCCAGCAGCACCAGAAATTGATGGATGAGTTGGGCGCAAACGCTACGCCCGCAATCTATTACATGAATGACCGAAACGAGTTGCAGCAGGTGGTCGGGATGCCCGATCAGAAGCAATTACTGGAAATGTTCGGTCCAAAACCCGACTAGCCGGGGTTCACGAACCCCAGCGAGTTTTGATGTAGCTGACCGCTTCCTGCGCCTGCGGCTGGTTGAGATAGTCCTCTCTGAACAGAATCGTACCGTCGATGTGCGGTACCGATTCGTTCAAATCGAGCTGTTTTTTCAGCTCTGGCACACCGCCATTAACGGTCCAGTCTGGCTCATTTTTAGATCGTTCACCCACTTTATACAGCGCGACACCAATATAAAGGCGCGTGTTGGTCGGCTTAACGACGTCTGCCCACCATTTTGCCAGCACATCATAACGCGCGGCTTTGCGTGAGAAGGGCCAGTAAACCTGAGGGGCTATATAATCCAGGAGACCTTGCTTCACCCAAAGACGGGTATCGGCAAAGGCTTCGTCATAGGCTGCTGCACCGGACGTTTCGGATCCTAACGGATCGTGGGAGCGATTACGCCAGACGCCCGCAGGGCTGACGCCAAATTCGACGCCGGGATTCAGCTGCTTGATCGAGCGCGAAACTTGTTCAATGAGCTGCTGGGTATTGTGTCGGCGCCAGTCGGCTTTGGACGCAAACCCGGCGCCATATTTCTGGAACGTCTGATAGTCATTGAGGGTCGAGCCTGGCGTTTCGGTGTAGAAATAGTCATCGAACTGCACACCATCGACCGGATAACGTGAAACGACTTCGGCCACAATACTGGTGATCCAGTCGCGGGCTTCAGGAATACCCGGGTCGAGCACGTAGCGATCGCTGGCGGTGCGGATCCAGTCGCGATGCAAAACAAACACGCTGGCCGGATTGAGCGAAATCGTGCGATTCAGTTCCGCGACTGTGCTCGGTTTAGTATTGGTCGTGACCCGGTAAGGGTTAAACCAGGCGTGAACTTTCATACCGCGCTTGTGCGCCTCGTCGAGCATAAACATCAACGGGTCGTAGCCTGGATCTTGTCCGACGTGTCCGGTGAGCGTGTCAGACCAGGGTAAAATCTTTGACGGCCACAGCGCCGTGCCATCCGGTTTGACCTGGAAAAATACCGTGTTAATACCGAGGCTTTTAAGTTTATCGAGCTTATCGGTCAGCGCTTTTTGCTGCACGCTGTTGCGGGTAGCCGGGTTGCTGATATTCACGGAGGAGACCGGCGGCCAGTCGAGACGAGACACGGTCGCCAGCCAAATGCCGCGCATCGGGCCATTGTCACGTGATTTATCAGGCAGTGGATGTTTGGTCACCGGCGGAAGCGGGGTGACTAAGGAAACCGGCGGTTTGGATGAGCAGCTGGCAAGCAGCAGCGCGAGAAGAATAAGTGCGCCAGAACGTTTAACGTGTAAGGGCATCTGATGTTAACTCTTTTTCAGTCGGCTGTTAGCCCAAGGGTCATCATGAAGCGGGTCAGATTCTTCAGGTGCCGCATCGTCCAGCGAGTCCAGATACAGGGCTTCAACTTCAGCACGCGCCCAGGGAGTACGACGCAAAAACTTCAGACTCGATTTAACGCTAGGATCGCTTTTAAAACAGTTAATGTTGATCAGTTTGCCCAACTGAACCCAACCGTAACGGGCAACCAGTGCGTTGACTTGCATTTCAAGCGTTACGCCATGCAAAGGATCTTTGGAAATATGAGCTGCCATAGTGAAGTCCGGTTTCTGCTGTGAGTCGTCAAGGAGTGCAAGGGAAGGGTACAAGAAAGTCCGGTTATCGGCAAACAATCCAGGGGCTTTTCGCATTGGCGAAGCCGACGATTATGTTCGTTATCGCGTCTCGCGTTAAGACGCAATGACCTGTTATTTGTATCACACTGTATCAACGTCTCTGATACATACACAGGCTTGCAATAAAGGCCCATTCGCACATATCCGTTATACAAACCGATGTTGTTATATCCCCGTGAATCATACTCAATCGGAGATAACAACATGTTCAGCAAACTCGCATACTCAACTCTGGCGTTAACCGTTTCTCTTGGTACCGTCATATCCTGTCAGGCCGAAGCAACCGGTACTGATTTCGCGACGGCTTTTGATCATCCTCAGCAGATTAACGCCGGCGACCTTAACGTCGGTTATGTCGACATCGGGCCGAAAAATGGTCAACCGATCATTTTATTACACGGCTGGCCCTACGATATTCATAGTTATGCGCAAGTCGCTCCCGCGCTTGCAGCCAAAGGCTATCGGGTGATTGTGCCGTCTCTACGTGGCTACGGAACTACTCGTTTCCTCTCAGATAAAACGCCGCGTAACGGCCAGCCTTCGGCCATGGCGAAAGACGTTGTGAACCTGATGGATGCCCTGAACATCAAGCAGGCCGTTTTTGCAGGATACGACTGGGGTGCCCGTACGGCGGACATCGTCGCGGCGCTGTGGCCAGAACGCGTTAAATCGCTGGTCTCCGTCAGTGGATACCTGATCAGTAGCCAGCAGATTGGCAAACAACCCTTACCGCCGAAAGCAGAAGTACAATGGTGGTATCAGTTCTATTTCGCTACTGAACGTGGCGCTGAGGGCTATGCCAAAAACACCCATGACTTCGCCCGTTTGATCTGGTCTCAGGCATCACCTGACTGGAAATTTAGCGATGCAACGTTTGACGCCAGTGCAAAATCCCTTGATAACCCGGACCATGTCGCGGTGACGCTCAGTAACTATCGCTGGCGTTTAGGGCTGGAAAAAGGGGAGCGCAAATACGACAGCTATGAGCAAAAACTGGCAACGCTTCCGAATATTACCGTCCCGACGATCACCATCGAAGGCGGAAACAACGGGGCGCCGCATCCTGCTCCACAGGCCTACGCCGGGAAATTCACCGGTAAATATGAACACCGTACCTTTGGCAAAACCGTAGGTCACAATCCACCGCAGGAAGATCCGCAGGATTTCGTTAACGCAGTTGTTGACGCTGATAAACTCTGAAACGTGCTATTTTCAATACGTTACCCTTCAGTCTGGAGATTACTGTGGAGCATATTGATCATATCCTTGTCGTCGATGACGACAGGGATATTCGTGAGCTGATTGTCGATTACCTCGTTAAGTCCGGATATCGCGCCTCTGGCGCGGCAAATGGCAAAGAGATGCGAGTTGTGCTTGATAAACAGCATATCGATCTTGTGGTGCTGGATGTCATGATGCCCGGCGATGACGGATTAACGTTGTGTCGTCAGCTCCGAAGCGGTAAACATAAAGACTTGCCCATTCTGATGCTCACGGCGCGTAATGAGGAAACAGACCGGATCCTGGGGCTAGAGATGGGCGCAGACGATTACGTCGTGAAGCCTTTTGTTGCACGCGAGTTACTCGCGCGGATAAAAGCCATTTTACGACGTTTCCGCACAATGCCCCCCAATTTACAGGTGACAGAGGCCGGGCGACTGGTCACGTTCGGTGAATGGCAGCTGGACACCGTGGCCCGTCATTTAATCGACAGTGAAGGGATGGTGGTGGCGCTCAGTGGGGCGGAATATCGTTTGCTGCGCGTGTTCCTCGATCACCCTCAGCGCGTCCTGACCCGGGATCAACTGCTCAATCTGACCCAAGGGCGCGATGCCGAGCTGTTTGAACGATCGATTGATCTGCTGGTGAGCCGGGTTCGTCAGCGTCTGAATGAAGATGCCCGCACGCCGGCCTATATAAAGACCGTGCGCAGTGAAGGCTATGTTTTTACAATGCCGGTGACCATAAAAGAGGCCAATGAATGACGCTTTGGCCACGCTCGTTGCTGTCCCGGCTGTTGGTCATTGTGCTGGCTGGACTCTTACTGGCCAATACCCTCAGCCTGACGCTGGTGATGGTTGAACGCATGCACAGCGCCCGCACCGTAATGCTGGGTAATCTGGAAAACGATGTTGCCACCAGCGTGGCCATTCTTGACAGGCTTCCAGCTCAGGAGCGGGAAGCCTGGCTGCCGCGGCTTGAGCGCGGTAACTATCGCTATATTCTTGGGCCAGGAGAACCGGGCGCACCGCCTGAGGATAAGCGTTCACGCGATGCCATTCGAACGCTAAAAAAGACCCTTGCGGCTGATCATCCGCTCACGTTTACCGCCGTTCCCGGTCCCATTTCCCATATTCAGGCGCATCTCACCTTACGCGATGGCGCACCGTTAACCATCGATCTGACACCACGCATGCCACCAGTCGCCAGCTGGTTACCTGTCGTGCTGGTATTGCAGCTGCTGCTGCTTGCGGCCTGCGCCTTGATCGCCGTTCGTCAGGTGATTCGACCTTTTTTACAGTTTACCCGTGCGGTTGAAGCGCTTGACCCGGCGGCAAACACACCAATGAAGGAGAAGGGGCCGGTAGAAGTGCAAAGAGCCGCGCATGCCTTTAACGCGATGCAGGCGCGTATTCAATCCTATCTCCGCGAACGCGCGCAGATCCTGGCATCTATTTCTCACGATCTGCAGACGCCCATCACGCGCATGAAATTGCGCGTCGAGATGTCCGATCAACCTGAGTTACGCGACAAGTTATTGAACGACCTCGATAACATGACCCGTCTGGTGCGGGAGGGGATTGCCTATGCCCGGTCATCAGAATCCCTGAAGGAAACCTCGCTAAAGCTGGAGCTCAATGCCTGGGTAAACAGCGTTGCCTGTGATTATCAGGACATTGGCAAAAACGTGCAGTTTCAGGCAAACGACACCCGCCTGCCGATAGTGACTCGGCCGCAGGCACTTCGCCGGGTGATGACCAACCTCCTGGATAACGCGCTTAAGTTTGGTGGCTATGCCGTTATTGAGATTGATGATTCTTCTGCCGGATACATTGCTATCCATATTCTGGATGGCGGGCCGGGGATACCCGATGCTGAACTCGACGCGGTATTACAGCCTTTTTATCGGGTAGAAACATCGCGTAACCGTGATACCGGCGGAACCGGCCTGGGGCTGGCGATTGCCGCACAGCTGACCGCGCAGCTTGACGGGAAACTGCGGCTGGCAAACCGGCCTGAAGGCGGGCTGAAGGTCACGGTAACACTACCGCTTCGCTAATTGTACGGTTTTGTATCCGGTTGCGTTAGCGATACGAGAGCAGACAAATCGCCCCTTTTTGCACACATCCCAAACACATCCTTACGATGAAATACCCTCACTGCAGCGTCGCAGGCCATCTGTAATGTGAGGTTTTTATGTTTTTGATAATCGCTTTTCTGGGCGGGATGATAAGCCTGCTCAGTCCATGTACGCTCCCGGTGATTCCTCTTCTGTTTGCCGGTTTTCAGGGGCAGAGAAGACATATCCTGGCTCTGCTGGCAGGGATGATCGTGATGTTTACCGTGGTGGCGATGGTTGTCACTGTTGCCAGCGAATGGATTGCTGATGCCACGATAGTAGGGCGCTGGCTGGCACTCATTATTCTGGGTACGGCCGCGCTGGCCTTAATTTTCCCATCATTCGCCCAGCGTATAGCCGGGCCTGCGGTCAACGCGGGCAATATCCTCAACACCCGCAGCGGACAAACGCGTGGAATGTTTTCCGCTTTCTTGGCCGGACTTGCCGTCGGTCTGCTCTGGTCTCCCTGTGCTGGACCGATCCTCGGGGCTATTTTCAGTATCAATATTGCGGGTCATTCGGCCATCACCACCGGCGCGCTGTTGGCGGCGTATGGCAGCGGATGTGCGCTTATGCTGAGCCTGCTGATGGCCGGTGGTCGAAAATTGATGGCACCGCTGCGGGCCAAATCAGCGCTGATGGAGAGATTGCGCAAGGGGGCGGGTGTGGTGATGTTAGCGGCTGTTGCGTTCAACGCCACGGGGATGAACTCGGTGCTGAAAGGTGCAAATGGAGTGGCAGACCGTCTTGAAACGACGCTGCTGACCCTGGCGAAGCCCGCCACTTCCCCAGTAAAACTGCGGCCGGTTGTAATGACCGAACCCATGAGTCAGTTGCCTTCGTTAAGTGGAGGAACCGGGTGGATTAATGATGACCCTGTCACTTCTAAGTCATTGCGGGGTAAAGTAGTACTGATTGATTTCTGGACCTGGGACTGTATCAACTGCCAGCATACGCTCCCGCATGTCCGCGACTGGGCCACGCGATATCAGTCTCAAGGTCTGGTGGTAATCGGCGTGCATACGCCTGAATATCCGTGGGAAAAACCGCTCTCATCGGTGAAAAACGCGGTGAAGAAATGGGAACTGCCGTATCGGGTCGTGACGGATGATAACTACCAGATCTGGAACGCCTTCGGAAACCAGTACTGGCCGGCACATTACTATTTCGATGCCAAAGGGCAGTTACGTTATACCTCTTTTGGCGAAGGTAACTATGAACAGCAGGAAAACGTTATCCAGCAACTGCTTAAAGAGGCCCGGTCATAACGTTGCTCAGGGCTGACGTTGAGCAATGACGCGTCAGCCAGAGGAATTCTGGCGAGCAATTCAGCGGCGGGGCCGAATACGTTCGGCTCCGCGTCGCAGGTGAAGGGAAGGGTTCCAGTCGGCCATCTTTGCATCTCCGTTGTGCATGCTTAACACCCGCAGACACCTGCACTGCGGCAGGTATCTGTCCTACGGCATTTACAGAATGCCTTTCAGGGCAACATGATAAAGCAGCATGATGGTTTTCCCGTCGACAATCCTGCCCGTCTCAATGCCGCGCAGTGCCTCTTCCAGCGTCATTTCCAGTACGTCGATATCTTCACCCTCCGCTTTGAGTCCACCGCCTTCACTGGTTTTGTCTTTCAGCTGGTATTCGGCGAGATAAAAATAGAGTTTTTCAGTGACGGAGCCTGGGCTCATGTAAGCTTCAAAAATTTTCTCAACGCGGGAAACGCTATAGCCGGTCTCTTCCTCCGCTTCTGCTTTAATCCGGCTTTCCGGATCCATGTTATCGAGCAAGCCCGCAGCAGCTTCTATAAGGTCATCTTCGTGCCCGTTAACAAAGACAGGGAAGCGGAACTGGCGGGTCAGGATCACTGTCTTTTTATCCCGGTTATAAAGCAGGATGGTGGCTCCGTTTCCCCGGTCGTAAACTTCGCGATTTTGCCGCTGCCATTCACCATCGCGTCGCTGCAGATCAAAGGTATATTTTTTCAGGATGTACCAGTTATCTGACAGTGTTTCACTTTCTATAATGCGTACATCTGCACGTTTTGATTGCACGTTTGTTCCTCCTTACGTAGAGTAATTATCATAAACAGCATTATCGTGCAGTTTCAAGTCTAATCGTGCAATATCAGGAATTCCTTATGCTCACAACACAGCGAAAACAATTGATCCTTGAAAAGCTCGAGGCTGAAGGTCAGGTCCAGTCGAAAGCGCTCAGCACGCTCTTCGCGGTGTCTGAAGACACTATTCGGCGTGATTTACGCGAGCTGGCGGCAGAAGGGCGTTTACAGCGAGTTCACGGTGGAGCGCTGCCGTCATCCTCGGCCATTGCTCCGTTTGCTGAGCGTAAGTCGGTAAAGATGGATGCCAAGAAAAATGTCGCCCGTAGAGGTGCCCAGCTGATTTCTGACGGCCAGGTGGTGATCATTGACGGGGGCACGACCACTTCAGAGCTGATTACATTTTTACCTCCTGATCTGAAGATAACCGTGGTCACGCACAGCCCAGGCATTGCGCTGGGACTTGTCGAACATCCCTCCATTGAGGTTATCCTGATCGGTGGTCGTCTGTATAAACACTCTATTGTTACGGTCGGCGCGGCTGCTATCGAAGGCATCGAAAAAATCCATGCGGACCTGTTCTTTATGGGAGTGACCGGCATCCATCCTGATGCGGGCCTGACGACCGGTGATTTTGAAGAGGCGAGCATCAAACGTGCATTTTCCGGCAGAGCCGCCGAAACGGTTGTGCTGGCTTCCCCCGAAAAAATCAATACCGCGTCATCTTTTGTGATTGGCGATCTTTCGCTGGTGAACACTATTGTCGTTGAAGACGATACCGATAGAGCCTGGATTAACGCGGTAAAAGAAAAGGGGATTTCCGTGGTGATGACCTCTGAACGGGAAGATGCCTAAGAAAAGCCTTTATGGTTCGGCCTGTCGATACGCCGACAGGCCAGCAGGCAACATCAAACCTGTGGGATATCCTCAAGCGCAGTGTAAATCTTAAGCCCCAGCGTTTGCGCCACCTCAATGTCCATATCGGCACCTTTGGACGCGCCGGCAATCCGGTAGATAGCATCACATTTTGCAATGAGTCGGTGCGCGACGGGATACAACATGGCTTCACTGATTTCATCATCCATCGATTTCGAGCCAGCCATTTTTGCCAACGGTAAGGCCAGCCATTCGCCAATAACCGGAACGTGGCCACGTTGATAGACGGCCAACGCCGCGTTTTCAAGGCGGGCAAGGTTTTCATCAATGCGCGCCTGCACGCCATCGGTGCCGCTACGATAGGGGCCGGCGATTAAAATCAACTGTTGTGTCATATCAACCTCAGTAAGTAAGAGTGCATGAGTTTGCACGTTTGTGCGTATTTTGTTTCGAGGCTTATGTTAATCGTCAGTTGCGTGCAGTTTCAAGCGATATCGTGCATCAGGGGAGAGTTAAGACAGTTGCAGAAGAGTAGAGTTGGTCTGGTAATGCGTTTGTTTTATTAGATCCGGAATTTAACATAATATACATTATGCGCACCAAGGT
>NZ_SDDX01000010.1 GCF_004115925.1 Lelliottia nimipressuralis
GCCATGGACTGGTACCCTTCCCCCGCCACAATCAAATCGCTCAGCGTGAACCGGTCCCAGCCGTACTGCAGGCTGCCCTGCGCCACGAGGGGCTGACAGGAAAGCCCGTCATCGCGATAGCGGCCCGCGCTCAGGCTGTAGCGCCAGGTGCCGGGGCGCAGCATGTTCGGCAGCGCGGTGTACGGCACCGTGAACTGCTGCCTGCTGCCGTCGCTCTCCTCCACCGTGACGTCCAGGTCCGCACCAATCTGGCCGTTATTCAGATCCTTGATGGCGAAGCTGCCGGGGGCGACGGTTTCACTGTAGATAATGTTGCCGCGCTGGCGGATAACGATGCGGGCGTTACTGCGCGCCACGCCGCGGATCACCGGCGAGTAGCTAAAGGTGTCCGACGGCAGCATCTGGGCGTTGGTCTCCAGCGTCACCCCGCGCAGGGGTAAAATCCCCAGCACGTCGCTGGAGGTGCTGGCATACACGTCCCCGGCGGTAAAGCGTGAGACCAGCGCCGCAATATCCCGTTCGGCATAGGCGCGGTCGTGGTTCTGCTCCCAGCCCAGGTCAGATTTGTTAAACGTATCAAAGCTGTAGAAACGCCAGCTCCCGAGGTTCACGCCGGAGTTGAGGCTCAGGTAGGCATTGTCGCTGCTGCCCGAACCCGCATCGTCGCTGTGGTTGTCGGTGTGATACACGTAGCCGGAGTAGCCCAGCCGCAGGGCATTGACCCCGTTATCCCACAGCGACGGGTCGATCATCTCGGTCTGCCCGGCCACGCTGGTCGCCGCCTGCGGGGCGCTGATAACCAGCTGCTGCATCGACTCGTCGTAGCTGATCCGGGCGTCCGGCCATTTTTTGAGGAAGTCGTAGCAGGTTTCATTCCCCGCTTTCGCCAGTGCGTCGAGATGCGTGTCCAGCCCCATCTGGTGCAGCAGCGCCTGGGTCAGACAGGGCGTGGCGCTCTCACCGGCTTTTGTGGCAATAAATTCAACTTTGGTTTTAAACAGAATATGGCCGTTGAGCACGATATCGGCGGTTTTCACCCCCGCGTCCACCTGGTCCGGGTGATAAAATTGTTCGGGTATTTCCTGGGAATCTTTGCGCAGGAAGTCAGCGTCAAAGGCGCTGTCGTTTGCTGCTGCCTGAGAATAAGACGAAACTAAAGCAGACGCTAAAATGAAAACTTCCACTAATAAAGAATAATAATGTTTTTTCAAAAGAGGCCTGCTTTTTTATCACAAATAATTAACCAGCGATTAAATTTAAAAACCAAAAATATTAATTATATGTAATATCAACGAAGGTTTTGGCTTTGACATTACCTGCGGTTACCGCCGGAGTAGCGGTGTTGGCTTTATAAGCCACTTTGAATTTCAACTCGGTATCGCCCGCACTTAACGTCTGAGATTGAGACGGTATACCACCGTTAATATCAACCAGCGTGGCACCATCATTCTCTAAAATAGCGATACCGACACCCTCAGCAGGGCCGTTGGTTTCAGTGTTCTTCAATATTTCGTTATCGACAGTATCGGGCGTGCCGCTGAAGGAAACGCGGGCATTTTTCATGGTGGTGATATCACAATCCTGCAGATCGATAGTGAAATCCTTCATGCCTGCATAACCCCCTGCGCCATTAAAGGATTCAGGGCTCACGCTCGCCAGAGACATCAATGAAGATGTAGACGCCATACCGTTAAAACCTTTGAGTGAACAGGCCGATGCAGTCACTTTACCGGTGAATGTGATATCGCCATCTGCTGCAAACGACGCAATTGGGCTCAGGCCCAGAACTATGAGGGTTAATGCTTTAATTTTCATATAAATGAAATCCTAAAATGCTAATGAATGTTTGTCATGAGGCCAATGAATGGGCCTTACGGTGACGACAAATGAATTATAAGGTAATAAATTTATTTCTAAATAAGATATTTTTTATTTCGGAGTTAAAGAATCATTAATAATGCCATCCAAGTATCTTACGGGATAGATTATGTTTCCGAAGAAAAATTGAAGATAAATTATCGAAATGATTCATTAAGAAATTATGTGTTGATTTGATACTGGCATCATCCATAGGATAGTTGTTACCTTAAATAAAATAATTTTGGAGCTAGGCTATGGACATCACTTTTCTGGGCAATCGAGAGGAGTACGAAAAGTGGTATATGCAAATTCTCAGTTCCGGCGATGATGCTGAGTACCCTAGCCTTCTTAACTCACATGAAATCGAAGCCGCGATCGCAGAAAATCTGCCCGCCTCATTCCCCTGCATGGCGTACAGACAAAAAAGTGAATTTAACTATTTAGACGAGGAAATCGTTTATGTTTACGAAGAGGAGTTTTCGCAATGGATGGACCGAATGGGCAAAGTTAAACGGTAACCAGAATCACTCTCATAGAGGTACACTCGCTCCCAGGAACAGTGCTACTATGATTACCTACAAAAAGATCAACCATTAGGTAATGAGGTCTGGAATGAGCGAAACGAGGCCAGAACACGCGGAGTCTCTTAAAATAAGGAAGTTTGATCTTAACCTTTTAATGGTTTTGGATGCAGTTTATACCACGGGTAGTGTCAAAAATGCCGCAACCCTGCTACATACTTCCTCCCCGAGTATTAGTCAGTCGCTTCAAAAACTTAAAGATTACTTTGGCGATCCGCTTTTCCTGCGTGATGGCCAAAAACTGCGCGCCACCACCATTGCGACGAAACTCCATCTTAAAGTAAAGGACAGTCTGGAAGCCTTGATCAGCAATATTGAAGATTTTGAAGAGGCTGAATACTACAATCAGTTGGTTATTCAATGCCCTATCTACTTGTCCATAAAAATCATCCCTATCATCAGTGAGTTTTTCGAAAACGAGAATATCACCTGTGAAATCGTTCACCGTGTGAGCGACAATATGGTTGACAGCTTTAGCGACTCTCTGTCGTTACGGCAGGTCGACCTGGTCTTTGGGGTGAACAAGAGTCTCGGTATGTCGACCAAATCGTTTCTGATTGGCGAGGAAGATTTAGTCTTTATCTGCCGGAAAAACCACCCGCGGCTTGAGACAACGTTCAGAGAAAAAGACGTCGAAACAGAAATGTTCTGTTATATCCACACAGACGAATTGCCGGCGGTGATTACGCGTCAGCGCGTTGAGAACAAGCTGCTTGCGGATCGCAACTTCACACTCAGAAGCCCCTCGTTTATGTCGATTCTCAGCCACATTGAATCAACAAATTCAGTGGCCATCGTCCCTCGCTGGCTGCTCAACCGCTTCAAAGATGCTTTTAATATTAAAGCGCTGGAGAGCGATATTGAGCTACCTACGGTCGAAATCGCCATGAGTTATAACAAAACCAATCTCAATAAAAAAATGAATACCCGGCTTTTCGACTATTTGAGTGAAAATTTCTCGAAAAAATAATACATTCCGTTTCTATTGCACACATTTATAAATACTTAATTACACACAAGCCTGTCATTATCCGTGACAGGCTATATTCGCGCGATGTAATTATTAGAACTCACTGTTGCATTAGAGATTGAATAGCGGAGGATTTATCAAAAGAACGAACAAGTGTGCCATCACCCTCACTCCTGTCAATAATTACAAATTCTTTAAGTTATCATTAAAAAAACAAAAACAATTGCAACCCATTGATTTTAATTGATTATTACGAAAAGCCATTTTATACCTCAGATTCCTCTCTATTTTTAATTCAGCTTTCCACTATCTTGCATCTGCCGAATTTGAATCTTCTTACCAGATGACTCTCTCCGTCGCTTACTCATCTTTGGCCGTACACCCTGGAATAGTTGTGCAATTTTAAGTTTGCGTTACTGGTTCATTTAACGGGTTTTTAAATGCCCTAATAAGGAAATATTATGACTTTCAAGAAGAATACTCTTTGCGCCATGATCTCTTTGGCTGGTTTTGTTTCTGCATCCGCACTGGCGGCAGACGGTACTGTGAATTTCCAGGGCAAAATTGCTGATGCACCATGCACGGTTTCCATACCGTCACAGAACCAAAACGTGATGCTGGGCACCGTACCGGCGGCAGATCTGGCCTCATCTGGCGAACGTTCAACTGCTAAGAATTTCCAGATCGATCTGCTAAATTGTACTGCGGCGGTGAAATCGGCACAGATTTCATTCGGCGGATCCAGCCCAACTGAAGATACAACCTTATTCAACATCTCCTCATCTGATGGCACCGACGCGGGCACCGTTGCCACCAACGTAGGGATTGAGATTTCTGATGCAAAAGGCACCGTGATTTCGCCTAACACGCAGTCTGGCGCTATGACCCTGACGCCAAACGTTGCTTCCCAGTCGCTTTACTTCACAGCGAACTACAAAGCATTTGGCAAAGCAACCACCGGTGATGCGAACGCAACCAGCGACTTCACAATCACCTACCAGTAAAATTTAACATGAACCTCTGTGTGCTTTAACGTCGCATAGAAATATAAAACCGGGTTCGGAGTCGTTGTTCTGTTAAAGACAGAATGGAATTCGTTTGTCCTGATTCCGGTTTTCATTCACTGTAGGTTATTATTATGTACGGTAAATTAATTATCTCTTCGCTTGCTTTACTTGTTGCATCCCAGTCTGCATTTGCCGCAGGTTCCGGTGGTATTGTATTAGGCGCTACCCGCGTGGTATATGACGCCAAAAACAAAGAAGCGTCACTCACCATAAATAATAAGAATGCCGATCAGTATTTTCTGGTTCAGTCATGGATTGATGATGCCAATGGCAATAAAAAAGTCCCATTTGCTATTACGCCTCCGCTGTTCAGATTGAATGCGGAAAAAGAAAATATGATGCGCATTATGAAAACCGCGGGTGATTTACCCGGCGATCGCGAATCCGTTTTCTACGTCAACGTAAAAGCGATACCGCCTGTACCAGAAAACGCCGATGCGCAGAACACCCTTCAGCTCGCCATTAAAACGCGGATCAAGTTGTTCTACCGCCCTACAGGCCTGCATGGCAATGCCAGCGAGGCCGGGTCACATCTGCAGTGGAGACATCAGGGTAAAGATTTAGTGGTTAAGAACCCGACCGCGTATTCCGTGAGTTTCAATGAGATTAATGTCTCAGGCAAACCCGTCAAAGATATCAATATGGTATTGCCAAAATCAGAAACACATTACGAGATGCCAGAAGGTGCCGGTAATAATGTGAGCTTTACCTTTATCAATGATTTTGGTGGCGTTTCAGAGCCTTTAACCGCAGTCGCAAATTAATTTCAAAGCGAAATAAATAACACCATTTTCTTACAAGAGAATAACATGCTGCTGTTAGAAAAAAAACATACGAGCCAAACGGCACGGTTAGGCTCTTTCACCCAGAATAGTTTTAAATATTCTGCCCTTAGCGCATTTATTATTTCACTTTTTTCTGGTGGCAGTTATGCCGGAGGATTTAACCCTGCGTTTCTGGAGCAAATTGATTCAGATACCGAAGTCAGCGATCTCTCTGCGTTTTCATCGAAGGCAGGCGGCCAGGCCCCGGGTAAATACACGGTCGATATCTACATGAATAAGAATATCGTCGATCACCGTGAAGTTGAATTTATCACCAATCCGGATAAAAGTGCATTTTCAAGGGGCGACAGCACGGGCCTCATCCCCTGCCTCTCTGATGAGACATTAAGCTCCTACGGCTTAAAAACCGATGCCGCACTGGCGCTGGTGCAACGTGGCGAGGCCACATCGTCACCAGTCAGTGCATCAACGGAACAATGCAGTTCTCTGCTGCAATCCATTCCCTCGGCGAAAACGACGTTTGATTTTGAACAACAGCGCCTGGATATCAGCATTCCCCAAAAGCTGATGTCCAGTGCCGCTCGCGGTTATGTTGACCCGTCACTCTGGGATGAAGGCATTCCAGCATTGCTGCTCAACTACAACTTCTCGGGTGCCAACGGCAACGATAACCAGGACAGCTACTACCTTAATCTGCGCAGTGGTGTAAATCTGGGCGCCTGGCGCTTACGCAATTACTCCACCTGGAATGATAACAACGGCGAGCGAACCTTTAACAACGTCAATACTTATGTGCAGCGCTCCATCGCGGCGTTAAAAGCCGCGCTAACGCTGGGAGACAGTTATTCCAATGCGGACGTGTTTGACAGTTTGCAATTCCGCGGAGCGCAACTGGCCTCTGACGATGACATGGTGCCCGATAGCTTAAAGAACTTTGCACCGGTGATCCGCGGCATAGCCAAAACTAACGCCCAGGTCACCATCGAACAAAATGGTTACACCGTTTACCAGACCTACGTCACCCCGGGCGCCTTTGAGATTACCGATCTCTACCCGAGCGCCGACGGCGGTGATTTAACCGTCAAAGTTAAAGAAGAAGACGGCACCACTCAGACCTTCGTTCAGCCTTATGCCTCGGTCCCTATTTTACAGCGCGAAGGCCACACCAAATTCAGCCTCACCGCGGGTCAGTACCGCAACGGCTATGGTTCTGAAAAACCGGACTTCGGCCAGTTCACGCTGATTCATGGTTTCGGTAAAGGCGTCACGCTATATGGCGGGATGCAGGGCACGCAGAACTACGCCGCCGCCGCCGTCGGGATCGGTCAAAACCTCGGCGAGCTGGGTGCCATTTCGGTTGACGTGACCCAGGCGCGGACCAAACTGCCAGAAGGGGAAACCTCGCAAGGGCAATCATACCGTTTCCTGTATGCGAAGACCTTCGCCGAGACCGATACTGATTTCCGTCTGGTAGGCTATCGCTACTCCACCAGCGGCTTCTACAGCCTCGATGATTCCGTCGTACTCAACGACGAAGATACTGACTACAGCGACTACAACATCCGCACGCATAAACGCAGTCGTGTGGATGGTTCCGTTAACCAGCAGCTCGGTGAAAACGGCGGCTCGCTCTATTTTTCCGCCAGCGTGCAGGATTACTGGGACGATAGCAAAGAGCAGACGCTGCAAACCGGTTACAGCAACACCTGGCATGGGATCAGCTATAACATCGCCTACTCCGATAACTCGATGGCCGATGATAAGCACGACCGTCAGGTATCACTTTCCGTGTCGATCCAGCTCGACCGCTGGCTTAAATCGGCGTGGGCCAACTACAGCGTCAGCCATGACTCTGACGGACGCGTGCAGCAAAACACCGGTATCAGTGGTTCGCTGCTGGACGACAACAACCTGAACTACAGCGTTTCTCAGGGTTATACCAATCAGGGTGAAGGTAACAGCGGTAATGCCAGTCTGAATTATCAGGGTCAGTACGGGAACAGCAACGTCGGCTACAGCTACAGCAAAGACCAGCACCGAGTGAACTACGGTTTGCAGGGCGGTGTGGTGGCACACAGTGAAGGCATCACCCTCTCACAACCACTGGGCGAAACCGTAGCGCTGGTGGCGGCACCGGGCGCGGATAACACCCGGGTCCTGAACAACACCGGGGTGCAAACCGATTTCCGTGGCTACGCTATCGTGCCCTATATCAGCCCGTACCGTCGCACCCGTGTGAGCCTCGATACCACCAGCGTCGGCGACAAGGTCGAAATCGATGAGAGCGCCAGAGACGTTATCCCTACCCGCGGTGCGGTAGTCAAAGCCCGTTTCAACGCACGTGTAGGCTATCGCGTGATGATGACCTTAACGCGTCAGGACGGCACCCCATTGCCATTTGGCGCCACCGTCGCCCTGCTTGCGGAAAATACCCAAAAAGAAGATGCCAACGCAGGCATTGTCGGCGAACAGGGTGTGACTTATTTAAGTGGTTTACCGGAGAAAGGCATCCTGATTGCTCAGTGGGGCAAAGGGGCTGACCAGCAGTGCAAAATTCACTATCAGTTGAGTGCCGATGATATGGCGCAGGCTTTGCCTGCCGTCATTGCAAAATGCCAGTTGGCAAACAAGGGATAAAATGATGGATATATTGATGAAAATAAAATCACCTTTGCTCATTTTACTTTTACTGTTTTTCGTACCTTCATATAAAGTATTAGCAGTGGACGCACTCAAATGTAATGCTTCCGCAATGATTACGTTTTCCGGAACAATAAACGCCTATATCTCACAGGATAATACAGATTTAATCAGTGAGGGGGATTATGTCCTCACTAAGGTCCTGACCGATCATGATTTGTACTGTGCGTCTACTGAAGACGATACGTCAATGCATGAAATATATTACTCACTCAGTTTAGCGGGTGGCGTATATCCAGCTGGTGCATCCGCCGAAGGGCAATATGCACTCCTCCCCAACTCGGGTAACGCAGAGAAATTAGCCTTCATGGTGGGTTATGAAAATACAGACGGCGGCATAAATTATGCGACGTCCAACCGGCTCAATATACCTCTGAAACAATTAAATGAGCACGAATTCGCAGTAGACTCTACGCTGATATTTTCACTCGTTTCAAGCCAGGGATCTAACGGGGCCGTGCCCGGTACGTATAAATATTCCGGCACACTGGGACAAGTTGAAGCTTATGATAAAACTAGAGGGGATTACTATAAGTGGCTTGGAAAAGTCACACTCAACGTAACCGTCAATCTAAAAGCAACCACATGTGTAGTAGACACAGATAAAACGATTGATATCCGCTGGGATGCCCTGACATCAAAAGACATTATTAATAACCTTGCCGAAGAAAAGGTCGCAACGATTGGTGTCACCTGCAACAGCAGTCAGACGCCGATCAAAATCTCAGTCGCATCAGGTAACGGCAGCTATGATGCAGCCGGGGGAATAGCGAAGACCAGTCGCGACAATTTGGGTCTTAAACTCACATGGCAAGATAACGCACAACCCGTTGATTTATCAACTGCCAGAAAAGATACGCTTTATACCAACAGCAAGAATTATAACATCGTTGCTAAACCAGTCAGATATAACGATGGTGCTATCGCTCTCGGTGAGTTTGCCAATACCGTAACGGTAAACTTTGAGTACAGGTAAGAATATGATGAATAAATTATATTTAACGGGCGTACTGCAAGCCATATTTTGTTTTACTGCACACGTGCATGCAAGTGAAGTTAATACTGTCACCATTAATTACAGTGGGTTAGTCGTCGCCGCCACCTGTGAAGTAAAAACAAATAATGTGGATATTATTTTTAAAGATGCAATAGGTGCCAACACGCTGGCGACTCTCGGTGATGCCACAGACTGGAATAGCGGATATAGCATTGAACTGGTCGATTGTGAACCCGGTTCTCGGGTAAGCATGACAATGGCAGGCACACCGGACAAGGATATTCAGTTCTATAAAAATGAGGGGACGGCGGAAAACGTCATGATTGAGCTGTCAGGCGATGAAGAAAATCATAGCTATCAGAATGGCTATTTGAAGGTTTTCGATCTCGACCCGCAGCAGAGCGATCTTTCAATTCCATTGAAAGCACGTTTGTTAAACAACGGTCATGGCCCTGCGACGCCAGGACAAGTCAAAGCGATTATTACCGCAAGCTTTATTTATAACTAATTCGTTATTGTGACAACAATCGCTCATCACGACAGAGCGCTTTTAATTATCTATGAATGGAAAGTAAAAAAGGAATTCTCATGCACGACAAAAAAGTAACGATTCTGACCACGTTGGCACTGATGGGCATCATTTCAGCGGCCAATGCTCAGGCGGCCGATACCACCATAAATATTACGGCAACGGTGACCGCAGCATCCTGTACCACCAAAGCCCCAACGTCCATTCCGATTGACTTTAGTCTGAATGCCGCCGATGTGGCGACCGCTGACGCCAACTCAGACTGGTCGTCTGAAGCCACGATTTCACTCTCTGGCTGCCCTGCCACCACCAAATCCGTGGATGCCGTTTTCAGCGGTACGGCTGTTTCCGGCGACACTGACGGCTATCAGATGAAAGATTCGAGCAATGCGGCAGTGAGCACCGGCAGCATTCAGCTGGCGAAATCGGATGCAACGTTAATCACTAGTACCAAAAATACCTATACCGTGAATACCGTGAACAATGCCGCTGAGTTTAAAGTGAAAGCGCGCATGCATTCCATCAGTGGCAACATCATGCCGGGTGTTTATACCACGGCCGTTGATGTGACCTTCGCCTATCATTAATTCATCAAGCGGCAGGTAAATTATGGGCAAATTCAATAGCAGAACGCGGCTTATTTCCGGCTGCATGGCTGCCATACTGCTCCCCTCTTTACCTTGCATCGCGGGAGGGGATACCAGCGTAGCGGTGAATGCAACGGTAACGGCCTCTCCTTGTCTATTGGTGGCTATACCGAACGTTGATTTGGGCTCTTTTACATCGTCAAATTTTACTACCGCTGGCAGCAGTTCGCCCTGGGTAGAATTTAAAGTCGAGTTGGAAAAGTGCCCGGCTACAAGCACCACGGTGAAGCTGACGTTAAGTGGTACCGCGGATCCGGTAGATCCGCAGTACTACAAAAACACCGGCTCAAGCACCCAAGTGGCTATTGATGTGACCAGTGAGGCAGAAGGTAAAGCGCTCAATCCCGGCGCGACCCTGTCAATTGGCATTGATCCTTTGTCGCATACCGCTTCATTCCCCATGAAAGCGCGGATGATTTCGCCTAAAGGGGGAGCAACCACCGGCAACGTGGCAGCGCAAATGGAACTGAGCTTTATTTATGGGTAACAAAGGCAGCATCTCTGATGCTGCCTTTACCAGAAAGCGTTACTTTATGATTCTTTGTGCCGTAATCTGTTTACTTCAATTCACATCAGTTCCCATGCCTGTCGATAGATACACCGTTACCTTTGGGCTTAATTCCTCATCACTACAATAATCACAAGCTGCAAATCAGATCCTCACCTGGGTTTACGAATGTTGAACCGAGATAAAGTTAAACGATAGCCTTGATGCTGGAAAAATAGCGCATAAAGACTTCCAGACGTTCTTAAAAGAAATATTACGTCCGGACATGGGACTCTCAAGTTTGAGAGTCCCACAAAATGGGTGCAGTACACAGGCGGCGTTATTGATTCAATGCGCTCAACTGTCAGAGAGTACGGATAACAATCTCTTTAAGCCTGATAGTAAATCTTATACAGACACTTGTTACTTCTCCGACATTGCGAGCATCTTCGTTGATATTAGAAGCGAAATGAATACAGTACCGCCTGACTAATGACCATTACCCTTTCAATTGATTCTGGCGATATTCACCCTGTCGCTCCAGCATCCAGCCCGGATATTCCCGCGGCAGCGCGCTGACGGCGTCGAGCTGTTTCAGTTCGTCATCACTCAGGCGAATATTCGTTGCGGCAATGTTGTCATCCAGCTGATCCACGCGTTTGGCTCCGATGATAACGCTGCTCACCACTTTCTGATGCAGCAGCCACGCCAGCGCGATTTGCGCGACTGAAACGCCCTTGCTTTCGGCTATGGTGCGCATCACGTCCACGCAGTCGAACGCGCGCTCTTTTTCCACCGGCGGGAAATCGAACTCCAGACGACGTCCACCCGCCTCGCTCTGGCCGTCACGACCGTATTTGCCGCTCAGCAAACCACCCGCTAGCGGGCTCCAGACCATCAGCCCTACGCCTTCGCTTTGCAGCATCGGCACCAGTTCACGTTCCAGATCGCGCCCGGCAATGGTGTAGTACGCCTGTAGCGAGGCAAAACGCGCCAGCCCGAGACGCTCGGAGATCCCCAGCGCTTTCGCAATCTGCCATGCCGCCCAGTTAGAGACACCGATGTAGCGCACATGGCCATGTTGCACCAGATTATCGAGGGCATAGAGCGTCTCTTCGATCGGCGTTGCCGGATCGAAACCGTGCAGTTGATAGAGATCGATATGATCGAGCTGCATACGGCGCAGGCTCTCTTTAACGCTGCTGATGATGTGATAACGCGAACTGCCGCGTGAGTTAACGCCTGCGGTGCCGGTTTCACCGAACACTTTGGTGGCGACAACGACGTTTTCGCGCGGGATTTTGAGGTTTTTCAGCGCCTGGCCGGTGATCTCCTCCGAGCGCCCTTCTGAATAGACGTTCGCAGTATCAATAAAGTTAATCCCGGCATCCAGCGCACGGCCAACCAGTTTTTCCGCATCGCTCTGCTGAAGCTGGCCGATTTTTCCCCACATGCCACCTTCCCCGCCGAAGGTCATGGTGCCAAGGCAAAGCTCAGAAACAAACAGACCGGTATTGCCCAGTTTTTGATAACGCATATGACGTTCCTCACAATGTTCGTTTGATGGGTGCCGGACAGTTATACCCCGCGCCTGCAAAATGCGAATGTGGCGTTCCTGTTTGTTTCTTGCCCAATCCTCTGAACATTATCCGCGCGGGGCGTCGCCAAACACCGAATAGTCCGGCAAATTTACCTGCTGATACGGCTCCCAGCCTCCGCCGAGGGCCTTGTAGAGCGCCACCAGATCGAGAGCACTCTGCACCTGCGACTGCGCGCGCTGCTGCTGCGCCTGAGCCAGCTGGCGCTGAGCATCCAGCACGTCGATAAAGCTGGCGATCCCTTGACGATAGCTGTCGCTCGCCAGATCGAACGCGTTTTGCAGCGCGTCGATGGTTTTGCCTAAGCCCGCTTCCCGCTGCTGGTCGGTGCGATAGCTCACCAGCGCGTTTTCCACATCGCCGAGCGCGGTGAGCACCGTCTGACGATAATCGAGCACGGCGGCGCCCTGCTGCGCACGCGCCACTTTGACGCTCGAAACCAGTCGTCCGCCCTGGAAAATCGGGATCGACACCTGCGGACCGACGCTATAGAAATGGCTGCTCCAGTCGGTGAGCCAGTTGGTTTCACTGTTGCGCAGGCCAAACTGGCCGGAGAGCGACACGCTCGGGAACAGCTCGGCAACGGAGACACCAATTTGCGCTGTCGCGGCGTGAAGATTGGCCTCCGCCTCACGCACGTCCGGACGGCGACGGGCGAGCGTCGACGGAATACCTGTCGGCACAATGTCAGGCAATGCGGGCAGCGGCTGGACGGAACGCAGCTCGCTGTCCAGCGCACCCGGCGGTTTACCCAGCAGAATCGCCAGACCGTTCATCGCCTGACGCTCCTGGGCCTGATACTGCGGCAGTTGCGCTTCCAGATTGCCCAGCTGCGCGCGGGCGTTTTCCACGTCCATCTGCGGTGACAGACCGCCACGCTGGCGGCTTTCGGTCAGATCGAGCGTTTGCTGTGCGCTCTCAATTTGCGTATTGAGCGTCGCCATCACGCTTTGCGCCCCGCGCAGTTGCAGCCAGGCCCGCGCCACCTCCGCTTCCAGTGAGACCAGGGCGTCGTTGCGCTGTTCGATAGCCGCACGCTGCTGGGCTTCGGCACCTTCCACCTGACGACGCACTTTGCCCCACAGATCGAGTTCCCATTGGGCATCAAAACTTCCCTGATAGAGATTTATCGGCTGGGTGAGCGGCCCCAGCGCCCCTTTCAGATCGGGGTCAACGTCATCCAGCTGATCGTAAACGCCATGCGATTTTAGCTCCCCCTCCAGTCCCAGCTGCTGGCGGGTCGCCTGCAGATTACCGTTCACCGAGGGATAAAACGCCCCGCCCGCCTGGTTTATCTGTTCGCGGGCACCGGCGATGCGCAGGACGGTTTGCTGCAGCGAGAGGTTTCCGGCAATCGCCCGCTCAACCAAGCTGTCGAGCTGCGCGGAGCCAAACGTTTTCCACCAGCGCGGGTTTACCGCGCTGCTCTGCGTTTGAGACTTCGCGCTCGCATCGCCAGGATCGTTCCATGTCGTAGGCGTCTGCGGTGCGGGCGGCTGGTAATCAGGCCCTACGGCGCACCCCGCTAACAGCAGCATTAAAAACAGGGGGGATAAACGTCTGTACATCATCAATGTGCTCCTGCACTCCCCTCGCTTTTCACCGGCGAGAGCAACAAACAAAACGGGATCAGTATTAGCGCCACCGCGCTCAGGATCGTGAAAACGTCCACGTAGGCCAGGAAGCGCGACTGTTCAATCATGGTCTGGTACATGCGTCCGGTAGCGATATCCAGCGGATTGCCGATCTGAGTAGTGAAGTTCTGAATGGCCTGCGCCGACTCCCGCAGCGCCAGCTGGAACTGCTCATTAAAAGGCGACGCGTGATAGGCCAGATGTGCGCTGTGCGTCTGCGCACGCTCCGTGATTGCGGCGGTGGAAAGCGAGATCCCAATCGAACCCGCGACGTTACGGAACATGGTAAACAGCGCGGCGGCGTCGGCGTTAAGCCGCCTCGGTATCGAAATAAACGCAATGGTGGTGAGTGGAACAAACAGGAACCCCAGCCCGAACGACTGGGCGCTACGAAACAGCACCAGGGTTTCGAAATCGATATCCGGCGTTAAGGTTCGCGACCAGAAGAACGACACCGCGAGACAGGCAAAACCAAAGGCGATGATCCAGCGCGTCTGCACGACGGGCATCAGCTTTAACACCAGCGGAATGGTCAGGACAATCAGCACCGCACCGGGCGAGAGCACCATCCCCGACCAGGTGGCGGTGTAACCCAAATCCTGCTGGGCAAGCTGCGGGATCACAACCGAACTGCCGTACAAAATCATCGCCATTCCGGCCATTAAGAGGCTGGCGACGGCAAAGTTTTTGTCCTTCATGCAGCGCAGATCGACCACCGGTTTTTTGGCATACAGGAGCCAGTAAATCGCGCCGATAATGCCAATAAGCGTCAGGACCGCAAAGGTGCGGATAAAGTTTGAATAGAACCAGTCGTCATCTTCGCCGCGATCGAGCATCACCTGCAGGCAGCCGAGCCCCAGGGCGATAAGGCCAATCCCGGTCCAGTCGATACTCAGTTTCTCTTCGGATTTACGCTCCCAGGGCGGATCTTCAAGCAGCTGATAAATCGCCAGTACCGTCACGATCCCAACGGGAATATTGATAAAAAAGACCCAGCGCCAGGAGTAGTTATCGGTAATCCAGCCGCCGAGCGTCGGCCCCAGCACCGGGGCGACGATGATCGCAATCGACGACAGGCCAAAGGCTTTGCCGCGATCCTCTGGTTTGAAGTAATCGAGCAGCACCGACTGCTGCGTCGGCTGAAGGCCGCCACCAAAAAAGCCCTGCATGATGCGAAACAGAATGATTTGCCACAGCTCCGTCGCGATACCGCACAGAAAGGAGCAGATGGTGAACATCACGATACAGATCAGGAAGAACTGCTTGCGCCCAAACACCCGGCTCAGAAACGCGGAGATGGGCAGCACAATACCGTTGGCAACCAGATAGCTGGTGAGCACCCAGGTCGACTCGTCGTAGCTTGCCGAGAGCGAGCCTGCCACGTGCGGCAGCGCCACGTTAACGATGGTGGTATCAAGGATCTCCATAAACACCGCGAGCGTGACCACAATCGCCACCGCCCAGGGATTACTGGCGGGCCGCCAGTTGTCGTGGCTGTGATCCGTCATTCCAGCGTGACCTTCGGCTCAACGGAGAGGCCCAGCGGCAGAGGCATGTTCGGGTCCAGCCCTTTGTCGATAACGATTTTCACGGGGACGCGCTGCACGATTTTCACAAAGTTGCCGGTAGCATTTTCCGCCGGGAAGGCCGAGAAACGCGCGCCGCTCCCCTGCTGAATACTGTCGATATGCCCTTCCAGCTTCATGTCCGGCCAGGCATCAACGGTGATCGCCACTTTATTGCCCGGACGCATACGCTCAAGCTGCGACTCTTTAAAGTTCGCCACCACCCAGATATCCGGTGAGACCAGCGAAAAGAGCGCCGTTCCGGCCTGCACCAGGGTACCCGGCTGGACGTTACGTTTGGTGACAAACCCATCAAACGGGGCGCGCACTTCGGTGTAAGAGAGATTCAGCGTGGCGGTTTCGAGCTGAGCTTTCGCCTGATCGACCTGGCGTTCACGCGCTTCGACGTTGGTTTCCTGCTGGCGGATCTGGAGCTGAACCTGCTCCGCCACTTCCAGCTGTGCCTGGGCGCTGGCCAGACCGGCCTGAGCGCTGCGCAACTGGGCGTTCGCAGAATCAATACTTTGTTGCGTGGTGGCGCGCGGATCGACACCGCGCTGACGGCGGTATTCAGCCTGCGCATTCGCCATATCCGCCTGCGCTTTCAGCACCTGCGCTTTCGCTTCGTCCCGCTGGGCCGGATATTGCACTTTTGAGAGCGCCAGTTGAGCCTGTGCCTGGTGCAACTGCGCCACGGCCAGCCCTAACTGCGCCTGCGCCTGATCGCGCTGAGCGGTGGTGTCACGCGGATCGATAACGACCAGTAGATCGCCCTTTTTCACCCGCTGATTATCACGCACGCGCAGTTCGGTAACGTAGCCCGCTGCTTTCGGGGCAATAGTCACCACATCTGCATCGGTAAACGCATCGTCGGTGGTCTCTTCATTTCGGGTCAGAAGCCACCACACCAGCGCCACGATAACCATGATGACCACCACTATCCCAAGGATAATGAGGGGCTTTTTACCCGGGCGTTTGCGCTCGCTTTTTTCGTTTTGATCTGCGCTTTCGTTTTGTTCAGCGTTTTCGTTTGTCTCTGCCATATGCCAACAACGTTCCTGTCAGTGAACGGCATCACAGTTATGCCGTTCACTAAAGTTAGGACGTTGCTATACATTTGCCAGGAAAAGCTGACAATTAGCGCACTATATGAGAAGGAATAATCCGAAACCGACCGCGGCCGCCCACACCAGCATTGGCAGGGACCAGAGGTGGAATCGCCACCAGATCCGGCGGTTATTTGCCATACGCAGCGCAATCAGATTGGCGAGCGATCCCGGCAGCAGGCCGAAACCGCCGACGTTAACAGCCCAAGCCAGCAGCACTGTTGGCGGCACATAGTTGATGAGCAGAATGGTCGAGGGAACATTGCTGATAAATTGCGACAACCCGATGGCCGTCAGCCACAGGCCGAGCGGCGAGAGTCCGCTCACACTGTGCAGCGCGCCCTGCAATACCGGCAGCTGGATCAGCAGATGCACATCGATAAACATCGCCATAAAGACCAGCAGCAGCGTCCAGTCGACGCTAATCAGCACCCGCCGCGCCAGCAGCAGGAAGCCGCCCGCCACCAGCAGTGCGCCCCAGAGGGCATATTTAAGTTCGAGGGCCGTCAGGAAAATGATGTACAGGGCGAGGCAGCCCCACACCAGCCGCGCATTCCACGGGGAGGCCTGGGTGCCACTGTGATAGCGAAGCGGTTTAGCCGGAAAAGCAAACCAGCAGACCACCAGCAGAGAGAGCATCATCACCAGCGCGAGAGGCGCCATTTGCCAGGTGAAGGCCGCAAAGGACAATCCGGAACGTCCCCACAGCAAAATATTTTGCGGATTGCCAATCGGCGTCAGCAACGATCCGGCGTTAACCGCCAGCGCTTCAAAGATGATCAGCCGGTTAACCGGGATCTCGCACAGCTTGCGTAACGTCAGGGTCAGCGGCACGACGATAAACAGCGCCACATCGTTAGTCAGAAACGTCGACAGCAGCGCCGCCGCCAGCACCATAAACAGCGACAGTTTGCGCTCGGTGGCAAAGCGGCGCACCATTTTGCGACCGATGACGTCAAAGTAGCCGCTCTGCTCCACCCCTTTGGTCAACATCATCAGCCCGCTCAGGGTAATAATGGTGTGCCAGTCGATAGCCGCCGGCCAGGACGCAGGCGCAAAGGGAACGAAAAAGCTCAGCCCAAGGCCAATCAATAACAGAAGATGGAAAAAGCGATCGCGGGCGAGTGCCCGCAGTCCAGGAATGCTCATTCAGCAGGGGACCCAAATTTACGCGTGAACTCGCGGAATTTCTCCAGCGTTTCTTCGCTGACGTGGTGTTCAATCCCTTCCGAATCGCGGCGGGCAGTATCTTCGCTCACGCCGAGCACCAGTAAAAAGTTTTCAACGATCTGATGACGCTCCCGGCTCTCCTGAGCCAGTTTCTCCCCTTCTGGCGTCAGAAACACGCCGCGCCACGGGATCATTTCGATCAGCCCAACCGAGGCCAGACGTTTTAACATTTTGGCAACCGTAGGCTGAGACACCCCCAGCCTCGCAGCCATGTCCACCTGACGCGCTTCACCGACCTCACGAAAGAGATCGGAAATCAGCTCGACGTAGTCATCAATCAGCTCGCGACGGTGCGCCTCACGCACCTGACGAAACCCTTCAACATGCTCTTCAACATTCACCAGTTGCGTCTTTTTTTTTGTAATGGGCTTACCTGCGCGACGGTTCATTGTCCTTCCTCAGTGGGTGACGCCCCTGGCGTCATATATCTTGAGCGCACAGTGTAAACGATCCCTCTACAAGCACAAAAAATTAACGAATTAGCCATAGCTATACAATATAGCCTGTGCTATATCTGTATGTAATGCAGTCACCCTTCACGGATCGAAGGGATCAGAAATCAGGAGGTCACATGAACGAATTCAAGAGGTGTATGAAAGTGTTTAGCCACTCTCCCTTTAAAGTACGCTTGATGCTGTTGAACATGCTGTGCGATATGTTTAACGGTAAATCAGAGCAAAACGATAAACCGTCCCACTAAGCGGCGTCGCGGTACGCCGCTTCATTTTTCTGTCACACTTTCCGCGCAAACTGCTCTGTTGGCCCTCAATTCCCGATCTTTTTTACGGATTTGTAATCCCTCTCGCAAAACATCTTCTTAGCAACTGTTGACCTGAATGCCGACTGGCTCTATCTTCTTGCAGCCCTGCACCAATTGCGGCTCGCTGAAGCGGACCCTCATTCCCTCTCCACGCACTGTCAGGCAGGCTTTGACCCTCGACGCCAGGGTGAGCACATGGCGTTTTCATGATAGTGACCTATGAATTTAACCCTGAAAGAAACATTTATTACCCGCAGTCGGGCCTTAAGCCCGTGGACGGGATTCTACTTTCTGCAATCGCTGCTCATTAACTTTGCGCTGGGCTATCCCTTTAGCCTGCTCTACGCCGTCGCTTTTACCTGTCTGCTCCATTTGATGTGGCGCAGCGCGCCGCGTGCGCAAAAAGTGGTGGTCGGGATCTGCTCGGTCGTCGCGGCGATGTACTACCCGTTTGGTCAGGCGTACGGCGCCCCTAACTTCAACACCCTGCTGGCGCTGCACTCCACCAATATGGAAGAGTCCACGGAGATCCTGACCATCTTCCCGTGGTACAGCTACGTCATCGGTCTGTTTATTTTTGCTCTTGGGGTGATTGCCGTTCGCCGCAAACCGCAGGAGAAAAAACCGTGGAGCATGATTGAAAACCTGTGCCTGGTTATCGGCGTGGCGACCTTTTTTGTCGCGCCGGTGCAAAACCTGGCGTGGGGCGGCGTGTTCAAGCTAAAAGACACCGGCTATCCGGTTTTCCGCTTCGTCAAAGATATTGTGGTGAACAATAAAGAAGTGCTCGATGAGCAGACGCGTATGGCGGAGCTGTCGAACATGAAAGACACCTGGAACGTGCTGGCGGTCAAACCGAAATATCACACCTACGTGGTGGTGATTGGCGAGAGCGCGCGCCGCGATGCGCTGGGCGCATTCGGCGGGCACTGGGATAACACGCCGTTTGCCAGCTCAGTAAACGGCACCCTGTTTACCGATTATGTCGCGGCAAGCGGCTCGACGCAGAAATCGCTCGGCCTGACGCTCAGCCGTGTGGTTGATGGCAAACCGCAGTATCAGGATAATTTCGTGACTCTGGCCAACCGCGCCGGTTTCCAGACCTGGTGGTTCTCCAATCAGGGGCAGATCGGTGAATACGACACGGCCATCGCCAGCATTGCCAAACGTGCGGATGAAGCGCAGTTCCTGAAGAGCGGAGATTTTGAGGCCGATAAAAATACCAAAGACGAAGCCTTACTGAAGATGACGTCGCAGGTCTTCGCCAGCCAGCGCACCCAGCCGCAGCTGATCGTTCTGCATCTGATGGGCTCGCATCCGCAGGCGTGCGATCGTACTCAGGGGAAATACGCGGAATTCGTGCAGTCGAAAGAGACGTCGTGCTACCTCTACACCATGACGCAAACCGACGACCTGCTGAGTAAACTCTATACCCAGCTGCGCAACACCGGCGACAGTTTCTCGATGGTCTACTTCTCGGATCACGGTCTGGCGTTTAAAGAGCGCGGCAAAGAGGTGCAGTACCTGGCCCATGACGATAAGTTCCAGCAGAACTTCCAGGTGCCGTTTATGGTGCTCTCCAGCGATGACAAAACTCATCGCATCATCAAAGCGCGTCGTTCAGCCAATGATTTCCTGAAATTCTTCTCACAATGGACGGGGATTTCGGCAAAAGAGATCGCCAACAGCTATTCGTTCATTTCAAACAAGAAAGCGCCGCCGGTCTATATCACCAACTTCAAGTTACAGAAAGTGGAGTATACCCATCTGGGTACGGATGTTTTCGAGGTGAAAAGCAGGTAAGCTGACGTCGGTCTGGCACCCTCTTCCACTGGAAGAGGGTAAAAAAAAATCCGCCACATTGGGCGGATTTTTTACTGGCTCACCGAAGTGATTAGAAGCGGTAACCCACGCCTGCGATCCAAGTGCCAACGTCAACGTTGCGGATACGGCTCTGCTCATAGGAGAAGTCCAGAGCAACGTTTTCGATTGGGTTGAACTGCATACCTGCGCCGTAGGAGAAACCGTAGTCGCTGGTAGAAGCAGTGCGGTTCAGACTTTCGTTTTCAGTCTGCTGGAATTTACCGTAGCCAACACCTACAACACCGTAGATGCTTGCCCAGTCATTCAGGCGGAAAGCAGGACCAGCGGTAACACCGTAGTACTGAGCTTTGTTATAAGCGCCATCTTCAGAACGATCTTTCTCGGTGTAAGTGAAAGAACCGATCACGCCCAGCGGATTGTTGTCCTGCTCGTAGCGGTACTTCAGGTTGAAGCCGTTAGCTTTGTTTACTACGCCCTGCATATCGCTCTGAGCGTAACCACCGGTAACAGTGGAAGTAGCAGCTACAGCGGTACCTGCGGAAACAGCCAGAACAGCGGCCAGTGCTGAAAGACATGCAATTTTTTTCATAACCACCTCAAATGTGCTTCAAGTAAATCCGTAAGTTTTAAATATATCAAAAAATCTTGTGAAACTCTTTGTGATTCGTGTTGTCTAACCGATCCTTTGATGTAACAGAACATTTCAAAGGTCAGCTATCTTGTTCAAAAAACACTGAATTTCCACATTTATACGCTGATTTTGCGCGTCAACGCCATTACATTCATCCAGATTAATCCTAATCTGTTAGCTTATTAATCCATCAATAGTGGCTCATTCTACGGATTTCGCGGCATTTTTTTTCAACAAAGTCTCAACCGCTGCCTGATTATTTCAATTACACTGCGACCTTTACTCCCTTTGACATAAATTGACAGGAGAAAGGATGCCTGGGATGTCTCGCAAGGCGCCAGTCTGGTTGCCCATCGTTGTAATACTCATCGCTATGCTGTCCATTCAGAGTGGTGCATCACTGGCAAAATCCCTTTTCCCACTGGTGGGTGCCCCTGGCGTCACGGCGCTGCGTATTGCGCTGGGTACCTTAATTCTGGTGGTAATCTTCAAACCCTGGCGGCTGAGATTTAAAAAAGAGCAACGCCTGCCGCTGCTCTTTTACGGACTGTCCCTCGGCGGAATGAACTATCTGTTCTATTTGTCGATCCAGACCGTACCGCTGGGCATCGCGGTAGCGCTGGAGTTCACCGGCCCGCTGGCCGTGGCGCTCTTCTCTTCCCGTCGCCCCGTCGATTTTGTCTGGGTGGTGCTGGCCGTGCTGGGCCTGTGGTTCCTGCTGCCGCTGGGGCAGAACATCTCTCATGTGGATTTAACCGGTGCCGCACTGGCTCTCGGTGCGGGAGCCTGCTGGGCGGTCTATATCCTCACCGGGCAACGTGCGGGTGAAGAGCATGGCCCTGCCACCGTCGCACTCGGCTCGCTCATCGCTGCGATCATCTTTGTGCCGATTGGGATGGCGCAAGCAACGGAATCCATCTGGCAGTGGTCCATTCTGCCGATAGGTCTTGCGGTCGCCGTTCTCTCCACCGCGTTGCCCTACTCGCTCGAAATGATTGCCCTGACGCGCCTGCCAACCCGCATTTTCGGCACGCTGATGAGCATGGAACCGGCGCTCGCCGCCCTGTCGGGGATGGTTTTCCTGGGAGAAAGCCTGACCTTCACTCAGACGCTGGCGCTGTGCTCAATTATTGCCGCGTCAATGGGATCGACGCTCACCATGCGGCCTGAAACCAAAATTAAGAAAATCGACGTCAATTAATGCTCCCTGTTCTGCATGGTTTTACAGCCATGCAGAATAGAGGCCAACTTACCCCTGGTTTTATTTCCTTACATATTTTGTCATCACGGTGAAATATTCTCTGTCGCCCATGAAAAGAGGGCGTAATTAAGACTCATCCGCATATAATAAATCATAATCACTTAATATCAATAAGTTACAAAACCCCCTTCCCTTTCGCTATTAAACCGATAGGCACAGCCATCCCGGCAGAATATAAAAGCGGTGCTATACTTATTTCCGGTAATTACCTGGAACATAAAACATCAAGAGGATATGAGATTATGAGTACCGCTAAACTGGTTAAAACGAAAGCGTCTAATCTGCTTTATACCCGTAACGATGTCTCGGATAGCGATAAGAAAGCAACGATTGAGCTGCTGAATCGCCAGGTGATCCAGTTCATTGACCTGTCCTTGATCACTAAACAGGCCCACTGGAATATGCGCGGCGCCAACTTTATCGCCGTTCATGAAATGCTGGATGGTTTCCGGACTGCGTTAGTGACCCACCTGGACACCATGGCTGAACGTGCCGTGCAGCTGGGCGGTGTTGCCCTGGGTACCACTCAGGTCATTAACAGCAAAACGCCACTGAAAAGCTACCCGCTGGATATCCACACCGTTCAGGATCACCTGAAAGAGCTGGCTGACCGTTACGCTATCGTCGCGAACGATGTACGTAAAGCGATTGGCGAAACCAAAGACGAAGACACCGCAGATATCTTAACCGCGGCTTCTCGCGACCTGGATCAATTCCTGTGGTTTATCGAATCTAACATCGAATAATCCATACGAATTATCTATAAAACCCTCGCCGCCCGGCGGGGGTTTTGCACGTTTATGGTGCACACTTTTGCTCTCCCCTTCTGCAAAAGTAAATTAGTTGTAATAATCACCTCACAAAATCGTTAACGAAAGATTGTTTTATCGCCGTTATCTGCGCTTAATAGCCACCCGTCGGCTAAGCAAACCCGACTGCACCAAAATAGCGCTCCATTTTGGTGCAACAAAAGCGGTTTGCACCGGTTGCTGTGCAACACATGACATCATCCTCTTTGCAAAACAATGAGTTGCAATGTTGGCACGATTTTTTCATGTAGCCGTTTGTTCTCGCAGGGGATCGCCCCGTGGATATAAAAGGAAATGCTATGAAGTCTGTATTAAAAGTTTCACTGGCTGCACTTACCCTGGCTTTTGCCGTGTCCTCTCACGCTGCAGATAAAAAACTCATCGTCGCAACCGACACCGCCTTCGTCCCCTTTGAATTCAAACAGGGCGATCAGTATGTTGGTTTTGACGTCGATCTGTGGGCAGCTATCGCGAAGGAACTTAAACTTGATTACACCCTGAAGCCAATGGACTTCAGCGGTATCGTCCCTGCACTGCAAACCAAAAACGTTGACGTTGCGCTGGCAGGTATCACCATCACTGACGCACGTAAAAAAGCGATCGACTTCTCTGACGGCTACTACAAAAGCGGCCTGCTGGTGATGGTTAAGGCTGATAACAACGACGTGAAAAGCGTAAAAGATCTCGACGGCAAAGTGGTTGCAGTGAAAAGCGGCACCGGTTCTGTTGATTACGCAAAAGCCAACATCAAATCCAAAGACCTGCGTCAGTTCCCGAATATCGACAACGCTTACATGGAACTGGGCACCAACCGCGCTGACGCGGTACTGCACGACACACCAAACATCCTGTACTTCATCAAAACTGCGGGCAACGGCAAATTCAAAGCGGTTGGCGAGTCTTTAGAAGCACAGCAGTACGGTATCGCCTTCCCGAAAGGCAGCGACGATCTGCGTACCAAAGTGAACGGCGCGCTGAAAACCCTGCGTGAGAACGGCACCTACAACGAAATCTACAAAAAATGGTTCGGCACTGAGCCAAAATAATTATTCTTAAAAGAAGAAGTACGCTCGGGGGCGACCTTTCGCCCCTGCTTTTTAGAACCACGGTAACAGGAAATTATCATGCAGTTTGACTGGAGCGCCATCTGGCCTGCCATTCCTCTCTTGCTTGAAGGCGCCAAAATGACCCTGTGGATTTCGGTCCTCGGTCTGGTTGGCGGGTTGTTTATCGGCCTCGTGGCTGGTTTCGCTCGCACCTACGGCGGCTGGATTGCCAACCACATCGCACTGGTTTTCATCGAAGTGATCCGCGGAACGCCTATCGTCGTCCAGGTCATGTTTATCTACTTCGCCCTGCCAATGGCTTTCACCGATCTGCGCATTGATCCGTTCAGCGCCGCCGTGGTGACCATTATGATCAACTCCGGCGCCTACATCGCGGAAATCACGCGCGGCGCGGTACTGTCGATTCATAAAGGCTTTAGCGAAGCGGGTCTGGCACTGGGGCTGTCTCGCCGCGAAACCATTCGCCACGTGATCCTGCCGCTGGCGCTGCGCCGTATGCTGCCGCCGCTCGGTAACCAGTGGATCATCAGTATTAAAGACACCTCGCTGTTTATCGTAATTGGCGTGGCCGAGTTGACCCGTCAGGGCCAGGAGATCATTGCCGGTAACTTCCGCGCACTGGAAATCTGGAGTGCCGTGGCCGTTGTTTATCTGATTATTACGCTGCTGCTGAGCTTTGTTCTGCGTCGCCTTGAAAGAAGGATGAAAATCCTGTGATTGAATTTAAAAACGTCTCCAAGCATTTTGGTCCAACCCAGGTGCTGCATAACATCGATCTGGACATCAAACAGGGCGAAGTTGTCGTCATTATCGGGCCGTCAGGTTCCGGTAAATCGACGCTGCTGCGCTGCATCAACAAGCTTGAAGAGATCACCAGCGGCGATCTGATCGTTGATGGCCTGAAGGTCAACGACCCGAAAGTGGACGAGCGTCTGATTCGCCAGGAAGCGGGTATGGTGTTCCAGCAGTTCTACCTGTTCCCGCACCTGACGGCGCTGGAAAACGTGATGTTTGGTCCACAGCGCGTGCGCGGTGCCAACAAAGCGGCGGCTGAAAAGCTGGCAAAAGAGCTGCTGGCGAAAGTCGGCCTTGCCGAGCGTGCTCACCACTATCCGTCCGAGCTTTCCGGCGGCCAGCAGCAGCGTGTGGCTATCGCCCGCGCGCTGGCTGTAAAACCGAAAATGATGCTGTTCGATGAGCCAACCTCCGCGCTCGACCCGGAACTGCGTCACGAAGTATTGAAGGTTATGCAGGATCTGGCGGAAGAAGGGATGACGATGGTCATCGTGACCCATGAAATCGGCTTTGCCGAGAAAGTGGCATCCCGGCTGATTTTCATTGATAAAGGGCGAATTGCGGAAGACGGTAATCCGCAAGAGCTGATTGCTAACCCGCCTAGCCAGCGCCTGCAGGAATTCTTGCAGCACGTGTCGTAATCATCGCCGTTGCTTCACACCAGCCGGGCCGCTCTGTCGCCCGGCTTTTTTATGCCGGATTGTTCCCAAAAACTTCTCTGCCCCACCTGCCATCTATACTTATCATTTTGCTGAACATTTTCTTCATCGGAGGAAGCCGTGCCGTGGATCCTGCTGCTTTTGCTTTGCCTGTTCGGTGCACCCGCTCAGGCTGTCACCCTCCCGGGCGTTACCTCAGGCGCGTCTGCCTCTCAGTCGAGCACGCCTGCTGCGGAGCCGGACGTTGAGCAAAAGAAAGCTGCCTATGGCGCGCTGGCCGACGTGCTGGAGAATGACACGTCGCGCAAAGAACTCATCGACCAGCTGCGCACCGTTGCGAAAACGCCGCCGCAGGAGCCGGTCCCCAGCATTACGCCACCTGAAGTGACAAGCGAAAAAACCGTGCTGGAGAATGTGACTGACGTCAGTCGGCACTACGGCGAAGCCCTCTCCGCCCGCTTCGCACAGCTCTACCGCAACCTGATTGGCTCCCCGCATAAACCCTTCAACCCACAAACATTCAGCAACGCCGCCAGCCACTTCCTGATGCTGGCCGGGGCGATCTTCGCTTTTTACTGGCTGGCGCGGCTATGCGCGTGGCCGCTGTACCGCAAAATGGGAGAGTGGGGACGCAGAAAAAATCGTGAGAAAAGCAGCTGGCTTCACTTGCCGCTCATGATCGCAGGCGCGTTCGTCATTGATTTACTGATTCTGGCCCTGACGCTGTTTGTGGGCCAGGTACTGAGCGATAACCTAAATGCCGGAAGCCAAACCATCGCCTTCCAGCAAAGCCTGTTTCTCAATGCCTTCGCCCTGATCGAGTTCTTTAAAGCTCTGTTACGCCTGATATTTAGCCCGCGCGTGCCGGATTTACGCCCGTTCACCGTCAATGACGAAAGCGCCAAATACTGGGCGCTACGCCTGAGCATTCTAAGCGGTCTGATTGGCTACGGCCTGCTGGTCGCGGTGCCCATTATCTCGAATCAGGTCAACGTGCAAATTGGCGCCCTGGCAAACGTGCTGATTATGCTCGGGATTACCGTCTGGGCGCTGTACCTGATTTTTCATAATAAAAAGGCGATTACCAACGGCCTTTTGCATCTGGCGGACCGCTCGCTCTCATTCTTTAGCCTGTTTATCCGCGCCTTCGCCCTGGTGTGGCACTGGCTGGCGAGCGCCTATTTCATCGTACTGTGCTTCTTCTCCCTGTTCGATCCGGGTAATAGCCTGAAATTTATGATGGGTGCCACCTTCCACAGTCTGGCAATTATCGGCATCGCGGCCTTTGTCTCCGGCCTGCTTTCACGCTGGATTTCAAAAACCATTACCCTGTCCCCGCAGGTACAGCGAAATTATCCCGAACTGCAAAAACGAGTGAATGGCTGGATCTCCGCCTCCCTGAAAGTGGCGCGGATCCTGACCGTCTGTATCGCCGTGATGCTTCTGCTCAGCGCCTGGAGTCTGTTTGATTTCTGGAACTGGATGCACAACGGCGCGGGCGAAAAAACCGTGGATATTTTAATTCGCATCGCGCTGATTCTGTTCTTCTCGGCTATCGGCTGGACGCTGCTCGCCAGCCTGATTGAAAACCGGCTGGTGTCCGATATTCACGGCCGCCCGCTCCCCAGCGCTCGCGCACGCACGCTGTTGACCCTGTTTCGCAACGCGCTGGCGGTGATTATCAGTACCATCACCATCATGATTGTGCTGTCTGAAATCGGCGTGAATATCGCTCCACTGCTGGCAGGTGCCGGTGCGCTGGGTCTGGCGATCTCCTTCGGGTCGCAAACCCTGGTGAAAGATATTATTACCGGGATCTTTATTCAGTTTGAGAACGGGATGAATACGGGCGATTTGGTCACGATTGGGCCGTTAACCGGCACCGTCGAGCGGATGTCGATTCGTTCGGTCGGCGTGCGCCAGGATACCGGCGCGTACCACATCATTCCGTGGTCATCGATTACCACCTTCGCCAACTTTGTGCGCGGTATCGGGTCGGTGGTGGCCAATTACGACGTGGATCGGCATGAGGATGCGGATAAAGCGAAACAGGCGCTGAAATCGGCGGTTGAAGAGCTTATGGAGATGGACGATATTCGCGGGCTGGTGATCGGTGAGCCGTCGTTTGCAGGGATTGTCGGGCTGACGAATACCGCCTTTACCCTGCGCGTTTCGTTCACCACCCAGCCGCTCAAGCAGTGGACGGTGCGGTTTGCCCTCGACAGCATGGTGAAGAAACACTTCGATATCGCCGACGTGCGACCGCCGGTGCAAACCTACCAGGTGCTCCCCGCACCGGTGTCACCACCGCCGCCGCAGGAGCCAACCCTGTAGGCCCGGTCAGCCAAGCGCCACCGGGCAACAGGCATCAGAAGGGTCGGCGGCGTTTCGCATCATCCATAAAGGACCAGGCGATAAAGCGGCTCTGCTTCTGTCCCTGGGCCATCTCTTTTTTCACCACTTTTACCGCGCCGACGTCGGTCAGTGCACGGTAGAGCGGCGGCAGGTTATCGCCGCGAGAGACCAGCGTCGTGAACCATTTTACCTGACGGCCAAACGGCTTACTTTCGGCGATCATTTTCTCGATAAAGGCCACTTCGCCCCCTTCGCACCACAGCTCGTGCTGCTGGCCGCCGAAGTTAAGCGCACCCTCTTCCGCCTGGCCGAGATTGCGGCGCTTGCGCTCGCTACCGGCGCGGGCGGTGGCTGCCGAATCGTGGAACGGCGGATTACACATTGTGGCATCGTAGTTTTCATTCTTATGAATGATGCCGTTGAAAATCATGGAGGCATCTTTTTGGCGACGCAAACGGATGGCGCGGGTTAAGCCCTCGTTACCATTGATGATCGCCTGGGCGCTGGCAAAGGCTTCCGGCCCCGTTTCGCTGCCCGTAAAACGCCAGCCGTACTCATGCGCGCCAATCAGCGGGTAAATCAAGTTCGCGCCGGTTCCGATATCTAGCACCGTCGCCTGTTTCGGGATCTCACCGCCATTGCCTTCCGCCAGCAAATCGGCGAGATGATGGATATAATCCGCGCGTCCTGGCACCGGTGGACAGAGAAAACCTTCCGGAATGTCCCACTGCGCAACGCCATAAAAATGGGCCAAAAGCGCCTTGTTCAGCGCCTTTACCGCCAGCGGATCGGCAAAATTAACTGAGGGTTCACCCGCTGGGGTCTGCACGATAAATTCCTGCAGTTGAGGGCAGCTTTGACACAGGGCATTCATGTCGTAGCGGCTACGATGGCGGTTACGCGGGTGTAATCCCGGCTTTTGGGCAGTCATGGCATTCTCCTTTTCACAGCGGCGTAAGATACCCTCTGATGACCCAACGGTAAATAACTCTCTTTCTGACACAACAAATCGCCAAAAATCAGCAACCTGTATGTCTATGATCTGTCAATAATTTGTCAATTTATATCGTTCAAAAAATAAGCAGATCACCATCAAATTTTTGCGCTAAATCACACTCCGTATCCTTCTAAACTTAATCTGAATCACCCATTGTCATTCAGACTTAGAGGATGTGATTATGAAAAAATACCTGACACTCATCGTTGTTGCCGGAGCCCTTGCAACCGCCTCGCTTCCCGCCTGGTCCGTTCAGCCGCTCACGACCGATAGCGACACCAGCCAGCTACGTCCTGCAGGGACAGTCTCCGCAACCGGCGCCGCGAATCTTGACGATCTTCAGCATAAGCTGGCTGAGAAAGCCCGTCAGGAAGGGGCTAAAGGGTTCGTTGTGGAATCCGCCAGCGGCGACAATCGTATGTTTGGCACAGCAACCATCTACAAATAGTCTCCCCGCCATCGAACTGCATCTGTTTAAAAAGATGCAGTTCTCTTTTCGCTTGTCTTGACTGTACGTTTTTCAACCCCATATTCATTCTATGAAGGTTTATCTTCCATCAGGAGAGAGCTATGGCTTCCGGTTGGGCAAATGACGATGCCGTGAACGAGCAGATCAACAGTACAATTGAAGATGCTGTCGCGCGCGTTCGCGGTGAGATACCGCAGGGTGAAAGTCTGTATGAGTGTGAGGAGTGCGGGGAGATCATTCCCGAGGCGCGGCGTAAAGCCATGCCAGGCGTAAGGCTGTGCATCGCATGCCAGCAGAGTAAAGATTCAAAAAACACTTCACATTCAGGATATAATCGCAGGGGATCGAAAGACAGCCAGCTACGTTGACTCTTCTTTACCTTAAACGATGCCGTAAGCGGTTACCTTTACGCTCACGGTTTTTTTAAGACCGCGTGGCAAAACGTGCCCTCTTTACTCCCTCTGTAAAGCGCAACGACAAGAACTGTAAAACGCTGCTCTGAATTTATTAATAATCAATAAGTTATTTGTCATTCAATTTTTTTGAGCAATGCTGTCAATTCTCTTCGATTTTATCTTTCGCAAGAAAACGTGATACTTATCACATCGACGGAACATCGTCCCCTTAACAGAATAACCTGCGAGAGATTAACTATGAAAACCATCAAATATGCTGTTGCCGCTGTTGCCCTGTCTGCTCTGTCATTTGGCGCGTTCGCTGCGGAATCTGTGACTTCTGCTCAGGCGCAGAACATGAATAAAATCGGTGTGGTGAGTGCTGAAGGCGCGACCACGCTGGATGGTCTGGAAGCCAAACTGGCTGAGAAAGCGTCTGCTGCGGGTGCAAGTGGTTACACCATCACTTCTGCTAACACCAACAACAAACTTAGCGGTACTGCGGTTATCTACAAATAACCCAACGAATTATGCTCCACGCTCGCTATACCCTCTGGCGAGTTGCTCCAACCCTCATTGACCCTGTTGTTGTTACCCTTTGTTTGCCCGTCCTCACCGGACGGGCTTTTTTTTGTCTAGAAAAACTCTGCCACGCGTTTAAGCCCAGCCTCGACGGAATCCGTCTCCCCCGTCGCCAGCAAACAGCACGCCATCTGTAGCTTCAGTGAGTGCGGAACCGGTTCGCTCCCGGCCAGACAGCGCTCGGTCCAGCGGGCCGTGGTTTCAGCATCTTTTGCCGTCGGCAGAACGACGTCGCCTTCCGGCTCCTCACCGCGCTCCAGCACGACGCGCGTGCCCTGCTTGTCGATAAGCGTTATCTGCGGGCAGCGCTGCGGATTGGCATACGCCTCGCCTTCGGTGCCGTGCATCAACAGACCTTTACCGCCAATATCGGCGAAGAAGCCCGCCACGCGAGTGACATACTCCGGATGCGAGACGCTGGACAGACGCAGCGCAGCATCTTCCTCAAACGGCGTCGCCAGTTTCGCCAGCGTATGAGCACTGTTACGCACGCCCATGCGCCAGCGCATATCCAGCTGTTTTTCGAGAGGGGGGCACAGCGCGCTCACCGGAATATAGACCGGATGATGGCCTTCGAGTTTGGCCTGCGCCTGTCCGGCATGAAGCGTCGGTGCAATGCCCATTAATTCAAAAATGGTTTCAGTCAGCACGCGCGTGGGATCGGCGCTGACGCCGTGCACAACGACCGGGAAACCGAGCCTGTTCAGCAGTACCGCCAGCAGCGGCGTCAGGTTCGCCTGTTTGCGCGCACCGTTATAGGTGGGAATGACAATCGGCATCGGTTTGGCGACAGGCGGCGTCAGGCGGAAGGTTTGCGCCTGCATCGCCTCATAAAACCCGCGCATCTCCGCTTCTCCTTCGCCTTTAATGCGCAGGGCAATCAGAATGCCGCCCATCTCCAGCTCCGGCACATCGCCGTTCAGCATGTGGGTGTAGAGCGCGCGAGCGGTTTCCTGGTCCAGATCGCGGGCATGATTCTTCCCGCGCCCTACCTCTTTGATAATTTTGCGATAATCCACGACATTTCTCCTGGCAACAACATTGACACACTATAGCCCTGAAAAAGCCATCAACGATAGTGTTGCTTATTTTCTGCCGGGACTTCGTCGTCTCGCACCCGGCGCTTTTTTCCGCGCCGCCACCACGGTCGTTGGCCGCTTTGTCACTTCCGGTACGTCGGGTTGCTCGATAGGAAATACCGGTAAGGCGTTAAGCAGGCGCTGGCCGTAGTTTTTGGTCAGCAATCGTCGGTCATAAATGACGATTTCGCCCCAGCAGCCGTGGCTACGAATCAGTCGCCCCACCTGCTGAATCAGGTTAAATGATGCCGCAGGCAGGCTTTGCACCTCGAACGGATAGCGGTTGAGGCTTTTCAGCCACTCGCCTTCAGTGATCACCACCGGGCTGTCGATGGGCGGGAATGCGATTTTATGGATATGCACCTGCGTCAGGTAGTCGCCCTTCAAATCCAGCCCTTCCGCAAAGGACTGCAGACCGATCAGCACGCTGCGCTCGCCGTTATCAATGCGTTTACGGTGGGTTTCCACCAGCCGGTAACGCGGCTGATCGCCCTGCACCAGCAGCAATAAGCGCAGGTCAGTGACATAGGTTAAAAACAGCTGCATCGCGCGATTACTGGCAAACAGCACCAGCATGCCGGGGTATTTCTTGCTTTCGACCTGCTCGCGGAAATAGGCGGCCATCTCGGCAATATGCTGCACTTCATGCTCCATTAGCGGCTCATGCTGCATTTTCGGGATCACCAGTTTGCCCTGCTCGCAGTGGTTAAACGGGGAATCCAGCGAGACAAAGCGGTCGCCCGCTTTCTCTTTGAGACCGCTCATCTCCTGCAACCGCGAAAAGCTGTTGAGGGAGCGTAGCGTTGCAGACGTAACCACCACGTGCGGCACGCTGCGCCAGATCAGCTTTTCCAGCTGATCGCTGACGCGAATCCCCACGCAGTGGAAGAAGAGGTGAATTTGCCCGTCTTTGGCTTCCCGCGTCGCCCATTTGGTCACCGGCGCGCCGGAGGCCTGCGCCATCGACGCCAGCCGCCACAGCTTGCTTTGGCTCTCAAACATGCTCAATGCGCGATTCATCTGCAATAAAACGCGATGCACGCGCACTACGTCATGCGTCCCGGTTTTTTCACTGAGATCGTTGAGGAACATCTCCGCCAGCCCGCGCAGCTTTTCCAGGTGCTTCGCCAGTTGCTTGCAGATCTCCATGATCTCATCCGGCAGCTCCCCCATCGCAAAACGATGTTCCGCTTCCTGGGTGGCCGGAAGATACAGATCGAGGATCGTGTTGAGTGAGGCGATAAGGGCGTAGATCTCTTCGCAGTGTGCGCTCAGTCGCTCAGGCACCGCCAGCGGCGGCGTGGTTTTGGGGCGGAACTGCTCCATACAGGTGGCAATCAGCTTACAGAACAGATCGAGCTGCAGGCGAAACCATGGCGCGGTGATTTCTGCACTCATTTCCAAAGCATCGCGCGCCACGTCCGGCAGATGGTGTCCTTCGTCGAGAACCAGCAGCAGGTTTTTCGGATCGGGAAGAACCGATTCGCTCTCCAGCGCCGCCATCACCAGCGCATGGTTAGCCACCACCACTTCCGCCTCCTGGATTTCGCGACGTGCAACGAAGAACGGGCATTCACGGTAGTAATGGCAGTTGCGATTCAGGCAGCTGGCTTTATCGGTGCTCAGGCGACGCCACAGATCGTCGCTGATGGCTTTATCCGTGTGATCGCGCAGGCCGTCCCATTTATAGCCGTCGAGATCGACCTTCAGCGTTGCGCACAGCTCCTGCTCGGCTTTGTTATTCGGGGTGAGATCATCATCCAGAAACGCCAGCAAATCCTGCTGGGTCGCTTCGGTACTGGCAAGCCCCGCCAGATTGCGTGGGCACACGTAGCGCCCGCGTCCAAACGCAGCGGTGAACCGCAGCTCAGGGATAATTTTACGCAGCAGCGGTAAGTCTTTGCTGTAGATCTGATCCTGCAATGCCACGTTGGCGGTGCTGACCACCAGCGTTTTTTGCTCTTCGCGGGCGATGGCAATGCCAGGAATTAAATAGGAGAGGGTTTTCCCGACGCCAGTGGGTGCTTCGATCGCCAGATGCCGCCCGTCGTCCCCGGCGAGCGTCTTCGCCACATCGGCAATCATCTGCCGCTGCGGGGCTCGGGGAATAAAGTCGGGGATCTGCTGTTGCAGCGCCTTATACCAGGCGGCAATTTGCGCTTTGAGCGCAGCGGTTAAAGCCATCGGGGAACCTGAAATACTGTATAAACAGCCACTATTGTGGCACGTTCGCGGGGTTGTCGCAAAAAGAAAAGCCCGGCGTTAGAGCCGGGCTTCCAGATTACTGCGCGGAGGCAGGTTTACGCGGGCGGCGTCGGCGTTGGCCTTCACCTGCGGGTTTTGCTTCCCCGCTACGCCATGGGTTTTCCCCGGCGGGTTTCGCGTCACCCGTACGGCGCGGCGGTTTGCCTGCCGCTTTTGGTGCGCCACCTTCTGAACGGCGCGGCTGCTGGCTTCGGCCACCACCGCCCTGTCCACGACCACCGCCGCCGCCACGCTGCTGGCGACCGTTCTGAATTGGCTCCGCTTTGATGGAAGCATCCACTTCATAGCCTTCGAGGGCGATGCGTGGGATCTCTTTTTTCAGCAGACGTTCGATGTCATGCAGCAGTTTGTGTTCATCGACGCAAACCAGAGACAGCGCTTCACCGGTTGCCGCCGCACGGCCAGTACGGCCAATACGGTGAACATAATCTTCCGGAACGTTTGGCAGCTCATAGTTCACGACGTGCGGCAGCTCTTCGATGTCGAGGCCACGCGCCGCGATATCCGTTGCCACCAGAACGCGAATGTCGCCCGATTTGAAATCGGCCAGCGCACGGGTACGCGCCCCCTGGCTCTTGTTGCCGTGGATGGCTGCACTGCGAATGCCATCTTTATTCAGCTGTTCCGCCAGGTGGTTGGCACCGTGTTTGGTACGGGTAAAGACCAGCACCTGCTGCCAGTTACCTTCGCCAATCATCTGGGACAGCAGTTCCCGCTTACGCTTCTTGTCGACGAAGTGAACGTGCTGGGTCACCTGCTCAGAGGCGGTGTTGCGACGCGCCACTTCGATTTCCAGCGGATTACGCAGCAGTTTTTCCGCCAGCCCTTTGATCTCGTCGGAGAAGGTCGCGGAGAACAGCAGGTTCTGACGACGTGCAGGCAGTTTTGCCAGCACGCGACGAATATCGTGGATAAAGCCCATATCCAGCATACGGTCTGCTTCATCCAGCACCAGGATTTCAACCTGATCCAGTTTGACCGCGTTTTGATGTTCCAGATCCAGCAGACGGCCCGGCGTGGCGACTAAAACGTCAACGCCGCTGCGCAGTTTCATCATCTGTGGATTAATGCTCACACCACCGAAAACCACCAGCGAACGGATGTCGAGGTAACGGCTGTATTCCCGGACGTTTTCGCCAATTTGCGCAGCGAGTTCACGGGTGGGGGTCAGGATCAGCGCACGGACCGGGCGACGGCCCTTCGCGTGAGGCTCTTTCTGAACCAGACGCTGCAGCAGTGGCAGGGTAAAGCCAGCCGTTTTACCGGTGCCGGTCTGGGCACTGGCCATCAGGTCACGGCCTTCCAGCACCGCAGGGATCGCCTGCTGCTGAATAGGGGTTGGCTCAACGTAGCCCTGCTCTGCAACAGCGCGCAGAATTTCCGGGTTCAGGCCAAGGGTATCAAAAGACATAAAAACTCCGAACCGCCCCGACCGTCACAGGTGTAGTTTTCAGGGAGATAAGACGAAACGAGTAGGACAAAAACCACAATGTCACGAAGCAGCGGAGTGTAGCAGATTTTGTGACATGGCGCATAAAATATCCCGGCGGGATTCATCAACAAAATATTGCTCCACCCGACTGGACAAGGTGAAAATTTAAACATAATCTTAATCAATCGATTGATTAATTTTTAATGACGCTATGAATCCAACTCCGACGACCACCAAAGGTGAACAGGCCAAAAGCCAGCTGATTGCCGCAGCACTTGCCCAGTTTGGCGAATATGGCCTGCACGCCACTACCCGCGATATCGCCGCGCAGGCCGGGCAAAACATTGCTGCCATCACCTACTATTTCGGTTCGAAGGAAGATTTGTATCTCGCATGCGCCCAGTGGATCGCCGATTTCATTGGCAGCCGTTTTCACGAACAGGTTGCTGCCGCCACCGCGCTGCTTAGCGAGCCATCGCCGGATCGCGCCGCCATCCGCGCGCTTATCCTGAACGCCTGCAACAATATGATCGCCCTGCTCACCCACGACGATACGCTGAATCTGAGTAAGTTTATTTCGCGGGAGCAGCTCTCGCCCACCGCCGCCTACCAGCGGGTCCACGATCAGGTTATTGCCCCGATGCACACCCACCTGACGCAGCTGATTGCGGCCTACACCGGGCGCGATGCGAACGACACACAGACCATTTTGCATACCCATGCGCTACTCGGCGAAGTGCTCGCTTTTCGCCTGGGCCGGGAAACCATCCTGCTGCGCACGGGCTGGACACAATTTGATGAGGATAAATCCGCGCAGATCAGTCAGGTCATCACCTGTCATCTCGACCTGATCCTGCAAGGTTTAACGCAAAGGAGCCTGGAGTCATGAAAAAACCTGTCGTCGCCATACTGGCGGTGGTCGTTGTACTGGCAGCCGGGATCGGCGGCTGGCTGTGGTATCAGAGCCAGCAGGATCGCGGTCTTACGCTCTACGGCAACGTGGATATCCGCACCCTTAATATGAGCTTCCGCGTCGGAGGGCGGCTGGAATCTCTCACGGTGGACGAAGGCGATACCATCACCGCCGGGCAGACGCTGGGCCAGCTGGACAAAGCACCGTACGAAAATGCGCTGATGCAGGCCAAAGCCAGCGTGTCCGTGGCTCAGGCGCAATATGATCTGATGCTGGCGGGCTATCGCGATGAAGAGGTCGCGCAGGCCGCAGCTGCCGTTAAACAGGCGCAGGCCGCGTTTGATTACGCGCAGAACTTCTACAACCGCCAGCAGGGGTTATGGAAAAGCCGCACCATTTCCGCAAACGATCTGGAAAACGCTCGCTCCTCGCGCGATCAGGCCCAGGCCACGCTGAAATCCGCCCAGGACAAATTAAGCCAGTACCGCACCGGTAACCGTCCGCAGGATATCGCCCAGGCAAAAGCCAGTCTCGAACAGGCTCAGGCACAGCTGGCGCAGGCGCAGTTGGATCTGCATGACACCACGCTGGTGTCCCCGTCCAACGGCACCCTGATGACCCGCGCCGTGGAGCCAGGCAGCATGTTAAGCGCGGGCAGCACCGTTCTGACGCTCTCCCTCACCCGCCCGGTGTGGGTGCGCGCCTACATTGATGAACCGAATCTGAATCAGGCCCAGCCAGGGCGCGAGCTGTTGCTCTACACCGACGGGCGTCCCGATAAGCCCTATCACGGTAAAGTCGGGTTTGTCTCTCCGACCGCCGAGTTCACACCAAAAACCGTTGAAACCCCGGATCTGCGCACGGACCTCGTCTATCGCCTGCGCATTATTGTGACCGATGCCGACGACGCGCTGCGCCAGGGGATGCCGATCACGGTGAAATTTAACGATGGGGACCGACATGAATGATGCGGTTATCCAGCTCAATAATCTGGTGAAACGCTTTGCGGGCATGGATAAGCCCGCAGTAGCACCCCTTAATTGCACTCTGCAAAAAGGCTATGTCACCGGGCTGGTCGGGCCGGATGGCGCAGGTAAAACGACGCTGATGCGGATGCTCGCCGGATTACTGAAACCCGACGAAGGTACGGCCTCAGTCCTCGGGCTGGACCCGATCAAAGACGACAGCGAACTGCATGCGATGCTCGGCTATATGCCGCAGAAATTTGGCCTGTACGAAGATCTGACGGTGATGGAAAACCTTAATCTGTATGCCGATCTGCGCAGCGTCACGGGCGAAACGCGGCAAAAAACCTTCGCCCGTTTGCTGGAGTTTACCTCGCTTGGGCCATTTACCGACCGGCTGGCCGGTAAGCTCTCCGGCGGCATGAAGCAAAAACTGGGGCTGGCCTGCACCCTGGTGGGCGAACCGAAAGTGTTATTGCTGGACGAACCCGGCGTTGGCGTGGACCCGATTTCTCGCCGCGAGCTGTGGCAGATGGTCCACGAACTGGCCGGTGACGGAATGCTGATCCTCTGGAGCACCTCGTATCTCGACGAGGCCGAACAGTGTCGCGACGTCCTGCTGATGAACGAAGGCGAACTGCTCTATCAGGGCGAGCCGACGGCGCTGACGCAGCAGATGTCCGGGCGCTGTTTTCTCCTACACAGCCCCGATGAGACCAACCGCAAACTGTTGCAGCGGGTACTGAAATGTCCGCAGGTGAGCGACGGCATGATTCAGGGGCGTTCGGTGCGCGTGATCCTCAAAAAAGAGGCCACCGCCGACGATATCCGCCAGGCACAGGGCATGCCGCAAATTGAGATAGAAGAGACCGCCCCGCGCTTTGAGGATGCGTTTATCGACCTCCTTGGCGGCGCCAGCACCTCTGAGTCGCCGCTGGGGGCCATTCTGCATACGGTAGAGGGTACGCCCGGCGAGACGGTGATCGAAGCCAAATCCTTAACCAAAAAGTTCGGGGATTTCGCCGCGACGGATAACGTCAATTTCGCCGTGAAGCGCGGGGAAATTTTTGGTCTGCTCGGGCCGAACGGTGCAGGGAAATCGACCACCTTTAAAATGATGTGCGGCCTGCTGGTGCCCACCTCTGGTAAAGCGCTGGTGCTGGATATGGATCTGAAGGTCAGCTCCGGCAAAGCCCGTCAGCATCTGGGCTATATGGCGCAGAAATTCTCGCTCTACAGCAATCTGACCGTCGAGCAGAATCTGCGCTTTTTCTCCGGGGTCTACGGCCTGCGCGGGCGGGCGCAAAGTGAAAAAATTGCCCGGATGAGCGATGCCTTTGGTCTTACCCATATTGCCTCGCACGCCACCGACGAACTGCCGCTCGGCTTTAAACAGCGGCTGGCGCTGGCCTGCTCCCTGATGCACGAGCCGGATATTCTGTTTCTCGATGAACCGACCTCCGGCGTCGATCCCCTCACCCGCCGTGAGTTCTGGCTGCACATTAACAGCATGGTGGAGAAAGGCGTCACGGTGATGGTGACGACCCACTTTATGGATGAAGCGGAGTATTGTGACCGCATCGGGCTGGTCTATCGCGGCAAGCTGATTGCCCACGGCACGCCGGACGATTTAAAAGCTCAGGCGGCCGACGATGAGCAGCCCGATCCCACCATGGAACAAGCGTTTATCACCCTGATTAACGACTGGGATAAGGAGCACGCCCATGAGCATTAAGGCGATTTCCTGGCGCCGGGTGCGCGCTCTGTGCGTCAAAGAGACGCGGCAGATCGTGCGCGACCCGAGCAGCTGGCTGATTGCGGTGGTGATCCCCCTGCTGCTGCTGTTTATCTTTGGCTACGGGATAAACCTCGACTCCAGCAAGCTGCGGGTGGGGATTTTACTGGAACAGCAGAGCGAAGAAGCGCTCGATTTCACCCATGCAATGACCGGCTCGCCTTACATCGACGCCACCATCAGCGATAACCGTGAAGCGCTGATCCAGAAGATGCAGGCCGGGAAAATTCGTGGGCTTGTGGTGATCCCCGTGGATTTTGCCGCCAATATGGCACGGGCAAATACCGACGCACCGATTCAGGTGATCAACGACGGCAGTGAGCCAAACACCGCCAATTTTGTGCAGGGGTATGTCGAGGGGATCTGGCAGCTGTGGCAGATGCAGCGTGCGGAAGATCGCGGCGAAAAGTTTGAGCCGCTGATCGACTTGCAAACCCGCTACTGGTTTAACCCTGCCGCCATCAGCCAGCATTTCATTATCCCCGGCGCGGTGACGATAATCATGACCGTCATCGGCGCGATCCTCACTTCGCTGGTGATTGCCCGCGAATGGGAGCGCGGCACCATGGAGGCCCTGCTCTCCACGGAAGTGACGCGCGTGGAACTGCTGCTGTGCAAGCTCATCCCCTATTACTTCCTCGGCATGCTGGCGATGCTGCTCTGTATGCTGGTGTCGGTGTTTATCCTTGAGGTGCCCTATCGCGGCTCGCTGATTCTCCTGTTCCTGATCACCAGCCTGTTTTTACTCAGCACCCTGGGCATGGGCCTGTTGATTTCGACCATCACCCGCAACCAGTTTAACGCCGCACAGGTGGCGCTGAACGCGGCGTTTCTGCCGTCGATTATGCTCTCCGGGTTTATTTTCCAGATCGACAGTATGCCCGCCATTATCCGCGCGGTGACCTATATCATCCCGGCACGCTACTTTGTGAACACGCTGCAAAGCCTGTTCCTGGCGGGGAATATTCCGGCGGTGTTGATCGTCAATATTCTGTTTTTGATGGCGTCGGCGGTGATGTTTATCGGCCTGACGTGGCTGAAAACGAAACGGCGTCTGGATTAAACGCCGTCTAAAACATACCCGGTAGAGAGGCTTGCCGGGCCGACGTGGTTTTGTAGGTCGGGGTCGCGAAGCGCCACCCGACACGAGGATGACACGATGTTTCATCGCTTATGGACATTAATTCGCAAAGAGCTGCAATCGCTGCTGCGTGAACCGCAAACCCGCGCGATCCTGATCCTGCCGGTGCTGATTCAGGTTCTGCTGTTTCCGTTTGCCGCGACGCTGGAAGTGACCAACGCCACCATCGCCGTCTACAACGAAGACAACGGCAAACACTCCGTGGAGCTGACCCAGCGTTTTGCCCGCGCCAAAGCTTTTACCCATGTGCTGCTGCTGAAAAGTCCGCAGGAGATCCAGCCCACCATCGACACGCAAAAGGCGCTGCTGCTGGTGCGTTTCCCGGCCGATTTTTCGCGTAACCTGGATAACGTCCAGACCGCGCCGATGCAGCTGATTCTCGACGGGCGCAACTCCAACAGTGCGCAAATCGCCGCCAACTACCTGCAGCAGGTCGTGAAGAATTACCAGCAGGAGCTGATGGAGGGGAAAGCCAGGCCGAATAACAGCGAGCTGGTGGTGCGCAACTGGTATAACCCGAACCTGGATTACAAATGGTTCGTGGTGCCGTCGCTTATCGCGATGATCACCACCATTGGGGTGATGATTGTGACGTCGCTCTCCGTCGCCCGCGAACGTGAACAAGGGACGCTGGATCAGCTGCTGGTTTCCCCGCTCGCCACCTGGCAGATTTTCGTCGGGAAAGCCGTGCCTGCGCTGATTGTCGCCACTTTCCAGGCCAGTATTGTGCTCGGCATAGGTATCTGGGCGTATCAAATTCCGTTTGCCGGATCGCTGGCGCTGTTTTACTTCACCATGTTGATTTACGGGCTGTCGCTAGTGGGATTCGGGCTGTTGATTTCGGCGCTCTGCTCAACGCAGCAGCAGGCGTTTATCGGGGTGTTTGTCTTTATGATGCCGGCGATTTTGCTCTCAGGGTATGTTTCGCCTGTCGAAAACATGCCGGTGTGGCTACAGGATCTGACGTGGGTGAATCCGATTCGGCACTTTACCGATATCACCAAGCAGATCTATCTGAAGGATGCGAGTCTGGATATTGTGTGGGGAAGTTTGTGGCGCTACTGGTCATAGCGGCCACGACAGGCTCAGTGGCGTACGCGATGTTTAGACGCAATATCGCCTAGCTTTTTCTCTTTGGTCAGCAATGAGACCACTGCGGGTCCTGCCAGAATGACCAGGCCCGCCAGGGCCAGCAGCAGGTTGTTATGCAGCACCCGCGACAGCAGCCACAGGACGATTAACGCTGCACCAAAATACCAGGTGGTGGTGAGCTCTTCGAGCACATCACCCACTTCACGCCAGCGCGCGTCGTGGTGACGCTGTAAAAACAGCATCGACAGCACGGTCACGCCATACATCGCACATAATCCCAAGCCGACATGCACCAGCGTGCCGCTCTTCCAGCCCATTACCAGTACCGCCACGACCAGTAAATGCAACATTATCTGCCAGCAACTGAGGCCAGTTGCGACACGAACGCGTTGTTGCCACTTCATGGCTTCTCTCCTGAAGGATATTTCTCTGCTAGTTCAGAGTACCGCACTTTACGGAAAATTCCGTAACACCGCATCTTTTTGTGACGCCGACTACACTTTATTTTCATCAGGATAGTGACGCTGGCAGGAGCATATGACGCAAAAAACCCGGCATTTTTCGCTCAAAATTTTGACGATTAACACACACAAAGGCTTCACGGCATTTAACCGCCGCTTCATTTTACCCGAGCTGCGTGACGCGGTACGTACCGTCGGCGCGGATATCGTGTGTCTGCAGGAAGTGATGGGCGCCCACGATATTCATCCGCTGCACGTCGAGAACTGGCCAGACACCACCCACTACGAATTTCTGGCTGATACCATGTGGAGCGACTATGCCTATGGCCGCAACGCGGTCTACCCGGAAGGCCATCACGGCAACGCGGTGCTGTCGCGTTTTCCCATCGAACATTATGAGAATCACGACGTATCGGTGGGAGAAAGTGAAAAACGCGGGCTGCTTTACTGTCGGATAAAACCGCCGGATCTGGCCTTTCCGGTTCACGTGGGCTGCGTGCATCTCGGCCTGCGGGAAGCGCACCGCCAGGCACAGCTGCAGATGATGACCCGCTGGGTCAATTCGCTGCCGGATAACGATCCGGTGGTTATCGCCGGTGATTTTAACGACTGGCGACAGCGCGCAAACCGCCCGCTGAAAGCCGATTCCGGGCTGGATGAGATTTTTACCCGGGCGCATGGCCGCCCGGCGCGCACCTTCCCGGTCAGTTTTCCTCTGCTGCGCCTGGATCGCATTTACGTCAAAAACGCCCACGCCAGCCATCCGAGCACCCTGGCGCTGCGCGGCTGGCGTCACCTGTCTGACCATGCCCCGTTAAGTGCGGAGATTCACTTATGAAAAGTTCATGGCGAGAAGGTAACCAAATTACGCTGCTGGAAAATGGCGATGAGTATTATCCCGCCGTTTTTGCTGCCCTCGATGCGGCAGAGCAAAAAGTTATTCTCGAAACGTTTATCTGGTTCGAGGACGACGTGGGCCGTCAACTCCATCAGGCCGTGCTGCGCGCGGCTCAGCGCGGCGTCAAAGTCGAAGTGCTGCTCGACGGCTACGGTTCGCCCGACCTCAGCGATAGCTTCGTCAACGAGCTGACCGCCGCAGGCGTGGTGTTCCGCTATTACGATCCGCGCCCGCCGCTCTTCGGCATGCGTACCAACGTCTTTCGCCGGATGCACCGCAAAATTGTGGTGGTGGATGGTAACGTCGCGTTCGTGGGCGGGATCAACTACTCCGACGAACACATGTCCGACTACGGCCCGGAGGCGAAGCAGGATTATGCGGTGAAAGTAGAAGGCCCGGTGGTGCAGGATATTTTACTCTTTGAGCTGGAAAATCTGCCGGGGCAGTCGGCGGTGCGCCGCTGGTGGAAACGCCATCATCGCCCGGAAGAAAACCGCCAGCCCGGGGAGGCGCAGGCGCTGTTTATCTGGCGCGATAACGACGAGCATCGGGACGATATTGAACGCCACTATCTGAAGATGCTCGCCAATGCGAAGCGCGAAGTGATCATCGCCAACGCCTATTTCTTCCCCGGCTACCGTCTGCTGCATGCCATGCGCAATGCCGCACGGCGTGGGGTGCGGGTCAAACTGATTGTACAGGGCGAGCCGGATATGCCGATTGTCACCGTCGGCGCGCGGCTGCTGTACGACTATCTGGTCAAAGGTGGCGTGCAGATTTACGAGTATCGCCGCCGCCCGCTGCACGGAAAAGTGGCGCTGATGGACGATCACTGGGCGACCGTTGGCTCCAGCAATCTCGATCCCCTGAGCCTGTCCCTTAATCTGGAGGCAAATCTGATCATCCACGATCGCGCATTTAACCAGACCCTGCGCGACAATCTTACGGGCATTATCGCTCGCGATTGCGTGCGGGTAGATGATTCGATGGTGCCGAAACGCACCTGGTGGAATCTGACCAAAAGCGTGGTGGTGTTCCACTTCCTGCGCCACTTCCCGGCGCTGGTGGGCTGGCTGCCGGCTCATACGCCCAAGCTCGCACTGGTGCCGGCGCCTGTTCAGCCGGAAATGGAGACCCAGGATCGGGTTGAAGCCGAAAACTCAGGGGTGAAACCGTAATGAGCAAATCACATCCGCGCTGGCGGCTGGCTAAACGCATTCTCACCTGGCTGTTTTTCATTGCCGTTGCCGTGCTGCTGGTGGTATACGCGCAGAAAATTGACTGGGAAGAGGTATGGAAAGTCATCCGCAACTACAACCGGCTGGTGCTGCTCAGCGCCGTCGGGCTGGTGATCGTCAGCTATCTGATTTACGGCTGCTACGACCTTCTAGGCCGCGCCTACTGCGGGCATAAGCTGGCGAAACGCCAGGTAATGCTGGTGTCGTTTATCTGTTACGCCTTTAACCTGACCCTCAGCACCTGGGTGGGCGGCATCGGCATGCGCTACCGCCTCTATTCGCGCCTCGGGCTGCCGGGCAGTACCATCACGCGCATTTTCTCGCTAAGCATCACCACAAACTGGCTCGGGTATATCCTGCTCGGCGGGGTGATTTTCACCATTGGCGTGGTGCAGCTTCCGGCCCACTGGTATATCGACGAAACGACGCTGCGGATTTTGGGCATCGTCCTGCTGCTGATCATCGCGGCGTATCTCTGGGCCTGCGCATTCGCTAAACGCCGTCATATGACCGTCAAAGGGCAGAAACTGGTGCTGCCATCGTGGAAGTTCGCGCTGGTGCAGATGGTGATCTCCAGCGCTAACTGGATGGTGATGGGGGCCATTATCTGGCTGCTGATTGGCGAAGAGGTGAACTATTTCTTCGTGCTTGGCGTGCTGCTGGTGAGCAGTATTGCCGGGGTAATTGTCCACATTCCGGCCGGTATCGGGGTGTTAGAAGCGGTGTTTATTGCCCTGCTGGCGGGGGAACACGTGTCCCACGGCACGATTATCGCGGCGCTGCTGGCCTATCGAATGTTGTACTACTTCCTGCCGCTGGCACTGGCGACGGTCGGCTATTTGATTCTGGAGAGTCGGGCGAAAAAGCTGCGGGCGAAGAATGAGAAAGCGATGGCGAAATAACGAAATCCGTGTGGCGGTCCACTGACCAAACGACGAGTTGCATGCCCGGCAGGCGTAAACGCCGCCGGGCACAGCCATCAGCGGCGGTTACCGAAAATCCGCAGCAGCATCAGGAACAGGTTGATGAAGTCCAAATAGAGCGTTAACGCGCCAAGAATGGCGTATTTACGCAGGTTACCGCTGTCACGCACGTCAATCTGCTCGCCGATGTTTTTCAGCTTCTGAGTGTCATACGCCGTCAGGCCGACAAACACAATCACCCCGATGTACGTCACCGCCCACATCAGCGCTTCGCTTTTCAGCCAGAAGTTCACCAGCGACGCCAGCACAATCCCGATAAGCGCCATAAACAGCATATTGCCGAAACCGCTCAAATCGCGTTTGGTGGTGTAGCCGTAGAGGCTCATGGCACCAAACATCCCACCGGCCACCACAAAGGTGCTGGCGATAGAGGAGTAGGTGTAGACGATAAAAATACTGGAGAGCGTCAGGCCAGTCAGCGCCGAATAGAGCATAAACAGCGTGGTCGCCATCCCCGCACTGAGCTTTTGCACCAGTCCGGAAAGCACAAACACCAGCGCCAGCTGGGCGATAATCAGCCCAAAGAAGGTGATTTTGCTGGAAAAGATAAACATCATCAGTTCGGGGGTATTGGCTGCGTACCACGCGATAAACGCGGTTAACAGCAGGCCGCAGGTCATCCAGCCGTACACCTGCGCCATATAAGTTTGCAGGCCGCTACGCGTCTGCTGAACGATTGAATCCGAACGTGGAAATCGGTCCATGATAACTCCTGATTAAGTGGGCACACCTTTTAAGATTAACACATCCGCGCCATCCGGTTACCAGCGGCTGGCAGCCTGCTTGTCGCTGTCACGCGATTCCACCCAGCGTTCCCCTTCCGGTGTGGCTTCACGCTTCCAGAACGGCGCGCGGGTTTTGAGATAATCCATAATAAATTCACCGGCATCGAACGCGCTACCGCGATGCGAGCTGGTGACGCCAACAAAGACAATCTCTTCGCCAGGCCACATTTCGCCGACGCGGTGAATAACCGTGACACGACCAAGTGGCCAGCGCTGACGGGCCTCTTCCACGATAGTGGCAAGCGACTTTTCCGTCATCCCCGGATAATACTCGAGGGTCAGCGCGCTCACACTCTCCCCCAGATTATGGTTCCGGACTTTACCGGTAAACGTCACCACCGCGCCGTCTTCGTCGCGCTCGGCCAGCCAGCTGTATTCCGTGCCGACATTAAAGCGTTCCGGTCCAACAATAATCCGCGTGTCAGACATGATTAACCCCCTGTAACTGGCGGGAAAAACGCCACTTCATCACCGGCGTTAAGCGGATGGGAAAACTCCACCAGCGTCTGATTCACTGCCGCCAGCAGTTTTCCCTCTTCGAGCGCCAGCGCCCAGCGATCGCCTTGCGCCGCCAGATGGGCACGCAGGGCTTCGACGTTGTCGAACGGCGTCTCGAGGGTCAGGCTGTCGGTATTGACAAGCTCTCGCACCTGAGCAAAAAAAAGCACTTTAATCATGATTGTCCGCCCTGAAATCACCGGATTTGCCGCCGCTTTTCGCCAGCAGACGAACCGGGCCAATCACCATATCCTTCTGCACCGCTTTGCACATATCGTAAATGGTGAGCGCCGCAACAGAGGCCGCCGTTAAGGCCTCCATCTCGACGCCTGTTTTGCCGGTCAGACGGCACAACGTCTCGATACGCACGCGGTTGTGCTCCGGCTCAGCCTGCAGGCTCACTTCAACCTTGCTGAGCATCAGCGGGTGACACAGCGGGATAAGATCCCAGGTGCGTTTTGCAGCCTGAATTCCGGCGATACGCGCAGTAGCGAAAACGTCACCCTTGTGGTGGCTGCCGTCGATAATCATCGCCAGGGTTTCTGGCAACATGGTTACGAAAGCCTCGGCGCGCGCTTCACGCACCGTTTCGGCCTTGGCGGAAACATCCACCATATGCGCTTCGCCAGCGGCGTTAATGTGGGTCAATTGCGACATAGCTTATTTCTTCAAATGAGGATGAAAATTACACGGACGAGTGCGAGCATCCAGCTGCGGAGCGATGATGTTCTCCCACGCGGTGCGGCAAGCTTTGGTAGAGCCTGGCATGGCGAAAATCAGGGTGTTGTTGGCGATCCCGGCCACGGCGCGCGACTGAAGCGTGGACGTACCGATCTCCTCAAAGGAGAGCATCCGGAACACTTCGCCAAAGCCCTGGATTTCGCGGTCGAAGAGCGGGAGCAGCGCTTCTGGCGCCTGATCGCCTGCGGTAAAACCGGTGCCGCCGGTGATCAGTACCACCTGCACCTCTGCGCTGGCGATCCACTGGGAGACCTGAGCGCGAATGGCGTAGCGATTCTCTTTCACTATCGCTTTATCAATGATGCTGTGCCCCGCCTCGTGGGCGGCGTCGCGCAGCCAGTGGCCGGAGGTGTCATCCTCCTCACCACGGCGCTCAGAAACGGTAAGAATAGCAATACGCGTCGGAATAAATTCAGCGCTGACCTGACTCATTTTCTGGTTCCTTTTAAGCCGATTACCCGCCGATGTAAGACAGGTTTTGTGTAATCCCGGTGTCGCCCTGATGCAGGAAATGGGTCTGTTTTTTATGCGTCAGAGCAGCAGAAATGCGCGCTTCGAGGGCCTCCTGCTGCGCATCGTCTTCCAGCAGATCGCGAAGATCCACGCCGCCGTCGCCGAACAGACACAAATGCAGCTTGCCCACAGACGAGACGCGCAGACGGTTGCAGGTGGCGCAGAAGTCTTTCTCATAGGGCATGATAAGCCCTATTTCCCCTTCATAATCCGGGTGACAAAAGACCTGCGCAGGGCCGTCGCTACGTTGGCGAATCTGGTGGATCCAGCCGCGCTTCAGCAGCGCATCGCGCAGCACCATGCCGGAGATGTGATGACGACGGAACAGGTCGCTGCCCTCGCCCGTCTCCATCAGCTCAATAAAACGCAGTTGAATGCGGCGGGGTTTGACCCACGCGAGGAAGGTGTCGAGCTGGTGATGGTTTACATCGCGCATCAGCACCGTATTGACTTTGACTTTGTCGAAACCGGCTTCGAACGCCGCATCGATGCCCTGCATCACCTGGCGAAACTTATCCTGCCCGGTGATGGCGTGAAACTGGCGTGCATCGAGGCTGTCGACGCTGACGTTGATGGCCGTGAGACCCGCATCGCGCCACTGGGCCACATCGCGGGCTAAGCGATAGCCATTGGTGGTGACGGCGATTTGGCGAATGTTCTCGTTTTCACGGATAGCGGCGATGATGTCGGGAAAATCACGACGCAGAGAGGGTTCGCCACCCGTGAGACGCACTTTTTCCGTGCCAAGCTCAGAAAACGCACGCGTGACGCGGCGCACTTCCTCGACGGAAAGAAATCCGTTATTGGTGACGCTGCCCGGCTTGTAGCCGTCTGGCAGGCAATAGGTGCAACGAAAATTGCACACATCGGTAATCGACAGACGTAAATAGAAAAACTTACGCGCGAAAGCATCTGTGAGTTGAGAAGCCATGTACACCTTTCCAGTACGGGAGGCACAGTCATTTCTTTCTGTACCCTGGTGACGTTTCCGTCACGGCCAGGGCGCCATATCGTGTGACACAGGCGCCAGGGCTAGAGTGTATGTTTTCAAATTTGAAAACGTGGGTTATGCCGATAGTAGCGCGGAAACGGCGCTTTCGCCATTCGCCGATTTCGCTATATAATTATATATATAGCGACCTGATCGTGCACTTTCACTACAGAATACGTAAAAATCAATGTTTCGCATTGATATACGTCATTTTGACAGGGGTCGGGCATCGTCTTTTAGGGGTAGTTGGGTTACTGTTACGCGGATCAAATGTCATAAGGAATCTGTATGCGCAATCGCACTTTTGCGGATCTTGACCGTGTGGTCGCTCTCGGCGGAGGGCATGGGCTGGGGCGGGTTATGTCGTCATTATCCTCGCTGGGCTCCAGGCTCACCGGGATCGTGACCACCACCGATAACGGTGGCTCAACAGGTCGTATTCGTCGTTCAGAAGGCGGTATCGCCTGGGGCGATATGCGTAACTGTCTTAACCAGTTAATTACCGAACAAAGCGTCGCATCGGCGATGTTTGAGTATCGTTTTGGCGGTAACGGGGAACTTTCCGGGCATAACCTCGGAAATCTGATGTTAAAGGCGCTGGATCACCTGAGCGTGCGCCCGCTTGAGGCGATCAATTTAATCCGAAATCTGCTGAAAGTGGATGCTTTCCTGATTCCTATGTCGGAACAACCGGTCGATTTGATGGCGATCGACATGGAAGGGCATGAAGTTTACGGCGAGGTCAATATTGACCAGCTGGTAGTCCCCCCCAAAGAGCTGATGACCTACCCTACTGTTCCCGCCACGCGCGAAGCGGTGGAAGCAATCAGCGAGGCGGATCTGATCCTCATCGGCCCTGGCAGTTTTTACACCAGCCTGATGCCGCTGCTGCTGGTAAAAGAGCTGGCTCAGGCGCTGCGCAGAACCCCCGCGCCGATGGTGTATATCGGTAATCTGGGGAAAGAGCTAAGCCCTGCCGCCGCCAGCCTTTCGCTTGCCGATAAACTCAATCTGATGGAGCAGTACGTCGGTAAAAAAATTATCGACGGCGTGGTTGTAGGGCCGAAGGTGGATGTTTCAGGTATGGAAGGCCGTGTGGTGGTGCAGACAGAGCTGGAAGCGAGTGATATTAAATATCGCCACGACCGGCATTTGCTGCGCCTGGCGCTGGAAAAAGCGATTCAGGCGTTGGGATAACCGAACTGCGCCCGGTGGCGGTACGCTAACCGGGCCGACAACGCATCCGAACGGTTAGCCGGGCAGACGCAATGCCGCCCGGCAACGCGAGTTACGACGCCGCGATAAACAGATCGCGCAGCTTATGCAGCTGATCGCGAAGTTGCGCCGCCTCTTCAAACTCCAGATTCTGCGCATGCTGCATCATCTGCCCTTCCAGTTCGTGGATTTTCTGCTGCAGCGCTTTCGGTGTCAGCAGCACTTCCACCGCATCAGCCTCAACCGGATGACGCGCTTTTCCGCGGCCTTTGGTTTTCGCAATCCCCTGACCCAGCGCCAGAATATCCACCACTTTCTTGTTCAGCCCCTGTGGGGTGATGCCATGCTCTTCGTTGTACTGCTGCTGTTTCTCACGACGACGTTCCGTTTCGCCGATCGCTTTCGCCATCGACGCCGTAATTTTGTCACCGTACAGAATCGCTTTCCCGTTGATGTTACGCGCCGCGCGGCCAATGGTCTGAATCAGGGAGCGCTCAGAACGCAGGAAGCCCTCTTTGTCGGCATCCAGAATCGCCACCAGCGACACCTCTGGCATGTCGAGACCTTCTCGCAACAGGTTGATCCCCACCAGCACGTCAAACTCGCCAAGACGTAAATCGCGAATGATCTCCATACGCTCAACGGTATCGATATCCGAGTGCAGATAGCGCACGCGCTCCCCGTGCTCTTCCAGATATTCGGTCAAGTCTTCCGCCATACGTTTGGTCAGCGTGGTGACCAGCACACGCTCGTTAACCGATGCGCGAGCGCGGATCTCTGAGAGCAGATCGTCCACCTGCGTTCCCACCGGGCGAACTTCGATAATAGGGTCCAGCAGGCCCGTTGGACGTACCACCTGATCGATAACTTCATCACCGGATTTCTCCAGCTCGTAGTTACCCGGCGTGGCCGACACATAAATCGTTTGCGGGGCCAGCGCCTCGAACTCTTCAAATTTCATCGGGCGGTTATCGAGCGCCGACGGCAGACGGAAACCGTACTCCACCAGCGTCTCTTTACGTGCGCGGTCACCGCGATACATGCCGCCGATCTGCGGAATGGTGACGTGAGATTCGTCTACCACCAGCAGACCGTCAGCCGGGAGATAATCGAACAGGGTCGGCGGTGCCTCGCCAGGACCACGCCCGGAGAGATAGCGCGAGTAGTTTTCGATGCCCGAGCAGTAACCCAGCTCGTTCATCATCTCTAGATCGAACTGCGTACGCTGGCTCAGGCGCTGCTCTTCGAGCAGTTTGTTATTAGCCAGAAGCACCTTACGACGGTCCGCAAGCTCCACTTTGATCTCTTCCATCGCCTGTACGATACGCTCGCGCGGGGTAACGTAGTGGGTTTTCGGGTAGATGGTAAAGCGCTGAATCACCGACTCAACGTGGCCAGTCAGCGGATCAAACAGCGACAGACGCTCGACTTCCTCGTCAAACAGCTCAACGCGCAGGGCCAGATCGTCGGATTCTGCCGGGAAGATGTCGATCACTTCGCCGCGCACGCGGAAAGTACCACGCTGGAACGCCTGATCGTTACGGGCATACTGCAGCTCTGCCAGACGGCGTAAAATCGCGCGCTGATCGATAATCATCCCGATGGTCAGGTGCAGCATCATCTTGAGGTAAAGATCCGGGTCGCCCAGACCATAGATGGCGGAGACCGACGCCACCACGATCACATCCCGACGCTCAAGCAGCGCTTTCGTCGCCGACAGACGCATCTGTTCGATATGTTCGTTGACCGAAGCATCCTTCTCGATAAAGGTGTCTGAGCTGGGTACGTAGGCTTCCGGCTGGTAGTAATCGTAGTAGGAGACGAAATATTCAACCGCGTTTTCCGGGAAGAACTCTTTCATCTCGCCATACAGCTGCGCCGCCAGCGTTTTGTTGGGGGCCAGCACCATCGTCGGGCGCTGCAGATCCGCAATCACGTTGGCAACGGTAAAGGTTTTGCCCGAACCGGTCACACCCAGCAGGGTCTGGTGCGCCAGCCCGTCTTCCAGCCCCTCTTTCAGGCGACGGATCGCATCCGGCTGATCGCCAGACGGACGGAAAGCAGAATTCAATTTGAACAATTTACTCATGGGCGACAACCTGATGACGGAAAAAGCGGCAGGTGAGTAATTTTACTCGCGGCTGGCAAATTTGCCAGTAATAAATACTGGATGTAAAACCAGTGGCGTGTAAGGATATCTGGATTAGCATCCGCCTGATGAGCGCGAAAGGGGGCAAAATTTAGGCTGTGACGAGATAAAACACCAGCAATGTTCGGTTATCCCCAGAACATTTCTATTTTTAACATTTGTCAAGCCACGTAATGATAGTTTTATGGCAGTCAGTGACACTTTCATGACGATGATTGCTTTTGTCTAACTCGTTAATTCATAGAAGATATTTCTTAAAGCCGCGTTTCGCATCAATTCATGCGCAGGCCGCGTCTTCTCTCGCTTGCCTCAGGTTTTCTAACTCTAATGCACATGGTTATCCACAGGAATAGTGGATAAGTGCTTCCAGCCCGTACAGACCGCGACTCCGCAAATTCCCGGTTTTTCCCAAGGGCATGTCCGTAAAAAATATTTATAGCTCTTTTTTGATGATATTCAGCCCCACCGCGCATAACCGACTGGCGAGATCTTAATCACATTTCCGTCATTATGTGCACAGCACGCCCTTTTAGCGGCTGTGAGCCAAATCTGAAAAGTGCAGCATATCGAACCACGCCATCGGTTATGGCAAGGGTTTTGCAGATTATCCTGAGACGTCTCATCCCTCATGCGTTTTAAGGAGTGAAATATGCTAAGTCTGCGCGCCGTTAATCAGTTCTATGGAAGTCAGCACACGCTGTGGAATGTCGATCTGGATTTGCCGCCAGGGATGTGTACAGGCGTTATCGGGCTGCCGGGTATGGGCAAAACCACGCTTATCAACTGCATCACCGGCCAGTTGCCCATTGAGAGCGGCACCATCATCTGGCATGAAGCGGGCGCGCCACCGTGCAATTTGAGCAGCGCTGCACCTGAGCAGTGCGCGATGCCGGGCATTGGCTATGTCTCACAGGACCGGCGTATTTTCTCTCAGCTCACCGTCGAGGAGAATCTGCACGTCGCCATGCGTGCCAAAGGTGCGCCCGATGCGGCGGCGAGCAGTGATATTTACGAGCTGTTTCCCCAGCTCTGGCCGCTGCGTCACGCCAGAGCGACGGGGATGTCACCCGACGAGCAGTACCAGCTGGCGCTGGCCAATGCGCTCATTTGCCGCCCTCGCCTGCTGATTCTGGACGAGCCGCTGCACGGCACGGGAAGCACCTTTGCCATCCGGCTTGGGCAGCTGCTGATGCGGTTGAGTCGGGAGCTGGGAATGACGGTGCTGTTAGCGGAACAGCAGCTGTCGTTTATTCGCCGGGTGGCCGATCGTTTTTGCGTGCTGTATCGCGGGCGTAACGTGGCTCAGGGCCACGTTAACGAGCTGGATGATGAGCTTATCGCCCACTGGATGTCGCTGGATGCAAGACGCTGAGATCGAGATACTGCCCTGTCTCGGCCTGCTCTGCGCCCTCAGCAAGCCAGGGGATCTCCCCGAGGAACGGCGCAGGAAGGACGTTTTTCAGCGTCGCAAGATACTCCTGATGACGTTTACCTGGGGCCACCACGTCGTTGGCGATCCAGCCTGCGAAGCGTAAACCGGCCTGCTGAATCGCCTGCGCGGTGAGCATCGCGTGGTTGATACAGCCGAGCTTAACGCCCACGACCAGGATCACTGGCAGCTGTTCTTCCTGCACCCAGTCAGCAAACGTCTGATGCGCCGAGAGCGGCGTAAACCAGCCGCCAGCCCCTTCGACCAGCACCCATTCCGCCTGCTGCTCCAGTGCCCGCAGGCCCGCAGAGAGAACCGAAAACGCAATCGGGCGCTGCTCGTCGGCGCTGATGATGTGCGGCGAGGTCGGCTCGGCGAAGGTGTACGGATTCACCGCCTGATACTGCAGTGCAAGCGTGCTGTGGCGTTGCAGCGCCAGCGCGTCGGAGTTGCGCAAGCCTTCCGGCGTTATCTCGCTGCCGGAGGCCACCGGTTTGTACCCGGCGGTAATGAATCCCTGCAAACGCGCCGCCTGCAACAGCGCCGAGCTGGCGACGGTTTTACCGACTTCAGTGTCGGTTCCGGTGACAAAATAGCGTTCAGTCACGTTCGATAATCCCATGAAAGAGTTGATAAGAGAGCGGGAATTCCCCGCGCACACGCGGCCACGCCAGCTCAAGCTGCGTCAGCTCGCCGCGCGTGAGGGGTTTTCGCGCCCGTCCGTCGTGCAGATGGGTGGCGCCAATCCCTTTCAGCGAGCGCATCGCACTCAGGGCATCGCTGAAAGAGAGAGTAACGACCTCCGTGATGGCCCTGTAGCGCCACCCGGCGAGGGCGTCGTTCACCGCCTGCTCCGGTAAAAAACGGTTGGCGTGCGGCCGTTCATCCACCGCACGCCAGGCCTGATTCAGCTCCGGCAGAGAGTTATCGAGCAGCGTGGTGAAGGCAACCGTGCCGCCGGGAAGCGTGACCCGATACAGCTCGCGCAATGCCTGCGGCAGACTGGAGCACCACTGCACCGCCAGATGGCTCCAGACCAGGTCAAACTGCGCGTCCGGCAGCGGAATAGACTCGATATCCCCCACCAGATAATCATCGGCCGCCTGCTGATAGCGCGCCTGTTCCAGCATTTGCGGGGAGAGGTCGAGGGCCGTCACATGGCTGCCCGCCTCGCGCCAGAGACGGCTGTTTGCGCCAGGCCCGCAGCCTGCATCCAGCACGGCGTGGAAACGCCCCTCGCCGAGCAGCGTTTTCAGCCCCTGGGCGCTCCGGCGCTGCAGATCGTCGTGTCGGGAATAACTTTGCGCCGCTCGCCCGAAAGCAGAGGCGATGGCCTGCTTGTTAACCTGCGTCATGCAGCGCCTCCAGTAAATCATCAATGTCCTGCGTGTGGTGTGCGGCCGTCAGGGTCAGGCGTAATCGCGCGGTACCCGCCGGAACGGTTGGCGGACGGATCGCCGTCACCCACATGCCACGCTCGCGAAGCTGCTGCGCCAGATGCAAGGCACGGCTGTTCTCGCCCACAATCAGCGGCTGGATGGCACTTTGCGAATCGGTCATCTGCCAGGGCAGCTCGCGCACGCCCGCCCGAAAGCGCTGGATGTGCGCAGCCAGAGTGTGTCGCCGCTGTTCGCCCTCTGCGCTGCGGACAACCTTCAGCGCCTCCAGCAGCGCCACGGCCTGCGCAGGCGGCATACTGGTGCTGTAGATCAAATGGCGGGCGAATTGCAGCAGGTAATCCGCGACGGATTCGCTGCACAACACCGCCGCGCCGCTGATGCCAAACCCTTTGCCGAAAGTCACAATCAGCAGCTCCGGTTTAACATCCTGGCGGGCGGCACTTCCGCGCCCTTCCGCGCCCAGCACACCAACGCCGTGGGCATCGTCCACCAGCATCCAGGCGTTGTGCTGGCGTGCTGCGGCATGGAGTTCACCCAGCGGAGCGCAATCACCGTCCATGCTGAAGACCCCTTCGGTCACCACCAGCTGTTGCCCATCGCAGGATTTCGCCAGCAGCGCGTTGAGCTGGGCGGCGTCGTTATGGGCAAACCGGCGCAGCTGCGCCGGGCTGAGGCTGGCCGCTTCGAGCAGGGAGGCGTGGCTCAGGCGGTCGGCGACAATCCGATCCTCTTTTCCCATCAGGGCTGCAATCAGCGCCTGATTGGCGGCAAAACCGGAGATAAACAACAGCGCGCGGGGATAGCCGAGCCAGTCGGCCAAGGCCTCTTCCAGCGCCTGATGCGCGGTGGTATAGCCTGTCACATGCCCCGACCCGCCGCTGCCGACGCCCCAGGTTTCCGCCCCCTGCTGCCAGGCGCGAATGATCGCCGGATGTTGGCTCAGGCCGAGATAATCGTTGCTCGAAAAGTTGCAGAACCGGCGCGTTTCGCGGATCAGAAAACGCCCGCCGCTTTCGACCGCCGCGCGCGAGCGAAATGCGTCCGCCGCCCGGCGTTCCTCCAGTGCGGCGTCGATGCGGTGTTGCCAGGTCATAGGGCTGCCGCGTTGTAGAACTGTTCGGTGTCGGCGTTGAAAAGCTGCTGTTCCAGCTGGTGCTGCTGCTCGTTATCCCCCGTCAACACCTCGGTCTGATGCGGATTCAGCCCCAGTTTGCGGAACAGCTGGACATCTTTGTCCTCTTCCGGGTTTGGCGTGGTCAGCAGTTTGCAGCCGTAGAAAATTGAGTTTGCGCCCGCCATAAAGCACATCGCCTGAGTCTGCTCGCTCATCTGCTCACGGCCCGCGGAGAGGCGCACAAACGAGGTCGGCATCATGATGCGCGCGACGGCAATCGTGCGGATAAAATCAAACGCATCCACATCGTCGTTATCGGCCATCGGCGTGCCTTTGACCTTCACCAGCATGTTGATCGGCACGCTTTCCGGCGGCGTCGGCAAATTCGCCAGTTGCAACAGCAGACCGGCGCGATCTTTTACCGTTTCACCCAGGCCGACGATCCCCCCGGAGCAGACTTTAATCCCGGCGTCACGCACCTTGTCGAGCGTATCGAGACGCTCCTGGTAGGTGCGGGTGGTGATGATATTGCCGTAGAATTCCGGCGAGGTATCGAGGTTATGGTTGTAGTAGTCCAGACCCGCCGCCGACAGGCGCTGAGCCTGTGTTTCGTTGAGCGTGCCGAGCGTCATGCAAGCTTCCAGCCCCATCGCTTTCACGCCCTGCACCATCTGCTCCAGATACGGCATGTCACGGTCGTGCGGGTTTTTCCACGCGGCTCCCATGCAGAAGCGGGTCGAACCGGCGTTTTTCGCCTTGCGTGCCGAGTCGAGCACCTGCTCCACTTCCATCAGCCGCTCGGCCTCCAGCCCGGTTTTGTAGCGCGCACTTTGTGGGCAATATTTGCAGTCTTCCGGGCAGGCACCGGTTTTGATCGACAGTAGCGTACTGACCTGCACATGGCGCGGATCGAAGTGCTGGCGGTGGATTTGCTGGGCTTCGAACATCAGTTCGAGGAAAGGTTTGTTAAATAATTCGGTGACTTGCGACATTGTCCAACGTACAGGGTTAGCCATCGGGCTTCTCCAAAAAGGGGTTCAGTTCATTGTGGGTTCGGTTTATACTTGTAAACCTAAAACTTTTCAAAATGGTTTACAAGTCGATTATGACCCCGGACGATCTCGCCTTCGACAAGCAACATATCTGGCACCCCTACACCTCCATGACCCGCCCGCTGCCCGTTTATCCGGTCGACTCGGCGCACGGGTGTGAACTGCATCTGGCCACCGGCGAAACGCTGGTCGACGGGATGTCCTCCTGGTGGGCAACCATCCACGGGTACAACCATCCGCGCCTGAACGCGGCGATGAAAACGCAAATTGACCAGATGTCCCACGTGATGTTTGGCGGGATCACCCATCAGCCGGCGATTGAGTTGTGTCGTCGGCTGGTCTCCATGACCCCGGACGCGCTGGAATGCGTTTTCCTCGCCGATTCCGGTTCGGTGGCGGTGGAAGTGGCGATGAAAATGGCGCTGCAGTACTGGCAGGCGAAAGGCGAGCCGCGCCAGCGTTTCCTCACCTTCCGCAACGGTTATCACGGCGACACCTTCGGCGCGATGTCGGTCTGCGATCCCGATAATTCGATGCACAGCCTGTGGCAGGGTTATCTGCCGGAAAACCTGTTCGCCCCGGCGCCGCAAAGCCGTTTTGGCGGCGAGTGGAACGAAATGGATATGGTCGGATTTGCCCGTCTGATGGCCGCCCATCGCCACGAAATTGCTGCCGTGATCCTTGAGCCTGTCGTTCAGGGCGCGGGCGGAATGCGCATGTATCATCCCGAGTGGCTGAAACGCATCCGAAAGATGTGCGATCGGGAGGGTATCCTGCTGATTGCCGACGAAATCGCGACCGGATTTGGCCGCACCGGCAAGCTCTTTGCCTGCGACCATGCGAACATCGCCCCGGATATTTTGTGCCTCGGTAAAGCCCTGACGGGCGGCACCATGACCCTCTCCGCAACGCTTACGACCCGTCACGTAGCCGACACCATCAGCGACGGCGAAGCCGGCTGCTTTATGCACGGCCCGACGTTTATGGGCAATCCGCTGGCCTGCGCGGTCGCCAGTGAAAGTCTGGCTATTCTGGAAAGCGGTGAATGGCAGACGCAGGTTGCGGCGATTGAATCGCAGCTCACGCGTGAACTGGCGAGCGCGGCGCAGTCAGCGTTCGTGGCCGACGTGCGGGTGCTGGGCGCAATTGGCGTGGTCGAAACGCGCCATCCGGTGAACATGGCGGCATTGCAACGTTTCTTCGTCGAGCGTGGCGTGTGGGTGCGACCGTTCGGCAAACTGATCTACCTGATGCCGCCGTACATCATCACCCCAGAGCAATTGCAGAAGCTGACCCGCGCGGTGAATGAGGCTGTTAACATTCCCGCACATTTTGCGATTTAACCCAACGCGTTAGCTTCGGTATGCTGTTTTATGCAGTACACTTTTTGCATGGCTACGTACGGAGAAATCGCATGAAGATAATCAGTCAGGATCTGCGCGACGGTGAAAAATTACCCGAGCGTCACGTGTTTAACGGCATGGGTTATCAGGGCGATAATATTTCGCCGCACCTGGCCTGGGATGATGTTCCGCCGGGGACGAAGAGTTTTGTCGTCACCTGCTACGACCCGGATGCGCCAACCGGCTCCGGCTGGTGGCACTGGATTGTCGCAAACCTGCCCGCTGACACGCGCGTGCTGCCGCAGGGCTCCGGCTCTGATTTAACGGCGTTGCCGGAAGGGGCCATTCAGACCCGCACCGATTTCGGCAAAGCCGGATATGGCGGCGCGGCGCCGCCAAAAGGCGAGACGCACCGGTATATTTTCACCGTTCATGCCCTGGACGTTGAGAAGATCGATGTCGATGAAGGCGCGAGCGGCGCGATGGTTGGCTTTAACGTGCATTTTCACACGCTGGGAAGTGCGTCGATTACGGCGATGTATTCGTAAAAAAAGCCGGGCGGCGGCGTCGCCTCACCCGGCCTGTACGGTTCATTCATCACGAAAACGTCGTTTTACAGGCCCGGCAAGCGCAGCGCTGCCGGGCTTTGCTTTACAGCACCGCGGGTAATAACGTCACCAGGCTCCCCGCCTTCAGCAATTCCATCGCCTTATCGATATCCGGCGCAAAGAAACGGTCGTCGTCGTAGTGCGAGACGTGTTCTCGCAACGTCTGGCGCGCCTGCTCCAGCAGTGGGCTGGACTTCAGTCCTTCACGCAGGTCGATCCCCTGCACCGCCGCCAGCCACTCGACCGCAATCACGCCGCGCGTATTGTAGGCCATCTCCCACAGACGACGCCCGGCCGCCGGCGCCATAGAGACATGGTCTTCCTGATTGGCCGAGGTCGGCAGGCTGTCCACGCTGTGCGGATGGGACAGCGCTTTGTTCTCGCTCGCCAGCGCCGCCGCCGTCACCTGGGCAATCATAAACCCGGAATTTACGCCGCCATTGCGCACCAGGAATGGCGGCAGTTGCGACATGTGTTTATCCATCATCAGCGCGATACGACGCTCAGAGAGCGAACCTATTTCGGCAATCGCCAGCGCCAGATTATCGGCGGCCATCGCCACCGGCTCCGCATGGAAGTTCCCGCCCGACACCACGTCATTCTGCTCGGCGAACACCAGAGGGTTATCGGAAACCGCGTTCGCTTCCACCAGCAGCACATCAGCGGCCTGACGGATTTGCGTCAGACACGCGCCCATCACCTGCGGCTGACAGCGCAGGGAGTACGGGTCCTGCACCTTGTCGCAGTTATGGTGCGAATCCGCAATTGCGCTGGTATCAGTCAGCAGATGACGGTACATCGCCGCCGCATCAATTTGCCCGCGCTGGCCGCGCACCTCATGGATACGGGCATCAAACGGACGACGCGAACCGAGCACGGCTTCCGTGGTCAGCGCACCGCACACCACCGCCGAGGCAAACAGATCTTCAGCTTCGAACAGACCGCGCAGGGCGAACGCTGTGGAAGCCTGGGTGCCGTTCAGCAGGGCCAGCCCCTCTTTCGCCGCCAGCGTAATTGGCGTTAATCCGGCTTTTTGCAGCGCCTCTTTGGCGGGCAGCCATTGCCCTTGCCAGCGAGCTTTGCCCTCGCCGAGGAGCAGCAACGACATGTGCGCCAGCGGCGCCAGATCGCCCGAGGCCCCCACCGAGCCTTTGGCCGGGATCCACGGATAGACCTGCGCGTTGACCAGAGCGATAAGCGCCTGAATCACGCTCAGGCGGATACCGGAGAAACCGCGCGCCAGGCTGTTAATTTTCAGCACCATCATCAGTCGGACGATCTCGTCATCCAGCGGTTCGCCGACCCCTGCCGCGTGGGATAGCACCAGCGAGCGCTGTAAGTTTTCCAGATCGTGCGTGGCGATGCGCGTCTGCGCCAGCAGGCCGAAACCGGTGTTGATGCCGTAGGCCGTGCGATCTTCGGCGACGATGGCTTCCACGCAGGCGACGCTGTCGTTGATCGCCTGATGGGCGTTTTCATCCAGTGTTAGCGTCACCGGGTGGCGCCAGGCGCTGCGCAGGTGAGCGAAGGTCAGCGCGCCGGGCGTAATAGTCAGTGCATTCATCAGTGTTTTCCTTGTGTGGCGGCGACCATCGGCAGGTTCAGCCCCTGCTCTTTCGCACAGTCAACCGCGATGTCGTAGCCCGCGTCGGCATGGCGCATGACGCCTGTCGCCGGGTCGTTATGCAGTACGCGGGCGATGCGGGCGGCAGCTTCGTCGGTGCCGTCGCAGACAATCACCATGCCCGCGTGTTGGGAGAAGCCCATCCCGACGCCGCCGCCGTGGTGTAGCGACACCCAGGTCGCGCCGCTGGCGGTGTTCAGCAGGGCGTTGAGTAACGGCCAGTCAGAGACCGCGTCAGAGCCGTCCTGCATGGCTTCGGTTTCGCGGTTCGGGCTGGCGACTGAGCCGGAATCCAGGTGTCGCGACCAATCACAATCGGCGCGGAGACTTCGCCGCTGCGCACCATTTCGTTAAAGGCCAGGCCGAGTTTTTGGCGCCACTCCAGCCCCACCCAGCAGATACGCGCGGGCAGCCCCTGGAAGTTGATGCGTTCGCGCGCCATGTCCAGCCAGTGGTGCAGGTGCGCGTCGTCGGCGACGATGGCTTTCACTTTGGCGTCAGTTTTATAGATATCTTCCGGGTCGCCCGAGAGCGCTACCCAGCGGAACGGGCCAATGCCGCGACAGAACAGCGGACGGATATAGGCCGGGACAAAACCAGGGAAGTCGAACGCGTTTTCCACGCCCATCTCTTTCGCCATCTGGCGAATGTTGTTGCCGTAGTCGAAGGTCGGTACGCCCATTTTGCTGAACGCCAGCATCGCCGACACATGCTCAGCCATCGAGCGTTTGGCGGCCAGCACCGTCCCTTCCGGGTCGCTTTGGGATTTTTGCTGGTACTCTTCCCAGCTCCAGCCTTTTGGCAGGTAGCCGTGAAGCGGATCGTGGGCGCTGGTCTGGTCGGTGACCAGGTCCGGGCGCACGCCGCGCGCCACCAGTTCCGGAACGACCTCCGCCGCGTTGCCGCACAGGGCAATCGACACGGTTTTGCCTTCGGCGGTGTATTTCTGAATGCGCGCCAGCGCGTCATCGAGATTGTCGGCCTGCTCATCGACATAGCGGGTGCGCAGGCGGAAATCGATGCGGCTCTGCTGGCATTCGATATTCAGGGAGCAGGCACCCGCCAGTGTTGCTGCCAGCGGCTGCGCGCCCCCCATGCCGCCCAGCCCGGCGGTCAGCACCCAGCGCCCCTTCAGGGAGCCGTTATAGTGCTGGCGTCCGGCTTCAACGAAGGTTTCGTAGGTGCCCTGCACGATGCCCTGGCTGCCAATGTAGATCCAGCTGCCCGCAGTCATCTGGCCGTACATCGCCAGCCCTTTGGCGTCAAGCTCATTAAAGTGTTCCCAGGTTGCCCAGTGCGGAACAAGGTTTGAGTTGGCAATCAGCACCCGTGGCGCATTCTTATGGGTTTTGAACACCCCGACCGGTTTACCGGATTGCACCAGCAGGGTTTCGTCGATTTCGAGGTTGGTGAGCGCGTCCACAATGGCGTCGTAGCATTCCCAGTTACGCGCCGCGCGACCGATGCCACCGTACACCACCAGCTCGTGCGGGTTTTCGGCGACGTCGGGATCGAGGTTGTTCATCAACATGCGCAGCGGCGCTTCGGTGAGCCAGCTTTTGGCGGTGAGCGTGGTGCCGCGCGGGGCGCGGACATCCTGCTGACGGTATTTACCTGACGACATTGTGTGGTCCTCATACGGGATGAAAGATACAAACAGATATACTTGTATAGACAACCACGCACAAGGTCAGATTTAACAATAAAGATACAATTTTGTTATATTGTGTTAGCTATCACGCTTTGAAAACCTATGACATAAAGTGGCCTTGTAACCGGTAACGGGAACCGGGGAATAACAGTCTGGCGTGCGAGACAATCTGCCCGGAAGACCAGGTGCGGCGGCGGATCAGCAGGCACGGGTCGTGCTCTTTAATGCGCAGTCGTTCGCACTCCTGCGGCGTGGCGCGCACCGCTTCGACAATGTGTTCGCCCTCCGTCAACGGAGCGACCTGTGACAGCCAGGCGTGGGGCGTGGTCTGGGTATAATCCTGCTGAAGATAATCGGGCACCCGTTCGGCGTTGACGCAGCGATCCTCGATTTGCACCGGAACGTCGTTCTCGAAATGCACCATCACCGAGTGGAAAATCCGCGCCCCCTCTTTGACATTCAGCTCAACCGCCTGCTCGGCACTGGCCTGTGTCTCCTCAAGCACCAGCACTTCACAGTGGTGTTGATGATTGCGCGAGGCAATCTCGTCGGCAATGCTGCGGATTTCAAACAGCGCCGACTGCCCTTTCGGCTCGGCGACGAACGTTCCCACCCCCTGCAAACGCACCAGCAGCCCTTCGTCCGTGAGTTCACGCAGTGCGCGGTTGATGGTCATACGGCTGAAACCAAACTGGGCCACCAGTTCGGCCTCGGAGGGGATGCGGTCGTGCGGCTGCCAGACGCCGGTGGCGATCTTCTCGCTGATGGCCTGTTTCACCTTTTCGTAGAAAGGGGCTGGCGCGCCGGAAGGCGGATTCGGTGAGCGTGAAAACATTGTTACTCCTTAAAATGATTTATGCCCACCAGTGAGCAATTTGCCAGGCCAGACGCGCCGCGAGCCGCGCGCCCTGTCCGTCTCGATCGTATATTGGATTAAACTCGACCAAATCTACTGCCTGCAATTTTCCGCTGCGACAGATTTCGTCAATCACCGGCATTATATCCAGGGCCGACACGCCGAGCGCCGCCGGGGCTGAGACGGCAGGCATTTCACCGGCAGGTAGTACGTCGAGATCGATGGTCAGATAGACGCGGTCGGCCTGCGCCAGGACGCTTTCCAGCACCGGTAACGCCTCGCGGCGAAAATCGAGATCTTCCACCAGCGTCACGTTGAGGCGGGCCGCTTCGTCCCACAGCGCCTGTGTATTCGCCGCCCGGCTGACGCCCAGACAGGCGTACTGAAACTCGCGATTCTGCGCCTCGCAATACTGTGCGAGCTGGCGGAACGGCGTGCCTGATGTGGCGTGGTCGGCCTTGCGGAGATCAAGGTGCGCGTCGAGATTGATAATCGCAACGCGTTCGTGAGGAAAGGCATCCAGCACTCCGCGACCGTGGGCCCAGGCCGTTTCGTGGCCGCCGCCAAACACCAGCGTGCGCATACCCGACTGTTGGCAGGCCAGCACCGCATCACTCAGCGCGCGCTGAGCATCTTCGAGCCGATCGCCCGCAACGGTGATGGTGCCCATATCGGTCAGCGTGTCGTGCCCGCTGTAGCTCGCCATATTTGCCAGCGCTTTACGCAGCACGTCGGGCGCCTGCGCGGCACCGGGCCGCCCATGGTTGCGCCACACGCCTGCATCACACTCGAAACCTAACAGTGCAATGCCTGAACTTTTGGGCGCAAAACGATCGGTCTGGGCGATAGTCTGAAAAATTCGCAGCGCGTTGCTGGCTTCGCTGCTGTCGTCGCGCCCCTGCCAGAGATCAGCGGGCGTTGGCCGCCAGAGTGTCATGATACTTTCCCTCGAAACACACGCTGATAGAGCGGATTACGCCCCGGCTCGTAGACCATTTCCACCGGGCGCTCGGCATCCCAGATGACGAAATCAGCGACAAAATCGGCCTTCAGCTGACCGTGGGTGGCACCCCGACCCAGCGCTTGTGCCGCGTGACGCGTCACGCCTGCCCACGCCTCTTCCGGCGTTAAACCAAACTGCACGCAGGCCATGTTCATCGCCAGATGCAGGCTGGCAAACGGGCTGGTGCCGGGGTTGTAGTCTGTGGCGACAGCCATCGGCACGCCCTGTTTTCGCAGCTGATCGACAGGCGGGCGCTGGTGTTCCTGTAAGAAGTAGAATGCGCCGGGAAGCAACACTGCGACCGTGCCGCTGTGCGCCATCGCGTTGACCCCCGCATCATCGAGATACTCAATATGATCGGCGGACCAGCCGTGGTAGCGGCTCACTAATGCGGCGCCCCCCAGCCTGGAAAGCTGTTCGACGTGGCCTTTGACGGGAATGCCCAGCGCGGCGGCCGCCTGAAACACCCGTTCGGTCTGCGACAGCGTGAAGCCGACGTTCTCGCAAAATACGTCCACCGCTTCAAACAGCCCTTCGCGCCAGAGAGTCGGCATGATCTGCTCGCAAACCTGCGTCAGATAAGCGTCCGGATCCTGACGGTACTCCTTCGGCACGGCGTGAGCGGCGAGCAGCGTTGGGCTGATTTCAACCCGATGGCTTTGCGCCAGAGTCTGGGCGACGCGCAGCATTTTCTCTTCGGTCTGCGCATTCAGGCCATAGCCCGACTTGATCTCAAGGGTGGTGACGCCTTCCTGCATCAGGCGATGCAGGCGCTGTTCCGCCCGCTTCAGTAATGATGGTTCATCGCTTTCGCGGGTGGCGGCCACGGTCGCATTGATTCCGCCGCCCTGAGCGCTGATGGTCTGATAAGAGACGCCGTTCAGACGCTGCTCCCACTCTGCGGCGCGATCGCCACCGTACACCAGATGGGTGTGACAATCGATCAGACCGGGCGTGACCAGTCGTCCCCCGAGATCGACCTGATGAGCATGCGTGGCCGGGACCTCCGTTTCAGGGATAATCGCCACAATCCTCTCGCCGCGTACCACCAGAGCTGCGTTGTCACGCAGGCCGTAAGGTGCGGGTTCATCAGGGTTCATGGTCGCCAGTCGTGCGTTACGCCAGATAAGATCGTCGGGATGAAGCTGCTGCATAGGACTTCCGCTTGTCATGAGTTGTATAGACATTTATTTTCATTCGTTTGCCCGTGTCAACCGGCTTTACGGAAATTGTTATTTATTTGTGACGACTTCCCCGCCGGGCGCGGGTGAAATATGCAACTTTTTCGTATTTCATCTTCCCGTTTCGCTCAACTTAGTATAAAAAAGCAGGCTATTTCGATCATCCCGTTAAGACTCGCGAAGCAAGGAGCTTTCCCTTGAACATTTCCAGGATTTCTCGTCTGGCGTTGGCACTCGCCTTTGGCGTGACACTGTCAGCGTGCAGCTCAACGCCACCTGACCAGCTGCCCTCTGAGCAGGCCGCACCAGGCACGGCATCTCGCCCTATTCTGTCTGCTGGCGAAGCGAAGAACTTCACCGCTGCACATTATTACACTGCCATGGACCCGAATGCGGCACCGTGGACCCCTTCTTCTATTAGCGTTCCTGCACAGCCTAACTTCGTGGTTGGCCCGGCAGGCACGCAGGGCGTGACGCACACCAGCATTCAGGCTGCCGTTGACGCTGCCATTACGAAACACAGCGCATCACGCCAGTACATCGCAATTCTGCCAGGCGAGTACGAAGGGACGGTCTACGTTCCCGCCGCACCGGGCAGCATTACGATTTACGGTACCGGTGATAAAGCGATTGACGTGAAAATCGGTCTGGCGATCGACTCAGAAATCGACCGCAACACCTGGCGTCACCTGGTGAACCCGGCCGGTAAATATATGCCGGGCAAACCAGCGTGGTATATGTTCGACAGCTGCCAGAGCAAGCAGAGCGCCACTATCGGCATGATGTGCTCGGCGGTGTTCTGGTCGCAGAACAACGGCCTGCAACTGCAGAACCTGACCATCCAGAACACCCTGGGTGATAGCGTGGATGCGGGTAACCATCAGGCTGTGGCGCTGCGTACTGACGGCGACAAAGTTCAGATCAACAACGTGAACATTCTGGGTCGTCAGAACACCTTCTTCGTGACCAACAGCGGTGTGCAGAACACCCTGCAGAATAACCGTCTGACCCGAACTCAGGTGACCAACAGCTATATTGAAGGTGATGTGGATATCGTCTCCGGTCGCGGCGCGGTGGTGTTTGATAACACCGAATTCCGCGTGGTGAACTCCCGTACTCAGCAGGAAGGTTACGTGTTTGCACCTGCAACGCTGTCCAACATGTTCTACGGCTTCCTGGCCGTGAACAGCCGCTTTACCGCAGCTGGTGACGGCTTGGCGCAGCTGGGACGTTCACTGGACATCGACTCTGCCACCAACGGTCAGGTCGTGATCCGCGACAGCGTGATTAACGAAGGCTTTAACATGGCAAAACCATGGGCCGACGCGGCGATCTCCAAACGTCCTTACTCCGGTAACACCGGCGCGATGGATGATAAAGGAAACGTGCAGCGCAACCTGAACGACGCTAACTTCAACCGCATGTGGGAATACAACAACCGCGGTCTGGGCAGCAAAGTGGTTGCAGAGCCGAAGCAGTAATCCCGAACGCCGGGCATAAAAAACCTCGCAAATGCGAGGTTTTTTGTTTCAAGCGGCTTAGTGCAGTCAAAACGTCCTTCCCTACATAAGAGCATGCTGGCCAGTATTAAGCCATTCCCAGGATTCCTGGTTTTCTAGGTTAATGATTTTGAGACTGTGGAAAGAATGGATGGTGGCATACATGGCAAAGAAACTGGACAACACAGCCCCGAGCAAATAGATCTCCCCTTCGCAAATAAACGGGGTGGGATTAACCCATAATGTAGTGGACATTCCCCGAACAGGTACGCCTTTAAACAAGCGGTCTATCGGCTCGGACACCATCTTTTCGATGGCGTCCAGCTTATTCGAAGAGAGCCGTGCGTGATGAAAATCATTAATTCCGGGTAAATCAAAAGTACTTAACACCTGAATCAACGCCTCTCTGTCAAGTAAAGAGAGATAGTTCAGGTTCATGCAAGAGAGCAGGGACCAGTGCATAATTCCGTTAGTCATTGGATAAAGCGGACGAGTCGGACGCGTAATATTACTGAAAGAGGCAACAGCTGGGTTTTTGTCTATGGGTATGCAAATATCACCAACCTGAAGTGAAGCTGGTTGCATTCGATTGGTGCAAATAAGCGAGACATTGAACACTTCGACGTTAACTGAGGTTCGTTCCGGTGTTCTGCCATCTCCATGAACAAAAGCAATAGAATGATCCAAACCTTGCTGAAAAAGAGACGTTTTTGTACGGTGTTGCCAATAAACGACTTCACGACGAAGATTATACTCGAGCTGATGCTGAAATCCTTCAAACTGCGGCCAGATACGCGTTCTGTCACCCGTTCCAGGTGTTTCGTCGAGTGCAATAATTTTGCTGGAGACTGACTTCACCTGAAAGACATCATAGAGTTCAGGATTTTGATGGCTTGCGCGTAACTTAAATTGTGCCGTGCTTTCATCCGGACTAATAGGTTCAGCATTGTGGGGGAAAAGATTAATTGCCGGCGCACAGTATAAGCGCAATGAACTTTTGCTTAATTTTTTTTCTGTGGGTAATGGCAGGTTAAAGTGTAGACACAATGTAAAAGCTTTGACTGGGAAATTATCGGGCAGCAAAGGTACACCTCGCATGCGGAAGAAGTAAAAGCTTTCCGGAAAGCAAAAATACTCATGAAGCACCCGAAAACCACTATGAGTGTTTTCTGGCCAGGGAAGCAGGGCATCATTATGTTCGAATCCCACAGCCTCAAGCCACAAATCAGGCAAATGCAGTCGACTCTCACCGGAAACGAGTTCTGCATCCATCAGGTGCTGACTGAACCATAAATAAAGTTGATATCGGGTGTAATCATCTTCATTGCCAAGCCAAAATGTCAGCTTGTTCAAGTCCAGCGAACATGCGTTAATGCCTCCATCTGTAAAAAAATCGATTTCGATACAACCTTTTTTCAAACTACTTGTATTTCTCACATCTGCGATAGAAAGGGGTTGCAGCCAGATGTCACGCGCTAGTGTAAATCGGCACGACGGAGTTCCATGGCCAGTATTTTCTGCCAAAATTTTACGCCCAGGAGACGTTACACGTACTGCTCCTGAACAAATGAGCTCATTACGTCTAACACAAACGGGTGCAGAAAGTTGAGTAGCTAAAGGTTTGTATTCGATTACCGCCATAGAGGGCACCGGACGTAGATAATTAGCCCACAGCATATTAATCAAGCTATTTGTAAATTCAGGAAATTCATCCTCCAGTTTTTGCCGCAGACCACCAGAAAGAAAAGCGAAGGCTTCTAGCAGACGTTCAACATCCGGATCTCCCTCCTTTTCGGTCAGAAAACGCGCCAGATGAGGTTTTTCCTCAGCGAGCAGCTTTCCGAGCTGACGCAGATAATCCAACTCCTCCCGATAATAATGTTCTTCAAAAGACATTAGCTTTACTCCATTCACTAGTTTGGATAATTATCCAACAGAATCTCAAACTCTCGGATATCCATTCCTTTTCCATGGCACTCATTCCTTGTTAAAGATCAATCATGCGACAACTGAAGCATCGACTAGATGAATGTTTTTATAGTCAGCTTGCATACCTTCCCCGGCAATGAATTGTGCGGGTAATGTGAAAAACTTGACTCTCGCATAAAATTTAATGGCATGGATTTAATATTAACATATTCATGAAAAGAAATATTACCGAAGACTAACCCCCCATTTATAGACATCAATGTTCTCAAAAAAAATTAGTGTACTATCACATTAAATCACCATCCTCATTTTTACAATTAGCATGATAAACTCAAGGGACACCTGAAAACACACGCATAGATAAAATATATGCAACACAGTTTTATATTCAAAGAAAAAATACATTACATAGAATACAAATAATATAGAATACCTTCACCCTGGATGATGTTGTAAGCTAATACATGTTCCCCTTTAGACTATAACAAACATAAATCCCGTTAACACGAGTAAGAGAATAGCGGTTCGACGGGCGGTGGGCACATGAAAGATTCGATTATAGTGAACAACATTAAGGGTATTGGTTAATACAAACAGTATATGGCCGATATGGGCTGCAAGCGTATTAATGAATGCCCATAAAAGTAAAAAGGCAGTGAGTTCTGAACTCTATTTTATGGGAGATGGTGGATGCCGGATACTTCGGCGGTAGCGTATTTAAAATCAGACGTAGCACAGTACAGTCACTGATGCCTGAAAGTGGCATTTCATATGGATATGCAAAGGGGGTTATATGTCCTTAAAGGGGTTGCGTTTTACGTTAGAAGTAGACGGACTGATGGAGAAAACTACTGCGGTAGTCAGCTTTAGGCTGGTTCAGTCGTACTCCAAACATTTCCTGCTGAAAGTGGATATCGCCAGCAGCCTTCCTGATTTGACAGCTACAGATTTTCTCGAAAAAAATGCGGTGTTAACCATCTGGGATGGGATGGTTGCGCAGCGTTACATCCGAGGAATTGTCACCGCTGTCACCCTGAGTGAAAACAATCACTGGCAAATGGGATACCATCTGATCATCTCCCCTCCCCTTTGGCGTAGCGGTTTACGGCGGAACTTCCGTATATTCCAGCAGCAGGATATTAAGACCATCTCTTCCACATTATTGAGTGAGAATGGTATCACTGAATGGACACCCGTTTTTTATAGTGAGCACCCAACGCGAGAGTTCTGTGTACAGTACGGTGAAAGTGACCTTGCTTTTCTAACTCGTCTTTGGTCGGAAGAAGGGATTTTCTTTTTTGACTGGCACGCCCCCTCCGGTGAAGAGCAAAAGTTGGTGTTGTGCGACGACGTGGCAGGTGTGTCGTCAATGGGGGCCATTCTTTTTAATCCTAATGTAGCGGCAGGGGAATCTGCCGAATGTATCTATCAGTTTAGATATCATGCACAGATACGCCCTTCATCAGTAGAAACCCAGGATTACACATTCAAAACTCCGGGCTGGCCAGGCTACTACAACCATGCTGGTGAACATTTGAATGGCCAACTGACGCAGTATGAAATTTTCGATTATCCTGGACGGTTTAAAGATGAGCAGCACGGACAGGATTTTGCACGTTATCAAATAGAAGGCTGGAGGCATGATGCAGAGATGGCGATCGGCTACAGCAACTCCCCCAAATTATGGCCGGGAAAGCGTTTCTCTTTGACGGAACACCCATCTGATCTGTTGAACCGTGAATGGCAAGTTATGGGAAGTGTACTGACAGGGGACCAGCCACAGGCATTGCATGGAAGTCAGGGGGCTGGAACAACGCTTAGTAATCGCTTTGAGGTCATACCAGCAGACCGGACATGGCGCGCAATACCGCAGATGAAACCTTCCGTAGATGGGCCACAAAGCGCGATTGTCACTGGTCCTGCAGGCGAAGAAATATTTTGCGATGAACATGGCAGAGTGCGGGTTCGCTTTCACTGGGACCGCTACTGTCCGGGAAACGAGGATAGCTCATGCTGGGTACGCGTATCACAGGCATGGGCAGGAACAGGATTTGGCAACATTGCAATACCACGTGTTGGCCAGGAAGTGATTGTAGATTTCCTTAACGGTGATCCAGACCAGCCAATCATCATGGGCAGGACGTACCATCAGGATAATCGCTCACCAGGGAATTTGCCGGGAACAAAAACGCAAATGACGATACGGTCAAAGACGTATAAGGGTAGCGGGTTTAATGAGCTGCGTTTTGATGATGCAACAAACCAGGAAGAAGTTTACCTGCATGCACAAAAAAATATGCAGGTTGTAGTACTCAACAGCAAAGATGAACGAGTGAATTATGACAGGACTGTAAGCATCGGTCATGATGAAAATTTGGTAGTGGCTAATGACCGCAAAGTCACTGTGGACGGAAAGCAGGATCACAAAACAACAAAAGACCATGTCAGTCTGGTGGAAGGTAACCATGGTTTAGAGGTCAAAGGCGATCTCGCCCGGAAGGTCGCCGGTGCTCTCGGCATTAGCGTACAGGGGGACATTGTTTTACAGAGCGACAGCAAAATTAGCCTACGAGTTGGCAGCTCTTTTGTAGTGATTCATTCAGGTGGAGTGGACATAAAAGGTCCAAAGATAAACTTGAACGGACTCGGTAACCCAGGAGAAGTTATCTTACCAATGCGCCCGGTAATACTGAAAGCTGCCGCGGGAAATGGAACGATATTTGTATCCCATTGCCCGAAGGATGGCGTCTGATGGAGATGATAGAATATGCGATTGTGGATGGTGCAATCGAATCAGACCTGGTCAATTTTCTAAAAGAAACGATTCCGCCACATTGTTGCTTGTATGCAGAACCTGTTCAGCCGGAACTGGTTGCACTAGCACCCTATCTTGTAGTGGTCACTGAAGAAGTGAATACCTGGCTAAACGAGAAAACAACGCCATGGGGGATATACTTTAAATCCGATTTGTCTTTACGGGAACTACAGCAGCATTTCCGTCGCTATTTATGGGTGATGATCCCTGAACAAACTAAACCTGTCCTCATGCGCTTCTATGATCCGAGAAATATCTGGGCGTTAACTACAGTTTTAACACCTCGTCAGCTTAATTTATTTTTAAAACCAGTGTCCCAGGTAAGTAGCAGTTATGATGGGATATATCATGAGGATAATTTTTCCGAAGTTAGAGTCCCAGACGATAACAACGCTAAGTTGGTGTCTTTCACTATGCTCTCTCTGAATTACAGGCAATATCAGCAACTAGAACAGCAGGCTCATAAAAACTATCTGGACAAGTTATCAACTTTTATTATTGAAAATAAAGAAAACACAAATTTAATAACATCAGAAAACAATAAAGCAGCAATAAACCTGGCAGAGGAATACTTCTTGTACTGCAAGTCATTAAATATCACGGATGATCATTCCATCAGAATTATGACGATGTTAATGCTAAAGAATAATATCAGTGACACTAATGATATTCCTGACTCATGGAATGAACTACTCAGTAATAAGTCATACCCTGAACATTCTCGAGTTCAACAACTCGCTTTAGGGGAACTTGGCTTTATTCCACAATAAACAAAAGGAAATAGTTTATGGCATCTCCATCTTCAACCGCAGGAAAGGCGTGTGCGGAATGTGGTCTTCCTGATCCCTGTATTCTTGATGTGATAACGGATTTTCCAGCTAATAAGGAGAAACATATTTGGTCAAAAGAAGGTACAGCTCCGTTTAAAATACTCGACAAAGGCTATGGATGTGAGGGTGATATCACTATAGTGTGCCAGTGTAGCAAGAGTGGTTCACATGACGCATGGCTAGAGGAAGCATCAGGAAATCATGATTCCAAACTAACAACTGACGGAAATCCCAATAGCGTTACGCTGCATTTTAAAGGAGAGAAAAAAGATATTGATGTTGTTAGTGCATTTCGCTCTCCCTGGGAATATCTAAGTTCAATAACCACTCCGCTGGATATCTTTGATGAACCTGCTCATTATACCGTAGTCGTTGACGGTTGCTACGAGCGTAGCCGATATGCACAAATCTACGTTTACCCTACAATTGAAATTCGTTTTACTACAGGTCTAAGCTACGAAATAATCTCCTCGAGGCGGGAAAGAACTATTAAAGAACGTCGTGATGAAAGAATAAAATCTCGCGAAGCCATGGAGAATACAAAGCCTAAAAATAAAAATAAACTCCGTGATGGATGGCAGAATTCTACGGCTCAGTTCGAATGGTCAAACAAGACAACTTTAACTGTTGATTTTGGTATTAAGATCGGTAATGTTGAATATTCACACAAATATGAAGAGGAAATAAGAAAATTACGGCAAATAAAAACCCTAGAACAGTTAAGGAGAGTCGATTCTCTGATTGAAAATATCAACAAATACTTCGCTCCTGATCCTGAAAATCAAGACGGCACACGAAAATACTCTCTATTCAATGCTAAAATAGAACCTGCAAAAATTGGGATTTCATATGCCTATCAATATATCGACATTAAGGATGGCCCTTGTCATTTCTATGGTTTATTTGGTAAACCTTTTTTAGAAGCAAAATTTAAATTTGACATCATCTCTTTTATTTGTGCCTACTGTAAAATTGACGATCTTGTCAACAGATGCCGTGATTATCTCAAAAAACATGGAACTAGTGTTGAATGCTATATCGAGATTGCTACGGGAATTAATCTTAACCTTGGTTCTGTCTATGTTGAAAAAGATAAACAGTGGGATTTTAACATAGCCAAGAAGAATCAAATTTATTTGGGTTTAAAAGGAGTAGTCAGTGCAACATTTGAGGCCGAAATTTTTGTTGTAAAACTGACCGCAAATACTAAAGGCACTATAGGAGCCATTGCCGGATTTGAATTTGATCCACATGATAACGGTCTTGACCTTGCTTTATATCATGATGGTATTAAAGGTACGTTTGAGTTTATGGCTGATGTAAGCTATAGCCTTGACGATGGTGATGTTCAAAATGGTAATAAAAAAACAGAAAATAAAGTAAAGAAGGAATGGCAACTATGCGCAGCTCTAAAACCATCAGAATCGCCATTGCGCATTAATTTATATGGAAAAATACGTTGTATAAAAAAACCAGAGATTACGCCACCAGTGCAAACAAAACCTTGGGCGATGGGTACTAATCCTTTATCAAACAGTGGTGAAGGAAATGATAATAATCATAATACAACACATTACTAACTAAACGGAGATTGCGATGAAAGCAAAATATTTTGTAACAGTCATTTTTCTAACAGGAGGTATTATGGGCACAGTACTTTATTCAGGTGATAGCATACAGACCATTCGCACTCGATTTAATATTAATGATGCATATTGCGCTATCAAAACTAATGGCGTTACCGGTTTTAGTAATCGACGCTCAGCGTGGATAGAAAATGGTGATTCCACCGGCGCGATTTCCAGCACGAACGCAATGATGATGATGGAGAATGGTGAAAATGAAATCAGCCTTGAAATTGGGGCGTTAGGTTGGTTTTCCGATAAACCGGCCGATGCAGAAACGCGGGCCACGTTTTCGCCTGAAGCAGAGTGCAGTCTGGATGTGGTTCATTCGGTTGAGAAAGATGAAATTACATTGTCATCTATCAAAGTGACAATCAACGATCAGGGAATTCCTGAGACACAATCAGACAGCCAGCATCCCATCACACGAAAAGAGATTCTGGCAGAACAGGCTGCGCCTGGCTTTATTGATCCAGATTACTTTGATGAAACCTATTTCCCTAAGGGAATGAAAGTCTTTCAGTTTACCCAAAAGATTACTGTAACAGGGCTCCCTGACTGGATCTGGACCCGGGCAACTCCGTTTAATGGCAGCGATGAACAGATACAAAAGTTAAAAGCCGCCTATACGGAAATGGCTGAAATTATCCGCTCCGGAGATCGAGTACGCCTGAAAGAATTTGACCGCGAGGCGCTGAAAATATGGTCTGCCACGACCCCAAGTAGTGAGGATGAGATATTACTCTCATTATATAAAAAAGAAAACCTAGAAGATAAAAAAATAAAAATGCTCTCTATTAGATGGGATAACTATGCTGTTCGGGTAATGAATAAAGGTCGTATGGTACAGTTATATAATAAATCAAAACCACTTTTATCACCTTTGACTTATACTTATATCCGTGATGATGGAAAGAAAGTTATGAATACCTACGCACCAATATTTTCCTTAATCAATGGTAAATTCATCCCAGTGGTTTAATTCTATAATTATTAGTACCAATTCAAGGTTTTTATAATGAGCTTAACAAAAGTGGCAGCATAGCATATATATTAAAAACCTCATATTTATAAACATGAAACCATTCACATGAAGATAAAATACAAAAAAAGAATTTTTTTAATGACAGGAATCATCGTGGGTGTAGTACTTTATTTAGATAATACTACTAAAACTATCCGCAGCCGATTTAATATCCAAGATGCATATTGCGCTATCAAAACTAATGGCGTCACCGGTTTTAGTAATCGACGCTCAGCCTGGATAGAAAATGGTGATTCCACCGGCGCGATTTCCAGCACGAACGCAATGATGATGATGGAGAATGGTGAAAATGAAATCAGCCTTGAAATTGGGGCGTTAGGCTGGTTTTCCGATAAACCGGCCAGTGCAGAAGCGCGGGCTAAGTTTTCGCCTGAAGCAGAGTGCAGCCTGGATGTGGTTCAATCGGTTGAGAAAGATGAAATGACATTGTCATCTATAAAAGTGACAATTAACGATCAGGGAATTCCTGAGACACAATCAGACAGCCAGCATCCCATCACACGAAAAGAGATTCTGGCAGAACAGGCTGCGCCTGGCTTTATTGATCCAGATTACTTTGATGAAACCTATTTCCCTAAGGGAATGAAACTCTTTCAGTTTACCCAAAAAATTACTGTAACAGGGCTCCCTGACTGGGTCTGGACCCGGGCAACTCCGTTTACCGGCAGCGATGAACAGATACAGAAGTTAAAAGCCGCCTATATGGAATTGGCTGATATTATTCGCTCAGGAGATCGAGCGCGTTTGAAAGAATTTGACCGCGAGGCATTGAAAATATGGTCCGCCACAACCCATAATAATGAGGATGAAATATTATTATCATTGTATACAAAAGAAAACCTTGAGGAAAAAAAAATCAAAATACTTCCTATTATATGGAAAGATTATGATGTCAGAGTTATTAATAAAGGTCGGATGGTACAATTATACAACAAATCAACCCCAGCGTATTCGCCGATAATATTCACTTATGGTGACAAACAGATGAGTAGCTATGTTCCAGTGTTTTCATTAATTAATGGTAAATTTGTCCCGGTTGTATAGATATAAATTTTACCCGTCATATTTATTATGTAATGTGACGGGTATCACTGCAACTCAATAATGCATCAGTTAATCAGTAATTCTAACATTTGCAACTGAAAATATAATATTCTGATTACGATTATTTCATTCAAAGGAAGGTTAAAATGCCTTTAGCGGCCAGAGTCACTGACAAAGGTACCCAGCATGATGGTTACCATGAAACCACTATCACAGCGGGTTCTCCCACTGTATTTATTGACAATCTCCCCTCAGCTCGTCTGGGGGACCCACTAACACCACATGAAAAGCCTTTACATCCGCCCCACTCCCGCAAAATAAGCAGCGGTTCATCAAGCGTTTTTATTGACGGATTACCCGCGGCAAGAACTAACGACACCATTGATTGCGGAGGTGTAATTATAGGTGGTGGAACCGTTAATATCGGGTAGATAGTTATACTTCATCCTGAGTGCATATATTTTTATAATATACTGAAAAATAAGTGAAATACATAAAACAATATTTGTGAGGTTCATAATCAACATCTGAATAGGATGGATGCCTATCCGCTCTCCCTCTCCATGCTAATTTTAGAAAAACAAAAGGACTATGATATCTATATGGACAATGATTACTCAAAAACAACCGAAGATTTACTTCGAATGGGACTTAACGCAATTGCTAAAACAAGAGAAGATAAAAGAATAATAAGAGAGAGTATATTATCTGAAACACGGGAATCAGGCTTAACTATAAAAACACGTAGTGAGTGGGGTGCAAAGAAAGCCCAAGTATCTGATGGTGATGACTGGAATTATTCGGCAATAGTATTACATCATGCAGGAAATAGCTATTCTTGTGATGAAGATTCCTTAAACAAGTTACGACAGGCCGAGAAAACGGATATCAATAGCTTTGGTCACTTAAGTTATCATTATGCAATTGATTGTCTAGGCGTAATCTTTGAAACATTAGATATACGCGAAAAAGGTGCTCATCTAAAAGGTGCCAATACAGGGCATATTGGAATAGTGTTTTTATCTGATTTTAGTTTACCAGGTGAGGCCGGAAAGTATGGTCCATCGCGATGGGACAGCCTCAGTGAGTTTTCAGGGCAGTTTAAGGATGACTGGGATCAATCATTTGACTTACCAACAATTCAACAAAAAAACGCGATAGAAGCTTTGGTCAAAATACTTATAAAACACTTCCCGATTAAAGAGTTAGGAGGCCATAGAGAATTTGCTACGTTAAATGCATTGGGAAGGGCATGTCCAGGAACTTATGGACTTCAAATTGCGGCCAGCCTAAGAGCACAATTTAATCTAACTTCTCCTGGTGAAAAATAGTTTCATATATAGCAAATCGAGGTTGGAGAATGCCAAATAATTTACTTTCCAATGCTATTTTTTTTATTGCATGTGCATATTTTTTAATTGGAATCGATAAAGAGCCTTACTATGAAGAGGGCGATTTACACTGGATCCCGGTCGTTTTCATTAAACACGATATAGCCCTCAATCTAATTTTTGAAATGCCAGTATCTCCAACGGAAGTATTAAGAAGCTCATCCCTATCCCCCGCAAAAAATAACGAACTTGCTAATTACTGCAAGATTAGATATGGCAATGAATTAATGGAATGTAAACAAAAAATAACAAAAAAGATGCTCCTTAACGGGTTTTATATTCCAGACTAAAAAAGAAGATATGTTCAATGAAAAAAATCGCCGTCCCCTTCAAAGACAGGGCTGCCCGTCAGTTGAAAAAAACCTCGCAACTGCGAGGTTTTTTGTTTTTACGCCGCTTAGTGCGCGTTTACCACCACCCACATTGGGCCCTGGCCTACGGCATAGCGGCCTTTCTCTTCCAGCAGGCCCTGCTCGCCTTTGATTTCATACAGCGCGATGTGGTGGGATTTCTGCCCCGCCGCCACCAGGAATTTACCGCTGTTATCAATGTTAAAGCCGCGAGGCTGGGTTTCGGTTGGCTGGAAGCCTTCGATTGCCAGCACGCTGCCATCTTCAGAGATACTGAAAATGGTAATCAGGCTTGAGGTTCGGTCGCAGGCGTACAGATGACGACCATCCGGGGTGATGTGAATATCCGCCGCCCAGCGGGTGTCAGTAAAGTCTGACGGCATCATGTCCAGGGTCTGAACGCGTTCAATCTTGCCGTTCGGATCGTTCAGTGCCCACACGTCGACAGAGCTGTTTAGCTCATTCACCACATAGGCGTACTGCTGATTCGGGTGGAACACCATGTGGCGCGGGCCTGCGCCCTCAACGGTGGTGATTTCCGCCGGGGTCTGCGCGGCCAGGTGGCCGTCGTCGCTCAAGGTAAACAGGCAGATTCGATCCTGTTTCAGCGCCGGAACCCACAGCGTGCGGTTGTCCGGAGAGATATTGGCCGAGTGGCAGCCTTCCAGCCCTTCAACCACTTCCACGCTGTCGCGCGGAAGGCCATCTTCCAGACGCGTGACGCTCACACAGCCCGCATTGTAAGAACCGCTGAAGATGAACTGGCCTTTGCGATCGGTCGAGATGTGCGTCGGGCTGCCCGGGAGCGGCGCTTCGGCGGTATAGGTCAGAGCACCATCGTCCGGTGCAATGCGGTAGGCCAGCACACGAAACTCAGGACGCACGCCTACGTACAGAAAACGTTTATCCGGGCTGACAACCATCGGTTGCACCTGTCCCGGCACATCAACAACCTGCACCAGCGTGAGCGAGCCTTCCGCATTCAAACGCCAGACGTGGATCTGCTGGCTCTCAGGACTGGCGGTATAAACGGTTTGTTTCATGAATACTCCTCTCCTCACTGCGCGTGAAAGTGATTAACTTTTTAACGGTGAATGCTGAATTTTAGCCTGGCATTTTGTGGGTCACGCCTCTCGGTGTACCATCCCCTAAGACCATAATTCAACATTAACCCGGAAGAACAAATGACCTCGCGTGTGATTGCTCTGGATTTAGACGGTACGCTGTTAACCCCGCAAAAAACCCTGCTCCCCTCTTCGCTCGAAGCACTGAAACGTGCTCAGGAAGCGGGATATCAACTCCTGATTGTTACCGGTCGACATCACGTTGCCATTCATCCTTTTTATCAGGCACTGGCGTTAGATACACCTGCAATTTGTTGTAATGGCACTTATTTGTATGATTATCATGCAAAAAAGGTTCTTGAGTCCGATCCGCTGCCGGTGACTGAGGCGTTACAACTGATTGATCTGCTGGATGAGCACGCCATTCACGGCCTGATGTACGTGGATCACGCCATGCTCTATGAGCGCCCGACCGGGCATGTCATCCGTACCAGCAACTGGGCGCTGTCACTGCCCGAGGCCCAGCGTCCGGTCTTTACGCAGGTCTCATCCCTACGCCAGGCGGCCGCCGACGTCGATGCTATCTGGAAATTTGCCCTGACGGACGAAGATACGAACAAGCTGAACGCGTTCGCGAAACATGTTGAGCAGACGCTGGGGCTGGAGTGCGAATGGTCCTGGCACGATCAGGTGGATATCGCGCGTAAGGGCAACAGCAAAGGCAAACGCCTGACGCAGTTTGTTGAATCTCAGGGCGGGTCGATGAAAGACGTGATCGCTTTCGGGGATAACTACAACGACATCAGCATGCTGGAGGCTGCCGGCACTGGCGTGGCGATGGGCAATGCCGACGATGCCGTCAAAGCGCGCGCCAACGTGGTCATTGGCGACAACACCACCGACAGCATCGCGCAGTACATTTACACCCATCTGCTGTGATCAGGCGGTGATCGAGACACTCTTGATCTGCGCGTAAAGCCACAGGCCAGGTTTGATGCCAAGCTCATCCCTGGCCCACGGGCTGATGCGCGCCCATAGCTTTCTGCTGCCCACTTCCAGCTGTACTTCCACCTGGCCGTTATCGTCCACACACTGGGCCACTTTCGCGCGCAAAATATTACGAATACTGGTTTGCAACGGCGGCTGGAGGACCAGAGAAACATCCGACGCCTGAATGCGTATACGCAGCGCGGATTGCAGCGGCTTGTCGATCTTATTGACCCACAGATGCTGATCGCCCAGCGCCAGCGCCGTCATGGCGTAGTGCGGATGGTGCTCCAGCACGCTGACCTTCAGGATGCTGCTCTGCTGCTCTTTCGGCAGCCACGGATACATCACGCTGCTGCCCCACACCTCTTCCAGCGGTCCAAAGGCCTTCACGCTGCCGTTTTCCAGCACCAGCACGTTGTCCGCCAGATGCAGAATCTCGTCCAGCGAGTGGCTGACGTAGAGCATCGGAATGTTAATTTCCCGCGCCAGGCGTTGCAGATAAGGCAACAACTCGCGCTTACGCGGCAGATCGAGCGACGCCAGCGGCTCATCCAGCAGCAGGAGTTCCGGTGCGGTTAACAGCGCGCGGCCAATCGCCACACGCTGTTTTTCACCGCCGGAGAGCGACGACGGGAGCCGGTCCAGCAGCGATTCAATGCCCAGCAGCGTGACCAGATTATCAAACTGACCGGCCATGCTTTTCGCCATGCCGTAGCGCAGATTGCCGCGCACTTTATAGTGCGGAAAAAGGCGCGCGTCCTGGAACACATAGCCGATGCGCCGTTTTTCAGGGGCCAGGTAAATCTTATTTTCCGCGTCGTGAAGCACGCGATTGTTCAGCGCGATCCGCCCGGTTTGCGGGCGCGTCAGCCCGCTGATGGCATTAATCAGCGAAGTTTTTCCCGCGCCCGAAACGCCAAAGACGGCGGTAATTCCGCTAGCGGGCAGCGTTTCGTTGAGCACCAGACAGTGGTTACCGAGCGTTTGAGTAAAGTTGAGTTCCAGCATGATTATTTCCCCATCCGCTCGCGGCTCAGACGCGCCAGCCATTCAGAAATCAGCAGCGACACCAGCGCCAGCACAATGGAGATAATGCACAGCCGTGCGGCAGCCCCTTCCCCGCCCGGCGTTTGAATCAGGGTGTACATCGCCGACGGAATGGTCCGCGTTTCGCCGGGGATGTTTGAAACAAAAGTAATGGTCGCGCCGAATTCACCCAGAGAACGGGCAAACGCCAGTACCGTACCGACGATAATTCCCGGCAACGTAAGGGGCAGCGTAATGGTGAAAAACACCCGCCAGCGCCCGGCACCGAGAGTACGCGCCGCCTGCTCCAGCTTGATGTCCACCCCTTCCAGCGCCAGGCGTATCGCACGCACCATCAGCGGGAAAGACATCACTGCCGCCGCCAGAACCGCGCCGCGCCAGCTAAAAGCAAACGTCAGGCCGAACCAGTCATACAGCCACTGGCCGATAAAACCGCGTCGCCCCATTGCGATCAGCAATAAATACCCGACCACCACCGGCGGCAACACGAGAGGAAGATGAAGCACACTGTCGAGCAGGGCTTTGCCCGGAAACTGGCAGCGAACCAGCAGCCAGGCAAAGAAGATCCCAAAAGGCAAACTAAAGGCAACTGCCAGGGAAGAGACTTTAAGGCTCAGCAGCACGGCCTGCCATTCAGGATCGGTCAATATCATTAGTGAGTCGTAAATCCGTAACGTTTAAAGATGGCAGACGCTTCAGGCCCTTTCAGATAGTCGTAAAAGGCGCTGACCGTCGCATTTTTATGTCCATCAACTATGGCGATCGGGTATTCCACTTTCTTGTGCGAATCTTCCGGGAAGGTCCCAACCACTTTCACACCTTTACCGGCAACCGCATCGGAACCGTAGACAATTCCCAGCGGCGCTTCGTTGCGCTCCACCAGCGCCAGGGCGCCGCGCACATCTTCAGCCGGAGCCAGTTTCGGCGATAATGTATCCCACGCACCCAGTTTTTGCAGCGCTTCTTTTGCGTAGATGCCTGCCGGAACGTGGTCCGGATCGCCCACCGCCAGACGCCCATCTTTCAGCAGGCTGGTCCAGTTAGTCTCTTTGTTGATAGTGAACTCGCCCTGCGCGCTGGCTTTTGGCGCGACCACTACCAGGCTGTTACCCAGCAGGGTTTCACGGGTGGCCGTATCGATCGATTTTTTCTCCACCGCGTAATCCATCCATTTCTGATCGGCAGAAATAAACAGATCCGCAGGCGCACCGGCTTCGATCTGGCGAGCCAGAGTGGAAGACGAGGCGAACGACGAAACCACATCGACGTTTTTCTCTTTTTTATACTGCGCCGCAATGTCCTGCATCGCGTTGGTCAGCGACGCCGCCGCAAAGACCGTGATTTTCCCTTCGTCAGCCAGTACCTGCCCGGCGACGGTAAGTGTCAGTGTTGCCCCTGCGAAAAGGCGTAACCATGTACGTGCCATTTGTAGCTCCTGTGAGTGTCGTTATATACAGACAAATATAACGATAACTGCAGGGATAACCTAGCGTTAAATCGTACCGTTTAAGGGGTAAACAAAGCTGATTCTGAAACTACTATCGGCGGGAGAGGCGGAAACTTGAGAGCAAAACGCCGGACTGGCCGGGCGTTTTGGGAGGAATTAATGCTGCTTTTTAGGCTGGTCTTTGTGACCGATGTTCGAAAAGACGTTGAACACTTCACCCAGGCCGTAGATGGCGCCGAGGATGATGGCCATCACTACGGGTACCATGATCACGGCGAATACCAGACTTTTCAACAACTCTAACATGGTTTTCTCCAGACACTGTGAATGGCGTATTCTACCCTGAAAAGTCAGAAAAACATCCCCTTTTGTGCGGTAGGCTTTGCGCTGTCGGGCAATTGGGTCACAATACGCTTTTTGCCAGGACACCGTCTATGCAGGCCGAAATTCTCCTTACCCTTCGACTTCAGCAGAAGCTTTTCGCCGATCCGCGACGTATTGCCCTGCTTAAACAGATAGAACAAACCGGTTCAATTAGCCAGGGCGCAAAGAATGCGGGCATTAGCTACAAAAGTGCCTGGGACGCCATCAATGAGATGAACAGCCTGAGCGAACAGACGCTGGTGGATCGGGCGACCGGCGGTAAGGGCGGCGGCGGCGCGATGCTAACCCGCTACGGCCAGCGCCTGATTCAGCTCTACGATCTGCTGGCCCAGATCCAGCAAAAAGCCTTCGACGTCCTGAGCGATGACGACGCGTTACCCCTCGACAGCCTGCTGGCCGCCATTTCCCGCTTCTCCCTGCAAACCAGCGCGCGAAACCAGTGGTTTGGCACCGTGACCGCACGCGATCGCGACCAGGTTCAGCAGCACGTGGATATTCTGCTGGCCGACGGCACGACGCGGCTCAAAGTGGCGATTACCGCGCAGAGCGGCGAACGACTGGGGCTGGACGAAGGCAAAGAGGTGCTGGTGTTGCTGAAAGCGCCGTGGGTGAATATCACGCTGGATGAAAAGCAGGCCCAAGACGACGATAACCAACTGCACGGAAAGATCAGCCACATTGCGCGCGGCGACGAACAGAGCGAAGTGCTTATGACCCTGCCCGATGGGCAAGTGCTGTGCGCCACGGTCCCGCTGGCCGAAGCAGAAGATTTATCGGAAGGTGCTGACGTCACCGCATATTTTAATGCTGACCGGGTGATTATCGCCACGTTGTGCTAAGTGCGTTGACAAACCTGCCGCCAGTGAGTATCCCTGATGCATATCGCTGCAAAAAATGGGATAAGTCATGTCATCATTGCAAATTTCGCAAGGCACGTTTCGTCTTAGCGACACACGAACCCTCTCACTGCCCGAACTCAACTTGCGCGCCGGCGAAAGCTGGGCGTTTGTCGGCACCAACGGCAGCGGCAAGTCCGCGCTGGCTCGCGCGCTTGCGGGTGAGCTCACCCTGCTTAAGGGCGAACGTCAGTGCAGTTTTACCCGCATCACGCGCCTCTCCTTCGAACAGCTGCAAAAACTGGTCAGCGACGAGTGGCAGCGCAATAACACCGATCTGCTCAGCCCAGGCGAAGAGGATACGGGCCGCACCACCGCAGAAATTATCCAGGACGAAAGAAAAGACGCTGCTCGCTGCCAGCAGCTGGCCGAACTATTCGGTATTACTGGCCTGCTGGAGCGACGCTTTAAGTACCTCTCGACGGGGGAAACGCGCAAAACTTTGCTTTGCCAGGCGCTGATGAACGAGCCGGATCTGTTGATCCTCGACGAGCCGTTCGACGGGCTGGATGTGCAATCCCGCGCGCAATTGGCCTCCCTGCTCGCGACGCTGAATCAGCAGGGCTATACCCTCGTGCTGGTTCTGAACCGTTTCGATGAGATCCCCGATTTTGTGCAGTACGCGGGCGTGCTGGTGGATTGTTGTCTGACAGAAACCGGCGAAAAAGAGGCGCTGCTTCAGCAGGCCCTGATCGCCCAGCTGGCGCACAGCGAAAAACTCGACGGCATTGCACTCCCCGAGCCAGACGCCCCTTCGGCGCGGCATTTGCTGGACAACCACCAGCCGCGCATCGAGCTGAAAAACGGTACCGTCTCTTATAACGATCGCCCAATCCTCGATCGACTGAGCTGGACGGTGAACCCCGGCGAGCACTGGCAAATCACCGGCCCCAACGGCGCGGGGAAATCCACGCTGCTGAGCCTGATTACCGGCGATCATCCCCAGGGTTACAGTAACGATCTGACGCTGTTTGGCCGTCGTCGCGGCAGCGGTGAAACCATCTGGGATATCAAAAAACACATCGGCTACGTCAGCAGCAGCCTGCACCTCGATTACCGCGTCAGCACCACGGTGCGAAACGTGATTTTGTCGGGATATTTCGACTCCATTGGTATCTATCAGGCGGTTTCTGACAAACAGCACAAGCTGGCACAGGAGTGGCTGGATATTCTGGGGATGGATAAACGCGTGGCGGATGCGCCGTTTCACAGTTTATCGTGGGGACAGCAGCGGCTGGCGCTGATCGTCCGCGCGCTGGTGAAGCACCCTACGGTGCTGATTCTGGATGAACCGCTGCAGGGTCTCGACCCGCTTAATCGCCAGCTGATACGCCGCTTTGTGGACGTTTTAATCAGCGAAGGCGAAACACAACTGCTGTTCGTTTCCCACCATGCGGAAGATGCGCCATCCTGTATCACCCACCGGCTGGAGTTTGTTCCTCACGGCGAGCAGTATCGCTATGAGTTAAGCCGCATTCGCTGATCGTTCTCTCAGAGGGGCGTGCCCCTCTTTTTCAGACAACCTGCAGTAATACATTGTTATCTCTTTGATTTATAATGGGCCATCTCATTACAAATTCGCGTGCGTGATTCAGTGTAACCGATTCCACTATTTTATCCCATGTCACACTTTTCACGTCTCTGTTATGCTATGGTTATTACATACCATAAGCCTAATGGAGCGAAATATGCGAGTTCTGGTAACGGGTGGTAGCGGTTACATTGGAAGTCATACCTGTGTGCAACTGCTGCAAAATGGCCATGATGTCATCATCCTCGACAACCTGTGCAACAGTAAGCGCAGCGTGCTGCCCGTCATTGAGCGCCTCGGCGGAAAACAGCCCACGTTTGTGGAAGGCGATATCCGCAACGAAGCGCTGATGACCGAAATCCTTCACGACCACGCCATTGATACGGTGATTCACTTCGCGGGCCTGAAAGCGGTCGGCGAATCCGTCGCTAAGCCTCTCGAATACTACGATAACAACGTGAACGGTACCCTGCGCCTGATCTCCGCGATGCGCGCTGCGAACGTGAAAAACTTTATCTTCAGCTCATCGGCCACCGTCTACGGCGACCAGCCTAAAATTCCTTACGTCGAGAGCTTCCCGACCGGCACGCCGCAAAGTCCGTACGGCAAAAGCAAGCTGATGGTGGAACAGATTCTGGCCGACCTGCAAAAAGCGCAGCCGGACTGGAGCATCGCTCTGCTACGTTATTTCAACCCGGTTGGCGCACATCCGTCAGGCGATATGGGCGAAGATCCGCAGGGCATCCCGAATAACCTGATGCCCTACATCGCGCAGGTGGCCGTGGGCCGCCGCGACTCGCTGGCAATTTTTGGCAACGACTACCCAACCGAAGATGGCACCGGGGTGCGCGACTATATTCACGTCATGGATCTGGCCGATGGTCACGTGGCGGCGATGCAGCAGCTGGCGAATAAACCCGGCGTGCATATTTACAACCTCGGTGCTGGCGTGGGCAGCAGCGTGCTGGACGTGGTTAACGCCTTCAGTAAAGCCTGCGGCAAACCGGTGGCGTATCACTTCGCGCCACGCCGCGATGGCGATCTTCCCGCGTACTGGGCAGATGCCTCCAAAGCCGACAAAGAGCTTAACTGGCGTGTCACGCGCACACTGGATGAAATGGCACAGGATACCTGGCACTGGCAGTCACGCCATCCCCAGGGCTATCCGGATTAAGGATCCGACATGACGCAATTCAACCCCGTCGATCATCCGCATCGGCGTTATAACCCGTTAACCGGGCAATGGATTTTGGTCTCTCCGCATCGTGCGAAGCGCCCATGGCAAGGCGCGCAAGAGACGCCGGCGAAACAGACGCTGCCTCAGCATGACCCGGACTGCTTCCTGTGTCCGGGGAATACCCGCGTCACCGGCGATAAAAATCCGGATTACCAGAGCACGTATGTGTTTACCAACGATTTTGCCGCCCTGATGACCGACACGCCGGATGCCCCGGAAAGTGACGATCCGCTGATGCGTTGCGAAAGCGCGCGCGGCACCAGCCGGGTGATCTGCTTCTCGCCGGACCACAGCAAAACGCTGCCGGAGCTGAGCCTCGGCGCCCTCACCGACGTGATCAACACCTGGCAACAGCAGACCGCCGAGCTGGGACAGGATTATCCGTGGGTGCAGGTTTTTGAAAACAAAGGGGCGGCGATGGGCTGCTCTAACCCGCATCCGCATGGCCAGGTGTGGGCGAACAGCTTCCTGCCGAATGAAGTTGAGCGCGAAGATCGTCTGCAAAAAGCTTATTACGATGAAAACCAGTCAGCGCTGCTGGCGGATTACGTTCAGCGCGAGATGGCTGATGGCAGCCGCACGGTCGTTGAAACCGAACACTGGCTCGCCGTAGTGCCATACTGGGCGGCGTGGCCGTTCGAGACGCTGCTGCTGCCAAAAGCCCACGTCCTGCGCATTACCGATTTGAGCGATGCCGAGCGTGACGATCTGGCCCTGGCGCTGAAAAAACTGACCAGTCGCTATGACAATCTGTTCCAGTGCTCTTTCCCCTATTCCATGGGCTGGCACGGCGCGCCGTTTAATGGCGAAGAGAATCAGCACTGGCAGTTACACGCCCATTTTTATCCGCCGCTACTGCGTTCCGCGACGGTGCGTAAATTTATGGTGGGCTATGAGATGCTGGCAGAAACCCAGCGCGATCTGACGGCAGAACAGGCGGCAGAACGTCTGCGCGCCGTCAGCGATGTCCACTACCGCGAATCAGGAGTCTAATAAATGAGTCTGAAAGATAAAACACAATCCCTGTTTGCTGAAAAATTCGGCTACCCTGCCACCCACGCGATACAGGCTCCTGGCCGCGTCAATCTGATTGGTGAGCACACCGACTATAACGATGGTTTCGTTCTGCCTTGTGCGATCGATTATCAGACCGTTATCAGCTGCGCCAAACGCGACGACCGCAACGTGCGGGTGATTGCCGCCGATTACGACAATCAGATCGACGAGTTTTCCCTTGATGCGCCGATTGTGGCTCATGATACCCAGCAGTGGTCAAACTACGTGCGCGGGGTGGTTAAACACCTGCAAAAGCGCAATAAAAACTTCGGCGGCGCGGATCTGGTGATCACCGGTAATGTTCCGCAAGGTGCTGGCCTGAGTTCCTCTGCCTCTCTGGAAGTGGCGGTCGGCACCGTATTCCAGCAACTTTATCATCTGCCGCTGGACGGGGCGCAAATCGCCCTCAACGGCCAGGAAGCGGAAAACCAGTTCGTCGGCTGTAACTGCGGGATTATGGACCAGCTAATTTCTGCGCTCGGTAAAAAAGAACATGCCCTGCTGATTGATTGCCGCACGCTGGGCACCAAAGCCGTCTCCCTGCCGAAAGGCGCGGCGGTGGTGATTATCAACAGTAATTTCAAACGCACGCTGGTCGGCAGTGAGTACAACACCCGCCGCGAGCAGTGTGAAACCGGTGCGCGCTTCTTCCAGCAGCCTAAACTGCGCGATGTTTCGTTAAACGAATTCAATAAAGTGGCGCACGAACTGGACCCGGTCGTGGCCAAACGCGTGCGTCACGTTCTGACCGAAAACGCCCGTACCGTGGAAGCAGCTTCTGCGCTGGAGAAAGGCGATCTGAAACGCATCGGCGAACTGATGGCGGAATCCCACGCCTCCATGCGCGATGATTTCGAGATCACGGTTCCGCAAATTGATACGCTGGTTGAGATCGTGAAAGCGACCATCGGCGAGAAAGGCGGCGTGCGCATGACCGGCGGCGGTTTTGGTGGCTGCATTGTGGCGCTGATTCCGGAAGAGCTGGTTCCCGCCGTTCAGGATGCCGTGGCAAAACAGTATGAAGCCAAAACCGGTATTAAAGAGACTTTCTATGTGTGCAAAGCAACCCAAGGAGCTGGACAGTGCTAAATGAAACGCCAACCCTCGCCCCTGACGGTCTGCCGTATCGCCTGCTGACCCTGCGTAACAGCGGAGGAATGGTGGTGACGGTGATGGACTGGGGCGCGACGCTACTCTCTGCCCGTGTACCCATGCCAGACGGCAGCGTGCGCGAGACCCTGCTCGGCTGCGCATCGCCGGAACAGTACGTCAACCAGGCGGCTTATCTGGGTGCCTCTGTCGGACGCTACGCTAACCGCATCGCCAAAAGCCGCTTCGTTCTGGACGGCAAAACCTATTCCTTAGTGCCAAGCCAGGGCGAGAATCAGCTTCACGGCGGCACGGAAGGTTTTGATAAACGCCGCTGGCGTATCGTGCAGCAGAATGACAGCGAAGTGCTGTTTGCGCTGGAATCCGCCGACGGCGATCAGGGCTTCCCCGGCAATCTTTCTGCCTCTGCCCTCTTCCGCCTGACGGACGATAACCGTATCAGTATTGAATACCGTGCGACGGTCGACCAGCCTTGTCCGGTCAATTTGACCAACCACGCCTATTTCAATCTCGACGGCGATCAGACGGATGTACGCAATCACAAATTGCAGATCCTGGCCGATGCGTATTTACCGGTCGATGCGATGGGAATTCCTCTTGAAGGACTGAAGTCCGTAGAGGGCACCAGCTTTGATTTCCGCAGCGCGAAAACTGTCGCAACGGATTTTCTGAGCGACGACCATCAGCGCAACGTGAAAGGCTATGACCACGCATTCCTGCTGCAGGCGAAGGGAGATGCTACCCAGCCTGCCGCTCAGGTGTGGTCCGCCGACGAAAAGCTGCAGATGACGGTGTATACCAGCGCTCCCGCCCTGCAATTCTATTCCGGGAACTACCTCGGCGGTACGCCTGCGCGCGAACAGGGTGATTACCACGACTGGCAGGGTATGGCGCTTGAAAGTGAGTTTCTGCCGGACAGCCCTAACCATGCCGAGTGGCCGCAGCCTGACTGCATTCTGCGTCCGGGCCAGGAATATGTGAGCGAGACCGTTTATCAGTTTATCGCTCGCTAACGATATTGGGTGGCGCGTTGTTTCCCCGGCCACCCGAACGACAACCCGCCAGGCCCTCATGCTGAGGGCTTTTTTTGTCCGTCTTGCTGAAAATAGCGTCGATCGCAGACAAAATCATAACCCTCAATTCACAAGCATCTTACACTGGGCCACTATTTTCGCTATGGTTAGGGTTAAGCGTTGCCGCCTGAGCGATCACGGCAATATAATGAGAATTGTTATCATTCAATAAGCTTAAGGAGTGCAATATGGCTGTAACTAAGCTGGTCCTGGTGCGCCACGGCGAAAGCCAGTGGAACAACGAAAACCGCTTCACTGGTTGGTATGATGTTGATCTGTCTGAGAAAGGCGTAAGCGAAGCAAAAGCTGCAGGTAAACTGCTGAAAGATGAAGGCTTCAGCTTTGATTTTGCTTATACCTCTGTGCTGAAACGTGCCATCCACACTCTGTGGAACGTGCTGGACGAACTGGATCAGGCCTGGCTGCCGGTTGAGAAATCCTGGAAGCTGAACGAGCGTCATTACGGTGCGCTGCAAGGGCTGAACAAAGCTGAAACCGCTGAAAAATACGGTGACGAGCAGGTTAAGCAGTGGCGTCGTGGTTTTGCGGTAACCCCACCAGAGCTGACCAAAGACGATGAGCGTTATCCGGGCCACGATCCGCGTTACGCGAAACTGACTGATGCTGAGCTGCCACAGACCGAAAGCCTGGCGCTGACCATCGATCGCGTTGTGCCTTACTGGAACGACACCATTCTGCCGCGTATTAAAAGCGGTGAGCGCGTCATCGTTGCCGCTCACGGTAACTCTCTGCGTGCGCTGGTGAAATACCTGGATAAGATGGGCGAAGACGAAATTCTTGAACTGAACATCCCAACGGGCGTACCGCTGGTGTATGAGTTCGATGAGAACTTCAACCCAATCAAACGTTACTATCTGGGTAACGCTGACGAAATCGCAGCGAAAGCGGCGGCGGTAGCGAACCAGGGTAAAGCGAAGTAATGATTCGCCAGATATAAAAAAAGCGTGGAGCAATCCACGCTTTTTTATTGGGTTAAGAAGGATTAACCGCGACGCGCTTTAACCGCGTTTGCCAGCTGGCGCAGGATCGCGTCCGTATCTTCCCAGCCGATGCAGGCGTCAGTGACACTCTTCCCGTAGACCAGCGGCTCGCCGCTCTCCAGGCTCTGATTTCCTTCCACCAGGTGGCTTTCAATCATCACGCCGATCACCGCTTTCTCGCCGTTAGCCAGTTGCTGGCAAACGTCCGCGCCCACTTCCATCTGCTTTTTGAACTGCTTGCTGGAGTTGGCATGGCTGAAATCGATCATCACATTCGGTGACAGCCCCGCTTTTTCGAGGCCCGATTTCACTTCTGCGACGTGTTTTGCGCTGTAGTTAGGCTCTTTACCGCCACGCAGAATGATATGGCAGTCGCCGTTCCCGCTGGTGTTGACGATAGCTGAGTGGCCCCATTTGGTGACCGACAGGAAACAGTGCGGCGCACCGGCGGCGTTGATGGCGTCGATTGCCACTTTCATGGTGCCATCGGTACCGTTTTTGAAACCGACCGGGCACGAGAGACCCGACGCCAGTTCGCGGTGAACCTGAGATTCCGTGGTACGCGCACCAATCGCGCCCCAGCTCATCAGGTCGGCCAGATATTGCGGGGTGATCATGTCCAGGAACTCGCCTGCGGCCGGTAATCCGCTGTCGTTAATTTCCAGCAGCAGTTTGCGCGCGATGCGCAGCCCGTCGTTGATCTGGAAGCTGTTATCCATGTGCGGATCGTTAATTAGCCCTTTCCAGCCCACCGTGGTGCGTGGTTTTTCAAAATAGACGCGCATGACGATTTCCAGCTCGCCTTGCAGCTCTTCGCGCAGGGTTAGCAGGCGCGCAGCGTACTCTTTTGCCGCCGCAGGATCGTGAATGGAACAAGGGCCAATCACCACCAGCAGGCGATCGTCGTTACCTTTCAGGATTTTATGGATCGCTTTGCGGGCATGAGAAACCGTGTTGGCGGCATTTTGCGTGGCGGGAAATTTTTCAAGGAGCGCTACAGGGGGTAATAACTCATTGATCTCTTTAATGCGTAAATCGTCGTTCTGATAATTCATGATCGTTCCGGCTCTGACATATTTTTAGTAATGAATGCAATCCTTTCAATCTAACTTGTCAGCCTGGAAGTGTAAACGGGCTTTTACACTTCGCACGGATAATTCCTGGAATTACCCTAAAAAACGCGACAAAGTAGCGAATAACGAGATCTGCCCTAAACTTTTTAAATGTAACCACTCTGTTTATGCATTTAAACGTGATTCCATCCTGACATAAGTTCAGATAATGGAATCTTTGACCACTCAGCGATTGATTTCGCGGATGCACTGTTGGAAGAAGTTATCCAGCAAATAACGACCAGAACAGGAGCAGCATGATGAAAATGACTAAACTGGCAACCCTTTTCCTGACAGCAACCCTGACCATGGCGAGCGGCGCAGCGCTTGCAGCAGATTCTACGGGTTCCGATAATAATGGCCAGGCGAACGCTGCAGCTGCAGCAGGCCAGGTCGCGCCGGACGCCAAACAGAACGTGGCGCCAAACAATGTTGATAACAGTAATATCAACACGGGCAGCGGAACCAGCGGCGGTACCATGCTGCACCCGAACGGGACCGACTCGGGCACCATGAACCATGACGGGATGACCAAGGACGAAATTCACAAAAACTCGATGTGTAAAGACGGGAAATGTCCGGACATCAACAAGAAAGTTGAAACCGGCAACGGGATCAACAACGATGTCGATACCAAAACCGATGGCACAACGCAGTAATACGAGTCGGATCGGATAAATGAAGGAGAGCGAAGGCTCTCCTTTCTTTTTTGTGCAAAATGTTAAAAAATCTACACTTAGAATGATTACTCATCAGGACAGAGTTCATGGCGCACACGCATTCGCATTCACACTCTCCAGGGGACGAAAACGCTAAACGTCTGATGCTGGCTTTCGGCGTCACGGCCACGTTTATGGTTATCGAGGTTATCGGCGGGCTGATTTCTGGCTCTCTGGCATTACTGGCGGATGCGGGCCATATGCTCACGGATGCCGCTGCGCTGCTGTTTGCGCTGATTGCCGTGCAGTTTTCCCGCCGTCCACCTAACGCGCGCCATACCTTCGGCTGGCTGCGTCTCACGACTCTCGCCGCTTTCGTCAATGCCATTGCGCTGGTGGTGATCACGATTTTGATTGTCTGGGAGGCGTTCCAGCGCTTCCGCGATCCGCAGCCTGTCGCCGGAACGACGATGATGGTGATTGCCGTGGCAGGGCTGCTGGCCAATGTCCTCGCCTTCTGGATTTTGCATCGCGGTAGCGCAGAGAAAAACCTCAACGTCCGCGCGGCCGCGTTACACGTGCTGGGCGATCTGCTGGGCTCGGTCGGGGCGATTGTGGCGGCACTGGTGATTATCTCCACCGGCTGGACACCGATCGACCCCATCTTGTCGGTGCTGGTCTCCTGTCTGGTGCTGCGCAGTGCATGGGGATTGTTACGCGAGAGTGTGAACGAACTGCTGGAGGGTGCGCCCGTTTCGCTGGATATTTCGGCGCTGAAGCGCAAGCTGTGCCGGGATATTCCGGAAGTGCGCGATGTTCATCATGTGCATGTCTGGCTGGTGGGCGAGAAACCGGTGATGACCCTGCATGTCCAGGTGATCCCTCCGCACGACCACGACGCACTTCTGGGCCGCATTCAGCACTTCCTGGAGCACCACTACGAGATTTCGCACGCCACTATTCAGATGGAGTATCAGACCTGTAGTGGGCCGGACTGCCATCTCAATGAGACGCAGCCCGACCATTCACACCATCACCACCATTAACTGGACAGTGCGCGGGAGCCACGCTGACGCGCGCTGTTAATCCACATCCGGCTGCCGTTCAGGGCGATAAACGTGAGGAGCAGATATTCCAGCGACATGGCGTAGACGCCCTGCAACGCGAAGATCACAACGCTTATCACGTTAATGATGACCCACAGCAGCCAGTTCTCGACGTATTTACGCGTCATCAGAATCATCGCCGCGATCGACAGCACCATCATGCAGGAATCCCAGAACGGGAACGCATCGGGCTGCAGTTCAGGCATAGTGACGTTTAATCCCAGGCTGGACATCACCGACACTGCCACGCGCGTCAGGAATCCAAATACCGGATTGATGTAGACCGTCATCAGGCCAATGGCGACGATACAGGCCGCGAGCCAGGCGATGGCTTTTGGCAGAGGTAGCCAGCGAATCTGTAGCTCCGCTTCCTGAGCGCTGTTTTGCCGCGACCATGCATACCAGCCGTAGATATTCGCGGCGAAGAAAAAGAGCTGCAACAGCAGGCTGGCATAGAGCTGGATCTGGAAAAAGATAATCGCGAACAGCGTGACGTTAATCAGGCCGAAGGCGTAGTTGCTGATCTTCTCCAGACTTGCGAGCCAAATGCAGAGCAGCCCCGCCAGGGTGCCGATAGCTTCAATCCATGACAGGTCGTAGCCGCCCGCCCCGATTGGTATATGAACCAGGATATTCTGCGTGCTAAAAAAATCCATCTTTTCCCCAGAGCGTACTGATACGCGTTATCTCATCTCAGGAGCGTAGTGTAGCCGCAAAATCGAGCATACGGTTAAGAGGAATTAACGCCCCCTCACGCAACGCAGCGTCCACATGGATCTCATGTGCCGCTCCGCCTGACTCCAGACCTTCAGCAATCGCCTTAAGACCATTCATCGCCATCCACGGGCAATGCGCGCAGCTGCGGCACGTGGCGCCTTCTCCGGCTGTTGGGGCTTCGAACAGCTCTTTGTCCGGAACCGCCTGCTGCATTTTATAAAAGATGCCGCGATCGGTGGCGACGATCAGCTTCTGCTGCGGCAGAGTTTTCGCGGCGTTGATCAGCTGGCTGGTGGACCCCACCGCATCAGCCATATCGACTACCGACTGAGGTGACTCCGGGTGGACAAGGATCGCGGCGTCAGGATAGAGGGCTTTCATGCGTGCCAGCGCCTGGGTTTTAAATTCGTCGTGCACAATACACGCACCCTGCCAGCACAACACATCCGCGCCAGTTTGCTTCTGCACGTAGTCGCCCAGATGTTTATCCGGTGCCCAGATGATCTTCTGCCCGAGACTATCCAGATGCTCAATGAGTTCAACGGCGATACTGGAGGTGACCACCCAGTCTGCACGCGCTTTGACAGCGGCGGAGGTGTTGGCGTAAACAACGACGGTTCTGTCCGGATGGGCATCGCAAAACGCGCTGAATTCGTCGATCGGACAGCCTAAATCCAGAGAACACTCCGCATTGAGCGTAGGCATCAGAATGGTTTTTTCCGGGCTGAGGATCTTTGCCGTCTCGCCCATAAAGCGAACGCCAGCCACCAGCAGCGTCGAGGCTGGATGTTTCGCACCAAAGCGCGCCATTTCAAGAGAATCGGAGATACAACCGCCTGTCTCTTCGGCCAGTTGCTGGATTTCGGGATCGGTGTAGTAATGTGCGACCATTACCGCATCCCGCTCCTTCAGCAGGCGCTTTATTTTTTCACGGTAGAACTGTTTTTCGTCCCGGTTTAAAGGCACGGGCTTGGGCGGGAAAGGATAGATTGCGGCTTCAGGATCAAACATCACGCTCATCATTGCTTCTCGTTTTACTGGCTTAACAATAATGTCTCTCTTTTGCGTTATGAACGAAAGATACGACAATTGTGTTTTGTATACTAAACAAGATAGCGCGTTGAAGGAAAAAAGTCACAATATTTGGAAAGCAAAAAGGCGCCTTTAGGGCGCCTTTCTACATTGGTGGGTCGTGCAGGATGACTCGTTTCGCTCGCCCTTCGGGCCGTCGCCGCAGGCGGCTCCGGTGTCTCACTGCGTTCGACCCGAACCTGCAGCAGGCTCTCATCCTGCCGAATCGCGCATATCAAAATCCTGCCGAATCGCACATAGCAAAAAGGCGCCTTTAGGGCGCCTTTC
>NZ_SDDX01000011.1 GCF_004115925.1 Lelliottia nimipressuralis
TAATCGCTTGGTCGCTGGTCATGCTCAGCATGGCCACCAAACATAAAGGGCTTACGCCAAAACGTAAGCCCTTAGTTTTTTCAGGATTCATGAATCAGCGGCGTGGATAACTCACACGAGCTCCCGGAGTTGCTCCTGCATATATGCAGAAAAGTATTCAGGGTTCTTGATAACGACGTGGTCAGTTGAGTTAATTTTCTCAGCCCATCCGGCGACTTTTTTGGTGAAGTCCGGATCCCATCCCTCCTGGCTGCCACGCGCCATCACATCAGCGGCGCTGGCTGGTGTACCCAACTCTTTCAAATACTTGAATATTCCCTTCGCGGTACTCTCGTCCATCGACTGCGGCACTGACGCGGAAGTGTCCATACCCCCAATGAAATCCAATGCTTTCTCAATGACTGTTGGCATACTCTTATCCTTAAAATTAACCATCTGGTAACTACGCTTTACCAGGGCCTGAAATTGATCGGAAATTCAAAGAGATTGTCACGGCACCGGAACCCCTCTCTTACCCTTGAGCGCTCCGGTACATTCATAAAGCATTGCACAATCCACACACCCGAACCATTAACCCCCTCACAAACATCTAAAACTAAAGAAATCCCTCGTCGCGCCGATCATCATCCGTGTGTATTATTTCCTGTAGCTCTTACCACAACTAACCTTAACTCAAATACTTAAGCGCTAAAGCGAAAGGCATCATGAGCACACCGATCAAGCGGCTAGAAATCATAAAAAATGCCATTGAACTGGAAGATGACGACATCATTTACAGTCAGCTGGCACGGCTGAAAAGTGAAGCGTTTGACGATGAGCTACAGGCGATCGTCGCGGCGCTTGAGAATAAGAACTACACGGCAGCGATGGCTGCCATCACTGCCTGGTTGCAGAGTCAGCGCTCACTGACCCAGTGGCGCGACCCGCAGGTGGCTGCCAGCAAACTCGAACTGAGAGCATTAGAAGAGCGTCTGCGCGATCTGATTGACCGCCGCAACGCCCGCGTGCAGCAGCTCGACGAGTTCAACGATCTCTATTTCTCCCGACTTGGCCCGCTGATGTCACAAATCCTGCAACTGCGCAAAACCCTGGCGGAGCTGAACCTGCGCCGCCAGCAGGCGGAGGCGCGTCGTCGCGAAGAGGATTATCGCCGCTGCCAGCAATATATGGCGCAGGCCGTAGAAGTGCTGGCCACGCTGACTCAGCGCTGGCGTGCCCTGCCGGCCGACTCCGTGCAGGCCGCCGAAGCGCGTAAGCATCTGCAGCAGCAAAGCGATCTGATTGCCAATCTGCTGGCCGAGGCGCAAGAGCTGGAAATGGGCTTAACGCGCGAAGAGGAGCCAGCGCGTCAGGCGCGGGACGAGGCCAACGAAGAGTACGAGAAATACCGCGAGCAGCACCACGATGCTGAAGTGCGTCTGCGCAAAGGCAAAGATCTGTCGGAAGAGGATCAGAACGAGCTGAAACGGCTCTGGCGTCAGGCCAGTAAGCTCTGCCACCCGGATCTGGTGGCGGACGATCTGAAAGAAGAAGCCAACACCATGATGGTGCAGCTCAACCAGGCCAAACAGCGCGGCGATGTGAAGGCCATTCGTTCGCTGGTTGCGCGTCTGCAGCAGGGTTTTGAGCCGCTAATGGCAAGCGACCGCCTGAACGATCTGGAACGTATTCGCAAAAAAATGGCGCAGGTACGCGAACAAATCGACACATTAGTGAACGAACTGGCAGAGCTGGAAAAAGAAGAGTCCTGGCTGCTGGTCTCCTCGCTGAGCAATATGGAGACCTATTTTGCCCAGCAGGAGAAAGCGCTGCACGACGTGCGCGCTGCGCTTGAACATCAGGTGAACGCAGCGCAGCTCGACGAAGTGGCCTGATTACTTCGCGTGCCAGTACGCGCTGGCACGCACCAACTGTGGATCAATCGCGTCAGTCTCAAACTGGCGGCTCAGATTTTTCACCACCTTCCCTTCCCCGGTCAGCCAGATAAAGTAATCCCCGGCAGGCACGTTCAACGTCGCCAGCCGATCCGCCACCGCCTGCTCGCTGTGCCCGACAATCCAGGTGATGTTGAAATCACTCAGATGCGCCAGATAGTCCTTATACGCTTCGTCACCCACGGTCACCACTGCGTGAATCTCCGGGCGAACCGGTAGCTGTGCGATAGCCTCCAGACGGCGACGCAGCGCAGGCATTCCGGACTCATCACACACGTACAGCTGCCAGGCGTAATCTTCGGGCACAACCAGCGATCCGCGCGGGCCGCCGATCGTCAGTTTATCGCCCTCTTGCGCCTGCACCGCCCAGTTGCTGGCGACACCGCCATCGTGTACGAAGAAATCGAGCACCAGTTCGTGGCGTGGTTCGTCGTACAGCGGCGTGTAGTCACGCGCCATAGGACGCACACCGTCGCCCCAGTCGATGCCTTCGTCAGTGACTACCGGCGGGACAAAAGTCGCGCCCGGCGCCGGGAAAAAGACTTTGGTGTGGTCGTCAAAACCCTTTGAGCTAAAGCCCTCCAGCGCGTCGCCGCCTAAGACGATGCGTTGAAAGCCAGCACTTATACGCTCAACGCGGAGCACGGTCAGCTCGCGAAAGCGCAGTTCATTGCGTACACGTTGTGGGTAGCGGGTCGATGTCATGTTTCTGCCTTCGTGAAGTGAATACGATATATCTAAATAAATTTTAAATGATAATGATTGCTAACAAACGGGATTGCAAGTCTTTTTTTGATATAGCCATCACAAGGGTTTCCCGCCACATCAACTCATAATTAAATTCTATAAATTCATATAGATACTACAAATACAGAAAACTGCATTGCTAATTCGATAACTTTAGATATAAATTAGATATATCAAATTAAGGAGAAAACCGATGCGACATTCCCACGACGATTTCGACAGAGACCATCACCATCATGGCCGCGGCACCGACCATCACGGCGGCGGCGGTGGACGCCGTCAGCGCTTCTTCGGCCACGGCGAGTTACGCCTGGTGATTCTGGAGATTCTGACCCGTAACGCCAGCCACGGCTACGAACTGATTAAAGAGATTGAGAGCATGACTCAGGGGAATTACACCCCCAGCCCGGGCGTGATCTATCCGACCCTCGATTTCCTGCAGGATCAGGCGTTTATTACCATTTCGGAAGAGGAAGGTGGGCGCAGGAAGATTGCGATTACCGTTGCCGGGCAGCAGTGGCTTGACGAAAATCAGGAACATCTGGAACACATTCAGGCACGTATTAATGCGCGCTGCGTGGGCTTCCAGCTGCGTAAAAACCCGCAGATGAAGCGGGCGCTGGATAATTTCAAAGCGGTTCTCGACCTGAGAGTGAATCAGGGGGAGATCAGCGACGCGCAGCTCAAACAGATTATCGGCGTGATCGACCGCGCGGCGCTGGAGATCTCCCAGCTGGATTAAGCCAGCGCGTCCTCGCGCACGCGGAACACTTTTACCAGCTCTTTCAGGTGCATCGCCTGATCGTTAAGCGAGGCCGCTGCCGCAACCGACTCCTCCACCAGGGCAGAGTTCTGCTGGGTGGTGGAGTCAATCAGGCCAATCGCGCTGTTAATTTGCGAGATGCCTTCCGTCTGCTCGTGGCTCGCCTGACGGATCTCACGCAGAATGACGTCCATCTCCTCCACGTTCCCGACCATGCCGTTAATCAGCCCGCTCGCTTTTTCCACCAGGTTCATCCCGTCCTGGGTCTGACTGGTTGAGCTTTCAATCAGCTGGCGGATCTCGCTGGCCGACGAAGCGCTTTTCTGCGCCAGCTGGCGCACTTCACCGGCCACCACCGCAAAACCGCGCCCATGCTCACCGGCACGCGCCGCCTCAACCGCCGCGTTCAGCGCCAGAATATTCGTCTGGAACGCTATCGCATCGATCAGGTTGATGATATCCGACATGCGGTTAGAGGTTTCGTTAATCAGGCGCATTTTCTGCGTCACCTGCTTCATCATCTCGCCGTTGTTTTTCACCACGCTCGCCGCATCAGCGGAGAGGTTTGTCGCCTCACCCGTATGGGCCGCGGTATTTTTCACCGTAGCGGTGATCTGCTCCATCGAGGCCGCGGTTTGTTCTACGGAACTGGCCTGCTCTTCGGTACGCGCCGCCAGATCCTGGTTCCCCGCCACAATCTGCGCCGCCGCGCTGGAGATATTTTCCGAGCCAGACTGCACCTGCTGCACAATTTCCAGCAGTCGGGTTTTCATCTCCATCAGGGCATGCAGCAACAAGCCTGTTTCGTCTTTCGTGCGGGTGGTGATGTTGCGGGTTAAATCGCCTTCAGCAATGGCTTCAGCAAACGCCACCGCCTCGCCCAGCGGACGGGTGATGGATCGCACGATAAACCAGCCAATCGTACTGCCGATCAGCACGCTAAACGCGGTGATGATCACCAGCAGCAAGCGGTTGGTGTTGAAATCGCCGTCCACCTGCTTTCCGGCGCTTTGCATTTCGCTGTTTTGCACCGCGATCAGCTCCTGCACTTTGGCTTTGTAAGCCTGTTGCAGATCCACAGTGTGGGTCATCATCTCCTGGATCGCCCCCGCGCGGTCGTTGTTCTGCACGGCCTGCAAAATCCGATAGCGGGAGTCGAGATACTGCTGACGCACATCGCGGATGCCGGTCAGGATCTGTTGCGATTTTGCGTCTTTCAGGGAGTTATTCAGGTCAGTCAGAATGACGGTAATCTGTTCGCTGATCGCTTTCAGCCGCTGCTGCGACTGGGCGGCATACTTGCCCTGCTCATCCAGCAGCATGAGCTGTTGAGTGCTAACAAATTCCTGGAAGTTATCAATCAACTGATTGGCTTTTACCGTCGTCGGGTAGTCGTGGGTAATGATGGTTTGCATCCCGTTATTTGCCCGGTTAAGGCTCAGGAGCGACAGGCTGGCACTTACCACCATCAGAACAATTAAGAATCCAAAGGCCAGAAATAATTTTGTGCCGATCTTTACGTCATGTAAGAACATATATACTCCATCGATGTGATTATTTCTCAGACGATCAGCGTTATCGGTAACTTTCACGCTAACTTTATGACTTTGATCGTTTTTATATTTCATAACCACTGCAATGGATAGGCTGAATCTATTAATAACGCGCCATCGATCGTTACTTAACCGTCAGACAGGCAGTTTTTGAAATAGCGTTGGGGTAAATTGGCTTAGGTGGGGATAAATAACTGAGACAATTACTTTAGTTATTTAATATAAAATTAACATTTCAGCGTAAATATAATTACAACGTCGGGAACAAAAAAGCCCGCTTATTTCAGCTGAAACAAGCGGGCTTTTTCTTGAACGTTACTGAATCAATGAAGAACCGTGACCGCATCTTCCAGACGTCCGGCGCGGTGCTTCACCATCGCCGAGACGCGGGCGCTCTCTTCCACCAGATCGGCGTTTTTCTGCGTGATGTCATCCAGTTCGGCTACCGCACGGGTCAGGTCAGACAGACCGGTCGCCTGCTCGGAGGTCGAGTGGCTGATCTGGGCAATCAGGCGCGTCACGTTTTGCACCTGCTCCACGATGTCATCCATGGTGCGCCCGGCGGCGTGAACCTGATCGGACCCCGACTGCACCTTGCTGGCGCTGGCATCAATCAGCTTACGAATATCGTTGGCGGCGCTGGCGCTGCGGCTTGCCAGATGACGCACCTCTCCGGCCACCACGGCAAAGCCTTTACCCTGCTCGCCCGCACGCGCCGCTTCAACCGCCGCATTCAGCGCCAGGATATTGGTCTGGAAGGCGATATCGTTGATAAGTTTGGTGATGGAGCCAATGCGCTGGGTGCTGTCGGCAATATCATCCATGGTTTTCACCACGGTCTGCATCGCGTGGCCCCCTTCCGCTGCCGCGTCGCTCGCCACTATCGAGAGTTTATCGGCCGCGGCTGCGGTTTCAGAGTTGCTCTGCACCGACGCCGCCATTTGATTCATCGTCGTCACGGTCTGCTGCACATTCTCGACCGTCTGGCGGGTGCGATCGTTGAGATCTTCATTGCCCTTCGCCAGTCGGTCGCTGCCATCGCGCACACTTACCACCTGGCTGGATACATCATTGATCAGCCAGCGGCACATCAGCCCCAGCTGTCCGACCGCGCGCAGGGTCAGCCCCAGCTCATCGCTGCGGTTGAGATGGTCAACGCTGTTACGCTCGCCGGTCGCCACTTTGAGCGCCTGACGCGCCACATTCTCTATCGGGCGCACGATTTGCTGCTCGAACAGGAGAGTGCCCAGCAGCATCACCAGCGCGCTCGCGCCCAGTGCCGCCCAGCTCGCATGAGTGGCAATAAGCGTGGCAGCCAGTGCCACAAACAGACCAGCCATCACACCACGTACCCGCCAGCGCAGCGGCATCGCCGGTAATTTCCCGCGCCAGCCCTTACTCACCACCAGCCCTTTATGTACACGTTTATTGCAGCGCCCTTCGTTCAGGGCTTTATACAGCGGCTCGACTGCGGCGATCTCCTCCGCCGTGGCTCGGGTGCGAATCGACATGTAGCCCGTCACCTCTCCGCCGCGCACCATCGGCACGGCATTGGCGCGCACCCAGTAGTGGTCGCCATTCTTACGGCGGTTTTTCACAATTCCACTCCACGGCTCGCCCTGTTTCAGCGTGTACCACATATCGGCAAAGGCCGCTTTAGGCATATCCGGGTGGCGCACCAGATTGTGCGGCTGGCCCAGAAGTTCATCCAGTTGGTAGCCGCTCACTTTCACGAAGGTGTCGTTGGTGTGGGTCATGTGGCTGTGGAGATCGGTGGTGGACATGAGGGTGGTATCGTCGTTCAGAGGATATTCGTTCTGAGTGACATACGGTTGAGCGGACATGATGGGCATCCCTTGCAGGTTATTTGAATGTTAATTTTGTGGGTTTATCTTTTTTCGGCGGTAAATAATTTATCTTTAGTTGTTAAATCCGATCGAGATCGCAAATTGCAGTTAAACCGCACTTTTTGTACGCATTTCTAATTGATTGATTTCAAATACTTTCACAGAGAAATTACCCACAAAGGCCCACCCGTTAACGCCTCCTTAAGTGGCAAACCATGCACTACAAGGGTGCAATTGACGAATTCCAGGGCACTCGCCAGGCCAGATAGCCCAGCGGCAAAGCGCGTATCTTTTCTTCCGGCACGATTAAATTTTGCACAACATTATGTTGACCTGGCATTTATCCCGATTTTCGTTAAGTCACGGGAAGTGGCGTAATCCCTGCAATAATTAATTCAGTATCATGTGATACGCGATCCCCCGGAGCTCATTTTGAACAGGTTACCTTCCAGCGCCTCGGCTCTCGCCTGTACCGCGCACGCACTGAATCTCATCGAAAAGCGAACGCTTGACCATGAGGAGATGAAACAACTTAATCGAGAGGTGATTGATTACTTTAAAGAACATGTGAATCCGGGATTTTTAGAGTACCGAAAATCTGTTACCGCTGGCGGGGATTACGGAGCCGTAGAGTGGCAAGCGGGAAGTCTGAATACGCTTGTCGACACCCAGGGACAGGAGTTTATAGATTGCCTGGGTGGTTTTGGAATTTTCAACGTGGGGCACCGTAATCCAACTGTGGTTTCCGCCGTACAGAATCAACTCGAGAAACAACCCCTTCACAGCCAGGAGCTGCTCGACCCGCTTCGCGCCATGCTTGCGAAAACGCTGGCAGCATTAACGCCCGGCAAGCTGAAATACAGCTTCTTCTGCAATAGCGGCACGGAGTCGGTCGAAGCGGCGCTGAAACTCGCCAAAGCGTACCAGTCGCCGCGCGGGAAATTTACCTTTATCGCGACCACGGGCGCGTTCCACGGCAAGTCGCTGGGCGCACTGTCGGCAACGGCAAAATCGACGTTCCGCAAACCCTTTATGCCGCTGCTGCCGGGCTTCCGCCACGTGCCGTTCGGGGATATCAACGCGATGCGTACCGTGCTCTCCGAGTGCCGTAAAACCGGCGACGACGTGGCTGCGGTGATCCTCGAGCCGATTCAGGGCGAAGGCGGAGTGATCCTGCCACCGCAGGGCTATCTGCCTGCGGTACGTAAGCTGTGCGACGAGTTTGGCGCGCTGCTGATTCTGGATGAAGTGCAGACCGGAATGGGGCGCACCGGCAAGATGTTTGCCTGCGAGCATGAGAACGTGCAGCCGGATATCCTGTGCCTGGCGAAAGCCCTCGGCGGCGGCGTGATGCCGATTGGTGCCACCGTTGCCACCGAAGAGGTGTTCTCGGTACTGTTCGATAATCCGTTCCTGCATACCACCACCTTTGGCGGTAACCCGCTGGCCTGTGCGGCCGCGCTGGCCACCATCAACGTGCTGCTGGAGCAGAACCTGCCCGCGCAGGCGGAGCAGAAAGGCGATATGTTGCTGGACGGTTTCCTGCAGTTAGGGCGTGAGTACCCGGATCTGGTGCAGGATGCACGCGGCAAAGGGATGCTGATGGCCATCGAGTTTGTGGATAACGAAATCGGCTACAACTTCGCAAGCGAGATGTTCCGCCAGCGCGTGTTGGTGGCCGGAACGTTGAACAACTCGAAAACCATCCGTATCGAACCCCCGCTGACGCTGACCATTGAGCAGTGCGAAGCCGTATTAAAAGCGGCCCGCAAGGCGCTGGCGGCAATGAGGGTGAGTGTGGAAGAGGCGTAACGACCACTCTCTCGCCGGATAGCGCTGCACTTACCCGGACTACGCAATCGGTAGGCCGGGTAAATCGCAGTGCCTCCGGCGATTTTTACGCCGGCATTAACCCGACAAAGCTCCGCTTCTTCCTCGGCTCCGACATCAGCGCTTCGAGTTTCTCCACGCAGGCCAGATAGTGCGGCGTCTTCTTATGCGCCAGCACTGCCTCTTCGTCTTTGTAAGCCTCGTAGATAAAGAACCGGGTTTTCACGCGCGGGTCCTGTAGCACGTCAAAACGCAGATTTCCCGGCTCCTGAATGGCGCCCTCATGATTGGCGCGAAACACCTCCAGAAACTCATCCACGCGCTCCGGTTTAATATTGATTTCCACTAACGTCACATTCATTTCACCTCTCCCTGTTTCTCTTCCTGCCAGAACTGGAACGCCTCGCGGGCGCTCATGTTCTCGTGAACCACTTTCTTCACTGCCTTCAGCATCGCCAGCGGTGCGCTGGACTGGAAGATGTTGCGCCCCATATCCACGCCTGACGCCCCCTGGTCGATGGCGCGGAAACACATCTCCAGCGCTTCGTGTTCGGGCAGTTTTTTGCCCCCGGCGATCACAATCGGTACCGGACAACTGGCGGTGACTTTTTCGAAGCCCTCTTCCACGAAATAGGTTTTGACGAACTGCGCGCCAATTTCGGCGGCAATTCGGCTGGCGAGCGAGAAATAGCGCGCATCGCGGGCCATCTCTTTCCCGACGCCGGTCACTGCCAGGGTTGGAATGCCATAGCGATTGCCCGCATCCACCAGCTTGATAATGTTGTTGATAGACTGGTGCTCAAACTCGCTGCCGATATACACCTGCGCCGCCACCGCGCAGACGTTCAGGCGCAGCGCGTCTTCCATTGCCACCGCCACGCACTCGTTCGACAGCTCGCCCAGAATCGAGTTACCGCCCGACGCGCGCAGCACCACCGGTTTGTTGGTGGCTGGCGGAACGGTGCTTCGCAAAATCCCACGGGTACACATCAGCACGTCGGTTTCGGCAAACAGCGGAGCAATCGACAGATCGATACGCTCAAGCCCGGTAGTCGGCCCCTGGAAATAGCCGTGGTCGAAGGCGAGCATTACGGTGCGGTTGCTTTTCGGGTTGAAGATGCGCGCAAGCCGGGACTGCATCCCCCAGTCCAGCGCGCCGCAGCCCTTCAGGGTAAAGGGCACGTTCTGCTGCGGCGTGCCGATACCGAAATCTTTTCCGTCTTTGATGTCATCTAAATCAGCCATGTTTTCCCCCGTCAGAAGTCGTATTTATCAATGTTCTCTTTAGTGAACACCACGCGCTCCGGCAGCAGCACGATGCCGTTCCCCTTCGCCTCATACTGATAACCCTGCACGCTGTTAGGCTCGACTTTCAGCACGCCGATGCCTTTCACATCCACGCTGTCGCCCACGTTAAGATCGCCTTTTTTCAGCAAATGATCGGCGACATTGACCGCAATTTTGCCCTGCTGGACCACATCCCACAGGCCGAAGGCTTTTACCGTGCCGCGCTCGACGTACGGACGCATCACGTTCGGCGTACTAAAACCGACAATCGCCACCCCTTCGCGCTTGAGATTCTCCGCCGCCTGCGCCGCCGCTGGCAGCGCGTTAGCATCCGGCGCGATGATCGCATCCAGATCCGGGTAGGCTTTTAAGATCCCCTCGGCGGTTTGCAGGGATTTGGTCGCGTCGTTATAGCCAAACTGGGTGGTGACGATTTGCCACTGCGGGTGGTCTTTCTCGATTTTGGCCTTCGCCTCTTTCACCCACTGGTTCTGGTCCGTCACGGTTGGGCTGGAGTAGAAGAACGCGACTTTGGCGTTAGGTTTCGTGACCTGTTTTCCGGCCATATCCACCAGCAGGCTGCCGAGCTGCTCCGGCGTACCCTGATTGATATAGATGCTGCGGCATTCGGGTTTAGTGTCGGAATCCCAGGTCAGCACTTTCACGCCGCGCTGCATCGCGCGTTTCAGCGCCGGGCAGAGTCCGTCCGGCGATACGGCGGAGACGATAATGGCGTTGAAGCCCTGGTTAACGAAGTTGTTGATGAGCTGCACCTGGCCGGAGACGCTCGGTTCGGTCGGGCCATCGTAGGTGACATCCACGCCCAAATCTTTACCCGCCTCTTTTGCGCCGTTCCCGCCGCTGGTAAAGAAGCCGACGCCCACCAGTTTAGGAATGAACGCAATCCGTTCGGCGGCCTGCGCCGAGGCAAAGCTTAACGCCATCGCCAGGACTATCAGTTTTGTTTTCATCTTACGCTCCGGGTATTTTTTGTGAGAAGAGTGCGCAGCCATTCACGGTGCAGACTCAGCGAACGTCCCATCACCACCACAACCAACAGCGCCCCTGACAGCGCGCTCGACACCTGGTTGGGGATGCCGACCATCTGTAAACCCTGCTGCAGATACCCCACCAGCAATGCCGCCAGCGCTGTACCCACAACCGAACCTGAACCGCCATAAATATTCGCCCCGCCGAGCACCGCCGCCGTGAGCGCGGGCATCAGCAGATCGCGCCCCAGATCGGAGCGCGCCGAGCCGAAATAGGAGACCATCACCAGCGCGGCGATCGCCGACGCCACGCCCACCAGCCCGTACAACGCATACGGCATCCCGTTCACCGACAGGGCGGCATAGCGCGCCGCGCGCGGGTTTTGCCCAATCAAAAACAGGTGGCGACCAAAGCGCCCGCGATGGGTGATCAGCCAGAAGAAGAAGGAAATCACCGCGAACAACACCAGCGGAATCGGCAGGCCGAACAGCGTCAGATTGGCGAAGGCGGTAAAGCTGTCCGGGAAGCCGCCGATGCCCTCGTAGCCGGTCGCGCCCGCCATGCCGGAGAGCAGCAGCGCCCCGCCGCCGTAGAGGTAGAGCGTACCGAGGGTAATCACCAGCGGGCTGATGCCGGTGTAGTGGATCAGCGCCGCGTTAAACAGGCCGCACAGCAGGCCGAGCATCAGCGTGAGCGGTATCGCCAGCGTCATGGGCCAACCGGCCTGCATCATCACGCCCAGCGCAATCGCGCACAGGCCAATGGTCGAGCCGAGCGAAATATCAATCCCGCCGCTGATGATCACCAGCGTCAGCGGCAGCGCCACAATACCGATGCAGATGAAATCGCTGGTGCTGAACAGCAGCATGTTGATATCCAGCATCCGTGGGTTGATGGCCCCGAACAGCAGGATCTCCAGCACCAGTAAAATCAGCAGCGCGCTTTCCCAGTTAAGCTTCATTTACGCCACCTCTTTTTTGCGTTTCGGAAACGGGGTGACGTGCTTTCCCCCTTTGTTGCCGGGCTGGAAACGGCTGTACTTCAGCGCGCGCTGATGACGCGCCAGCGCCTGACGCAGACGCCCGTCGAGGACCAGCACACCGAGCAAGACCAGCCCGGCGATAAAGTCATTCCACCAGGCCGGGAGCTTGAACAGCACCAGCACGGTGTCGATTTGTGTGAGGAAGAAGGCGCCGAGAAACGCGCCAATCAGGGTGCCGATTCCGCCCAGAAGGGAGATTCCGCCCAGCACGCAGGCGGCGATGGCTTTCATCTCCAGCCCGCTGCCGGTCTGATTCGGCACAAAACCGATCTGCGACGCAAAGACGATCCCGGCGCAGGCGGCCAGCACGCCGTTGAGGGTAAACGCGATCATCCGGGTGCGGTTTACCGCCACACCGAGCTGACGCGCGGCGGCCAGGTTATCGCCCACGGCGTAAAAATCACGGCCAGACGCGGTGCGCGACAACGTCCACGCGCCAATCAGCGCCAGAAACAGCACCACCATACCCAGCGGCGAAACACCGACGGCGACAGGTTCCGACAGGGCTTTCAGGCTCGACGGTAATCCTTCGATCCACTTCCCGCCGGTCCACAGCAGCATCGCCCCGCGATATAGCCCCAGCGTGCCGAGAGTGGCGACAATCGCCGGAATACGCAGCCCAACCACCAGCAGGCCGTTAAAGGCCCCGGCCAGCGCGCCAATGGCGACCGCAAAAAGCATCGACACCGGCAGGCTGTAGCCGTTGTTAAGCGCCACGCCGACGGCGATCGCACATAGCCCGACCGTCGAGCCAACCGACACATCAATGTTGCGCGTCAGCATCACCAGAGTCGCGCCGAGGGCCAGCAGGATCAGGATTTGCGAACTGGCGAAAATCATCCCCAGCGTCTGAAAGCTCAAATACGCCGGATTAAGCGCCACCAGCACGCCGAACAGCGCCAGAATGGCGAGAAAGGCGCTCAGCTCGCGGTTCTTCAGTAACGTCTTCATGATTGTCCTCCAAAGGCCAGCGCCATCATCCGATCGAGGCTGACGGCGTGGCGCGGCAGTTCACCGCTGAGCACGCCCTGATGCATCACCAGCACGCGGTCGGCGAGACCCGGAAATTCATCGAGATCGCTGGAGATCATCAGCACCGCCACGTTCTGCGCCGCCACGCTTTTGATCAGCTGATAAATGTCCGCGCGCGCCGAAACATCGACGCCGCGCGTCGGCTCATCCACGATCAGCAGCAGCGGATTGGCTTCCAGACAGCGGGCCAGCAGCACCTTCTGCTGATTGCCGCCGGAGAGCGTGCGCACGGTTTGATCCGGGTGGTTGAGTTTGATCCCAAGCGCCCGGTGGTAACGCTCCACCACCGCCGCTTCGCGCTTGCGCTGCTGCCAGAGGGACGGCTCGTTCAGCGCCACGGTGTTCCAGCGGATCGGCGCATCGAGAAACAATCCGGAAACCTGCCTGTCCTCCGGGAGATAGACCAGCCCTTTGGCGAGACGCGACAGGACGGAGTCGCCGCCGATCTCCTGGTTCTCCAGCCAGATCCGCCCGCCGCGTGCGGGCCGCAGCCCGTAGAGCGTCTCCGCGAACTCGGTGCGCCCGGATCCCACCAGCCCGGCCAGGCCGACGATCTCTCCGGCGTAGATCTCGACATTGAGATCGATAAAGCCTTCGCCCGTCAGATCTTCCACCCGCAGCACCGGGAAATCCTGCGCCTGCGTGCGGCGATTGCCCGGCAGCGCCAGCCACAGTTTTTGCGTGTCGCTTAAGGCGTGCTCGCGGCTGACCGGCGTCATGGCGGCGATTAAGGCGCTGTCGTCATAGCCCGAGGTTTCGCCGCTCAGCACTACCGCCCCGTCGCGCATCACCGAGATGTGGCTGGCGAGCTGGCGGATCTCCGGCAATTTGTGAGAGATAAACACGATGCCGACGCCGAGATCCTGCAATGCGCGGATCTGGCGGAACAGGCGTTCCGTTTCCCCCGGCGTGAGTGAGGCGGTCGGTTCATCGAGGATCAGGATCTTCGCCTCGCGCATTAATCCGCGCAGGATCTCCACCATCTGCTGATCCGCCACTTCGAGGGTGCTGGCAGCGGCGTCGAGATTCAGCTGACACTGCAGCTGCTGGAGTTTATCGGCGAGGCGTTTTTCGTGTTGCGTTCCGCGCGGCAGACGAAAGAGGATGTTTTCGCGCACGGTGAGATTGGGAAACAGCATCGGCTCCTGCGGCACCAGGTAGATCCCCAACTGGTGTGCCTGGCCGGGCTTGAGGCGCGCAAATGGCTTGCCTTCAACATAAAGTTCACCGCCGTCGGGCGATTCCACCCCGGCGATAATTTTCATCAGCGTCGATTTTCCCGCGCCGTTGCCGCCCATCAGAGCATGGACCTGACCGGATAGCAGCGTGAAATCAATGCCTTTCAGCACCGGTACGCCGGAGAACTGCTTGTGGATATCACGCGCTTCGATCAGGACTGTCATCATCGCTCCGCTATTGAACAAATGATTTTTTGATTTAATAATGTTCAAAAGCGTAGACGGTGAACTATATTTACAACCGTGCAGGGATCACAGTTTTATCGATTCAGATCCTGATAACTCTGCGTTGTTTCTTTAAAGATCCGTTTTGCCGCGTGGCTCACACTTTCTGCCCGCGTCTGAGCGAACATATGATCTAAATTTTTATAAGAGTTCAAATATGGGCGATAAACGCACTGCCGAAGAGAGTCGGTTTGCCGGGCTGGCGCTGGCAGAGGAAGAACTGGTCGCCAGGGTGGCGTGGTGTTACTACCACGACGGCCTGACGCAGAACGATATTGGCGAGCGCTTAGGGCTGCCGCGCCTGAAGATCTCCCGTTTACTGGAAAAAGGGCGTCAGTCCGGGGTGATCCGCGTACAGATAAATTCCCGCTATGAGGGATGTCTGGCGCTGGAAACTGAGCTGCAACAGCGCTTTAACCTGAAAATGGTTCGCGTGGTGCCAGCCCTGAATACTGCACCGATGAACGTGCGGCTGGGGATTGGCGCAGCGCAGTCGCTGATGGGGTTACTGGAACCGGGACAGCTGCTGGCGGTGGGATTTGGTGAAGCGACCATGAGCTGCATTCAGCACTTAAGCGGCTTTATTAGCTCACAGCAGGTGCGGCTGGTGACGCTTTCCGGCGGCGTGGGCCCTTATATGACCGGCATCGGTCAGCTGGATGCGGCCTGTAGCATCAGCATGATCCCGGCCCCGCTGCGGGTTTCATCGGCAGACGTTGCCGGCATTTTAAAACGCGAAGCCAGCGTGCGGGACGTGATCCTCGCCGCCACCGCCGCCGACGCCGCCGTGGTGGGTATTGGCTCCGTGAATCAGCGCCGTGACGCCACCATTTTGCGCTCGGGCTATATCAGCGAAGGCGAGCAGCTCATGTATGCGCGCAAAGGCGCGGTCGGCGACATCCTCGGCTATTTCCTTAATGCCGCAGGCGAACGGGTGCCCGACCTGGAGATTCATCAGGAATTGCTCGGCGTCACGCTCGAGGAACTGGCGCAGTTGCCAACCATCGTCGGCGTGGCAGGAGGGGAAGAGAAAGCAGATGCGATTTACGCCGCACTGAAAGGTCGACTTATTAATGGCCTGGTGACGGAAGAGACGACAGCCCGCGCGGTGCTTGCCCTGGCGAAATAAGCCACTTGCCCCGTGCCAACACGAGGCAAGCTCATGAGTTACCTTTTAGCGTTAGATGCAGGGACGGGAAGCGTTCGCGCCGTTGTATTTGATTTGCAGGGCAACCAGGTCGCCGTCGGCCAGGCGGAGTGGAAACACCTGAGCGTGGAGAACGTGCCAGGCTCGATGGAGTTCGATCTCGACACCAACTGGCGGCTGGCCTGCCAGTGCATTCACCAGGCGCTGGAGCGCGCGCACCTGAGCGCAGCGGATATTCAGTCCGTCGCCTGCTGTTCGATGCGCGAGGGGATCGTGCTGTACGACCGCAACGGCGATGCCATCTGGGCCTGCGCTAACGTCGATGCCCGCGCCAGCCGGGAAGTGGCTGAACTCAAAGAGATCCACGACTACCGTTTTGAATCCGAAGTGTATGACGTCTCCGGCCAGACGCTGGCCCTGAGCGCCATGCCGCGCCTGTTATGGCTGGCGCACCATCGTCCGGATATCTATCGCAAGGCGGCGACCATCACCATGATCAGCGACTGGCTGGCGGCGAAGCTTTCGGGCGAGCTGGCGGTGGATCCTTCCAATGCAGGCACTACCGGGATGCTCGATCTCTTCAGCCGCGACTGGCGCCCTGCTCTGCTGGATATGGCCGGGCTGCGGGCCGATATTCTCTCCCCTGTCAAAGAGACGGGCACGGTACTGGGAGCGGTGACCCGCGAAGCGGCGCAACAGAGTGGGCTGCGCGAAGGCACGCCGGTGGTAATGGGCGGTGGCGACGTGCAGCTGGGCTGTCTGGGGCTGGGCGTGGTCCGCGCCGGGCAAACCGCGGTGCTGGGCGGAACGTTCTGGCAGCAGGTGGTGAATTTGCCGCAGGTGCGCACCGATCCGGAGATGAATATTCGCGTTAATCCGCACGTGATACCCGGTATGGTGCAGGCGGAATCCATTAGCTTCTTCACCGGGCTGACGATGCGCTGGTTCCGCGACGCGTTTTGCGCTGAAGAGAAACTCATTGCCGAGCGGATGGGGATGGACACTTACGCCCTGCTTGAAGAGATGGCAGCCCGCGTTCCGGCGGGATCGCACGGCGTGATGCCGATCTTTTCCGATGCGATGCATTTTAAGCAGTGGTACCACGCCGCACCGTCGTTTATTAATCTCTCCATCGATCCGGAAAAATGCAATAAAGCCACGCTGTTTCGCGCGCTGGAAGAGAATGCGGCGATTGTCTCCGCCTGTAATCTGGCGCAGATTTCGCACTTTTCCGGGGTAACGTTTGAGAGCCTGGTGTTTGCAGGCGGTGGCGCAAAAGGCGCGCTCTGGAGCCAGATTTTAAGCGACGTCACCGGGCTGCCGGTGCGCGTGCCGGAAGTCAAAGAGGCGACCGCGCTGGGCTGCGCCATTGCAGCAGGCACCGGTGCCGGGTTGTATGCCGATATGGCATCGACGGGGGAAAAACTGGTGCGCTGGAGCCGGGAATTTACCCCCAATCCAGAACACCGCGAACTGTACGACGGCATGATGCAGAAATGGCAGGCGGTGTACGCCGACCAGCTAGGTCTGGTCGACAGCGGGCTGACCACGTCGATGTGGCAGGCCCCGGGTTTAAGTAAACTTTCCGAGACGTAAAACGCCAATTACTCGCGTGCTTTGAATAACAGTTTGCCTGCCCGCAAAATGGGCAGGCATTCAGCGAAACAACCAGCGATCCAGACTATTGTTTAACCTTATGTCCAGATCCTCGAAATACCGTTCATAGTTACTTTTCTGCACGCTGCCGTCCGTATCCTGAACATATATCCCGCCAGCACTATGAATATAAAATGTTACGGTTCCATCCTGATCACGTTCAATCTGCATCTGCATGCTTTTATCTACACAACGATTGTCGCTAGTGATATTTGTGAAGCAATAATAATCATCGATCCGGCGGCTAGTACTATTTTTTATGCCGCCGACAGCTTCCATTATTGTAATCTGTTCAAAGTCATCCATTAAAATGTGATAACGATTTTGTAAGATCTCTTTGTTATCATTAAACCAGCTAATTTTATCCCGATCGGTTAATGGCAAGTGATCAACAGCAATCACATAATGACCAAGCCATACATTTTCAGAAAATAAAATATTCACTTTCTGCAACGTCCATGCATTATAGAAAGCCAATATTAAAAAGATCAACGTTAGCGGTTTCTTAAAAAAAAAGATGGCTCTCATCAATAATCACCTATTCTTTCAATTGTTCCAAAATTAGTGAAAAATGGTTTGAATGCAAAATCTCTGTGTCTTTGTAAGAAAAACCAGATCCTAAAAAATCGGAATTCTTTGTAGAGTTTATTGCTGATATCGATAACATCCAGACCAAAATGGTCCTGAGCCTCTAAATGTAAAGTTGCACTCCAACCCATAGCGTATCGTTGAATATCCAAAAGTCTTATTTTCTGCGCAGCAATATCATGTACACTTATTCCAAGACCATTAACTCTATCTCCAGATGAGTTGAACTTATTTAACTGTGACTTTAGTAAATTTATTTTCAATTTATGAAAAATGGCAGGAAAATAAACATCCCTGGATTTATCATGCAATTCTTTTTTAAGTGTTGACTCGATTATATTAACCGGGTCATTTTGATTGTATTTATCTACTCTAGAATGAAAAGCCGAATTCAGCCGTTGGCTATAAAACCCGCTACCATGCCCAAACTGAAAGTGATCGATCATCTCCCCTATCAGCATCTTGTATTCACCCTGAAAGGAAAATAGGGTGGATAGTTCTTTCATCTCAGCGAACAGAATACGCACGCACTCCTGATGCGATATTTTTCTGCCGGATGGAGGCTGGTGAAACACCGTGTCTATCGGATTGTTTAGTGGAAAGTCATACCGCATGAGGCGATAAGGATCCACTTTGGCAGAGATATCCCTGAGGCCAAGCGCCAGCAGTTCCTGCTCCCCCATATCCCCACACTGCATATCGTCGGCGTTAACGTCGTTAAAACGTGAGACCGTCTCGAAGAGGGTGCAGGGTAAATCCATTGATAAGCTGAAAGAGTTAACCATTTCTTATTTACCTGATTAATAATCAATGAGTTACAACAATTCAGCGCCAGACAGTATATTAAAATGCGACGAAAAACAGGACTTACCTCACATTCTCTGTGCAACCTCCTCGGTAGCTCCGTTCTTTGAATCCCATCACATTCATCACACGCCTCTTTTCCTCTTTTGCCCGCGAGTGGCTAAATTAGTAACTCATCCGACCACATAACAATAATTTTACACTGGAAGAGATTATGAGCCGCTATCCGTCGCTTTTTGCCCCCCTCGATCTGGGGTTTACTACGCTCAAAAACCGCGTGTTGATGGGCTCTATGCATACCGGTCTGGAGGAGCATCCTGACGGCGCAGAGCGTCTGGCAGCGTTTTACGCCGAACGTGCGCGTCACGGCGTGGCGCTGATTGTCACCGGCGGCGTCGCCCCTGCCCCCTCGGGTGTTGGCATGGAAGGCGGTGCGGTGTTGAACGATGCCAGCCAGCTGCCCCATCACCGGCTTGTCACCGATGCGGTGCACAAAGAGGGCGGTAAAATCGCCCTGCAGATCCTGCACACCGGGCGCTACAGCTATCAGCCGCATCTGGTGGCCCCTTCCGCCATACAGGCGCCGATTAATCGCTTTAAGCCGCACGCCCTCACCCACGAAGAGATCCTCGCCTTGATCGATGACTTCGCCCGCTGCGCCGCGCTGGCGCGTGAAGCAGGCTACGACGGCGTAGAGATCATGGGCTCCGAAGGCTATCTGATTAACGAGTTTTTGGCCGCCCGCACGAACCAGCGCGACGATGAATGGGGCGGCGATTATCCGCGTCGGATGCGGTTTGCCGTGGAAGTGGTGCGCGCCGTGCGCGAGCGCGCCGGGGCTGATTTTATTATCGTGTTTCGCCTGTCGATGCTCGATCTGGTCGAAGGCGGTGGCACGTTCGAGGAGACCCTCCAGTTGGCGCTGGCCATTGAAGCGGCTGGCGCGACCATCATCAATACCGGCATCGGCTGGCACGAGGCGCGTATCCCTACGATTGCCACGCCGGTCCCGCGCGCAGCGTTTAGCTGGGTAACGCGCAAGCTGAAAGGCAAAGTGTCGATCCCGCTGGTCACCACCAACCGCATTAACGATCCGCAGGTTGCAGATGATGTGCTGGCAAAAGGCGATGCGGATATGGTGTCGATGGCGCGTCCGTTCCTCGCCGATGCCGAGCTGCTTTCCAAAGCGCAGAGCGGCCGCGCGGACGAGATCAATACCTGTATTGGCTGTAACCAGGCGTGCCTGGATCAGATCTTTGTCGGTAAAGTCACCTCATGCCTCGTCAATCCGCGCGCCTGTCATGAAACCAAAATGCCGATTGTGCCTGCGGTGAAAACCAAACGACTGGCCGTGGTCGGCGCAGGCCCTGCGGGACTGGCATTCGCGGTAAATGCCGCGTCGCGCGGCCATTCGGTGACGCTGTTTGACGCGCTGGCGGAGATCGGCGGGCAGTTTAATATCGCCAAACAGATCCCCGGCAAAGAGGAGTTTTACGAAACCCTGCGCTATTACCGCCGAATGATCGCCCTGACAGGCGTGGATCTGCGGCTCAATCAGTTTGTCCGCGCGGAAGATCTGGCGGCGTATGACGAAGTGATCCTCGCCAGCGGGATCGCCCCACGCACACCCGCGATCGAAGGAGTCGATCATCCAAAAGTGTTGAGTTATCTCGACGTGCTGCGCGACAAAGTTCCGGTCGGCGAACGGGTGGCAATTATCGGCTGCGGCGGCATCGGCTTTGATACGGCCATGTATTTAAGCCAGCCGGGCGAAGCGACCAGCCAGAACATCGCCGAGTTTTGCGTGGAATGGGGTATCGACACCAGCCTGAAACAGTCCGGCGGCCTGCGCCCGGAAGGGCCACAGCTGCCGAAAAGCCCGCGCCAGATTGTGATGCTCCAGCGTAAAGCCAGCAAACCGGGCGATGGGCTGGGGAAAACCACCGGCTGGATCCATCGCGCGACGCTGCTTTCTCGCGGCGTGAAGATGATCCCGGCGGTGAGTTATCAGAAGATCGACGATGAAGGGCTGCATATCACCCTTGCCGGTGAACCGCAGGTGCTACGCGTGGATCATGTGATTTTATGTGCCGGGCAGGAGCCGAAACGCGATCTGGCCGATCCGCTGCGCGAGGCCGGGAAAACGGTGCATTTGATTGGCGGGTGCGATGTGGCGATGGAGCTGGACGCCCGGCGCGCGATTGCGCAGGGAACCCGTCTGGCGCTGGAAATCTAGGTCATGTACGCCCGGTAAACATAGCGCTACCGGGCATAACCGTCGCAGCAGAGCCAGCTTAGCGACGACGCCCCAGTTTCACGGCCTTCAGCACCACAAATTTGTTATTGGTGGCGACCGTAGAGCAGTTACCGAAGATCTTCTTCAGCTTGTGGAAGTAGTCGAGGTGGCGGTTCGCCACGATGTACAGCTCACCGTTAATTTTCAGGCAGCGACGCGCGTGGTGGAACATTTCCCAGGCCACGTTATCCGTCAGGGCATGTTTCTGGTGGAACGGCGGGTTGCACACCACTGCGTTAAAGCGGAATGGCTCTACGCCCGACAGCGCGTTGTTGATCATAAACTCGCAGCGATCCAACGCTTCCGGCATGTTGGTTTCAACATTCAGGCGGCTTGAGGCCACGGCCATTGGCGATTCATCGGTGAAGATAACGCTGGCTTCCGGGTTTTTCTCAAGCAGGGTCAGGCCGACAACGCCGTTACCACAGCCGAGATCGACGATTTCGCCTTCCAGATTGTCCGGCAGATGTTCCAGGAAGAAGCGCGCGCCGATATCCAGCCCCGTGCGCGAGAAGACGTTCGCATGGTTGTGAATGGTCCAGTTGGTTCCTTCCAGCTTCCAGCTCAGGGTTTCTGGCGCGTCTTTCAGCTCAGGATTGCTGAATGTGCAGTTAATCAGACGGGCTTTTTTCCACGCCAGCGTCGTGGTGGTAGGACCCAGCACTTTTTCGAACAGCTCAAGAGTCGAGTTGTGAATATCACGCGCTTTGGCGCCCGCAATAATCCGCGTTTCCGGTGTCACCACATGACGCAGCGCGCGCAGCTGCTGCTCCAGCAGCGCCAACGTTTTAGGGATCTTGATCAGCACAACGCCCGGTGCTTGCGGGTACTCCGCCGTGCTGTCGAGGAATTTAACGCTCGATTCCGCAATCTCGTTGTGACGCAGGTTTTCACGTGTCGCAAGCTCGCTCAAATAGGAATCGCCGATGCTGTAAGGCGTGTGTTCGGCCAGCGCGCAACCCAGCGCACCAAAGGTGTCATTCAGGATCAGAACCGGGCCGACAATTTCAGTGTCATCCAACTGTTGCAGCAGATATTCATCCGCCGCTTCCCACGCCTGAAGCGGGTTAACGTCGTCCGTTTCCGGGAAACGTTTAAGATTGAGTGAACGGAAACCGTTGTCTAAGTGGCTCATCGGCCCTCCTGAGTGGTAAAATTTGGCGTTATCCCTGAAAAGGGTGCGTGAGTATACCCTTTTTATTATTCAGGTGGAGCGTTGATGAGCAATCTTAGTTATCTCCAGGGCTATCCGGAGAATTTACTTTCCCAGGTCCGCACCTTAATTGCCGAACAGCGCCTGGGCAGCGTTCTTGAAAAACGTTATCCAGGAACACACAGCTTCGCGACGGATAAAGCGCTTTGGCAGTACACCCAGGATCTGAAAAGTCAGTTTCTGCGTAACGCCCCGCCCATCAATAAAGTGATGTATGACAACAAGATCCACGTGCTGAAAAACGCGCTGGGTTTGCACACCGCCGTGTCCCGCGTACAGGGCGGAAAGCTGAAGGCCAAAGCGGAAATCCGCGTCGCCACCGTGTTTCGCAATGCGCCGGAGGCTTTTTTGCGGATGATCGTGGTGCATGAGCTGGCGCATCTGAAAGAAAAAGAGCACGACAAAGCCTTCTACGCCTTGTGCTGCCACATGGAACCGCAATACCACCAGCTGGAGTTTGATACGCGCCTGTGGCTTACGCATTTATCGTTAAAGAGTAATGAGGGTTAACGCACTGGTTTTGTCATGTGTGCGTGCTAAAGTGACAAAAGGTTCCCCGTTACGGAGTACGTGAACGTTTATGATACGTTTCGCAGTTATAGGCACGAACTGGATCACGCGTCAGTTCGTCGACGCCGCCCATGAAACCGGCAAATTCAAACTCACCGCCGTCTATTCCCGCAGCCTTGAACAGGCGCAGACTTTTGCTAACGATTACCCTGTCGAGCATCTGTTTACCTCCCTTGAGGAGATGGCGCAGAGCGATGCCATTGACGCGGTGTATATCGCCAGCCCGAATTCGCTTCACTCCCCGCAAACGCTGCAGCTCCTCGCCCACAAGAAACATGTGATTTGCGAGAAGCCACTGGCGTCCAATATTCAGGAAGTGGAAGCTGCCATTCAACTGGCGCGGGAAAACCAGGTGGTGCTGTTCGAAGCGTTTAAAACCGCCAGCCTGCCTAACTTCCTGCTGTTGCAGCAATCATTGCCGAAGCTTGGCAAAGTGCGCAAAGCCTTTATCAATTACTGCCAGTACTCCTCGCGCTACCAGCGCTATCTGGACGGCGAAAACCCTAATACCTTTAATCCGACCTTCTCGAACGGCTCGATTATGGATATTGGCTTTTACTGTCTGGCCTCTGCGGTGGCCCTGTGGGGCGAGCCGCACGGCGTGATCGCGACCGCCAGCCTGCTCGACAGCGGTGTCGATGCTCATGGCGTCGTGGTGCTGGATTACGGCGATTTCAGCGTCACGCTCCAGCACTCCAAAGTCAGTGATTCTGTGCTGCCTAGCGAGATTCAGGGCGAAAATGGCGCACTGGTGGTTGAGAAGATCTCGGAGTGTCAGAAAGTCAGCTTTATCCCGCGTGGCGGTAAGGCGCAGGAGCTGACGCAACCTCAGCATATTAACACTATGCTGTATGAGGCAGAGGTGTTCGCACGTCTGGTAGAGACCAATGAAGTGAACCACCCAGGGCTTGCCGTGAGCCGCACGACGGCGAAACTGCAGACCGAAATCCGCCGTCAAACCGGCGTGGTGTTCCCTGCGGATGATGTGAGCACGACAGCGCTCGCGTAAAGCTGTGTAATAGAATCGTTAAGGGCATTGACGAAAACCGTGTCCTGACATATTTTGTTACCTGCAAAGGGGAGTAACTTCATTGCCGGTGGGTCGTCATTACGATGCGTGCAATACCGCATCCGGTCGCCGGGCAACGAAAAAGAGTCACGAGATGTGTTCTTTTTGGTTGTAAGTGAGACCTTGCCGGAAGGCGAGGTCCCTGCATAAATAACGCAACGGCTATCGTCTTCTGACGTTGGCCGTTTTTGTTTTTATGGAAGGAAAAATCTCTATGCACTCTGTCGGCACTCCAATGTTATGGGGCGGTTTCGCAGTCGTGGTGGTCATCATGCTGGCGATCGACCTTTTTTTACAGGGCCGTCGCGGCGCACATGGCATGACCATGAAACAGGCCGCGGCCTGGTCGCTGGTGTGGGTAACGCTCTCTCTGCTGTTCTGCGCCGCGTTCTGGTGGTATCTGGCGTCAACGGAAGGCCGCGCGGTGGCCGACCCGCAGGCGCTGGCCTTCCTCACGGGCTATCTGATAGAAAAAGCCCTCGCCGTTGATAACGTCTTTGTCTGGCTGATGCTGTTCAGCTATTTTGCGGTGCCTGCTGCGTTGCAGCGTCGCGTGCTGGTCTACGGCGTGCTGGGCGCAATTATTCTGCGTACGGTGATGATCTTTGCCGGTAGCTGGCTGATTACGCAGTTCGAATGGCTGCTGTATGTCTTCGGCGCGTTCCTGCTCTTCACTGGTGTGAAAATGGCGCTGGCGAAAGAGGATGAAACGGGGATTGGCGAGAAGCCGCTGGTGAAATGGATCCGTGGGCATCTGCGCATGACCGACACCATCGACAACGAGCACTTCTTCGTGCGTAAGAACGGCCTGCTGTTTGCCACGCCGCTACTGCTGGTGCTGATTCTGGTTGAACTGAGCGACGTGATCTTCGCGGTCGACAGTATTCCGGCTATCTTCGCGGTGACCACCGACCCGTTCATCGTGTTGACGTCTAACCTGTTTGCGATCCTCGGTCTGCGTGCGATGTACTTCCTGCTGGCCGGTGTGGCGGAGCGCTTCTCGATGCTGAAATACGGGCTGTCGATCATCCTGGTGTTTATCGGTATCAAGATGCTGATCGTCGATTTCTACCATATCCCGATCGCCGTCTCGCTGGGCGTGGTATTTGGTATTCTGGCGCTGACGCTGATCATTAACGCCTGGGTTAACCACCAGAACGATAAGAAACAACAGGCGCAGTAAGTGCGCCCTCGCCCTTCCGTCAGCGGACGGAGGGGCTCTCTTCCTGCACCGCTTTTTCCACTTTAAACGGATCGATTCCCCGCCGCTGCATCCGCCAGAAGCGGATAATGTTCAGACCGTTCATCAGCAGAAAACTCCCCTCAATCAATGTTCCGCCAATCGAGCCCAGCCAGAAATTGTGGATCACCCAACAGCAGGTGGAACACCAGATGACGCAGCGCATGGTCAGGCCTTTACAGCGAAACAGCGCCCAGGTGCTCACCAGCGTGCCGGCCACCGGCAGCAGTTCGATGGGGTGATGGAATTTCGCCAGCCCCAGTCCGGCGGTCAGGACGATAAATATCGCCATAACCCACAGGCTGCGCGTGCGCAGAGTGATGAGCGTTCGTACCGCATTGAGCATTGCGCTCGATCCGGCCGGAAACGCACCCATCAAAAAGAAATGCACGCCGATAATGGCGCTGTAGACCGAAAGCTGTTTTTTGAATTTCCGCTCGTCGCGGTTGATGAAGGTGGTGATTCCCACCAGAAAGGCGATGACCCCAACGCCCTGGGCAAGCCAATACGTGGTCATGAAAATTTCCTGTTCAGACAAAAACAAACGGCGCCTCAGAGTGAAAGCGCCGTTTCTTATGCTAACGCTAATGGACTTACAGCGTTACGCCGCTTTTGAAAATCGCCAGCTCGCGGAAATCGTTACGCTCATTGCAGGTCTGCTTGCCGTTGGCAAACTCCACGATGGTGTCGATAAACTCATTCAGCAGCTGCGGCATGGCTTTACCGTGAATCAGCTGCCCGGCGTCAAAATCGATCCAGTGCTTTTTCTTCGCCGCCAGCTCGCTGTTGGTGGCAATTTTCACCGTTGGCACAAAACCGCCGTACGGCGTGCCGCGTCCGGTGCTGAACAGCACCATATGACAGCCCGCGCCCGCAAGCGCACTGGTCGCGACGGCGTCGTTCCCCGGCGCGCTGAGCAGATTCAGACCGTGCGTTTTCAGGCGTTCACCATAGCGCAGCACGTCCACAACCTGGCTGGCACCGGCTTTTTGCGTACAGCCGAGGGATTTCTCCTCGAGCGTGGTAATGCCGCCCGCTTTGTTGCCCGGTGATGGGTTTTCGTAAATCGGCTGATTGTGCGCGATGAAATACTGTTTGAAGTCGTTCACCATGGTGACGGTTTTTTCAAACGTCGCTTCGTCGCGGCAGTGGCTCATCAGAATGCGTTCCGCGCCGAACATTTCCGGCACTTCGGTCAGCACGGTGGTCCCACCGTTGGTGATCATGTAATCCGAGAAGCGGCCCAGCATCGGGTTGGCGGTGATGCCCGACAGACCATCGGAACCGCCGCACTCCAGACCGAACTTCAGCTCGCTCAGTTTGCCCGGCTCGCGCGTGTCGTGACGCATCACCTCATACAGCTGATGCAGCTGTTCGAGACCCGCCTCCACTTCGTCATCCTGATGCTGGCACACCATAAAGTGCACGCGCTCAGGATCGAAATCCCCCAGCGTTTCACGGAAGGCATCGACCTGGTTGTTTTCACATCCAAGGCCAATCACCAGCACCGCACCCGCATTCGGGTGGCGCACCATGTTTTGCAGCATGGTGCGGGTGTTAATGTGGTCGTCGCCCAGCTGCGAGCAGCCGTAGGTGTGGCTGAACAGGAACACGCCGTCGGTGCCTTCGGCATTGTTGGTCTCTTTCAGAAAACGATTCTGAATTTGACGCGCAATCCCATTTACGCAGCCGACGGTTGGCAGGATCCACAATTCGTTGCGGATCCCGACTTCTCCGCTGGCCCGGCGGTAGATCTGAACATCGCGATCCTCCCCCTGCCCTTCTTCAGCCTGAAAATCAGGTTGATAGCTGTACTCGTCCAGATCGCTGAGATTGGTGCGGGTATTGTGGGAATGAATATGTTCACCCGGCGCAATATCCGCCAGCGCATGACCGATCGGCAAACCATACTTCACCACATTCTCGCCTTTCGCGATGGGGAACACGGCAAATTTATGCCCGCGAACAATCGCCTGACGCAGGGTGATGGTCTGGTTTTCCACGGTAACTTCCGCGCCTTCGGTCAGATCCGCCAGCGCTACGGCAACGTTATCCAGCGAATGGATCTTGATGTATTGCATATCAACCTCAAACGGCCTTAGTTCAGTTCAATGGCGAAGTAGTCGCGCGCATTGTTAAAGCAGATGTTTTTCACCATTTCGCCCAGCAGTTGGATATCGGCTGGCGCTTCACCCGCAGCTACCCAGCGGCCAATCATCTGGCACAGAATGCGGCGGAAATATTCATGGCGGGTATAAGAGAGGAAACTACGGCTGTCGGTCAGCATCCCCACGAAACGGCTCAACAGGCCCAGCTGCGCCAGCTGCGTCATCTGACGTTCCATGCCGTCTTTCTGATCGTTGAACCACCAGCCGGAACCAAACTGCATCTTGCCTGGCATCCCTTCGCCCTGGAAGTTACCAATCATGGTGCCCAGCACTTCGTTGTCGCGCGGGTTCAGGCAGTAAAGAATGGTTTTTGGCAGCAGGTTTTGTTCGTTCTGTTTGCTCAGCAGTTTTGACAGCTCTTCCGCCATCGGACGGTCGTTGATGGAGTCAAAGCCCACGTCTGCACCCAGCAGTTTGAACTGGCGCTGGTTGTTGTTGCGCAGTGCACCGATGTGGTACTGCTGCACCCAGCCGCGACGCGCGTATTCCGCGCCGAGGAAGACCAGCACGGCCGTTTTGAACTGAGCCACTTCGTGTTCGTTCAGGGACTCACCCGCCAGACGGCGCGCCAGGATACTGTCCAGCTCGGATTCATTCGCTTCCGCAAACAGCACTACATCGAGCGCATGGTCAGAAACTTTACAGCCGTGAGCCGCAAAGTGGTCCAGACGTTTGGTGAGCGCCGTTTGCAGATCGGTGAAACGACGGATATCGGTGTCAGCAACTTCGGCAAGCTTCGCCATGTAGTCGCCAAAGGTCGCCTGCTCAATGTTGAACGCTTTATCCGGGCGCCAGCTAGGCAGCACTTTGACATCAAAAGAGGTGTCTTTGGCGACAACCGCGTGGTGTTCCAGTGTATCGATCGGATCGTCAGTGGTACCGACCATTTTCACGTTCATCTGCTTCATGATGCCGCGCGCGGAGAATTTATCCTGCGCCAGCAGCTCGTTGCACTGGTTCCAGATCTCGTCAGCAGTAGAAGGCGAAAGCAGTTTGCCGGTGATACCGAACGGACGACGCAATTCCAGATGGGTCCAGTGGTAGAGAGGGTTGCCGATAGTGTGCGGCACGGTTGCAGCCCAGGCGTCAAACTTCTCGCGGTCAGACGCGTCGCCGGTACACAGGCGCTCGGCCACGCCGTTGGTGCGCATCGCGCGCCATTTGTAGTGGTCACCCTTCAGCCAGATGTCATACAGGTTTTTGAAACGGTAATTTTCGGCAACCTGCTGCGGCGGTAAATGGCAGTGGTAGTCGAAAATCGGCTGATCTTTTGCGTAGTCGTGGTACAGACGGCGGGCAAATTCGGTATCTAACAGGAAATCTTCGGTCATAAACGGCGTCATTATCGTCTTCCTCTATAACGAGAGCGTCAGAAAGCTATTGCTTATGTTCAGATGCTGCAAAGTTATCACACCAATTTCCAGAGACCGATGTTTTTTTCGTGAGTTAGATCAATAAACGTCGACAAATAAATTACCCCTAAAGGAGCAAACCCCGTCGTAACCCGCGCCACTCCTGGCTTTGTGTGGGGTGAATAATGACCCTACAAAGATTCACACTTTTGTGATGTCACTCACCTTTTAAAGTTGTATGACAAGTTATCTTTTTGCCGTCGCAACATATAAGCCGACGGAATGCATTACCGGTGTGAAATCATCGGAATTAGCGGTACGGATACCGACTTATGCACGATTACAACTGGCAAGGTTCGGGCCGTTCCGGGAGTCACTCCCGGTTACGCCCTCCCGTTACAAGACAGCTCCCGGCAACGGTCGAGATGTACCGTGCCCCGGCGCGGCAATACTATAACGATGAGGTTTTACATGCGTAAAATTAAAGGGTTACGTTGGTACATGATTGCACTGGTGACGCTCGGCACCGTGCTGGGTTACCTGACGCGTAACACCATAGCGGCGGCTGCGCCAACGCTAATGGAAGAGCTGCACATCTCCACACAGCAGTATTCCTACATTATCGCGGCCTACTCCGCGGCTTATACCATCATGCAGCCAGTTGCGGGCTACCTTCTCGATATCCTCGGTACCAAAGTGGGCTACGCCTTCTTCGCCGTGACCTGGGCTATCTTCTGCGGCGCAACAGCGCTGGCAGGCAGCTGGGGTGGACTGGCACTGGCGCGTGGTGCGGTCGGTGCGGCAGAAGCGGCAATGATCCCTGCGGGTCTGAAAGCCAGCTCTGAGTGGTTCCCGGCAAAAGAGCGTTCTATCGCTGTAGGCTACTTCAACGTCGGTTCCTCTATCGGTGCGATGATTGCTCCGCCGCTGGTCGTGTGGGCGATTGTGATGCACAGCTGGCAGTTAGCGTTCATTATCTCCGGTGTGCTGAGCTTTGCCTGGGCGATGGCGTGGCTGATCTTCTACAAACACCCGCGCGATCAGAAGAAACTGTCTGACGAGGAACGCGACTACATCATTGGTGGTCAGGAATCCCATCACCAGACCAACAACGGTAAAAAAATGTCCGTCTGGCAGATTCTGGGTACCCGTCAGTTCTGGGGTATCGCCCTGCCGCGCTTCCTGGCAGAACCGGCCTGGGGCACATTTAACGCCTGGATCCCGCTGTTCATGTTTAAAGTCTACGGCTTTAACCTGAAAGAAATCGCGATGTTCGCCTGGATGCCAATGCTGTTTGCTGACCTCGGCTGTATCGTCGGCGGCTACCTGCCACCGCTGTTCCAGCGTTGGTTCGGCGTGAACCTGATCGTGTCCCGCAAAATGGTGGTGACCATGGGCGCACTGCTGATGATTGGCCCAGGTATGATCGGCTTGTTCACCAGCCCATACGTGGCAATTGGCCTGCTGTGTATCGGTGGTTTTGCGCACCAGTCTCTGTCTGGCGCACTGATTACCCTCTCTTCTGACGTCTTTGGACGTAACGAAGTGGCGACCGCCAACGGCCTGACCGGCATGGCAGCCTGGACTGCGAGCACCCTGTTTGCTCTGGTGGTCGGTGCACTGGCTGACACCATCGGCTTCAGCCCGCTGTTCGCCGTGCTGGCTATCTTCGACCTGATGGGTGCAGTGGTGATCTGGACGGTGCTGAAGAACCAGTCTGCCGAGGAGCTACTCAATAGCTCGGTGGGTGGGCCCGCCGAACAAAGTTAGGGTTTGATCTGAGATCAACTAAAGCCGCCTCCGGGCGGCTTTTTCATGGGGAAATCTGGAGACTGGCTCGCAAAAGTGGTATAACAAATCATCTGCCGTACCCTGCCTGGAGCGCATATGGAAATCACCGAATCACGTCGTTTGTATCAGCAACTTGCTGCCGAGCTGAAAGATCGCATCGAGCAAGGTGTCTATCTCGTCGGTGATAAACTGCCAGCCGAACGCTTTATTGCTGATGAAAAGAGCGTCAGCCGGACCGTGGTGCGTGAAGCGATCATCATGCTCGAGGTAGAAGGCTACGTTGAGGTGCGCAAAGGCTCCGGCATTCATGTGATTTCCAATCTGCCAAAACACTCCCCGGTGCCGGATGAAAGTCTGGAGTTCGCCAGCTACGGTCCGTTTGAACTGCTCCAGGCCCGTCAGCTGATCGAAAGCAACATTGCGGAATTTGCCGCGACCCAGGTGACCAAGCAGGACATCATGAAACTGATGGAAATCCAGGACCAAGCGCGCAAAGAAAAATGTTTCCGTGATTCCGAATGGGACCTGCAATTCCACGTTCAGGTGGCGCTGGCGACGCAAAATACCGCCCTCGCTGCAATCGTCGAAAAAATGTGGACTCAGCGCGTTCACAACCCGTACTGGAAGAAATTACACGATCACATTGATTCCCGTACCGTCGACAACTGGTGCGACGATCACGATCAGATCCTTAAAGCGCTGATTCGTAAAGACCCGCATGCGGCGAAACTGGCGATGTGGCAGCATCTGGAAAACACCAAGCTGATGCTGTTCAACGAAACCAGCGACGACTTTGAATTTAACGCCGACCGCTATCTTTTTGCCGATAATCCGGTGGTTCATCTCGATACCGCAACCAGTCAGGCAAAATAGTTCCCCTTAACGCTGGCAGGCGCACCGTTGCGCCTTCCGGCTCGCTGTGAGTCAGTAAACATATATAGTGTCAGCCTGTGTAAATACCCTCGCGTCACTTCCTCTCCATAGGCCAAAATCATTTCCCCGGCCGATCGCAAAATCTGTGACGTATTACGTTGGGCTTTGTTACAATTGGATGCAAATTGCATTTTTTAGTTAGTGCTTGCTTACCTAGCCATTAAACAGGGATCAGTTCTGGCCACCACAATGTGTCCGCGAGCGACCATAATGAAATCATAAACGATGTCGCTGAGCTGTTTACCCCGAATAACAGGCGAGACGTTAACCGATTTCCAGGAACACTGAATGGAACTTTTGACCCAATTACTGAACGCCTTATGGGCTCAGGATTTCGAAACCCTGGCCAATCCGTCCATGATAGGCATGCTCTATTTCGTCTTGTTTATGATTCTGTTCCTTGAGAACGGACTGCTTCCTGCCGCCTTTCTGCCGGGTGATAGCCTTCTGGTGCTGGTCGGCGTGTTATGCGCTAAAGGGGCCATGGCATTTCCGCAGACGGTGTTACTGCTCACTATCGCTGCCAGCCTTGGCTGCTGGCTGAGCTACATTCAGGGACGCTGGCTTGGTAATACGCGGATCGTTCAGAACTGGCTATCTCATCTTCCGGCCCACTATCACCAGCGCGCACACCATCTGTTCCACAAGCATGGCCTCTCCGCGCTGCTGATTGCGCGCTTCATCGCTTTCGTCCGTACCCTGTTGCCAACCATCGCGGGGCTTTCTGGCCTGAGCAGCACTCGTTTCCAGTTCTTCAACTGGATGAGCGGCCTGCTGTGGGTGCTGATTCTGACGACCCTCGGCTACCTGCTGGGCAAAACGCCGGTGTTCCTGAAATATGAAGATCAGCTGATGTCCTGCCTGATGCTGCTGCCGGTGGTGCTGCTGGTCTTTGGTCTGCTCGGTTCGGTATACGTGCTGCTGAAGAAAAAATACGGGGCCAGGGATTAATATGGTCATCTCGCCGCATTCCCTGCGCCGGTTGTCCTACGCCCTGATCGCGCTGATGATCCTCAGCGCGATGGTGCTTATCTGGACGGCGGTTCAGCATCAGGAATCGACGCTGGCCATTCGCCCGATGAACCAGGGTGCCAGTGTGCCGGACGGTTTTTCTGTCTGGCACCACCTTGATGCCAACGGAATTCGTTTTAAAAGCATTACGCCGCAGGACGACGTTTTGCTGATTAAGTTTGACTCCAGCGCTCAAAGCGCCGCCGCGAAAGAGGTGCTCGACCGCTCCCTGCCGCGGGGTTATATCGTTGCACTGCAGGACGATGAGAGTCAGACTGCATTGTGGTTAACGCGCCTGCGAGACACCTCGCACCGGTTTGGATAATTACCAGGATTCTGAATCTTTTCACTCACTTTGGTGATAACCCCGTTTACTTACTATGCTTAAGTACGCGGAGCACCCCTCAGATGTTCTCCGCATGACACTGGAAACGCGGCATACTCTTCGGACTGCCGTAACACAATGGAAGGTTTCTACAATGAAATACCGCATCACTCTGGCTTTGGCCCTTTTGTCTTTGAGCACCGCGTCCTTTGCGAACACTCTCTGTCAGGAGAAAGAAAAGGACATCCAGCGCGAAATCAGTTATGCCGAAAAGCATAACAACCAGCACCGTATCGACGGTCTGAAAAAAGCGCTGAGCGAAGTGAAAGCCAACTGCTCGGATAGCAAGCTGCGTGCCGATCACCAAAAGAAAATCGCTGAACAGAAGGACGAGATTGCTGAACGCCGTCAAGACCTGAAAGAAGCGAAAGAGAAAGGGGATGCGGAGAAGATTGCTAAGCGTGAAGATAAGCTGAAAGAGGCCGAGGAAGAACTGAAAGCCCTGGAAGCTCGCGATTATTGAGTTAACGGAAATCTCAACAGGAGAAAATCATGTCTAAAGATACTACTTCAGAACATCTGCGCGCTGAGTTGAAATCCCTGGCGGATACCCTGGAAGAGGTACTGAACTCTTCAACGGACAAATCCAAAGAAGAGCTGAGCAAGCTGCGCTCTAAAGCGGAAAGCGCGCTGAAAGAGAGCCGTCATCGCCTGGGTGAAACCGGTGATGCGCTGGCTAAACAGACTCGTGAAGCCGCTGCGAAGGCTGACGAGTATGTGCGCGATAACCCATGGACCGGCGTAGGTATCGGCGCCGCGGTGGGCGTGGTTCTGGGCGTTCTGCTGACGCGTCGTTAATCATGGACGATCCACGTCACGCACAAGGGCCGGCTAAAAACGTCCTCGGCATCGGCCAGCGTATTTTGACGACGCTGGTGGGTATTGCCGAAACGCGAGTTCGACTGGCAGTGGTGGAGCTGGAAGAGGAGAAAGCGAATCTCTTCCAGATGCTGCTGATGCTGGGGCTCACCATGCTCTTCGCCGCATTTGGGCTGATGAGCCTGATGGTGTTAATCATCTGGGCGATCGATCCGCAGTATCGCCTCAACGCGATGATCGCCACAACGGTTGTGCTGTTGGTGGCCGCACTGATTGGCGGGATCTGGACGATGCATAAAGCGCGCAGTTCTACGCTGCTGCGTCATACCCGTCAGGAGCTGGCCAACGATCGCGCACTGCTGGAGGATGACAAGCCGTGAGTAGCACAACAGAGCGTCGCAAGCGCAAAGCGTATCTGCTAAGCCAGATCCAGCAGCAACGGCTGGATCTGACTGCCTGTCGTCGCGACTGGCTGGAAGTGACCCGTTCGTACGATCATGGCTGGAACACGTTGCTGAGCTTGCGCTCCTGGGTGCTGGTAGGCAGTAGCGTGATGGCCGTCTGGTCCGTTCGTCACCCCAGTATGCTGGTCCGCTGGGCCAGACGTGGCTTTGGCGCCTGGAGTGCATGGCGTCTGGTCAAATCAACGCTACGTCAGCAGCAGTTACGTTCCTGACACCACTGCTCTTTATGCCGGGTGGCGATTCCGTCTTACCCGGCTTCTATTTCCCCTCTTCCCTTCATTCGCAACTCTCACTCAATATCTTTGAAGAAGATTGACAGTTTTCCTTGCTAACAATTGTCATTCGTCACGTTTATTATCCTCTCCATCGACAGCAAGCACGCGGTATCTACCCGGATTTGCACACAAAAAATCGTCAGCCGCGTAAGTGGTTTTCTGGAGAGTAAAATGAAAAAATTAGAAGATGTTGGTTTACTGGTTGCACGCATTCTGATGCCAATTCTGTTTATCACTGCGGGCTGGGGCAAAATCACCGGTTATGCCGGTACGCAACAGTACATGGAAGCCATGGGCGTCCCAGGGTTCCTGTTGCCACTGACCATTCTGCTTGAGTTTGGCGGCGGGCTGGCGGTTCTGTTCGGCTTCCTGACGCGTACCACGGCGCTGTTCACCGCAGGCTTCACCCTGCTGACCGCGTTCATCTTCCACAGCAACTTTGCGGAAGGCATGAACTCCCTGATGTTCATGAAAAACCTGACCATCGCAGGCGGTTTCCTGCTGCTGGCTATCACCGGTCCTGGCGCATTCAGCATCGACCGTGTTCTGAATAAGAAGTGGTAAGCACGCTATACTCAATAAAAAAGCGAGGAGATATCTCCTCGCTTTTGCTATTTGAAGACGGAATAAAGACGGAGGAATCAATGGGACAATTAGTCGACGGCGTCTGGCAGGATATCTGGTATGACACCAAATCCACTGGAGGACGCTTCAAGCGCTCTGTTTCGGCCTTCCGTAACTGGCTCACCGCCGATGGCGCCCCCGGCCCTAGCGGTGAAGGCGGCTTTGCGGCGGAGAAAGATCGCTATCATCTGTATGTTTCCCTCGCCTGTCCGTGGGCGCACAGAACGCTTATCGTGCGCAAACTCAAAGGACTGGACGCGTTAATTCCGGTTTCTGTGGTGAATCCACTGATGCTGGAAAACGGCTGGACCTTCGACAGGGATTTTCCGGCGGCCACCGGCGACGACCTTTACCACCACGATTTCCTCTACCAGCTCTATCTGCGCGCAGACCCGCACTACACCGGACGCGTCACTGTCCCTGTTTTGTGGGATAAGAAAAACCAGACTATCGTCAGCAATGAATCCGCCGAGATCATTCGCATGTTTAATACAGCGTTTGATGCGCACGGTGCGCGGGCAGGTGATTATTATCCGCCAGAGCTGCGCGATAAGATCGATGAACTGAACAGCTGGATCTACGACAACGTCAATAACGGCGTCTATAAGGCCGGTTTCGCGACCAGCCAGGAAGCCTACGACGAAGCGGTCAGCAAGGTGTTTGAATCCCTGGCGCGTCTGGAACAAATTCTCGGTCAGCATCGCTATCTGACGGGCGACCGCCTGACAGAAGCCGACATTCGCCTGTGGACCACGCTGGTGCGTTTCGATCCGGTGTACGTCACCCACTTCAAATGCGACAAACACCGCATCAGCGACTATCTGAATCTGTATGGTTTTCTGCGGGACATTTACCAGATGGATGGCATCGCGGAAACCGTCGATTTTAACCACATCCGCACCCACTACTATCGCAGCCACAAAACGATTAACCCGACGGGGATTATCTCCATCGGGCCGTGGCAGGATCTGGACGAACCGCACGGCCGCGATACACGTTTTCGCTAAATTTTAAGGGCATCCATGGATGCCCTTTTTTATTTCACTATCTGCGACTATCCTTACCTCGATCGCTTAAAAAACAAGAGATTGTCTGAATATCGAGGCATACAAATGGACTGGTATCTAAAAGTACTGAGAAATTACGTTGGGTTTAGTGGTCGTGCTCGTCGCAAAGAGTACTGGATGTTCGTTCTAGTGAACTTCATCCTCACCCTGGTGCTGGGTATCGTTGATAAAATTCTGGGGTGGGACCGCGCAGGTGGCGAAGGCATTCTCACCACAATCTACGCACTCCTGGTCTTTTTGCCGTCGCTGGCGGTACTGTTCCGCAGGCTACACGACACGGATCGTTCGGCGTGGTGGCTGCTGCTGATTTTGATCCCGATCGTTGGCTGGCTGATCATTCTGGCCTTTAACTGCCAGGCCGGTACAGCGGGCGAAAACCGCTTTGGGCCAGATCCAAAATTACAGCCGTGAGCATTGCCCGGTGACGCATCGCGATCCGGGCCTGCACGATTCACTACTTATTATGCGCGAACAGTTTTGGGATTTCGCGTAAGCACCAGGACTTGGCCTCGCCCATGCTGTCACGGCGCCATGCCATGATGATATCCACCTCGTTGGTGTATTCCGGGCTGACCACGCGCAAGCGCCCTTCGGCGATATCTTTTTCCACAAACGGATAAGGCATTGTCGCCACCCCGAGGCCCGCTAACAGCGCCTGGCGCTTGTCTTCCAGAGAGGTCACCGTTAGACGCGGCTGTTTATCCAGCAGCTGCACCGTGAGCACAGGGCGTTCACGTGCGGTATCCGCCACCGCCACGCCGCGATATTTCACACGCGTCACTTCGGATAGTGGCTCCGGCTCCTGATGAATCGGGTGATCCGGTGCAGCCACATACACGTTCATCACGCTGTAGAGTTTGCGGGAGTTTATTTCAGACGAGGAGCGAAAGTGCATATCGGGGGCGATCACAATGTCCGCCCTGCCCGTCTCCAGCCGCTCCCACGCGCCCGCCAGCACTTCGGTAATGACAGAGAGCTGCGTATTGGCTTTGGCGGCCAGGCGCTCGACCAGCGGGAACAGGGCCGATGTCGGCACCAGCGCCTCAGTGACCAGCGTCAGGTGCGTTTCCCAGCCGCGTGCCAGCGCTTCGGCGTCGGTGGTCAGTTTGTCGGCCGCCTCCAGCAGAACGCGTCCGCGCTCCAGCAGCATACGCCCGACATTGGTGAATTTTGTTCGGTGACCGGAGCGGTCGAAAAGCACTACATCCAGCTCTTCTTCCAGCTTTTGCATGGTGTAACTCAGGGCCGACGGAACCCGCCCCAGCTCGTCTGCCGCAGCGGCAAAGCTGCCACGCCGGTCTATCGCGTCCATGACGCGTAGCGCCTCAAGCGTCAATGCTCTCTCTTTTGCCATCTCGTTCTCATTCAGGAAATTTGAACATACCGGGCAGAATATCTGGCTAACAATGAAGCGTCCATACCTTTACCATTGTTTTAGTGTAAAGAGAGGTCAGTTTTATGATTACGACAAGAACAGCAAAACAGTGCGGACAAGCCGATTTTGGTTGGCTGCAGGCCCGCTACACCTTTTCCTTTGGACACTACTTTGACCCAAAACTGCTCGGTTACGCCTCACTGCGCGTGCTGAATCAGGAAGTTCTCGCACCGGGCGCTTCCTTCCAGCCACGCACGTACCCGAAAGTGGATATCCTGAATCTGATACTGGAAGGTGAAGCAGAATATCGCGATAGCGAGGGCAACCATGTCCAGGCGAAGGCGGGCGAAGCGTTGCTGATATCAACGCAGCCAAGCATTAGCTACAGCGAACATAATCTCAGCAAAGACAAGACGCTGACGCGTATGCAACTGTGGCTGGACGCCTGTCCGGAGCGGGAAAATCCGCTGGTGCAAAAGCTCAACCTGAGCGGCGACAAGCAGCAGCTGATTGCGTCCCCGGATGGCAGTCAGGGCAGTCTGCAACTGCGCCAGCAGGTGTGGCTGCACCATATCGAGCTGAAAAAAGGTGAACAGGCGAGCTTCCAGCTCCACGGGCCGCGTGCCTACCTGCAATCCATCCACGGCACGGTGCATGCTCTGACGCACACGGAAGAGAAAGAAGCGCTCACCTGCGGCGATGGCGCGTTTATCCGCGATGAAACGAACATCACGCTGGTCGCCGACACTCCCCTGCGCGCGCTGCTGATTGATTTGCCGGTGTGATATTGGTTATTTCTTTTGCGTTATCCTGGTGAATTAATACGCTCTTTTAATCAGTCCAAAAGAATAAACCATCACCTTTCTCATAAACGCCCGCGACAAACGCGGGCATCGAATTATTCGCTCAGCGCGTTCGCCATATCCGTTTTGATCTGCTTACGCTGTTCCGGCGTGAGCACCTGGCTGACATCGAAGTAGTATTTCACGCGGTAATAACGCGCCTGCTCTTCCACCTTGCTGAAGGCCGCGAGCTGGTTTTTCACCACGCTTTCATCCCATTTTCCTGCCTGGAACATATCCACCAGCGCGCCATCTTTTACGCCGGTCATCGGGATTTTGCTGACGTTATCTTCCAGTTTCTGATGCAGATCTTCAATTTTCTTCACCTGATCGTTGCTGAGCTTAAGATGCTGAACAAGGGGATCTTGTGAGGGGGACGGTGCGGCTTCAACGTTTGCCGCCTGCGCTGCAAAACTACCACCCGCCAGTGAAAGCGCGAGCAGAGCGATACGGGTCATTTTCATCATCTTACTGTCCTTAAATTGGGAGAGGGAAAAGCAGGTGCATTGTTTTTCAAGACCGGATGAAGATGTGTGATCAATTATATAAACAAATTTGTATGTGCAGCGGGCAAAAAAAAGCCCCCTTCAGCGAAGGGGGCGTGGTCAGTGGTGTTGGCTTAAATGGCCTGGGTAAAGGTTCGTGAAATAACGTCCTGCTGCTGCTCGCGCGTCAGAGCGTTAAAGCGCACCGCATAGCCCGAAACGCGGATCGTCAGATTCGGATAATTCTCCGGGTGTTCAATGGCATCCATCAGCATTTCCCGGTTCATGACGTTGACGTTCAGATGCTGCCCGCCTTCGATTGCCGCCTCGTGGTGGAAATACCCGTCCAGCAGGCCGACAAGGTTGGTTTTACGTACCCCTTCGTCTTTGCCCAGCGCCTGCGGCACAATCGAGAAGGTGTAAGAGATCCCGTCCTTGGCGTAGGTGAACGGCAATTTCGCAACAGACGTTAACGACGCTACCGCCCCTTTGCGATCGCGTCCGTGCATCGGGTTCGCGCCCGGCGCAAACGGTGTGCCGCCGCGACGCCCGTCCGGGGTGTTACCCGTTTTCTGGCCGTACACCACGTTTGAGGTAATGGTCAGAATCGACTGGGTCGGCACGGCGTTGCGGTAGGTTGGCAGCGCCTGGATTTTCTTCATAAAACGCTCAACCAAATCGCAGGCGATGCTGTCCACACGATCGTCGTTGTTACCGTACTGCGGATACTCCCCTTCAATCACGAAGTCGACGGCCAGGCCCGTATGGTCGCGCACCGGTTTCACCGTCGCGTACTTGATCGCCGCCAGGGAATCCGCTGCCACCGACAGGCCCGCGATCCCGCAGGCCATCGTACGATGCACGTCGCGGTCGTGCAGGGCCATCAGGGAAGCTTCATAGCTGTATTTGTCGTGCATAAAGTGGATAAGGTTCAGGGCGCTGATGTACTGCACCGCCAGCCAGTCCATAAAGTGGTCAAGGCTCGCCATCACGGTGTCGTAATCCAGCACGTCATCCAGCAGCGGCTCGGTTTTAGGTCCGACCTGGATTTTCAGTTTCTCATCCACCCCGCCGTTGATTGCATACAGCAGCGTTTTGGCGAGGTTGGCACGCGCACCAAAGAACTGCATCTGCTTACCAATCACCATCGGGCTGACGCAACAGGCAATGGCGTAGTCATCACTGTCGAAATCGGCGCGCATCAGATCGTCGTTTTCGTACTGCAACGAGGAGGTGGCGATCGACATCTGCGCGGCATATTTTTTGAAGGCAATCGGCAGCTGTTCTGACCACAGAATTGTCAGGTTTGGCTCCGGAGCAGGCCCCATGGTATTGAGCGTGTGCAGATAGCGGAACGAGGATTTGCTGACCAGCGTACGCCCATCCAGCCCCATCCCGCCGATCACTTCCGTGGCCCAGATCGGATCGCCCGAGAAGAGGGTGTCGAATTCCGGGGTACGCAGGAAGCGCACCATGCGGATCTTCATGATGAAATGGTCGATCAGCTCCTGAGCCTGTTGCTCATTCAGGCGCCCGGCCTTCATGTCACGTTCGATATAGATATCAAGGAAGGTCGCAGTGCGGCCCAGGGACATCGCCCCGCCGTTCTGCGATTTTACCGCCGCCAGATAGGCAAAGTAGAGCCACTGCACCGCTTCCTGAGCGTTCATGGCTGGACGTGAGATATCACACCCGTACTTCGCCGCCATCTCCTGGATTTGCAGCAGTGCGCGGCGGTGCTCAGACAACTCCTCGCGCAGGCGAATGGTCGCCTCCAGCCCTTCACCGCGCTCCATTTTCGGCTGCAGATCGGCAAACTGCAGTTCACGTTCGCGCACCAGATAGCTGATGCCGTACAGCGCCACGCGGCGATAGTCGCCAATAATACGTCCGCGCCCGTATCCATCCGGCAGACCGGTGAGCACGCCGGATTTACGGCAACGCATCATCTCCGGCGAATAGACGTCGAACACGCCCTGGTTATGGGTTTTACGCAGATGGGTGAACAGATACTCGAACTGCGGGTCCATCTCGCGTCCGTAGGCTTCAAACGAGCTGCGGATCATGTTGATCCCGCCATACGGATGCAGGGCGCGTTTCAGCGGACGATCCGTTTGCAGGCCGACGATCGTTTCCAGCTCTTTCTCAATATAGCCCGGCCCGTGAGCGGTAATGGTGGTCGCGACGTTGGTGTCGAAATCAACGGGAGCGTGGGTGGCGTTCTCCTGACGAATCCCCTCCATTACCTTCTGCCACAGCGCTGTGGTGGCTGGCGTGGCAGGCGCTAAAAAGTGCTCATCGCCCTCGTACGGGGTGTAGTTTTGCTGGATGAAATCCCGCACATTAATGCTTTCCTGCCAGTCATTTCCGCAAAAGCCGGCCCACGCGTCGCTGTAGGGAGCGACACGAATATCGATATTTACCTTCATGAGTTTCTCTCTGTGTCAGGCGATTTCCGCAGCCAGACGGACCTTTCCAAGACGGAGGGCATCCAGTGCGATCATTTTTTCTTCGTTGGTTGGGATCACGGCGCACGGCACGCGGGAGGTGTCGGCGGAGATGATGCGTTCACCCTCGCTACCAGGCAGGGCATTTTGCTGCTCATCCAGATCGATACCGAAAACCTTCAGGCGATCGGCCACCAGCTGGCGTATCAGTCTGGAGTTTTCACCAATTCCTCCCGTAAAGACCACGCCGTCCAGACGGTGCAGGGAGGCGGCGTGACCGGCGATATGGCGAGCGATGCGATGAACAAAAGTCTCAATCGCGAGGCGGGCGCGCTCGTGACCCTCGTGCCAGGCTTTTTCCAGCGTGCGTAAATCAGACGAGAGGCCGGAAAGCCCCAGCAATCCTGACTCTTTATTCACCACGCGCTCAAGATCCTCCAGCGTTTGCCCGGTTTGCTGTGCAATCCATGCCATCGCGCCAAAATCGACGTCGCCGCAGCGCGTCCCCATCACCAGCCCTTCCAGCGGCGTCATGCCCATGGAGGTATCCACGCTGCGCCCGTTACGGACCGCGCAAATCGACGCCCCGTTGCCCAGGTGTGCAATCACCAGTCCGCTATCGGCTTCGGCAATATTCAGCAGCGAATACGCCTGTTGCGAAACATAGCGATGCGATGTGCCGTGGAACCCGTAGCGGCGCACGCCCAGCTCTTCGAAGAAGCGATACGGCAGGCCGTAAAGATAGGCCTGAGGCGCGAGCGTCTGGTGGAAGCTGGTATCAAACACCGCGACCTGCTGCACGCCGGGGAACAGCTGCTGAGCCGCTTCCACACCGCTGAGATTGGCGTAGTTGTGCAGCGGGGCCAGAGGCGAAACCTGACGAATCTGATCGATGACCTTATCGGTGATCAGGGTGGACTCGCTGAACAGGCTGCCACCGTGAGCGATGCGGTGGCCAATTAAGGCCACGCTGCTCATCAAATCGCGCTTTTCCAGCTCCAGGGCGATGGCAGCCAGCGCCCCTTCGTAGTCCTTGCGAGCCAGGGTGACTGGCTCGCTCCCGTTCACGGATATAAAGGCACTTTCAGTGTTCACGCCATCTGCAATGCCGGTCATCAGCGCGTCACAGCTCGCTGCGTCCAGCACCGAAAACTTCACAGATGACGATCCACAGTTAATGACCAATACAACCGGAAATTCATTCATGTCTTCACTCCGCTCATCCTGAGCTTTGAATCAGAAAAGTTTGTATACGATATTCAGAATGGTCAGCAGGCCAATCGCCGTCACAAAGATGTTCTCGGTTCTGCCTTTGTATTTCGCAGCGCTGGCGTTTTGCGGATGGCATACATCGGCAGCAGGCACAGCAGAGAGGCGATAATCGGCGCACCCATCGCTTCAATCAGGTCCAGAATGTTCGGGTTGGCGTACGCCACGACCCAGGTGGAGCCCATGATGAAGATCATGCTGATGGTGTTCAGTTTGCCGACGGAAACTTTCTTCTTATCGCCTTTGTAGCCAAACTTCAGGACCAGACCGTTCAGCCCTTCCAGCGTGCCCAAGTAGTGGCCGAAGAAGGATTTGAAAATGGCAACCAGGGCGATGATCGACGCGCCGTACTCCAGCACGGTGGCGAAGGTCGATTTGGTCCCGGAGAGCGAAGCAAAGTGGTTGGCCAGGTAAGAAAGCACCGGTATGTTCTGCGCTTTGGCTTCCGCCATGTTCTGCGGAGAGAGTGTAAACAGGCAGCTAAAGGCGAAGAACATCACCACCGCCACCATCAGCATGCTGGCGCGACCGATGATTTTGGAACATTTCTGCTCGGTGAACTCTTTACCGAATTCGCCTTCGTACTCTTCACGTTTCGACACCACGAATGAGGAGACAATTGGCGAGAAGTTGAAGGAGAAGACCATGATGGAAATCCCCAGCCAGACGGTGACCAGAATGCCATCGTGCCCGGTGAAGGAGATGTCGCTCAGGTTAACCTGGTCAATAACCGCCGAGTTCCAGTAAGGGATCAGGGACAGGGAGATCAGCACCAGGCTGGCGATGAACGGGAAGACCAGGAAGCTCATCACTTTCACCATCAGGTCTTTACCAAACCAGATAACGAATGCCATCAGCAGCAGCAGGAACAGGGCCACAAAGCCACGGTTCAGTGCGGGAAGCTGGAGCTGGTTTTCCCAGAAGGTCATAAAGGTGTTTGTAATGGTGACGCCGTAAATCCACAGCAGCGGGCAAATCGCAAAGAAGTAGAGGAAGGTGATCACCACCCCGCCAGTCTTACCAAAATGCTCTTCCACCGTCTCGGTAATGTTGCCGGACGGATTGCTGCCGGACAGACACAGACGCGCCAGCGCGCGGTGGCAATAGAAGGCAATAGGATAGGCCAGCAGCAGCATCAGCAGAATCGGTATCAGCCCGCCAAAGCCCGCGCGAATCGGGAAGAACAGCACGCCCGCGCCGATTGCCGTACCGAACAGCCCCAGTGTCCAGGTGGTATCTGATTTTCGCCAGGAAGACGTTTTTGTCTGACTGGCAATGATAGTTTCAGAGTTGCTCATAATTTATCCTTATTTATGCATCAACGAGGCCGGTAATTTGGGAAACGCGGGAAAGGTCGATATTGCCGCCGGAAATAATACTAACCGTTTTGCGCCCCTGAATATAATGATCCAGTTTTCCGCTTAATAATGCAGCCGTTGCCAGCGCGCCAGCCCCTTCTGTCACCACTTTATTTCGTTGGATCAGCGCGACCATGCTGTTACGAATATCGTCTTCGCTTACCAACACGATGTCGTCGACTAATTCACGAACAATTTCGAAGGTTAAATTACCTGGACGAGAAACATCGCAGCCGTCGGCTAATGTGCCGGTGGTACGGTGATTCATAATTTCCCCGGCGTAGTAAGACGCCGCCATACCGTGCACGTTTTCAGACTGCACGCCGATAATATTAATGGTCGGATTGATGGATTTAATGGCCGTGGCGATCCCGGCGATTAATCCGCCGCCGCCGATAGGGACAATCACGTTATCGACATCATATAAGTCTTCGAGAATTTCAAGACCAATGGTGCCCTGTCCGGCAATGACTTTTACGTCGTCATACGGCGGAATAAAGATGCGCCCTTCCTGCTCGACGATTTCGCTGACTTTGGCGATGGTGTCGTTAAAATTCTCACCGTGCAGTACCACTTCAGCGGAGTAATCACGCGTGGCGGCCACTTTCGATTTTGGCGCGCCCATCGGCATGACAACTTTGCCGTCAATACCGAGCATGGCGCAGGAGAGCGACACACCCTGAGCATGGTTACCGGCGGAACACGCCACCACACCTTTGCGACGTTCTGCTTCGGTTAAGGAGCTTAATTTGTTAAAAGCACCGCGAATTTTAAACGAACCGGTGCGCTGCATATTTTCAAACTTCAGGAAAATTTCGCCTTTGCAGCGCTCGCTTAGATAATTAGAACGCGGCATGCCGGTTTTATAAATTTTACCAGCCAGTCGTTTGCGGGCATCTTGTATTTCTTCAATCGTTACCGGAAGATCGTAAGTAATGTGCATATAATCCTCTTTATAATAATTCATATTCTGTAAGCAAAGTCTGGGTGTCAGCGAGGGAATTCCCTCACCGGGTGTTTTAAAATGGTACGTCTCAATTCACTGTTCAGTTATGGTGAGCTGTTTTCGCCTTTCACTATTTTGCGCGGAATATTGCTTCGCCAACTCCACTAATACCGAAGCGGATTTTTTAATACGATAATTTTTTGACCAGACGGCGGCATAACGTGCAATGGGTAATTCATCTTCCACGGGCAGTACGACAAACTGGTCGGAACCGAATGGCGTAATCATGTCTCTCGGGATCACGGTGAGATAATCGGCGTTGAGAACCAGGTTATAGATGGTGACGACGGAATCAGTCTGGACGATGTTTTCGATGCTGATGTGATTGTTCTGGAGAGTGGTTAATAATTCTTTGTAGTAGCCCATATCGGTTTGCGGCATCACCCACTGCTCGTTGGTGAGCGATGCCAGTGTCGTCGTTCCGGTGCACGTTCGCGTTTTACTGGCCACCAGCACAAATTCCGATTCAAACAGCGGCTCAACGTGTAGATCCTGCAACAGCATTTCATCGCTCAGGGTGCCGATGGCAAAATCCAGTCGCCCATCGCGGATGGCAGGCAGGAACGAGGAGAGCTGTGCTTCAAACATCGAGACTCGCGCTTTCGGGAACACTTCTTTGAATTTTTTGATCATGCTGGAGAGGAACGTAAAACCGATCAGCGACGGATAGCCGAACGAAACGTCGATGACGGTGCTGAAGCTCAGGTTGTTCATCTCACTGACCATATTCTTCATTTCGCGGGTGATGGACTCGGAGTACGCGAGCAACGTTTGCCCTGCGCTGGTCAGCTTCACGCCGGTGTTCTTGCGCACAATCAGTTCGACACCAAAGTAGGATTCGATATCGTTAATGATTTTGCTGACGGCGGGTTGAGTCAGGCCAAGTTGACGGGCGGCAGAACCAATAGATCCACTTTTAATGACTTCCTGAAATACAACTAAATGTTGTGTTTTCGGTAGAATAATAGTGCTCATCATATTCTGCTCTTATTTCCTTATCCGTGGCAGGATTCTACCCATTATTGATGACGAGGGTATGTGCTGTTACTCACAGATTACTTTTTCATACCAATTGCACCCTCACAAAAACACCAATTAACTCATATAAATCATAACTTTATCATTTACCTTATCAATAAAACGTCTGATATTGATCAATAAATCTCAGGGAGATAAATTAATTTTATGGCGATAACCACGATCTATTTATGGCAATAAACCAGAGAGAATAAAGGTGATATTTCAGGCAATTAAAGGCGAATAAATAGACGTTATTTGCTTTAAACATTTTTGTATATTATCAAATAAGTTAATAAATATTTTCCCGCAGGGGAAAAAGCGTCGAGGGCATCACACATTCACAGGGCAAATGTATTGAAAGGAAAGATTTCATTAATTTATACGCCATAAAGAAGACACATTTCAGCAACAACAGCAACATCAAGTCAACACTGCAAAATGGCGATTTTTTAGCGCGTAATTTTGTGAATGCGATCTCTAATCTCGGTAAAAAAACATCATTCCGCTCAAAAGCAGTGAAATGTGCTTATTGTCGCAAAAATGGGAATTCGTTCGGTTTCACGAAGGCGATGGTGAGGAGCAAAAAGCAAAAACCCCGCCGAAGCGGGGTTTTCTTAATAGTTGAAGCTGACCGATAAGCCGGGTTCTGTCGTGGACAGTCATTCATCTAGGCCAGCAATCGCTCACTGGCTCAAGCAGCCTACCCGGGTTCAGTACGGGCCGTACCTTGTGAACCCCTATTTGGCCTTGCTCCGGGTGGAGTTTACCGTGCCACGGACTGTTGCCAGCCGCGCGGTGCGCTCTTACCGCACCCTTTCACCCTTACCTGATCCCGCTTGCGCGGGCCATCGGCGGTTTGCTCTCTGTTGCACTGGTCGTGGGTTTCCCCCCCAGGCGTTACCTGGCACCCTGCCCTATGGAGCCCGGACTTTCCTCCCCTCCGCCCGTCTCCCCCCGAAAGGGGACGACGACGAAGCGGCGACTGTCTGGTCAGCTTCGGCGCGAAGTATAGAGGGTTTAGGCGCCGCTGTCACCCTTGCGTACGCATCCCCACCTGCAAAGTCGCTGCGATGTTGCGTGACGAGCGATAAATGTTGTCAAACGCCCCACGGAAGGCCTCTTCCAGCGAGCCAATGCTGTTCAGCACGCTGAACACCGCATCGATACCGTACTGATGTACCACACCGACGTCGCTGGTCAAACAGCCTGCAATGCCGATTACTGGTTTATGGTATTTTTTGGCGACGTTCGCCACGCCAACCGGTACTTTGCCGTGAATACTCTGGCTGTCGAGCCGCCCTTCGCCGGTGAGCACCAGGGTGCAGTCGTGGATATGTTCTTCGAGGTTCAGCGCCTGGGTGACAATCTCAATCCCACTGCGCAACTCCGCGCCGAGAAACGCCATCAGCGCCGCGCCCATCCCCCCTGCCGCGCCGGAGCCTGGGACGTTTTTAACGTCAATTGACAGGGATTTCTTAATCACGTCAGCAAAATGGCTGAGATTGCGATCGAGTTCGACGATCTTCGCCTCATCGGCCCCTTTTTGCGGACCAAAAATGCGTGATGCGCCCTTCTCGCCGATCAGCGGATTGGTGACGTCACAGGCCACGCGAATCGTGCAGCCTTTTAAGCGCGGGTCCAGACCGGAAATGTCGATACTGTTCAGCGCCATCAGGTTGCCGCCGCCGTAGCCAATCTCCGTGCCGTTGGCATCACACAGCTTCGCGCCCAGAGCCTGCACCATACCGGCACCTCCGTCGTTGGTGGCGCTGCCGCCAATGCCGATAATAATGTTGCGCGCGCCTTTATCCAGCGCATTCAGAATCAGTTCACCCGTGCCGCGAGAGGTGGTAATCAGCGGGTTACGCTGCGCCAGTGGCACCAGCGCCAGGCCGCTGGCTGCGGCCATTTCGATAATCGCCGTTGCGCCATCGCCGGAGATTCCCCAGCAGGCATTCACTTTTTCGCCCAGCGGACCCGTGACAATGGCGTGTTGCTCAGTGCCCTGGGTGGCGGCAATCATCGCTTCGACCGTGCCTTCTCCGCCATCAGCGACCGGCACAGACACATACTGAGCATCAGGAAAAATTTCCCGAAAACCTTTTTCTATCGCCTGAGCTACCTCGGAGGCAGAAAGGCTTTCTTTATAAGAGTCAGGGGCGATTACGATTTTCATAGTTGTAGCCTGTTACTGCACAACGCCGGATGGCGTTTCACTTATCCGGCCTACAGGGTAGGCCCGGATCGCTGTGCGCTATCCGGGCAGAACGTCATTAGCGAGTGACTTCCACTTTCGCCAGTTTTTCGTAGTAGCAGGCAATGGCGCTATGGTCCGCCGTTCCCAGACCATCGGCGCGCAGGGCCTGCATCATCTCCATTACCGCTGCGGTCAGCGGCAGCTGTGCGCCGACGCCATGGGAGGTGTCCAGCGCGTTAGCCAGATCTTTAATGTGCAGATCAATGCGGAAGCCCGGCTTGAAGTTGCGATCCATCACCATCGGCGCTTTAGCATCCAGCACGGTACTGCCCGCCAGACCGCCGCGAATGGCCTGATACACCAGATCCGGGTTCACGCCCGCTTTGGTCGCCAGCGTCAGCGCTTCAGACATCGCGGCAATGTTCAGCGCGACGATCACCTGGTTCGCCAGCTTGGTGACGTTACCTGCACCGATTTCACCCGTATGTACAACGGAACCGGCCATCGCTTTCATCAGATCGTAATATTTGTCGAAAATCGCTTTATCACCGCCCACCATCACCGACAGGGTGCCGTCGATGGCTTTTGGCTCGCCGCCGCTCACCGGCGCGTCCAGCATGTCCACGCCTTTCGCTTTCAGCGCTTCGCTGATTTCGCGGCTCGCCAGCGGGGCGATAGAGCTCATGTCGATCAGTACCAGGCCCGGCTTCGCGCCTTCGATCAGGCCGTTTTCACCCAGCGCCACTTCCTGCACATGGGGTGAGTTCGGCAGCATGGTGATAACCACATCGCACTGCTCGGCAATCGCTTTTGCCGTAAGCGCCGTTTCGGCACCGGCGGCAATCAGCTCCGCAATGACTTCTGGATTACGGTCAGAAACCACCAACGAGTAACCTGCTTTGATGAGGTTTTTACTCATTGGTTTACCCATGATACCCAGGCCAATAAAACCAACTTTCATTGTCATAACGTTCTCTCTCTCACGTGTCGATGGTGGTTATTTTTTAAAGGAATCCGCTAATTTCTGCGTTGCAGAGCGGAAGACGCCGAGGTCGCTGCCGACGGCCACAAAGGTGGCGCCCCACTCCAGATAGCGGCGGGCATCGGCCTCGACCGGCGCAAGAATGCCGCACGGTTTGTTGTGTGCTTTGGCTCGAGCGAAAATGTGCTGAATGGCGCGTTGCACGTCCGGGTGGTTGGCATTGCCGAGGTGGCCCAACGCCGCAGCCAGATCGCTTGGGCCGACAAAGATGCCGTCCACGCCGTCGGTGGCAGCGATGGCATCCACATTGTCCACGCCATGCTGGCTCTCAATCTGAACCAGAATGGTGATGTTCTTGTTGGACTGCGCAAAGTAGTCCGGCACGGTGCCAAACATGTTGGCGCGATGGGAAACGGACACTCCGCGAATGCCTTCCGGCGGATAGCGGGTCGACGCCACGGCCTGCACCGCCTCTTCCACATTTTCCACAAACGGGATCAGGAAGTTATAGAAGCCGATATCCAGCAGGCGCTTAATAATCACCGGTTCGTTGGTCGGTACACGCACCACCGGCGCGCTGTGGCTGCCCTTCAGCGCCATCAGCTGTGGAATAAAGGTGCTGATATCGTTCGGCGCATGTTCACCGTCGAGCACCAGCCAGTCAAAACCAGCCAGACCCAAAACCTCGGTGCTGATTGGGCTTGCCAGCGCAGACCAGCAGCCAATCTGAATCTCTTTCGCCGCCAGGGCCGCTTTAAACTTGTTCGGGAAAATATCGTTACTCATCGCTTTTACCTTCAATGATTCGTGATGTAGAGGCGCTTATTTCTGCAATTCCATACGCTTGATGTCACCCACTACGAACAGGTAGCAGAACATCGCCATCAGCGCAGAGCAGCCAACGAAGACCAGCGCCGCATTGAATGAATGCAGTTCACTCACCAGATAACCAATCACCAGCGGGGTGACAATCGACGCCACGTTACCGAAGACGTTGAACACGCCACCACACAGGCCCACAATCTCTTTTGGCGCGGTATCGGAAATCACCGGCCAGCCCAGCGCACCAAAGCCTTTTCCGAAGAACGCCAGCGCCATCAGCGCGACGACCAGCACCGTGTTATTGGTGTAGTTGCACAGGATAATGGAGGACGCCAGCAGCATACCGAGCACAATCGGCAACTTACGCGCCAGGGTGATCGACTTGCCGGTTTTAATCAGATGATCCGAGAACACACCGCCCAGCACGCCGCCCGCAAAACCACACAGCGCCGGGATGGAGGCCACGATGCCGACTTTCAGAATCGACATTCCTTTTTCCTGCACCAGATAAATCGGGAACCAGGTGAGGAAGAACCAGGTAATGGTGTTGATAAAGTATTGACCAAAAAATACGCCCAGCATCATGCGGTTGGTCAATAACTGTTTGATGTAATGCAGCTTTGGACCACTCGCCGCTTTATCGCCCGGCTTTTTATGATCCATATCGACCACTGCGCCACCGTCAGAGATAAACTTCAGCTCCTCGGCAGACATACGCGGGTGATCGGTGGGGTTATGAATGAACTTCACCCACATCGCCGTCAGGATGAAACCAATGACACCCATCACGGTGAAGACATGTTCCCAGCCCCACGCGAAGGTCAGCCAGCCGAGCAGCGGAGAGAAAAGTGCCAGCGAGAAATACTGCGCGGAGTTAAAAATCGCCGAGGCGGTGCCGCGCTCTTTGGTCGGGAACCAGGCCGCCACAATACGGGCGTTAGCCGGGAACGACGGTGCTTCGGAGAAACCGAGCATAAAGCGCATACAGAACATGGAGATACCGGCCCACGCCAGCGGGAAGAGATCGACAAAGCCCTGCAGGAAGGTAAACAGCGACCAGAAAAACAGGCTATAGGTGTAGACTTTTTTCGAGCCAAATTTGTCCAGCAGCCAGCCGCCGGGGATTTGCATCAGCAGATACGCCCAGCCAAACGCTGAGAAGATGTACCCCATGGATACGGCGCTGAGCTGCAGCTCTTTTGCCACTTCTGTCCCGGCAATCGACAGCGTGGCGCGGTCAGCGTAGTTCACTGCCGTCACAATAAATATAATCAGTAATATTAAATGGCGGGTATGAATACCCTTTTTCGTTTCTACAGCTGTTTCCAGTGACATGTTTATTTCCTCAGGCACATCGATCTTGGTATTTTTATTATTTTGGAAAAGTCTTTACTGATTATTTATCGATAGCAGGCAATATCCGTTAATTAACCAGATGCAATGAAATCGTGATTAAGTATAAACATCCGTTCGCCCCCGCACATTGTCGCATCGCTCAATTATCACCGCCTTCATGAACATTATTTTGAGCATATGCACAATCGCATGGGCGCTGATGCACAGATTTACGCATTGCCTGCCAGCTGGCGCGGATGCAGGTTTCGCGGAGTGATCTCAGTCACATTTTTATCTTTCGACTCCTGACATTCTTTATTCAAGAAGGCAGCGTCTTTATTTCTGACAATAAGAAAATAAACACTCTCTTAACTGCATTTAATATCTAAAGTTTTACTGGAGAATAATGAGCAATGGCCGACATCGAAATTCGACAAAAGTCGCCGACGGCGTTCTATATTAAGGTACACGACACGGATAACGTGGCGATTATTGTTAACGACAATGGCCTGAGAGCAGGAACACGCTTCCCCGATGGCCTTGAACTCATCGAACATATTCCCCAGGGCCATAAAGTCGCGCTGGTCGATATCCCTGCCCACGGCGAAATCGTCCGTTACGGGGAGGTCATCGGCTACGCCGTGCGGGCGATTCCGCAGGGCAGCTGGATTGAGGAGTCACTCGTTGAGCTGCCGAAAGCCCCGCCGCTGAATACTCTGCCGCTGGCAACGCGCGTACCGGAACCGCTGCCGCCGCTGGAAGGCTATACCTTCGAAGGTTATCGCAACAAAGATGGCAGCGTTGGCACCAAAAACCTGCTCGGCATTACCACCAGCGTGCATTGCGTGGCGGGTGTGGTGGATTACGTGGTGAAAATCATCGAACGCGATCTGCTGCCGAAATACCCGAACGTCGACGGCGTGGTGGGTCTGAACCACCTGTACGGCTGCGGCGTGGCGATCAACGCCCCGGCCGCTGTGGTACCCATCCGCACCATCCATAATATCTCCCTCAACCCCAATTTTGGCGGCGAGGTCATGGTGATTGGCCTGGGCTGCGAAAAACTTCAGCCAGAGCGCCTGCTGCAAGGCACTGACGATGTGCAGGCGATTGCCGTGGATGACGCCAGCATTGTGCGTCTGCAGGATGAGCACCACGTTGGCTTTAAATCCATGGTCGACGATATTCTCCAGGTCGCCGTGCGTCACCTGGAAAAGCTGAATAAACGCCAGCGCGAAACCTGCCCGGCGTCTGAACTGGTAGTCGGCACCCAGTGCGGCGGCAGCGATGCTTTCTCCGGTGTGACCGCCAACCCGGCTGTCGGCTACGCTTCCGATCTGTTTGTGCGCTGCGGCGCTACGGTCATGTTCTCGGAAGTGACCGAAGTGCGCGATGCGATCCACCTTCTCACCCCGCGCGCCATCAACGAAGAGGTGGGCAAGCGCCTGCTGGAAGAGATGGCCTGGTACGACAACTATCTCGATATGGGACAGACCGACCGCAGCGCAAACCCGTCGCCGGGTAACAAAAAAGGCGGGCTGGCGAACGTCGTCGAAAAAGCCCTTGGCTCGATTGCGAAATCCGGCCAGAGCGCCATCTCCGAAGTGCTTTCTCCGGGTCAGCGCCCGACCAAACGCGGCCTGATTTATGCCGCTACGCCTGCCAGCGATTTTGTCTGCGGCACGCAGCAGGTAGCCTCGGGGATTACGGTGCAAGTGTTCACTACCGGGCGCGGCACGCCGTACGGGCTAATGGCGGTTCCGGTGATCAAAATGGCGACCCGCACCGAGCTTGCAAACCGCTGGTATGACTTAATGGACATCAACGCCGGGACCATTGCGACGGGTGAAGAGACGATTGAGGACGTGGGCTGGAAGCTGTTCCACTTTATTCTGGATGTCGCGAGTGGCCGTAAAAAAACCTTCTCCGATCAATGGGGATTACACAACCAGCTGGCGGTGTTTAACCCGGCTCCAGTGACCTGATTTTTACTCCTTAACAGCATCCGTAGGTTGCGCAAGCGCAGTGCCTACGGATGCTTTTGCATAAATTCCGCTATTTGCGCCTTCGTCGATGTACCTTCCATCGGCCCACGCTGTGAAATCGCCAGCGAACCGCTGGCATTAGCCCATTTTAGCGCCGTCTCTGCTGGTTTTCCGGCCAGGAACATTGAGACGAAGGTCGCGCCAAAGCAGTCACCGGCTCCCGTGGGGTCAATCACCTCGACCGGATATCCCGCCACATGGTGTTGTTCGCTGGCACTGTAATAGCTGGCGCCCCGTGCTCCACGTTTAATCACCACGTGCCCCACACCGCGTGCCAGAAGTTTATCCACCCACTTTTGTTCCTGCTGACCTGCGCTCAACCCAAAGTAATCCAGCTCACCGTCGCTTGGCAGGAAAATATCGGTGTAATCCAGAATGTATTCAAAGGCCTGGGACATCTCGGGAATATTCAACATTTCTTTGCGGATATTCGGGTCGAACGACACAGTGCCATTGCGTGATTTAACGTTCTCAATCGCTTTGCGCATGGCGTCGACCATCCGGAAGGAGAAAAGCGATGAGCCCATAATATGGAAATGATTACAACGATTAAGCAGGGATTCATCGATATGATCGGCAGTCAGCAGCCCGCAGGCACTGTTGGGCATATTAAAGATAAAGTCACGCTGCGCCTGGCTGCGGTAGCTGACGAAAGCGCTGCCCGTCGTGGCTTTACTCAGCACCGAAATGCCGCTGACATTCACGCCATCCCGGGCCAGACGAGCAATGTTCATCTCGCCAAACGCGTCATTTCCCACGCAACTGAAGAGCAGGGAGTCGTAGCCGAGACGCGCAACCTGATCGGCAAAAATGGCCGGCGCTCCGCTAGGGTACGGGCCCCAAAACTCACCGGGACGAGAAAAGCCCTGGTTAGCCTCTTTTGCCAGAAATTCGACCAGTAATTCACCGATCGTGCAAATGGTGACGTTCATCTTCGCTCCTTCACTTCACGTTCTGCAAAGCGGGGTTAAGCCAGGTCAAACATTCATTGTTGGTGTAGCTATTGGTCATTCCGGCCGCCTGCAATCGCGTATGGTACTCTGCCGCCACCACCTGCGGTGTCACAACACCTGCCAGCTGCTGCAAATTGCCAACCGCAAACCGTGTTTCACCGTATACCGGGCGATGTGGGATCACAGCAATCACCTGCGGGCATACTGCCAGTAATGCAGACAACAGCTGCGCACGGGCTTCGCTAGTGACGCTAATGATTCCATTTTCACCGACATAATCCACGACAATCAGTGCCCGATCCGGTTGATGCTGGCGCAAGGAGGCTATCGCGATATCCCCCTCGGTGGAGTCTCCTGAGGAGGAAAGCTTCCCTCCCAGCAGCACGTGCTCACCGCAGAGAAACTCGCTGGTAAAAGTCACATGGTGTAAATCATTAAATACCAGGCTCAGCGCTTCATGCTCCGCCAGAAAAGGAATGGATTTGCGCAGGATAGGTCCTACGTCCAAAAATAAGATCTCGTTTCCTGCTGTCAGTGCTGCCAGCTGGCGCGCCATTTCGGTTTCCAGCGCTTTATCTGATGCCACCGGTTCGCGTTCGCGCACGGGCGCCCCCCCTTGCTGCGCCGTGTAAATGGCGCCACCAAAAGAGCGTTTAAGATAACCTTGCTGCTCAAGATAATTAAGATCGTTGCGGATAGTGACACCCGATACCCCTAGCATATCGGCCAGGTCATCAACTTTAATCTCACCCTGCTTACGGACAATCTCCGCAATATCTAAACGCCTTTTTAGCAGGCTGGTTGACGGTTTTGCCACAATTTAGAACCTTATAACGAATAGATCACGAGAGCTGGAATAACTTTCATTTTGAAATTTCCCCCAGAGCATGTCAAACACCCTGCCATGACTCTCCTGGTTATTCATCAAAACAATCTCTTTTTCAAAGCATTGCCAGGCTATCCGGTCCTTAATTTACGTTTACAGATGAAACATAACAACCCCTCTTAACTTTCATTTTTTAAAATGGATCATCGTTATGTGCTTTTGATCACAACAGATACCGGTGAGGATCATTACATTACTTTCAAAACGAAGGCAATTAACACAACATGAGTTTAATTTTGAAAGTAAGGGGAGAAGATGTACATCATTTCAAGTAAAAATATGCTGTTGAAAGCGCAGACCCATGGTTATGCCGTTCCTGCATTTAATATTCATAATCTGGAAACCATGCAGGTGGTGGTGGAAACCGCCGCAGAAATGCGCTCGCCGGTCATCCTCGCCGGGACGCCTGGCACCTATCACTACGCCGGGATCGGTAACGTGATCGCCATTGCCAGCGATCTGGCAAAGCTGTGGGATCTGCCCCTGGCAGTGCATCTCGATCACCACGAAACGCTCGATGATATTCGCCTCAAGGTCCAGGCGGGGATTCGCTCAGTGATGATCGATGGCTCGCACTTTCCCTTTGAAGAGAATGTGGCGATAGTGCAGCAGGTGGTCGCCCTCAGCCATCGCTATGATGCCAGCGTGGAGGCAGAACTCGGACGGCTGGGCGGTGTGGAGGATGATTTGGTGGTGGATGCCAAAGACGCCCTTTACACCCATCCGGATCAAGCGCGCGAATTTGTCGAGCGAACCGGGATTGATTCTCTGGCGGTTGCCATTGGCACGGCTCATGGCCTGTATCACGCCGAGCCAAAGCTCGATTTTGAACGTCTCGCGGCTATTCGTCATTGTGTCGACGTGCCGCTGGTATTGCACGGCGCCTCTGGTCTGCCGGACGCAGATATCCGCAGAGCCATTTCCCTTGGCGTATGCAAAGTGAACGTCGCGACGGAACTGAAAATTGCCTTTGCCGATGCCCTCAAACATTACCTACAGGATCATCCAACCGCTAACGATCCTCGCCACTACATGCAGCCCGCAAAAGCGGCGATGAAAGAGGTTGTTCGCAAGGTGATCCACGTTTGTGGGTGTGAAGGACAGCTGTAATTCCTGACATGAAGGAGCAAAGTCGTGATCTATACGCTGACGTTGAATGCCGCTGTTGATATGAATATTTTCAGCGCCCCCCTGCGACCGGCGATCGTTAACCGCACGCAGCACACGGAGTATTGCCCAAATGGAAAAGGCGTCAATGTTTCGCTGGTTCTGCAACACTTCGCCACACCGAGCCATATTCTTGGCATTTTCGGCGGCTTTACAGGCCGCTACATCGTTGACCAGATCCGTCTACGTAAAATAGCGATCACCCCGGCGTGGGTCAGTGAACCCACGCGCATCAACGTCTTTATTCATGATGGTCAGCAGGAGTACAAACTCGTCAACCCAGGAACCTGGATCGATGATGAATGTAAACAGCAGATCCTTGATCACCTCTCCCCCCTGCAAAACGGCGATTATCTGGTGATAAGCGGCAGCCTTCCACCGGGTATTGAAAGTCGCTATTACGCAGAAATCATGGCGCTTTGTCAGCAGAAAGGCTGCGAGGTGATCCTGGACATCAGCCATCCGGCGCTGCGCCAGCTTCTCGAATTCCAGCCGCTATTGATCAAACCGAACGATGATGAACTGCGTGAGATCTTTGGCCTCAGGGTGGATTCACCGGAGACGTTAAAACAAGCCATGAGGACGCTCCACCAGCTCGGGGCCCGTCACGTGCTGCTGACCCTTGGCGCAAGAGGGATGTTTTTTTCCGATGGACAATCGCAATGGTTTTGCCCGGCCCCTGCGATTGCGCTTATCAGTTCAGCCTGTGCGGGTGATGCTGCCCTCGCCGCTTTTCTTAGCGTCTGGCTGCCCGGCGGCAGCGTGCTTGACGCGCTCACGCTTGCCAGCGCGACGGGCGCAGACGTTGCAGGCTCCGCCGGATTAGGTCTGCTTAATCGTATAGAACACCTACGCACACACCTCAAAGTCGTCACATTATAAAGGTCTGAAAATGAAAAAAATCATTGCAGTGACCGGCTGCCCTACCGGTATCGCGCATACCTTCATGGCGGAAGAAGCCCTGAAAACAGCCGCGAAGAAGCTGAATATTGCGATAAAAATTGAAACCAACGGTGCATCCGGCGTGGAGAACACTATCACTTCCGACGATTTAACCGACATTTACGGGGTCATTATCGCTGCCGATAAAGACGTGAACGCTGATCGTTTCAACGGGCTCCCTGTGCTGGAGGTGCCAGTCAAAGAGGCTATTCACCATCCCGCCGATCTCATCAATAAAGTGGTCCATGGACAGGCAGCAATTCGCCAGGGGAACTGCGCTTTAAACGTCACTAATGAAGTTCAGGCCAGCGAATCTGTCGGCAGGCAAGTCTATAAGCATCTGATGAGCGGTGTATCGAACATGCTGCCATTTGTGGTGGCGGGCGGGATCCTGATTGCGATCTCCTTCCTGTGGGGCATCTTCTCTGCCGACCCGAACTCACCGCAGTACAACGTTATCGCCGCCACGCTGATGAAAGTAGGCCAGCAGGCATTTTCAATTATGGTGCCGGTCTTTACGGCCTACATTGCCTACTCTATTTCCGGGCGACCGGGGTTGGTGGCCGGGTTTGTCGGCGGCCTGCTTGCCAATGCTACCGGGGCCGGATTCCTGGGCGGGATTATCGCCGGTTTTGCCGCAGGCTATTTTATGCTACTGGTTCGCCACTGGCTCGAAGGTCTGCCACGCCAGTATGAAGGGCTGAAATCCATTTTCATTATGCCGCTGGTCGGGGTACTGGTCATTGGCGTACTAATGGTACTTCTCGGTAAACCGGTCGCAGCCATTAATACGGGCATGATGGCCTGGCTAAGCTCTTTGCAGGAAGCCAACCCAATTCTGCTGGGGATAGTGGTCGGTGCCATGTGCTCCTTCGACTTCGGCGGCCCGGTCAATAAAGCGGCCTATGTAACCGGTACACTGCTTCTAGGACAAGGTAACTACTTCTTTATGGCGGGTGTCTCCGCCGCGTGTATTACCCCCCCGCTGGTGATTGCTCTGGCCACGACTTTCTTCCCGAAAGGGTTTAGTGAAGAAGAACGCGCCGCCGGGATGGTTAACTATATCCTTGGCTGCACGCACATCACCGAAGGGGCGATCCCCTTTGCCGCGAAAGATCCTCTGCGCGTCATCCCGATGATGATGATCGCTTCGTCGATCTCCGCAGTACTCAGCTATAGCCTGCACATTCAGGTACCTGCCCCGCACGGTGGCTTCTTAATTCTGCCATTAGTGAGCAAACCTCTCGCCTGGGTGCTGTGCATTCTCGCCGGATCGGCCTGCGGCGCTGTGATGCTGGGTGTGTGGCGCCTGTGGCAAAAACGTGCTCAGGTTCACGCTTCACTGGCGAATGCGATCAAATAAGGAGAATAACGATGGAACTGACCCAGAGCGATATCCAGTTTAATCACCATATTCATAGCAAAAGCGAAGCGCTGCGCGCCGTTTCTGCCGCGCTGGAGCTGGCAGGACTGGCCCGGAGCGACTACCTGGCAGGGCTGGAAGCACGCGAACAGCAAATCAGCACTTTTCTTGGCAATGGAATCGCCATCCCACACGGCACACCCCAGAGCCGCGATGCAGTGCTCAAAACCGGCGTCAGTGTATTGGTCTGCCCACAGGGCGTTGACTGGGGCGAAGGACAAACGGCGCGGCTGATCGTCGGTATCGCTGCACAGGATAACGAACATCTCGATATTCTCCGCCAGCTAACTCACGCTCTTGGCGACGACAATGTCCCTGCCGCTCTCGCCCGTGCTACCACGCCGCGAGAAGTGCTGGACGTCCTTGCCGGAAATTACACAGCGGAAGAGACGAATAATGACGAACAGCTGACGTTTGATGAAGAGGCCACTTTCACCCTGCGCAATCCGCATGGTCTTCATGCCAGACCGGGCGCAATCCTGGTGAAAACGGTCAAACAGTGGCCCGCAGAAGTATTCGTGGAAAACCTGGATACGCGTTCACCCGTAGTCGATGCCCGTAATCTGATGCGCGTCGTGTCTCTGGGCGCGAAACAAGGGCATCGTTTGCGGTTCAGGGTGAAAGGAAAAGAGGCTCGCGCCGCGTTACACGCGATCGGCGAAGCCTTTGAAGGGGGTTTGGGCGAAATGGCCGCGCACCCGCAGCATCTGGATAAAGAACCTGTCAGGACGAAACGCGGCTGGTTATCACGGCTGTTTGGCTAATAGAGATGAGCGTAGGCCTAACCTGCGCTCACTCTTTTACCCGCACCACTTCAATCCCCGAACGCTGAAGCTCCTGTAAGCTCTCAGCCGGAATACCTTCGTCGGTGATGATCATATCGATACGCGGGGTATCGATGATTTTATGCAGGCTTGAGCGATTGAACTTGCTGGAATCGGTCACCACGATTATCCGCTCCGCCACTTCGCACATCTTACGGTTCAGCCGGGCTTCATCTTCATTGTGTGTACTGACGCCACGGTCCGTATCGATAGCATCCACCCCCAGGAACAGCAGATCGAAATGGTAGTTTTGCAGCGACTGCTCAGCCTGATCGCCGTAGAACGACTGCGACTGACGACGCAGATGCCCGCCGGTCATCAGCAACTCGACGCCTTCCGCTTCCAGCAGCGCATTCGCCACGTTCATGCCGTTGGTCATGGCGATCACGTCCGTATGTTGGCGTAACATGCGCGCAATTTCATAGGTCGTGGTGCCGGAGTCGAGAATGATGCGGTGACCTGGTTTGATCAGATTGGCTGCCGCCTGGGCGATGCTGCGTTTGACCGCCGTATTGAGTGAGCTTTTATCTTCGACGGAAGGCTCCAGCCCCGGCGTGTTGCCATCGCAGATCAGCGCGCCGCCGTAGGCACGAACGGCGATACCCTGTTTTTCCAGGAAAGCGAGATCGTTGCGGATCGTCACCGTTGATACGCCATACAGCAGCGAAAGATCGTTCACCTGCACGCTACCCTGCTGCCGCAACCTCTGGATAATTTGTTCACGCCTTTCGCTGGTGCCGGTCACACGTTTCTCCGTGGAGGATTCGGTGCTGCTCATGCGAGCTCCTTTAAGAAAATCTTTCGTTTCATTTCGTTTTATCTATTAACGCCTTTCTTTTAGGGGAATGCAAGCCCCATCCCGCTTCCGACATCCTATTCTCTTCGAGCTGAAACCTTTCATTATGTTTCTTTTGTGAAACAGATCGGAAAACCATTATCTTTCGTTTTATTTTTATAAGACCATCACGCAGTATAAAGTGAAATAAAACGAAAGATTAGCACTCAAACCATCCAACGTGGAGAGGAAAGTGAAACATCTTATTGAAATGGTGGAATTGCACAAAGCAGGGGCAGACAACGGAATTTACGCCGTCTGTTCCGCACATCCACTGGTACTTGAAGCCGCGATTCGCTTCGCTCGCGATCATCACACCGCCCTGCTGGTTGAGGCCACTTCCAACCAGGTGGATCAGTTCGGCGGCTACACGGGTATGACACCCGCCGATTTTCACGCTTTTGTCAGCCAGCTTGCCAGCGGGCTGAATTTCCCCCTGTCGCAGCTGATTTTAGGCGGCGATCATCTCGGCCCTAATCGCTGGCAAAACCTCACCGCCAGTGAAGCGATGGCCAACGCCGACGATCTGATCAAAAGCTACGTGGCCGCTGGATTTACAAAGATCCACCTCGATTGCAGCATGTCATGCGAGGACGATCCGGTGCCGCTCACGGACGCCATCGTCGCCGAGCGCGCCGCACGGCTGGCGAAGATCGCCGAACAGACCTGCCGCGAGCGCTTTGGTGAGTCAGACCTGGTGTACGTGATTGGCACAGAAGTGCCGGTTCCCGGCGGTGCTCACGAGACGCTAACCGAACTGGAAGTGACCACACCACAAGCCGCTCGCGCCACGCTGGAAGCCCATCGTCACGCCTTTGAAAAACAGGGGCTGAGCGCAGTCTGGCCACGCATTATCGGGCTGGTTGTGCAGCCTGGCGTTGAGTTCGACCATACCCATGTGATCGACTATCGCCCGGAAAACGCCGTTGCGCTCAGTGAAATGGCAAAATCCTGGGATTCACTGGTCTTTGAAGCGCACTCCACCGACTACCAGACGCCACAGGCGCTGCGCCAGCTGGTAAAAGATCACTTCGCGATTTTGAAAGTCGGCCCGGCTCTCACTTTCGCCCTGCGCGAAGCGCTGTTCTCACTCGCCGCTATTGAAGAAGAGCTGCTGCCGGCCAAAGCCAGCTCGGGCCTGCGTCAGGTGCTTGAAAGCGTGATGCTCGACCGCCCGGAATACTGGCAAAGCCACTACCACGGCGACGGCAACGCTCGTCGGCTGGCGCGCGGCTACAGCTATTCGGATCGCGTTCGCTACTACTGGCCGGACAGTCAGATCGACGACGCCTTCGAACGGCTGGTGCGCAATCTGGCGGATGAGCCGATTCCCCTTCCGCTCGTGAGCCAATACCTGCCGCTGCAATATCGAAAAGTTCGCGAGGAGGCTCTCAAGGCGACGCCACGGGAACTCATTATCGACCACATTCAGGACATACTGCGCCAGTATCACGCAGCCTGTCAGGGCGCGTCGTCCCAAAACGCATAACAACGAAGAGGATAATGCCATGCCAAACATTGTCTTATGCCGCATCGATGAACGTTTAATCCACGGCCAGGTCGGCGTTCAGTGGGTGGGATTCGCAGGCGCGAATCTGGTGCTGGTCGCTAATGATGACGTCGCTGAGGATTCGGTCCAGCAAAACCTGATGGAAATGGTGCTGGCGGAGGGGATCGCGGTGCGTTTCTGGTCCCTGCAAAAAGTGATCGACAACATTCATCGCGCCGCCGACCGACAGAAAATCCTGCTGGTCTGCAAGTCACCGGCCGATTTCCTGACCCTCGTTGAGGGCGGCGTGCCCGTGAAACGTATCAATGTAGGAAACATGCACTACGCCAATGGCAAACAACAAATTGCCAAAACGGTCTCTGTTGACGCCGGTGATATTGCGGCATTTAGCGGCCTGAAAGCCGCCGGGGTGGAATGCTTCGTGCAGGGCGTCCCGACAGAACCCGCTTTGGAGCTCTTTAAACTACTCTGAGGGATTCACAATGGAAATCAGTCTGTTGCAGGCATTTGCGTTGGGCATTCTCGCCTTTATCGCGGGCCTGGATATGTTCAACGGATTAACGCATATGCACCGCCCGGTGGTGCTTGGGCCGTTGGTGGGCCTGATTCTGGGCGATCTGCATACGGGTATTCTGACCGGCGGGACGCTGGAATTAGTGTGGATGGGGCTGGCACCGCTGGCGGGCGCGCAGCCGCCGAACGTCATTATCGGTACTATTGTCGGGACGACGTTCGCCATTACCACGGGCGTAAAACCGGAAGTCGCGGTGGGTGTGGCGGTGCCGTTCGCTGTTGCGGTTCAGATGGGGATTACTTTCCTGTTCTCGGTCATGTCCGGCGTGATGGCGCGCTGCGACCGGATGGCGGCGAACGCCGACACCAACGGGATCGAGCGGGTGAACTATCTCGCACTCCTGGCACTGGGGATCTTCTATTTTCTTTGCGCATTCCTGCCGATTTACTTCGGGGCAGAGCACGCGAAAACGGCCATTGATGTTCTGCCTGCCCGTCTGATTGACGGTCTGGGCATGGCAGGCGGCATCATGCCTGCGATTGGTTTTGCCGTGCTGCTGAAAATCATGATGAAAAACGTCTACATCCCCTATTTCATCCTTGGTTTTGTCGCCGCCGCCTGGCTCAAACTGCCGGTGCTGGCCATTGCTGCGGCGGCGCTGGCGATGGCGCTGATCGATTTTCTGCGTAAAACACCTGAACCGGCCACGCCGGTCGCCCAGAAAGAGGAATTCGAAGATGGCATCTAATCAAACCACCCTGCCGACCGTCTCCGAAACCGACGAGACGCTTCTGTCCGGCGTGAACGAAAATATCTATGAAGATCAGACTATCGGTGCGGAGCTGACGAAAAAGGATATCAACCGTGTGGCCTGGCGTTCGATGCTGCTGCAGGCATCGTTCAACTACGAGCGTATGCAGGCCTCAGGCTGGCTGTACGGCCTGCTTCCGGCGCTAAAAAAAATCCACACCAACAAACGCGATCTGGCGCGCGCCATGAAGGGGCATATGGGGTTCTTCAACACCCATCCGTTCCTGGTGACCTTTGTGATCGGCATTATTCTCGCGATGGAGCGCTCGAAGCAGGACGTGAACAGCATTCAGAGCACCAAGATTGCGGTGGGCGCGCCGCTCGGCGGGATTGGCGATGCCATGTTCTGGCTGACGCTGCTGCCGATTTGCGGCGGTATCGGCGCCAGTCTTGCGCTGCAAGGCTCAATTCTTGGCGCAGTCGTGTTTATTGTGATGTTCAACGTGGTACACCTGGGTCTGCGTTTTGGTCTGGCACACTATGCTTATCGTATGGGCGTCGCCGCCATTCCATTGATTAAGGCCAACACCAAAAAGGTCGGCCACGCGGCTTCCATCGTCGGGATGACCGTAATTGGTGCGCTGGTTGCCACCTATGTGCGCCTGAATACCACGCTTGAGATCACCGCAGGGGACGCGGTGGTGAAACTGCAAACCGACGTGATCGACAAGCTGATGCCTGCGTTTCTGCCGCTGGTCTATACCCTGACCATGTTCTGGCTGGTCCGCCGTGGCTGGAGCCCGTTACGCCTCATCGGCATTACGGTGGTGCTTGGCGTGGTAGGTAAATTCTGTCACTTCCTGTGAATACAAAGAGGTCTTAGATGTTAAGCATTATTTTGACGGGCCACGGTGGGTTTGCCAGCGGGCTGGAAAAAGCGATGAAGCAGATCCTCGGTGAGCAGGAGCAGTTTGTCGCCATCGACTTTCCCGACACCTCCACCACTGCCCTGCTGACCTCGCAGCTGGAACGGGCGATCGCCGATTTGGGTGATGCGGAAGATATCGTCTTTCTGACCGATCTGCTGGGCGGTACGCCTTTCCGCGTGGCCTCCACCATGGCAATGGAAAAGCCCGGCTGGGAAGTGATCACTGGCACTAATTTGCAGCTGCTGCTGGAGATGGTGATGGAGCGCGACGGCCTGAGCAGCGAAGCCTTTCGCTTACAGGCGCTGGAGTGCGGGCATCGCGGCCTGACGAGTCTGGTGGATGAGCTGGGCCGCTGTCGGGATGAAAAGCCCGTTGAGGAAGGGATCTAACGCCAACTTTTTCATTTCATTCAGGGCAGGCTCTCCCCCTTAGCCCTTTCATTGTGTATTACCTTGGCCTTCGGTGTAGATCCGCAAGGCCTTTCTTTTCCTTTCGTCATCATATCTTGCAGGACATATACTTTTAGAATATTTCTTATTTATCAATATGATGATTTGAATTGCGTGTCTCTTTGATCACACTTTTCGTTTTATTTCTTTTTGTTTGTTGATCTTTCGTTTTCCTTTCGATAGATTTTAATCAATCGAACAAGTGAAACGAAACGAAAGGCAAAAGTGACTGCACTGGCGTCTGACGTGGGTTTCACCTTACTAAGGACTGCGTTATGTCAGAAAGCCAAACCGCCACCGGCACCTGGACGGAAAAAGAGATCCGTCAGCAACCCGACTGCTGGAGCCGTTCCCTCAAAAATATCGCCAATATCCGACAGACTCTCGATCGCTTCCTCTCACCGTTGCTGCAAAAAGACGATCTGCGGATCGTTCTGACGGGAGCGGGAACATCAGCATTTATCGGCGACATTATCGCCCCGTGGCTTTCACGCCACACCGGGAAAAATTTTACGGCGATTCCCACCACCGATCTGGTGACGAATCCCATGGATTATCTGAACTCTGCGCATCCTTTACTGCTGGTTTCGTTCGCCCGTTCCGGCAACAGCCCGGAAAGCGTGGCCGCCGTCGAGCTGGCAAACCAGTTCGTCCCTGCGTGCTATCACCTGACAATCACCTGCAACGAAGCCGGTAGCCTGTACCAAACCGCCGTCGCCAGCGACAACGCCTTTGCCCTGCTGATGCCTGCTGAAACGCACGATCGCGGATTCGCCATGACCAGCAGCATCACCACCATGATGGCGAGCTGCCTCGCGGTGTTCGCACCGGATACGATCAACTGTCACACCTTCCAGGACGTGGCGGATCGCTGCCAGTCGATCCTCGCCTCACTAACCGATTTCAGTCACGGCGTGTTCGGTGATAAGCCCTGGAAGCGCATCGTCTATCTCGGCAGCGGCGGATTACAAGCGGCAGCTCGGGAATCGGCGCTCAAAGTGCTGGAGCTTACCGCCGGGAAAGTGGTCGCGTTTTACGACTCCCCGACCGGGTTCCGTCACGGCCCGAAATCGCTGGTCGATAACGAAACCCTGGTGGTGGTATTTGTCTCCAGCCATCGGTATACGCGCCAGTACGATCTTGATCTGCTGGAAGAACTGCGCCGCGACGGCCAGGCCATGCATGTGATCGCCATCGCCGCCGATCGCGATCCGATGATCGACGCTGGCCCTCACATTCTGCTGCCCGCCTCGCGTGACTTTATCGACGTGGAACTGGCCTTTTGTTTCCTGATCTACGCCCAGGTCTTTGCCCTGACCCAGTCGATTAGCGTCGGCAATACCCCGGACACCCCATCCGCCAGCGGTACCGTCAACCGCGTAGTGCAAGGCGTTGTGATTCACCCGTGGCCAGCCCCAAGGAGCGCATCATGAGCATTATCTCCACCAAATATCTTCTTCAGGATGCCCAGGCAAAAGGGTATGCCGTGCCTGCGTTTAACATCCATAACGCCGAGACGATCCAGGCGATCCTCGAAGTGTGCAGCGAAATGCGATCGCCGGTGATCCTCGCCGGAACGCCCGGCACTTATAAACATATCGCCTTCGAAGAGATCTACGCCCTGTGCAGCGCCTACTCCATTAGCTACGACATGCCGCTGGCACTGCATCTCGATCACCACGAATCACTGGATGATATTCGTCGCAAGGTCAATGCGGGGGTGCGCAGCGCGATGATTGACGGCAGTCATTACCCGTTTGAGCAAAACGTGAAGCTGGTGAAATCGGTGGTGGATTTCTGCCATCTGAATGATTGCAGCGTCGAGGCGGAACTGGGACGGCTGGGCGGTGTGGAAGACGACATGAGCGTGGACGCAGAGAGCGCATTTCTGACGGACCCGCAGGAAGCGAAACGCTTTGTCGAACTGACCGGCGTCGACAGCCTCGCAGTGGCAATCGGCACGGCGCATGGGCTGTACACCAAAACGCCGAAAATTGATTTTAAACGCCTCGGTGAAATCCGCGACGTGGTGGATATTCCGCTGGTGCTGCACGGCGCGAGCGATGTGCCGGATGAATATGTGCGTCGCACTATTGAGCTTGGCGTATGCAAAGTGAATGTGGCGACGGAACTGAAAATCGCGTTTTCCGCGGCGGTCAAAGAGTGGTTTCGCGAAAATCCGCAGGGTAACGATCCGCGTTACTACATGCGAGTGGGTATGGACGCCATGAAAGAGGTGGTAAAAAACAAAATAAACGTCTGCGGATCGGCCAACAAGCTGGTGCTCAATTCCGCCACCGTTTGATAAAGACAACAACACTCACAACTCAACATCGGCAGGAAGGAAGACTATGAGCAGTCCCAATATCTTATTGACCCGTATCGATAATCGTCTGGTGCATGGTCAGGTTGGTGTGACATGGACGTCGACCATCGGAGCCAATTTGTTGATCGTCGTTGACGATGAGGTCGCCAAAGACGAGATCCAGCAAAAACTGATGGGCATCACCGCCGATACCTATGGATTTGGTATCCGCTTTTTCTCCATCGAGAAGACTATCGCCATCATTGAAAAAGCCGCGCCGCACCAGAAAATTTTCCTGATTTGCCGCACGCCGGACATCGTCAGGAAACTGATTGAGGGCGGCGTGCCACTGAAGGATGTCAATGTCGGCAATATGCACTTCTCAGAGGGGAAACGGCAGATCAGCAGCAAAGTGTATGTCGACGAACAGGATCTCGACGATCTGCGCTTTATCAAGCACAGCGGCGTGAATCTTTTTATCCAGGATGTTCCCGGTGATGCGAAAGAGGGCATCCCCGATTAGTGGCAGTGTCTCGACATTCAAATAGCTGAAGTCATCATTACGAGGCAAAAAAATGCACGAAATAACATTGATTCAGGGGATATCCCTGGCGGCTTTAGTATTTTTTCTAGGGATAGATTTCTGGCTGGAAGCACTGTTTCTGTTTCGTCCCATCATCGTTTGTACCCTCACCGGGGCGATTCTGGGCGATATCCACATCGGCTTAATTACCGGCGGTTTGACGGAGCTGGCGTTCGCCGGTTTAACCCCTGCCGGCGGTGTGCAGCCGCCGAACCCGATTATGGCCGGGGTGATGACCACCGTCATTGCCTGGTCCACCGGGGTCGATGCCAAAACCGCTATTGGTCTTGGGCTGCCGTTTAGCTTGCTGATGCAGTATGTGATTCTGTTCTTCTATTCAGCGTTCTCGCTGTTTATGTCGAAGGCCGATAAGTACGCGAAAGAGACCAACACCGCCGCTTTCGCCCGTCTGAACTGGACAACGACGCTGATTGTCGCCTGCACTTACGCCGTCATTACCTTCCTCTGCACTTATCTGGCGCAGGGACCAATGCAGGCGCTGGTCAAAGCGATGCCTGCCTGGCTTACCCACGGCTTTGAAGTCGCGGGCGGCATTCTGCCTGCGGTCGGCTTCGGCCTGCTGCTGCGCGTGATGTTCAAGGCGCAGTACATTCCGTATCTCATCGCCGGGTTCTTGTTCGTCTGTTATATCCAGGTGAGCAACCTGCTGCCGGTGGCCGTGCTGGGGGCCGGATTTGCGGTGTATGAGTTCTTTAACGCTAAAGCCAAAAACGCCGCGCAGCCCGCTGTCACTGCTGCGAAAAAAGATGAAGAGGATTACAGCAATGGGATCTGAAATCAGTAAAAAAGACATTACCCGCCTTGGCTTTCGCTCCTCTCTACTGCAGGCGAGCTTTAACTACGAACGCATGCAGGCGGGCGGTTTTACCTGGGCGATGTTGCCGATCCTGAAGAAGATCTACAAAGGCGACAAAGAAGGGTTAAGCGCGGCGATGAAGGATCATCTGGAATTTATCAACACTCACCCGAATCTGGTGGGGTTCCTGATGGGCCTGTTGATCTCCATGGAGGAGAAAGGCGAAAACCGCAGCACCATTAAAGGGCTGAAAGTGGCGCTGTTTGGCCCTATTGCCGGAATTGGCGACGCGATTTTCTGGTTTACGCTGCTGCCGATCATGGCCGGGATTTGTTCGTCGTTTGCCAGCCAGGGCAACCTGCTGGGGCCGATACTGTTCTTCGCCGTTTACCTTGCGATCTTCTTCCTGCGCGTAGGCTGGACGCACGTCGGGTATACGGTGGGGATCAAAGCGATCGATAAGGTGCGAGAAAATTCACAGATGATCGCCCGGTCGGCAACCATTCTTGGGATCACGGTGATCGGCGGGCTGATAGCCTCGTACGTGCACATCAACGTTGTCACCAGCTTTACCATCGATGCCACTCACAGCGTGGCGCTGCAAAAGGACTTCTTTGACAAGGTGTTCCCGAACATTTTGCCGATGGGCTATACCCTGCTGATGTACTACCTGCTGCGGGTCAAGAAAGCGCATCCGGTAATGCTGATTGCCGTCACTTTTGTGCTGGCGATTGCGGGGTCGGGATTGGGGATTTTGTAACTATGAGCGTGCCGGGCATAGCTATGCTTGCCCGGCAAGGGACACTGAATTCACCTGCCAGTGACCGCCTTTCTTCGGCCCGATACGCTGAAGCAAGGATTTTTCCTGTAACTGTTTGAGATAACGTTCAATTGTTCGCGACGTGACACCGATTTGTTCCGCCAGCATAGCCGCTGACATCTTCGGATGATCCTGCAGGAGCTCAAGAATGCGGCGTTCACCGTCTGTTAAATGTGCCACATTTTCTTCCGACACTTTATCCGACATTTCTTCCGACATGGATGGGGACTGAGATATGCCCTCCCGAAGCGCGTCAGCTATATTCCTGAGCATAAACTCGATGAAAGCTGTGCAATCGCTGGCTTTATCACACTGACCCAGAATCTGGTAGTAATCGGCCTGTTGATAATGGATCAGGGTTTCAACGGGTAACCACGCCAGTTCATTGCGCCATTGACTCAGAATCAAGGTTTGCCACAAACGGCCCATGCGGCCATTTCCATCGGCAAACGGGTGAATAAATTCAAACTCATAGTGAAAGATCGAGCTGGCAATCAGGGGATGGAGCTCCGTCTTTTTAAGCCAGTCCAGCAGTTCATCAACGAGGCGAGGCATCTGCGAAGCGGGAGGAGCCATATGCACCAGCGCGTTACCACGATAAACACCCACATCACCAGACCTCACTTTCCCGGGGCTATCAACGAGTCCGGTCATTAACAGGCGGTGAGCGTTCAGGAGATCGCTAAGCTGCCACGCTTTCCAGTCAGGCATTTTCTCATAGGCGAGAATTGCGTTTCGCACCTCCTGAATATCCTTTTCAGGCGCAAGCACTCTCTTGCCTTCCATGATCGCCGTCACCTGGCCGGTCGTCAGCGAGTTATGCTCAATCGCCAGCGATGCCTGAATGGTACGAATCCGATTTTCTTTGCGAAGCAGTGGTGACGCGCGTCCAGACTGAGCCGCCCAATGTCCCAGCAGTTCGCCAATTTCCACAACCTGATTGAGGATGGTTGGTGTAATGGTGAAAGGAGGCTGGTAGCGGCTCATAGATTATTCCCCCTGCTGCTCCAGGGCATGCTTATACAGCGCATTCTTTTTCACGCCGTGGATTTCGGCGGCGAGGGCGGCGGCTTTTTTCAGCGGCAGTTCAGCTTGCAGAAGCGCCAGAGTGCGCAGCGCTTCGGCAGGTAGCGCCTCTTCTTGCGCTTTATGGCCTTCGACAATCAGCACCATCTCCCCTTTGCGGCGGTTCTCGTCCTCTTTCACCCATGCCAGCAGTTCACCGACCGGTGCGCCGTGGATGTTTTCCCAGGTTTTGGTCAGCTCGCGGGCCAGCACCACGTAGCGAGATTCACCCCAGACGGCAACCATATCTTCTAAACTGTCCAGCAGACGGTGGGTTGATTCATAGAAAATCAGCGTGCGCGGTTCGGCTTCGAGATCCTTCAGGACGTCGCGACGGCCTTTGGATTTTGCCGGTAAGAAACCTTCGTAACAGAAGCGGTCGGATGGCAGGCCCGCCGCGCTTAAAGCGGCAATCGCTGCGCACGGGCCCGGCAGCGGCACCACGCGGATACCCGCTTCGCGGCAGGTACGCACCAGGTGATAGCCCGGATCGTTGATCAGCGGCGTCCCTGCATCGGACACCAGCGCGATAGTCATCCCTTCTTTCAGTTTAGCCACCAGCGTTTCGGCTTTTTGTTGCTCATTGTGATCGTGCAAGGCAAACATTTTGGCGCTGATCGCGAAATGTTGCAGCAGCAGGCCAGTGTGGCGGGTATCTTCAGCGGCAATTAAATCAACAGCTTGTAAAACGGTGAGCGCACGTTGGGTAATATCAGACAAATTCCCGATAGGAGTAGGTACAATATAAAGCTGGCCTTGAGAATTATCTGCCGTTTCGTGTTGTTTCATTGTTTAGTCCGTATTGCCGATTTAATATTGAGCATTGCCTAAAAAATATCACTGGATACAGTATGGTACCCTTAACGTTTCTTCGAACAAAAGCTTCGCGCAGCCTGCCCATTGTGCTGGCAGCGCTGATTTTCGCAGGCTGTGGCACTCAGGCGCCCGATCAGACTGCTGCCCATATGCAGGGTACTGCGCAGGCTGATTCTGGCTATTATCTGCAACAAATGTCGCAAAGCTCAGATGATACCAAGACCAACTGGCAATTACTTGCCATTCGTTCACTGCTGAAAGAAGGCAAAACGCAGCAGGCTGTCGATCTGTATAACCAGCTGCCGCAGGAACTGAACGATACCCAGCGCCGCGAACAGACTCTGCTGTCGGCCGAAGTGAAAACCGCGCAGAAAGATTACGCGGCGGCGAAAAAGATCCTCGCCGATATCGACGTGAAAGCGCTGGATAACAACCAGCAGGCACGCTACTGGCAGGCGACCATCGCCGCCGAACAGGGTCGCCCTTCTCTGGCCCTGCTCCGCGCGCTGATTGCGCAAGAGCCGCTGCTGAGCGGCGATGCTAAGCAGAAAAATATCGACGCCACCTGGCAGGCGCTTTCCGCTATGACGCCGGAACAGGCGCAAACGCTGGTGATCAACGCCGACGAAAACGTACTCCAGGGCTGGCTGGATTTGCAGCAGATGTGGTTCAACAACCGCAGCGATCCGAAAATGCTCAAAGCCGGAATCACCGACTGGCAGACTCGCTATCCGCAAAATCCAGGCGCGAAAATGCTGCCAACGCAGCTGGTGAACGTGCAGAACTTCAAACCGGCTTCCGTCAATAAAATCGCCCTGTTACTGCCCCTGAACGGTCAGGCGGCGGTGTTTGGTCGCACCATTCAGCAGGGCTTTGAAGCGGCGAAAAACGGCACCACCGCCGTTGCGGGGAACGCCATCCCGGCACAGGCTGCGCAGGCCGCCAACGTCAATGACGTGATTAGCCCCTCTGCGGCAGAAACCAGTGATTTAACGACCTCGCAAGCGCCTGCTCAGGGCACGATGCAGAATCCAGTCACGGCGCCAACCACGCCTCCGGTGGCTGCGCCAGCGCCCGAAGCGCAGGAACAGACTCCGGCGCAAGCGCCAGTTGCTCCGGCAACCGATGCCGCTGTTACTGCCCCGCAAACCACCGCACCGGAACAGCAGCCTGCCGCTCAGCCACAGGCCGTTGCAGCCACCACCGCAAATCCAGGCGCCGAACTGAAGATTTACGACACCAGCTCACAGCCGATCGATCAGGTTCTGGCGCAGGTTCAGCAGGACGGTGCAAGCATTGTGGTCGGCCCGCTGCTGAAGAATAACGTTGAAGAGCTGATGAAGAGCAACACCACGCTGAACGTGCTGGCCCTCAATCAACCTGAGCAAGTGCAAAACCGCGCGAACATTTGCTATTTCGCACTTTCGCCGGAAGATGAGGCGCGTGACGCCGCGCGTCATATCCACGAGCAGGGGAAACAGGCTCCGCTGCTGCTGACGCCGCGTAGCGCTCTCGGCGATCGCGTGGCGAATGCGTTTGCTCAGGAATGGCAACAGCTGGGCGGCAGCGTGGTACTGCAGCAGAAATTCGGTTCGACGTCTGAACTTCGTGCAGGCGTAAATGGCGGTTCCGGTATCGCCCTGACTGGCAGCCCGATTTCGGCCAGCCTGCCTCAGCAGCAGAGCGTCACCATCGGCGGCCTGACCATCCCAGCTCCGCCAACTGATGCGCAAATCAGCGGTGGCGGTAAAGTGGACGCCGCATACATTGTCGCCACGCCAGAAGAGATTGCCTTTATCAAACCGATGATTGCGATGCGTAACGGCAGCCAGAGCGGTGTAACCTTGTATGCCAGCTCACGTAGCGCGCAAGGTACGGCTGGCCCGGATTTCCGTCTGGAGATGGACGGCCTGCAGTACAGCGAAATTCCAATGCTGGCGGGCAGCAATCCGGCCCTGATGCAGCAGGCGCTGAGCAGCGTGCGTAACGATTACTCCCTCGCACGTCTTTACGCGATGGGCGTGGATGCGTGGGCGCTGGCGAACCACTTTACCCAGATGCGTCAGGTGCCAGGCTTTGAGCTTAACGGCAACACCGGCGATCTCACCGCGACTCAGGATTGCGTGATTAACAGGAAGTTATCATGGCTCAAATACCAGCAGGGGCAGATCGTCCCGGCGAGTTAAGCCGTAAACAGACGGGCGACGCGTGGGAGTTAACAGCGCGTCGCTGGCTGGAAGGCAAAGGACTGCGCTTTATCGCCGCCAACGTTCGTGGACGGGGCGGCGAAATTGATCTGATCATGAAAGAGGGTCAGGTCACCGTGTTTATTGAAGTCCGTTTCCGACAGTCGTCCCGCTTTGGTGGCGCTGCCGCCAGCGTGACGCTCGCCAAACAACGTAAATTATTACAAACTGCCCACTTGTGGCTCGCCCGCCATAATGGGAGTTTTGATACTGTGGATTGCCGGTTCGATGTGGTAGCCTTCACCGGAAACGACGTAGAATGGCTTAAAAATGCCTTTGGCGAAGACGTCTAAAACAAAGTTTTAAAGGGATAACGTGCTCGAAAGAATTAAGGTTTGTTTCACAGAAAGCATTCAAACTCAGATTGCAGCGGCGGAAGCCCTCCCGGATGCTATTTCTCGTGCCGCGATGACGCTGGTGCAGTCCCTGCTTAATGGCAACAAAATCCTCTGTTGTGGCAATGGCACATCGGCCGCCAACGCACAGCATTTTGCTGCCAGCATGATCAATCGTTTTGAAACAGAACGCCCAAGTTTACCCGCCATTGCACTTAATACCGATAATGTGGTCTTAACGGCGATTGCCAACGATCGTCTGCATGACGAAATATACGCAAAACAGGTACGCGCCTTAGGGCATGCCGGGGATGTTCTGCTGGCGATTTCCACGCGCGGTAATAGCCGCGATATCGTCAAAGCCGTTGAGGCGGCCGTGACGCGCGATATGACTATCGTCGCGCTGACGGGCTATGACGGTGGCGAACTGGCGGGTCTTTTAGGGCCGCAGGATGTGGAAATCCGCATTCCTTCGCATCGTAGCGCGCGCATTCAGGAAATGCACATGCTGACGGTGAACTGCTTATGCGATCTGATCGATAACACGCTTTTCCCTCACCAGGATGATTAAGGAGTACTAATGAAGGCATTAACGCCCCTCGCAGTCCTTATTTCTGCGCTGCTGCTTCAGGGATGCATCGCGGCGGCCGTTGTGGGTACTGCGGCTGTTGGCACCAAAGCCGCAACCGACCCGCGCTCTGTGGGAACTCAGGTGGACGACGGTACGCTGGAACTGCGCGTGAACAGCGCCCTGTCGAAAGACGAACAAATTAAGAAAGAAGCGCGTATCAACGTTACCGCCTATCAGGGCAAAGTGCTGCTGGCAGGCCAGGCGCCGAATCTGGATCTCGCGTCCCGTGCGAAACAGATTGCCATGGGCGCAGAAGGCACCACCGAGGTGTTTAACGAAGTGCGTCAGGGCCAGCCGATTGGTCTGGGCGCTGCGTCGTCGGATACCTGGATCACCACCAAAGTGCGCTCCCAGCTGTTGGGTAGCGATCAGGTGAAATCGTCCAACGTGAAAGTCACCACCGAGAATGGCGAAGTGTTCCTGCTCGGTCTGGTCACGGATCGTGAAGGCAAAGCGGCAGCTGATATTGCCAGCCGCGTGAGCGGTGTGAAGAAAGTCACGACGGCCTTTACCTTCATCAAATAATAAAAAACCCGGCGATTGCCGGGTTTTTTATGTCTTACAGCAGCGCAATGCTGCCCGTGATAACCCCACCTATCGCCACCAGCAGTCCCGTCAGCCACAGGGCTTTTGCCGGGAATGATTTGCGCAGCATAATCAGCGATGGCAGGCTGACCGCCGGAAGCGTCATCAAAAGCGCCAGCGCAGGCGCAGCGCCCATCCCCGCGAGCATCATGGTCTGCACAATCGGGATTTCTGCCGCCGTCGGGATGACAAACAGGCATCCAGCAACCGCCATCGCAATCACCCACAGCAGCGTGTTATCGATCGCCCCGTCCGCATGAGGGAACAACCAGACACGCGCCGCGCCAAGGACCAGCACCGCCAGAATATAGACCGGGATGGTGCTCCAGAAGAGCTGCCACAGCGCCTTACCCCAGCGGGAGAAAAACGTCCCTTGCGGTTCAGGCGTGGCAACGTCGATTGGCACAGGCTGCACGAGCCGATCTTTCACCAGATACTGCACCAGTGAAGCAACAACCAGCACCATGATCACCCCGGCCACCAGACGGATTAGCGCGAAATGCCAGCCCAGCACAAAGCCCATAAAGACCAGCGTCGCCGGGTTAAGCACCGGATTTCCCATCCAGAAAGCCAGCGCCCCGCCCATTGACACATTCTGGCGCCGCATCCCCGCCGTCACGGGCGCCGCGCAGCAGGAACACATCATTCCAGGCAGAGAGAAGATCGTGCCAAGCAGCGTTCCCTGAAAGCGTGGCTGCCCGAGCGTACGCATCAGCCAGTGGCGCGGAATCAGCACTTGAATCAGGGAACCGAGCAGCACGCCCAGCACTGCCGCTTTCCAGACCGCCAGGAAGTAGACCATCGCGTAATCCCAGGCCGCCTGCAGCGGGCTGGTTTCTGCCTGCGCCAGTATGGATTTACCGATGCTGTGGGTTTCCGCGGCGGTGAACGCTTTGCCGTAATAGGGCTGCCATTTCACATACCAAAGACCAATAATAACGACGAGAAAAAAGAGTGCGGGCTTCCACCACTGAAATGGCGTTGCCGCCTGAGATGAAGACTGACCAGTCATAGCATTCCCCGGGGAGTGTAATTAATTTAGCCCGGGGAGTTTACGCCTCACCTTTGGCGATTTCACGCAGTTTAGCCGAGGGGATAATATTGACGCCCTCTTTTGAGGGAGAACGTGCTTCGTGCAGCATAGCGCTCGCCACATCACGTGCCTGAATAGATTTCCAGTTACCCGGAAAAAGCTGGAACAGGGGCGCAAAAATGGACTCATTAAAACGCTGCTTTTCGCGATCGCCCAGCAACATTGACGGTCGCACAATCGTGAGCCGCTCCCAGTTCTGTGCAATTAGCGCGTCTTCCATTTTGCCTTTCACTTTGTTGTAAAAGAACGGCGAGCTGGCATTGGCTCCCATTGAGCTGACCACCAGGAAATGCTTTGCGCCCAGCCGTTTAGCCGTGAGCGCCGTGTCCACCACCAGCGTGTAGTCGGCGTGGATAAAAGCCTCTTTGCTCCCGGCTTCGCGACGGGTCGTGCCCAGGCAGCAGAAGGCGATATCAATCGGATCCTGCACCTGGCCGAGTGCATCGGTTAGCTGCGGATCGTGGGGGTTAAAGACGCCGGAAATATCCGCCAGTGGGCGTCGCGTCGGCGCGGCAATGTAGTTGATCCAGGGCTGCTGGATCAGCATTCGCAACAAGTGTCCGCCCACCAGCCCGGTGGTACCTGTGATTAATACCTGGCTCATTTTGTCTCCTTTGCAGATTAGTCCGTTTGCGATTTCAGTCTGCTTAGCCACACTTAAAAGTCTGTTACGGGTAAGTATTTACCACAAACGGCAAAAAATCTGTCTGAAGCCAAAACAACGGAGGAAGCATGAGCAAGAAAATAGCCGTCTTGATCACCGATGAGTTTGAAGATTCAGAGTTCACCTCTCCCGCAGAGGCGTTCCGCAAAGCGGGACATGAGGTCATCACCATCGACAAGCAGGCCGGAAAAACGGTGAAAGGCCATAAAGGCGAGGCCAGCGTCACCATCGACAAAGCAATTGATGAGGTGCGTCCGGCGGATTTCGACGCCCTGCTGCTGCCTGGCGGTCACTCCCCGGATACGCTGCGCGGCGACGAGCGCTTTGTGACGTTCACCCGCGATTTTGTCTCCAGCGGCAAGCCTGTCTTCGCGATCTGCCATGGCCCACAGCTGCTGATCAGCGCCGAAGTGGTGCGCGGGCGCAAGCTGACGGCGGTTAAACCGATCGTTATCGATCTTAAAAACGCGGGCGCTGATTTTTACGATCAGGAAGTGGTCGTCGACAACAATCAGCTGGTGACCAGCCGTACGCCGGACGATCTGCCCGCCTTTAATCGCGAAGCGTTACGCCTGCTCGGCTCGTAGCCAGTGAAGCTTTTTGCCAAAGCCCAGCGTGTTGTCTGTGAACTTCAGCTCATCGAGGCGAATTTCCCAGACGGGCGCTGACAGGGCAAGCGCAACCGGGAAGCGACGTGTATAGCGCTTGCGCATCGCGTCGCTCTCTTCCCCTTCCAGACGGCGGATCTCGCCTTTGAACTGCACGCCACGAATCAGCGCGACATTTTTCGGCTGGCCGTTAACAGTGCCGGCGACAGGCGCTTGTGGACCGGACATCTGCGCATGACGGGTTTTATCTTCGCTTAAGAGGTAAAACGCGACGCGTTCGGGATCGTAAAGGTAAAACGCATTCGCGCACCACAGCTCGCCCTCCTGATGGACACACCAGGTGACGACGTGCTGCTTTGCCAGCCAACGGCTGATAGCGGCCAGAGTTTCCATTTTCGCGCTCTCTCATGCTATGGTGCGTTCACCTTAACATACTGAATCTGCAAACTGTGTGCTGGTTTCTTTATCTTGTCCGAACGGCCAATAATGCCCTGTACACCGGGATTACCACCGATGTAGCGCGGCGTTTCCTTGAACATCAAACGGGGAAAGGCGCCAAAGCGCTGCGGGGGAAAGGTGAGCTGACGCTGGCCTTTTCGGCGCATGTCGGTGAGCGCTCGCTGGCACTGAAGATGGAGTACCGCATTAAGCAGCTGACGAAGCGCCAGAAAGAGCGCCTCGTCGCCGGAGATGGTTCGTTTGAGGCGCTACGTGAGAGCCTGCAAAACGCGTCGATTAAAGACGATTGAAGTGGTCGTGGTACTCCACCAGACCGCTGACGCCGTTCAGCGCGTCATCTGCCAGACGATGCACCTGGAAGGCGGTCTCAGTACCCGGCCAGCGGCAGTGCAGATCGTAAGGGGCGGCAGGCTCAAAACCTAAACGGCCATAGAACGCCGGGTCGCCCAGCGTGACCACCGCCGCGTATCCGAACTCATTCAGAGAATCCAGCCCTTCATAGACCAGCTGGCGCGCCAGCCCTTGACCGCGATAGTTTTCGTCGACCGCCAGCGGTGCCATTCCGACCCACTGAAGATCTTCGCCCTGAACGGCGACCGGGCTGAACGCCACGTAACCCACAACCTGTCCTTCGTCATCTGTCGCAACCAGGCCGAGCGTGACCAGCCCGTCTTCACGCAGATCGTGGACCAGTCGGGCCTCGGCGTCTTCCGGGAATGACCGACGTAATAATGAATCAATGCCAGGGGCATCAATCCCAATTTCAACTCGAATCAGCATGGCTCACCTACTGAAGTGTGTTTACTTTCGGGCGGGGTTTTCAGACCCGCCTCAACGAAATCGGCCATTTGCATCAGCACCGTGCGCAGCGCCTTCGGCATCTGATCCAGCTCAATGGCATCCATTAAATTTTTGACGTACAGGCCAAGCTCGGTATCCCCTTCAATCACCAGACGACGCTGGAAGAAGAGGGTATCCGGGTCCTGCTTACGCGCGGCGATCATCAGCAGATCGCTGGCATTCGCGCTGAAACTGACATCTGCCGGGGCGGAATCACTGACCATCAGCTTGCCGTTCTCCACGGAGGTAAACCAGCACAGTCCGATGTCACGCACCTCGATGCTTAGCCAGCGCCCGTCGAGAAACTCCAGCTCACCCTCTTCCAGCGCCTGGCGGAACTGCCAGCTCAGCACCTGCTGAATCACCTGGCGTTTAAGAGCGAACGGCGTGAGTTTGACCGGCACGCTTAGCAGAGATGGACCAAATTGTACGAGGCGTGAACGCAGTTTTTCCAGCACGAGCTTTACTCCCTGATGTCGATAATTCCGTTATTTTGCCATATCCGGCAGCCATCGTAGCGGCGTAAATCAACAAACCGTATTGCGGCATGATTGATTATTGGTGTCATCAATACGCCATTAACTGCCTTAAATCAAAAATTGTCGCGTGGAGGTTAATTAAACTCCCCGTTCGTTAACAATTTTGTGCCCTCTGGGGCAGCGAACGTCAGGATAAATTATGGAGCTGCTCTGTCCAGCCGGAAACCTTCCGGCACTTAAAGCGGCCATCGAAAACGGCGCCGATGCGGTCTATATCGGGCTGAAAGATGACACCAACGCCCGCCACTTTGCTGGTCTGAACTTCACGGAGAAGAAGCTCCAGGAAGCGGTCAATTTCGTCCACCAGCACCGCCGCAAGTTACATATCGCCATCAACACCTTTGCGCATCCCGATGGTTATGTGCGCTGGCAGCGCGCGGTGGATATGGCGGCACAGCTCGGGGCAGACGCGTTGATCCTCGCCGACCTCGCTATGCTGGAGTATGCCGCAGAACGCTATCCGCATATTGAGCGCCATGTCTCTGTTCAGGCCTCGGCCACCAACGAAGAGGCCGTGCGCTTTTATCATCGTCACTTTGACGTCGCCCGCGTGGTGTTGCCGCGCGTGCTGTCTATTCATCAGGTTAAGCAACTGGCGCGGGTCTCGCCAGTTCCACTGGAAGTTTTTGCGTTCGGCAGCCTGTGTATCATGGCTGAAGGCCGCTGCTATCTCTCGTCCTATCTGACCGGCGAATCACCGAATACCGTCGGGGCATGCTCCCCTGCGCGCTTTGTGCGCTGGCAGCAGACACCACAGGGGCTGGAGTCGCGTCTGAATGACGTGCTGATCGACCGCTATCAGGACGGGGAAAACGCCGGATATCCGACGCTGTGCAAAGGCCGTTATCTGGTCGACGGCGAGCGCTATCACGCCCTGGAAGAACCCACCAGCCTGAACACGCTGGAACTGCTGCCGGAACTGCTGGCGGCGAACATTGCCTCGGTGAAAATCGAGGGTCGTCAGCGCAGCCCGGCGTACGTCAGCCAGGTGGCGAAAGTGTGGCGACAGGCGATCGATCGCTGCATGGCCGATCCGCAGAATTACGCCCCACAACCGGCCTGGATGGACACCCTGGGCGCGATGTCCGAAGGCACGCAAACCACGCTTGGCGCGTATCACCGTAAATGGCAGTGAGATAATCCATGAAATATTCATTAGGACCCGTGCTCTACTACTGGTCAAAAGAGACGCTGGAAGATTTTTACCAGCAGGCGGCGGGCAGTAGCGCCGATACGATTTATCTCGGGGAGTCCGTCTGCAGCAAACGTCGTGCAACCAAAGTGGGCGACTGGCTGGATATGGCGAAAAACCTCGCTGGCAGCGGCAAGCAGGTGGTGCTGTCGACGCTTGCGCTGGTGCAGGCCTCATCGGAGCTAGGCGAGATTAAACGCTACGTCGAGAACGGTGATTTCCTGCTGGAAGCGAGCGATCTCGGCGTGGTGAACATGTGCGCTGAACGCAAGCTGCCGTTTGTCGCCGGACACGCGCTCAACTGCTATAACGCCGTGACCCTGCGCCTGCTGCTGAAACAGGGGATGACGCGCTGGTGTATGCCGGTGGAACTCTCCCGCGACTGGCTGGTCAACCTGCTGAATCAGTGTGAAGAGCTGGGCATCCGCAATCAGTTTGAAGTGGAAGTGTTGAGCTACGGGCATCTGCCGCTGGCGTATTCCGCGCGCTGCTTCACTGCCCGCTCCGAAGACCGCCCGAAAGACGAGTGCGAAACCTGCTGCATCAAGTATCCCAACGGACGCAATATGCTGTCGCAGGAGAACCAGCAGGTCTTTGTCCTTAACGGCATTCAGACCATGAGCGGCTATGTTTACAATCTCGGCAACGAGCTGACGTCGATGCAAGGCGTGGTGGATATGGTGCGCCTGTCCCCGCTGGACACTAACGTGTTTGCGATGCTGGATGCGTTTCGTGCTAACGAAAATGGCACCGCTCCCCTTCCGCTAAAGGCAAACAGCGACTGCAACGGTTACTGGAAACGTGTGGCCGGGCTGGAGCTGCAGGCCTAAATGTAGACATCATTGAAGCTGCATGAAAGCGGCCAGTCTGGAAATCCACGGGACCATACTCAGGTCAGTGTCGGGATAAACAGATCAAGCCCACGCACAGGCAGTTTGCAGGATGAAGTGTAAAAGCTCACTTTGTTAACAACGGTTATTAATTTTTAATGCACTATTAAAAGATTCACCGTCGACAAAGTGAGCTGTTATGACTGATAAATCCATTCCTTTTTCGGTGCTCGATCTGGCGCCGATCCCAGAAGGCTCCTCGGCCCGAGAAGCTTTTTCTCACTCTCTGGATCTCGCCCGTCTCGCTGAACAGCGTGGCTATCATCGCTATTGGCTGGCGGAACATCACAATATGGTGGGCATCGCCAGCGCGGCGACCTCAGTGCTGATTGGCTATCTGGCGGCAAACACCACGACTCTTCATCTCGGCTCGGGCGGCGTAATGTTGCCGAACCACTCCCCGCTGGTGATTGCCGAACAGTTTGGCACCCTGAATACGCTCTATCCCGGGCGAATTGATTTAGGGCTTGGTCGTGCGCCAGGCAGCGATCAGCCAACTATGCGCGCGCTGCGTCGTCATATGGGCGGTGATATTGATAACTTCCCGCGCGATGTGGCAGAGCTGGTGGACTGGTTTGATGCACGCGATCCTCATCCGCAGGTGCGCCCGGTACCCGGTTACGGCGAGAAGATCCCCGTGTGGCTGCTCGGTTCAAGTCTGTATAGCGCACAGCTGGCGGCGCAGCTCGGCCTGCCGTTTGCGTTTGCCTCCCACTTTGCCCCGGATATGCTGCATCAGGCGCTGCATCTCTATCGCACTCAGTTCAAACCGTCCGAACGGCTGGAAAAACCGCACGCGATGGTGTGTATCAACATTATCGCCGCCGACAGCAACCGCGATGCGGAATTCCTCTTTACCTCCATGCAGCAGGCGTTTGCGAAGCTGCGCCGCGGCGAGAGCGGACAGCTGCCGCCGCCGGTGGAGAATATGCATCAGCTGTGGTCAGCGTCGGAACAATACGGTGTGCAGCAGGCGCTCAGTATGTCGCTGGTGGGCGATAAAGCGAAAGTGCGTCACGGGCTGGAGGCGGTGCTACGAGAAACGCAGGCTGACGAGATTATGGTTAACGGGCAGATTTTCGATCACCAGGCGCGTTTGCACTCGTTTGATCTGGCCATGCAGGTGAAAGAAGAGTTGTTAGGATAGCGTTTGTGCCCGGTGGCGATACGCCTGCCGGGCCTGCAGATTTTTATGCCGGATAAGGCGCAGCCGCCATCCGGCAATCGTCTTACTGATACACCGGCAACACATCAAAGCTCGACAGCACATGTACCAGCGCGTTTCCGACACCAAAGATCAGAATCAGGGCAATCATCGGCTTGCCGCCCCAGACGCGGAATTTTGGGCTGCCAAAGCGTTTACGTGATTTACGGGCCAGCAGCGCCGGAACGATCGCCGCCCAAATGGTGGCCGCTAAACCGGCATAGCCGATAGCGTACAGGAACCCGTTCGGCCACAGCAGGCCACCGACAATCGGCGGCAGGAAGGTCAGCAACGCGGTTTTGAGACGACCCAACGCGGAATCGTCAAAGCCAAACAGATCCGCCAGATAGTCAAACAGCCCCAGCGTCACCCCGAGGAACGAACTCGCCACGGCAAAGTTCGAGAACACCACCAGCAGCAGATCCAGACTGCGGCTGTTTAGTACGCCACTCAGCGCCTGCACCAGCACATCGATGTTGCCGCCCTTCTGCGCAATGCCGATGAATTCCGGACGCGGGATGTTACCCATCGTCCCCAAAAGCCAAATCACATACAGCCCCAGCGCCAGCAGCGTGCCGTAAACCAGGCAGCGAATAATGGTGCGAGGATCTTTGCCGTAATACTTCATCAGGCTCGGGACGTTACCGTGGTAGCCAAATGACGCCAGGCAGAATGGCAAGGTCATGAGCAGGTACGGCGAGTACGATGCGTGGCTTTCGGCAACGTTAAACAGCGTCGCGGGCGTGACATGACCCAGCAGGCTGCCGAAGGTCAGGAAGAAAGTGATGACTTTTGCACCGAGGACGATGGCGGTCATGCGGCTCACCGCTTTGGTGCTCATCCAGACGATAAACGCCACGGCTAGCGCAAAGATCAGACCCGCCACACGCGCCGGGACATTCAGCGACATTTCAGAAAACGTGTGGTGCAGTATCGAACCGCTCGCCGAAATGTAGGCGTAGGTCAGGATATACAGCACGAAAGCAATCGAGATGCCGTTTATCAGGTTCCAGCCTTTCCCCAGCAGGTCTTTAGTGATGGTGTCGAAGCTCGACCCGATACGGTAGTTCAGGTTCGCCTCAAGGATCATCAACCCCGAATGCAGCATGCAGAACCAGGTAAACACCAGCGCTGCCAGCGACCAGAAGAACCACGCACCGGACATGACCACCGGCAGGGAAAACATCCCTGCACCGATTATCGTCCCGCCGATAATCACCACGCCGCCGAGCAGCGAAGGTGAAGTTTGTGTGGTGGTTAGTGTCGCCATACAGCCGTTTCTCCAGTTAAACATTTTGCTACTGCATTTTAATGTGTCGCACTGTACCAGTACGATAGTACAAATGGAATAAAAAAAGCCCCGATAAAAAATATCGGGGCTGTAATGATTACTTTACGCTATCAGGCGTGTATCAGGCGTGGCAATTACGCGTCACGGCGACGTGCAGTACCTTCATCGCGACGTGGGCCGCGGTTTTCGCGACGCTCACCGCTGAAGCGACCTGCACCGGCTGGTGCTGCGCCATCACGACGAGGACCACGACCGCCTTCACGACGCTCACCGCCACCGAAACGACGCTCGCCCGCTGGACGATCACCTTCACGGCGAGGACCACGATCAGGACGCGGCTGGGCATCGCCCATCAGCTGCATGTTCATCGGTTTGTTCAGGATGCGGGTGCGAGTAAAGTGCTGCAGAACTTCGCCCGGCATGCCTTTTGGCAGTTCGATCGTAGAGTGCGTACCGAACAGCTTGATGTTACCGATGTAACGGCTGCTGATGTCGCCTTCGTTCGCGATAGCGCCAACGATATGACGAACTTCAACACCATCATCACGGCCAACTTCAATGCGGTACAGTTCCATATCGCCTGCGTCACGACGCTCACGACGTGGACGGTCTTCACCGCTACGCTCTGGACGGTCGCCACGTGGACCACGGTCATTACGATCGTTACCGCGACGCTCGAAACGCTCATCGCGCTCACGGAATTCACGCTTAGGACGCATCGGTGCATCAGGTGGCACGATCAGAGCACGTTCGCCCTGCGCCATTTTCAGCAGCGCTGCAGCCAGAGTTTCGATGTCCAGCTCTTCGCCTTCCACAGTCGGCTGGATTTGCGCCAGCAGAGCACGGTACTGATCCAGATCGCTGCTTTCCAGCTGCTGCTGTACTTTCGCGGCGAATTTTTCCAGGCGGCGTTTGCCCAGCAGGTCTGCGTTTGGCAGTTCTGCTTCTGGAATGGTCAGCTTCATGGTGCGTTCGATGTTACGCAGCAGACGACGCTCGCGGTTCTCAACGAACAGCAGAGCACGGCCAGCACGACCCGCACGACCGGTACGACCGATACGGTGAACGTAAGACTCGGAATCCATAGGGATGTCGTAGTTCACAACCAGGCTGATACGTTCTACGTCCAGACCACGTGCTGCCACGTCGGTTGCAATCAGGATATCCAGACGACCGTCTTTCAGACGCTCCAGAGTCTGCTCACGCAGGGACTGGTTCATGTCGCCGTTCAGCGCTGCGCTGTTATAGCCGCTACGTTCCAGGGCTTCAGCCACTTCCAGGGTCGCGTTTTTGGTACGAACGAAGATAATCGCCGCATCAAAATCTTCTGCTTCCAGGAAACGCACCAGCGCTTCGTTTTTACGCATACCGTATACAGACCAGTAGCTCTGGCTGATGTCCGGGCGAGTGGTTACGCTGGATTGGATACGCACTTCCTGCGGATCTTTCATGAAGCGACGAGTAATACGACGGATCGCTTCTGGCATCGTTGCAGAGAACAGAGCGGTCTGATGACCTTCTGGGATCTGCGCCATAATGGTTTCTACGTCTTCGATGAAGCCCATGCGCAGCATTTCGTCAGCTTCATCCAGTACCAGACCACTCAGTTTAGAGAGATCCAGAGTACCGCGTTTCAGGTGATCCAGCAGACGGCCAGGTGTACCGACAACAATCTGTGGACCCTGACGCAGGGCGCGTAACTGCACGTCATAACGCTGGCCGCCGTAAAGGGCTACCACGTTCACGCCGCGCATGTGTTTAGAGAATTCAGTCATCGCTTCCGCTACCTGAACAGCCAGTTCACGGGTCGGAGCGAGTACGAGGATCTGCGGTGCACGCAGTTCCGGATCAATGTTGTGCAGCAGTGGCAGCGAGAACGCTGCGGTTTTACCGCTACCAGTCTGGGCCATGCCCAGCACGTCACGACCAGAGAGCAGATGCGGGATGCATTCAGCCTGGATCGGAGATGGTTTTTCGTAACCCAGATCGTTAAGGGCTTCAAGGATAGTGGCCTTCAGGCCCAGATCTGCAAAAGTGGTTTCGAATTCAGCCATGTAGTACAAGTGCCTCGATATTAATGGCGGCCAGTCTACATAACTCGTCGTGAAAATGATTAGCAATTTTCATTGAAAAGTGTGAACCGGCTCAAAGTAGGTGTATTGACGAACAACAACGCCCTCACCAGTTAAGGTGATGGCAATCAAAAAATGATTACGGGCTGATGTGGTGACGTCAGCTATTGCTGGTCCGATTCTGCCAGGTCGTCTTGCTCCTGGCCCAAGAGCGATAATTCCAACAATGCATAACGGTGCTCAACGAAGTTGTGGACGTTGTTAGCAACCGCTAATTTGAACAGTGCCGTAGCGCTGTCCATATCCCCCAGACTTAGGTAGTACTTACCTAAATAGAAGTTGGTTTCACTGAGATGCTCAGCGAGCGAGGTGTTATCCGTTGCGTCCGCCTTGAGCCTATCCATCAGCGTTGCTTCGCTAATGTTGCCCAGGTAGAACTCGACAATGTTCCATCCCCATTGTTCCTTGTCCGATTTCTCGAAGCGTTGTTTTAACGCCTCTTTCGCCTGCTTCTCATTGAGCTTCTGCTCAACGATGTAAAGCCACAGGACGCGGAAAGGATCATTAGGATCGTCTTGATAAAACGCCAGCAGATCATCTTGCGCTAACTTGTCACGACCGCCGTAATACAATGCGATACCGCGATTCAAGTGCGCGTAGTTGTAAGTTGGATCAAGCTCAAGTACAGAATCAAACGCTTCATAGGCAGCATCAAAATTGCCTGCCTGCGTTAAATATATACCTAAGTAATTGAATACTTCAGGCATATCAGGTCGGATTGCCAGCGCTTGTGAAAAATCATTTCGCGCTAGTGCCCTCAGACCGAGACTATCATACAACACTCCGCGCTCATATAAAAGCTGTGCGCGTTCATCATCGGTTAAAGCCCGACTGGCAAGAATTTGTTCCATGCGTGCCAGAATCACTTCCTGCTGCAAAGTCGGTTGCAATGGCACTGCGAGGACTTCGCTCTTACGCCAGGCAGAGTTGCTGCATCCTGCCAGCGTTAAAGCTGTCGCAACGAAACACCAGCGCAAAAAAGGCTTCATTTCCCACTCCCGAAGACAACTATTGGATGAACGTCCTGTCCCCCGGCTGCTAACAAGGCGTCCTGCCTGATAATACGCCCCCCGCCGAAGCGGAGGGCAAATGCAACCTTACTCGCCTTGTTCTGCGGCCGGGGCTTCCGGCGCGGCAGCAGGCTGAGACTGCTCGGTCGCTTCTTTAATGCTCAGACGGATACGGCCCTGGCGGTCAACTTCCAGAACTTTAACCGGGACTTCCTGGTTCATCTGCAGGTAGTCGGTCACTTTCTCAACGCGCTTGTCAGCGATCTGAGAGATGTGTACCAGACCTTCTTTACCGCCACCGATGGCAACGAACGCGCCAAAGTCAACGATACGGGTCACTTTACCATTGTAGATGCGACCCACTTCGATTTCTGCAGTAATCTCTTCGATACGACGAATCGCGAATTTCGCTTTTTCGCCGTCGGTCGCTGCGATCTTCACAGTACCGTCATCTTCGATTTCGATAGTGGTGCCGGTCTCTTCAGTCAGAGCACGGATAACAGAACCACCTTTACCGATCACGTCTTTGATCTTGTCTGGGCTGATCTTAATGGTGTGGATACGCGGTGCGAACTGAGAAATGTCGCCGCGTGGCGCGTTGATCGCCTGCTCCATCACGCCCAGGATGTGCAGACGCGCACCTTTAGCCTGGTTCAGTGCAACCTGCATGATCTCTTTGGTGATACCTTCAATTTTGATATCCATCTGCAGTGCAGAGATACCTTCGCGGGAACCCGCTACTTTGAAGTCCATATCACCCAGGTGATCTTCGTCGCCCAGAATGTCAGACAGAACAACAAAGTTGTCGCCTTCTTTCACCAGGCCCATTGCGATACCCGCAACAGCAGCTTTGATTGGCACGCCTGCATCCATCAGGGCCAGGGAAGCGCCACATACGGAAGCCATGGAAGAAGAACCGTTAGATTCGGTAATTTCAGAAACCACACGAACGGTGTACGGGAATTTGTCAGCTTCCGGCATAACTGCCAGCACGCCGCGCTTCGCCAGACGACCGTGACCAATTTCACGACGCTTAGGCGAGCCAACCATACCGGTTTCACCTACGGAGTACGGAGGGAAGTTATAGTGGAACAGGAAGCTGTCAGTGCGCTCGCCCATCAGTTCGTCGATGTTCTGTGCGTCACGTGCAGTACCCAGAGTCGCGGTTACCAGCGCCTGAGTTTCGCCACGGGTGAACAGTGCGGAACCGTGAGTACGTGGCAGAACGCCAGTACGCACATCCAGACCACGGATCATGTCTTTTTCGCGGCCATCGATACGCGGTTCGCCAGCCAGAACGCGGCTACGTACAGCATTTTTCTCGATAGCGTGCAGGATTTCGCTCAGCTCGTTCGCGTCCAGAGATTCATCTTCTGCAACCAGCGTAGCGATGGTTTCAGATTTGATGACATCAATCTGCGCGTAACGCTCTTGTTTGTCAGTGATGCGGTATGCATCGCTCAGACGCGCTTCTGCCAGTGCAGCAACGCGCGCGTTCAGCGCTTCGTTAACGGCTTCTGGCTGCCAGTCCCAACGTGGTTTACCGGCTTCTTTCACCAGATCGTTGATGTTCTGAATAACAATCTGCTGCTGCTCGTGGCCAAATACCACGGCGCCCAACATCTGGTCTTCGCTCAGCAGTTCTGCTTCGGATTCAACCATCAGTACGGCAGCTTCAGTACCGGCAACAACCAGGTCCAGCTTACTTTCTTTCAGCTCATCCTGAGTCGGGTTCAGTACGTACTGGTCGTTGATATAACCAACGCGAGCAGAACCGATAGGACCGTTGAATGGAATGCCTGACAGGGACAGTGCAGCGGATGCACCGATCATCGCCACGATGTCCGGGTTAACCTGCGGGTTAACGGAAACAACGGTCGCGATAACCTGAACTTCGTTTACGAAGCCTTCCGGGAACAGCGGACGAACCGGGCGGTCAATCAGACGCGCAATCAGGGTTTCGCCTTCGCTTGGACGGCCTTCACGACGGAAGAAGCCACCCGGGATTTTACCAGCAGCGTAAGTACGCTCCTGATAGTTCACGGTCAGAGGGAAGAAGTCCTGACCTGGTTTTGCTTTTTTCTGGCCTACAACGGTCACGAATACAGCGGTGTCATCCATGCTTACCATAACGGCAGCAGTAGCCTGACGTGCCATCATGCCGGTTTCCAGCGTGACGGTATGCTGACCATACTGGAATTTACGAACGATCGGATTCAGCAAAATTCTGTCCTTTCTTAATGAATGACAGCACACCTTCGGTGTGCTGTCGATTTAACCCGACCTTCTTCGCATCCTCGCGACTAATGACAACCGACACCCCCATGGGTGAAGCCTCTCATTAGCCGCGCGAACCTCTGCAATGAAGATCATTTATAGCAACAATACAATAGTTTCCAGTGAATTGCTGCCGTCTGGTTGAAAAAAGGGGCCATTAGGCCCCTTTTTCTGAAACTCGCAAGACTTAGCGACGCAGACCCAGACGCTCGATCAGCGCGGTGTAGCGTGCAACATCTTTACGTTTCAGGTAGTCGAGCAGTTTACGACGCTGAGAAACCATACGCAGCAGACCACGACGGCTGTGGTGATCTTTTTTGTGCTCTGCAAAGTGACCCTGCAGGTGGTTAATCTGTGCAGTCAGCAGGGCAACCTGAACTTCGGTAGAACCGCTGTCGTTAGTACCACGACCGAACTCGGAAACGATTTTAGCTTTAGCTTCAACGCTTAGAGACATGATGAACTCCAAAAAATAAAGAATGAAAGGGTGCCGATCTCTAATTCAGCAACCCCAGTTTACGCCGCGCAGATTGTTAAACAATTTGCCCGACGTTAAGCGGCGATATTCTACCCGTCTCCCCTGCTTATCGCAAGGCAAGTAAATCGCTTAGAGGGGATATTCAACAACCAGGCGACGCGGTGCGACGCGGCCTTCGTCATCGATTTCACCCATTCCGATAAACTTGTTTTCTTCGCCTTCGGTAACGCGGACCAGCCCGGTATGCGGGGTATCTGTCGTGCGAACCGGATTACCGTTTTTAAAGTAAACGGATGAAGTCAGGGGCAAATTCACAACCGGGAAATCAGCAGCCGGACTGTCCATCGGCATCAGCAGCGGGTCAAGCAAATCGGCCGGGGAGATCCCCTGCTCTTCTGCCTGAACGACCAGCGCACGAAGATGCTCAAGCGTCACCATACGTTCAACCGGATATTTACTGACCGCAAGACGACGCAGGTAAATCACATGCGCGCCACAGCCCAGTTTTTCACCCAGATCGTCAATGATGGTGCGAATGTACGTGCCTTTCGAGCAGTGAACTTCCAGCTCTAGCTCGTCACCTTCGTGGCGAATGAACAGCAGTTCGTAGACGGTGATCGGGCGCGCTTCACGCGGGACTTCAATCCCCTGGCGGGCATATTCGTAGAGCTTTTTGCCCTGATACTTCAGCGCCGAATACATGGACGGCACCTGCAGGGTATCCCCACGGAAGCTTTGCAGCGCGGCCTGAAGCTGCTCGGCACTGAAGGTCACCGGACGTTCTTCGACAACCTGACCGTCTGCGTCGGAGGTGTCCGTACGCTGACCAAGTTTCGCAATCACGCGATAGCGCTTATCAGAATCGAGCAGGTACTGGGAAAACTTGGTTGCTTCGCCCAGACAGACCGGCAGCATGCCTGTCGCCAGTGGGTCCAGCGCACCGGTATGCCCGGCGCGGTTAGCGTTATAAAGACGCTTCACTTTTTGCAGCACGTCATTGCTGGATGCACCCTGAGGTTTATCCAGCAGCAGCACGCCGTGCACGTCGCGACCGCGACGACGAGGACGACTCATCAGTCCTCCTTGCTGTCGTCCGGGTTCACACGACGTTCATCGTCATGTTTAACCACGCTGGTCACCAGGTTGGACATCCGCATACCTTCAACCAGCGAGTTATCGTAGAAGAAAGTCAGCTCCGGCACGATACGCAGACGCATCGCTTTACCGAGCAGAGAGCGGATAAAACCAGAGGCTTCCTGCAATGCTTTAATGCCGTTCTTAACAGCGGCTTCGTCTTTGTCGTTCAGGAACGTGACGAACACTTTGGCATAGGCCAGATCACGGGACATCTCAACGCCCGAAACAGTGGTCATCATACCCACGCGTGGGTCTTTGATTTCGCGTTGCAGGATGAGTGCGATCTCTTTCTGCATCTCCTGAGCCACGCGCTGTGGGCGACCAAATTCTTTCGCCATAATAAATTCTCCAGACAAAAAAGGGGCCATAAGCCCCTTTTGATATTTCATGCCGGGTGGCGCTTCGCTTACCCGGCTTACAATTTTCTTAATCCTTTCGGGGATTAAGCAATGCTACGCTGGATTTCGATGATTTCGAACACTTCGATCATATCGCCAACGCGAACATCGTTGTAGTTCTTAACGCCGATACCACATTCCATGCCGTTACGGACTTCGTTAACGTCATCTTTGAAGCGGCGCAGGGATTCCAGCTCGCCTTCGTAGATAACCACGTTGTCACGCAGAACGCGGATTGGGTTATGACGTTTGATGGTACCTTCGGTAACCATACAACCCGCGATCGCACCAAATTTCGGTGATTTGAACACGTCACGAACTTCAGCCAGACCGATGATCTGCTGTTTCAGTTCTGGAGACAGCATGCCGCTCATCGCTGCTTTCACTTCGTCGATCAGATGGTAGATGACGGAGTAGTAGCGCAGATCCAGGCTTTCTGAATCGATAACTTTACGCGCAGAAGCATCAGCACGAACGTTGAAGCCAACCAGAATCGCGTTGGACGCCGCTGCCAGGGTTGCGTCGGTTTCGGTGATACCACCGACACCAGAACCGATGATCTTCACTTTCACTTCGTCGGTAGACAGTTTCAGTAAAGAGTCGGAGATCGCTTCCACAGAACCCTGAACGTCCGCTTTCAGTACGACGTTCACTTCGTGAACTTCGCCTTCAGTCATGTTAGCGAACATGTTCTCGAGTTTAGATTTCTGCTGACGAGCCAGTTTAACTTCACGGAATTTGCCCTGACGATACAGTGCAACTTCACGCGCTTTCTTCTCGTCACGAACAACGGTCACTTCATCACCGGCAGCCGGAACACCGGACAGACCCAGGATTTCCACAGGAATGGATGGACCTGCTTCCAGAACTTCCTGACCCAGTTCGTTACGCATCGCACGAACACGACCGTATTCGAAGCCACACAGTACGATATCGCCTTTGTTCAGCGTACCTTCACGGACCAGAACCGTTGCAACCGGACCACGACCTTTATCCAGGAAGGATTCGATAACGGCACCGCTTGCCATGCCTTTACGAATGGCTTTCAGCTCCAGAACTTCAGCCTGCAGCAGGATTGCGTTCAGCAGGTCATCAATACCGGTACCCGCTTTTGCAGATACTGGGATGAACTGAGACTCACCGCCCCACTCTTCCGGCATAACGCCGTACTGGGACAGTTCGTTTTTAACGCGATCCATGTCAGCTTCTGGCTTATCGATCTTGTTCACAGCAACAACCACTGGCACCTGCGCCGCTTTCGCGTGCTGGATTGCTTCGATTGTCTGTGGCATCACGCCATCGTCTGCTGCTACAACCAGAACAACGATATCCGTTGCCTGTGCACCACGAGCACGCATAGAGGTAAACGCGGCGTGACCCGGGGTATCCAGGAAGGTGATCATACCGTTGTCAGTTTCAACGTGGTAAGCACCGATGTGCTGGGTAATGCCGCCCGCTTCGCCAGAGGCTACTTTCGTTGAACGAATGTAGTCCAGCAGAGAGGTTTTACCGTGGTCAACGTGACCCATGATGGTCACAACGGGTGCGCGGGATTCTGCCGCAGCGCCAGTATCACGGTCGCTCATTACCGCTTCTTCCAGCTCGTTTTCACGACGCAGGATAACTTTGTGGCCCATCTCTTCAGCAACCAGCTGCGCGGTTTCCTGATCGATAACCTGGTTAATGGTTGCCATTGCGCCCAGTTTCATCATCGCTTTGATGACCTGAGAACCTTTAACAGCCATTTTGTTTGCCAGGTCGCCCACGGTGATGGTTTCGCCAATCACTACGTCGCGGTTAACGGCCTGAGCAGGTTTCTGGAAGCCCTGCTGTAAAGAGGAACCTTTACGCTTGCCACCTTTACCACCGCGAACAGCGGCGCGCGCTTCTTCACGGTCAGCTTTGGATTCAGAGTGCTTGTTACCTTTCTTCTGAGGACGAGCCGCTTTAGTCGTGCGAGTACGGCCACGGCCGCCTTCAACTTCACGATCGTTCTCATCTTCGGCCTGGCGAGCATGCTGAGAAGTCGTGACGTGATAATCGCTCTTATCCTCTTCACCTTTCTCTTTTTCTTGCTCAGCCCAAACACCGGCATTTTCTTCCGCCATACGACGTGCTTCTTCAGCCACGCGACGCGCATCTTCTTCGAGCTTGCGACGTGCTTCTTCTTCCGCTTTACGCTTCAGGTCGGCTGCTTCGGTTTCACGACGGGCTTTTTCTGCCTGGGCGGTTTTGGTCATTTCGTCAGTTTGTTGATTGCTCACTTTGTCTTTTTCCGCAGCTTCACGCTTTGCTTTATCACTGGCATCGCGTTTCGCTTTTTCAGCGGCCTCACGTTCAGCTTTTAATACTGCCTCACGCTTGGCTGTTTCTTCTGCCTCACGATGGGCTTGCTCTTCCGCTTCACGCTGCGCCTGCTCTTCCGCTGCAAGGCGCTCGGCCTCTTGCGGATCACGTTTTACAAAGGTGCGTGTCTTGCGGACTTCGATTTGTACCGATTTGCTTTTTCCACCGGTACCTGGAACATTTAACGTGCTGCGCGTTTTACGCTGCAACGTCAGTTTGTCAGGCGTTGAACCGTGTTCACGGTTCAGGTGCGCTAACAAAGTTTGTTTTTCTTGTGCAGTTACTGAGTCATCAGCAGCCTTTGGGATCCCTGCATCAGCAAATTGCTGTACCAGGCGGTCCACAGGGGTCTGAATCTCAGCAGCCAGCGATTTTACAGTTACATCAGTCATGCTGTTCCTTCCTGCTACAGTTTATTACGCTTCGTCGCCGAACCAGCAAATATTACGTGCGGCCATGATGAGTTCGCCGGCTTTCTCGTCGGTTAAACCTTCGATATCAGCCAGGTCATCAACGCCTTGCTCAGCGAGATCTTCCAGCGTACAAACACCACGGGCAGCCAGCTTGAACGCAATCGCACGATCAAGACCTTCCAGATTCAGCAGGTCATCAGCCGGCTTGTTATCACCAAGGCTTTCTTCCTGAGCCAGCGCCAGGGTGGTCAGTGCGTTTTTAGCGCGTTCACGCAGGGCTTCAACGGTTGCTTCATCCAGGCCGTCAATTTCCAGCAGTTCTTTAATTGGCACATAGGCCAGTTCTTCAAGCGAAGAGAAACCTTCTTCGACCAGGACAGTGGCGAAATCTTCGTCGATGTCCAGGTACTTCGTAAAGTTATCGATCGCTGCATGGGCTTCAGCCTGATGCTTAGCCTGCAGGTCATCAACCGTCATTACGTTCAGATCCCAGCCGCTCAGCTGAGATGCCAGACGGACGTTCTGACCGTTACGACCGATAGCCTGTGCCAGGTTACCTGCTTCAACGGCGATATCCATGGTGTGCTTGTCTTCGTCGACAACGATAGAAGACACGTCAGCCGGAGCCATAGCGTTAATCACGAATTGTGCCGGGTTGTCGTCCCAAAGCACGATATCAATGCGCTCGCCGCCCAGTTCAGTAGAAACAGCCTGGACACGTGCGCCACGCATACCAACGCAAGCACCGACCGGGTCGATACGCTTATCGTTGGTTTTTACCGCGATCTTAGCGCGAGAACCCGGATCGCGGGCCGCTGCTTTGATCTCGATAACTTCTTCACCGATTTCTGGCACCTCAATGCGGAACAGTTCGATCAGCATTTCTGGCTTAGAGCGAGTGACGAAGAGCTGCGCACCACGCGCTTCCGGACGCACTGCGTACAGAACGCCGCGGATACGGTCGCCTGGACGGAAGTTCTCACGCGGCAACATGTCTTCACGCAGGATCACGGCTTCAGCGTTGCTGCCCAGATCCAGAGAGATGTTGTCACGGTTCACTTTCTTCACCACACCGGTGATGATTTCACCTTCGTGTTCGCGGAACTGATCAACCACCATAGCGCGCTCAGCTTCACGTACTTTCTGTACGATAACCTGCTTAGCGGTTTGGGTGGTGATACGGTCGAAGGTGACAGATTCGATCTGATCTTCAACATATTCGCCAACGTTGAAGCTTTCGTCTTCGTAACGAGCTGCTTCAAGCGTGATTTCTTTGGTTGGTTGGGTCACTTCTTCGACGATCACCCAACGGCGGAAGGTATCGAAGTCACCACTTTTACGATCGATTTCTACGCGAACATCGATCTCTTGTTCGTATTTTTTCTTGGTTGCTGTAGCCAGTGCACTTTCCAGCGCTTCGAAAATCTTCTCACGCGGCAGTGATTTCTCGTTAGAGACGGCTTCAACAACAGCCAAAATTTCTTTGTTCATCGCGGGCTTTTCACCTCAATCCAGACTGTTAAAAGTGGGGAACCAGGTTCGCCTTCTGGATATTACTCAGCGCGAACACTTCATCTTTGCCTTCGACTGTCACCGTGATCATCTCACCATCAACGGCCTTAATAATGCCCTGCCATTTACGGCGGTTTTGCACAGCCATACGCAGAACGACAGTCACTTCTTCACCGAGATACCGCGTGTAGTGCTCAGCGGTGAACATCGGACGGTGGAGACCAGGCGAGGAAACTTCCAGGTTATAGGCAACAGTAATAGGATCTTCAACGTCAAGAACTGCACTAACCTGGTGGCTGACATCAGCACAATCATCAACATTGATGCCATCTTCACTATCAATATAGATGCGCAGCGTGGATGTGCGGCTGCGAATAAATTCGATGCCGACCAGTTCGTAGCCCAGTGCTTCGACTGGTGCCTTAATCATCTCTGTTAATTTTTGCTCTAATGTGGACAAGCCCACCCCCAAGACATAAAAAAAGGGCCTAAAGCCCAGTTATTCTGTAGTCAGATAACAAAAAACCCCGATAAATCGGGGCTTTAGATAACTGAACCCTATAGCCGCAACTGCGGCCTGGAGCACTTTCTGAAAGAATTTTTTCAAATCCAGCTACGAAGGCTCTGAGTCTTCACAGTATATTTGAAAAAGAACTTTATAGGAAAGTGGTTGCGGGGGCCGGATTTGAACCGACGACCTTCGGGTTATGAGCCCGACGAGCTACCAGGCTGCTCCACCCCGCGCCTGAAACGTGGCAAATTTTACTCGTTTTGGGTAAAAAATGCAAATAATGCTGGGATTTGGTACCGAGGACGGGACGTAAAATCTGCATGCATTATATTGGTTAGAGCATTCCGCTGTCAACTCTGGTTTCCATGCGCTACGCTGAATAACGTTAAAGGCTTGTGTCTTTTTTCCTGTTTGCCTCGCAACAGGCAGCAGCACAGGATTTTTCACAAAAAATGCATGAATCTCTTCCGGTCATCGACAAAAGATGATTAAATGAAAACTCACTTATTTTGCATAAACATGCAATGAGAGCGAAAGCGGTCTCTAATCAGTCAATCAAGCAGGGTTTTATTTTATGACGACGATTCTCAAGCATCTTCCGGTAGGACAACGTATTGGCATCGCTTTTTCTGGCGGCCTGGATACCAGCGCTGCACTGCTGTGGATGCGCCAAAAGGGAGCGGTTCCTTATGCTTATACTGCGAACCTGGGTCAGCCGGATGAGGAAGATTATGATGCGATCCCTCGTCGTGCCATGGAATATGGCGCAGAGAACGCACGTCTGATTGACTGCCGTAAGCAGCTGGTTGCGGAAGGTATCGCTGCGATTCAGTGCGGTGCATTCCATAACACCACGGGCGGTCTGACCTATTTCAACACCACACCGCTGGGTCGTGCGGTGACGGGCACGATGCTGGTTGCCGCCATGAAAGACGATGGCGTGAACATCTGGGGCGATGGTAGCACCTATAAAGGCAACGACATTGAGCGTTTCTATCGTTATGGTCTGCTGACAAACGCCGAGCTGCAGATTTATAAACCGTGGCTGGATACCGACTTTATTGACGAGCTGGGCGGCCGCCATGAGATGTCCGAGTTCATGATCGCCTGCGGCTTCGACTACAAAATGTCAGTTGAGAAAGCCTACTCCACCGACTCCAATATGCTGGGTGCGACGCACGAAGCGAAAGACCTGGAATTCCTGAACTCCAGCGTGAAGATCGTTAACCCGATCATGGGCGTGAAGTTCTGGGACGAAAACGTCAAAATCCAGGCTGAAGAAGTGACGGTACGTTTTGAGCGTGGCCACCCGGTTGCCCTGAATGGTCAAACGTTCGCTGATGACGTCGAGCTGATGCTGGAAGCAAACCGCATCGGTGGTCGCCACGGCTTAGGCATGAGCGATCAGATTGAAAACCGTATTATCGAAGCTAAAAGCCGTGGCATCTATGAAGCCCCGGGGATGGCACTGCTGCACATTGCTTACGAGCGTCTGCTGACCGGTATTCACAACGAAGATACCATTGAGCAGTATCACTCCCACGGTCGTCAACTGGGTAAACTGCTGTACCAGGGCCGCTGGTTCGATCCACAGGCACTGATGCTGCGTGATGCTCTGCAGCGTTGGGTTGCAAGCGCTATCACCGGTGAAGTGACTCTGGAGCTGCGTCGCGGTAACGATTACTCCATCCTGAACACCGTGTCTGACAACCTGACCTATAAAGCAGAGCGTCTGACCATGGAGAAAGGTGATTCCGTGTTCTCTCCGGACGATCGTATCGGTCAGTTAACCATGCGTAACCTGGATATCACCGACACCCGTGAGAAGCTCTTCAACTACATCGAAACCGGTCTGCTCTCTGCCTCTTCCGGCAATGGCCTGCCGCAGGTTGAGAATCTGGAACACAGCGACAAGAAGTAATTCTTAATGAGGACATGCAAAAGGCGCCTGAGGGCGCCTTTTTTGTTGGCGTTCTTTTGTCGGGCGGGTAAGCACACTGCTATACGCCCGTTTTGCCTGGTGGTACTACTACGCTTACCGAGCCTGTGAAAACAGGGACTCAAAAGATACAGACGAAAAAAAAAGACGTCTTTCGACGTCTTTTTTCTGGAATATTGGTACCGAGGATGGGACTCGAACCCACAAGCCCGTTAGGGCACTACCACCTCAAGGTAGCGTGTCTACCAATTCCACCACCTCGGTACTGAGTACTTAGTGCGGGATATCGCTGGTCGGCTTAGCCGGTTCAGCTGGCTGAGTCTGCTCAGTTTTAGACGGAGCACTCAGATTGTCCCACTCGCTTCCTTTTGTGGTCTTGTTGCTATTGATATTGCCAAGCGCCAGACTGATGATGAAGAACAGCGTAGCCAGAATAGCCGTTGTACGGGTCATGAAGTTCGCAGAACCACTTGAACCAAACAGCGTACCGGAAGCGCCTGCTCCGAAGGAGGCTCCCATATCAGCGCCTTTACCTTGCTGCAGCATGATCAGCGCTACAAGAGCGATGGCTACAATAAGGAAAACAACTAAAAGAGCTTCGTACATAATCAACCTGTTCCTTGCGGAGTTGCCGCATACCAATGCTTCGACCAATTTAGCAGGAATTGTGTTTCCCACTGAAGCGGGTGTGAATACTAACCAAAGCGAATGACCTTCGCAAGGGCAATTTCAGCGCATTGTATCAACTGCGGAAAAAAACAGCAAAAGCGCATCTGTCGGGCAAAATAAAGGCGACAAGCGTCGCCTTTTTAAACACTTACTGTGCAAAGTTATGCAGCTTTCACCGCATCGGCGATTCGATGAGCAAACTCAGTAACCTGCTGCTCGTCTTCACCTTCGACCATCACGCGGATAAGCGGCTCAGTACCCGATTTACGCAGCAGCACGCGGCCACGATTCCCGAGGGCAGCTTCGACTTCCGCCATCACCGTTTTCACGTTCTCATTTTCCAGCGGATCGCCTTTACCCGCGGTAAAGCGAACATTCACCAGAATCTGCGGGAACATTTTCATGCCGGTGCAGAGATCGTGCAGACTCATATGGTTGCGCACCATCGCGGCAACCACCTGCAGACTGGCGACGATACCGTCACCCGTAGTGGTTTTATCGAGCAGGATCACGTGACCGGAGTTTTCAGCCCCAATGCGCCAGCCTTTTTCCTGCAATTTTTCCAGCACATAGCGGTCGCCCACTTTAGCACGCGCAAATGGAATACCCAGCTGCTTCAGCGCCAGCTCGAGACCCATGTTGCTCATCAGCGTACCTACCGCGCCACCGCGAAGCTGGCCCTGACGCAGTCCTTCACGGGCGATGATATAGAGGATCTGATCGCCATCGACCTTATTGCCTTCGTGATCAACCATAATGACGCGGTCGCCATCACCGTCGAACGCAATCCCCAGGTCGGCTTTTTCAGCCAAAACGCGGGCCTGCAGCGCGCGCACGTCAGTGGCGCCCACTTCTTCGTTGATGTTGACGCCGTCTGGCTCACAGCCGATAGCAATCACTTTAGCGCCGAGTTCACGGAACACATTTGGCGCAATGTGGTATGTCGCGCCATTGGCACAATCGACCACAATTTTGAGGTGGCTCAGGCTCAGTTCGTTCGGGAAGGTGCCTTTACAGAATTCGATGTAACGGCCCGCTGCATCCACAATACGGCTGGCTTTGCCCAGCTCAGAAGAGTCAACGCAGGTCAGCTCTTTTTCCATTTCTGCTTCGATGGCCTCTTCGACTTCATCTGGCAGTTTGGTGCCATCGATGGAGAAGAATTTGATGCCGTTGTCGTAGAACGGGTTATGGGAAGCTGAAATCACAATACCGGCTTCAGCGCGGAAGGTGCGCGTCAGATAAGCCACCGCAGGGGTTGGCATTGGACCGGTAAAGGAAGCGGAAAGCCCGGCGGCTGAAAGCCCCGCCTCTAATGCCGACTCCAGCATATAGCCAGAAATACGGGTGTCTTTACCGATGATGATCTTACGCGAGCCATGACGCGCCAGTACCTTACCTGCCGCCCAACCCAACTTAAGTACAAATTCAGGAGTAATAGGTGCATCACCCACACGCCCACGGATACCATCGGTGCCAAAATATTTACGATTACTCATAGCGTTTGTTTTCCTTCGCTGACAATGTGGCTTCAACCACACGCATAGCTTCTACTGTCTCTTTGACGTCATGGACGCGAATAATGTGAGCACCTTGCATAGCCGCGATCACCGCGCAGGCAAGGCTGCCGCTCAGACGTTCGCTCGGGCCAACATTCAGCAATTGCCCGACCATGGTTTTTCGCGACATCCCGACCAGCAACGGCAAGCCAAAATGGTGAAATTCCGATAAGCGTGCAAGCAGCTCATAGTTATGGGAGAGATTTTTACCGAAACCGAATCCCGGGTCGAGCAGCAATTTCTCTTTTGCGATACCGGCACGCTCACAGCGCGCGATTTGCTCAATAAAGTAGCGATTCACGTCCGCGAACACATCAGAATATTTTGGAGCTTCCTGCATCGTTTTTGGCTGCCCCTGCATGTGCATCAGGCAGACCGGCAAACCGGTTTCTGCGGCAGCCTCAAGAGCACCAGGCTCAGACAGAGAGCGAATATCATTAATGATGTGAGCACCCACTCTCGCCGATTCACGAATGACTTCCGGCTTAGAGGTGTCGACGGAGATCCAGACTTCAAAGCGCTGGGCGATAGCCTCAACCACCGGGATCACGCGTGATAACTCTTCTTCCACACTCACGTCCGCCGCACCGGGGCGCGTCGATTCACCGCCGATATCAATAATCGTTGCGCCTGCATTGATCATCAGATTGGCATGCTTCACCGCGTCAATCAGCGTGTTATGCGTGCCGCCGTCGGAAAAGGAGTCAGGGGTAACGTTCAGGATGCCCATCACATGGGGATGTGAGAGATCGAGAGTCGTGTCCTGGGCGAAAAGTTTCATGGCTAAATCCCTGGTATTTTGAGTTATGCAGATAAGAAAAACCCCGGAGCAAGCTCCAGGGTTTCAGGTGAAGATAAATACATCTTCAGCGGTGACTTATTTGTCGCCTAACTGTTCTGACATGGTATTGCCCGGATTTGGCGTACGCGGTTCATCGACCGGACGCGGTGCACGCGGGGTGCCATTGTTGTCAGAATTATTGGAAGCGCCTGGATCTTCCCAGCCTGCTGGTGGACGCACTTCGCGGCGAGCCATCAGGTCGTCAATCTGCGGAGCATCAATGGTCTCATATTTCATGAGCGCATCTTTCATTGAGTGCAGAATGTCCAGGTTGTCATTCAGGATTTCACGTGCGCGGCCATAGTTACGTTCAACCAGTGCCTTCACTTCCTGATCGATGATACGCGCAGTTTCATCGGACATGTGTTTCGCTTTCGCTACAGAGCGGCCCAGGAATACTTCGCCTTCCTCTTCCGCGTACAGCAGCGGACCGAGTTTGTCGGAGAAGCCCCACTGAGTAACCATGTTACGTGCCAGGTTAGTCGCGACTTTGATGTCGTTAGACGCACCGGTAGAAACATGCTCCACACCGTAGATAATCTCTTCAGCCAGACGACCGCCGTACAGGGTCGAAATTTGGCTTTCCAGCTTCTGACGGCTGGCACTAATCGCATCGCCTTCCGGCAGGAAGAAGGTCACACCCAGTGCGCGACCGCGCGGGATAATGGTCACTTTATGCACCGGATCGTGTTCCGGTACCAGACGACCAATAATCGCATGGCCTGCTTCGTGGTATGCCGTGGACTCTTTCTGCGCTTCAGTCATCACCATGGAGCGACGTTCCGCACCCATCATGATTTTGTCTTTCGCTTTCTCGAACTCCACCATCGACACGACGCGTTTGTTACCGCGAGCGGCAAACAGCGCTGCTTCGTTGACCAGGTTCGCCAGGTCAGCACCGGAGAAGCCCGGCGTACCACGTGCGATGATTGCCGCATCGATGTCCGGAGACAGCGGTACGCGACGCATGTGGACTTTAAGGATCTGTTCACGACCACGAACATCTGGCAGACCGACCACAACCTGACGGTCGAAACGGCCTGGACGCAGCAGCGCAGGGTCAAGTACGTCTGGACGGTTAGTCGCCGCGATAACGATGATACCTTCGTTACCTTCGAAGCCATCCATCTCAACCAGCATCTGGTTCAGAGTCTGTTCACGTTCATCGTGACCGCCGCCCAGACCCGCGCCACGCTGGCGGCCTACAGCATCGATTTCATCGATAAAGATAATGCACGGTGCTGCCTTCTTGGCCTGCTCGAACATGTCACGCACACGAGATGCACCAACACCCACGAACATTTCAACGAAGTCAGAACCTGAAATGGTAAAGAACGGGACTTTCGCTTCACCCGCAATGGCTTTCGCCAGCAGGGTTTTACCGGTACCCGGAGGACCAACCATCAGAACGCCTTTCGGGATCTTACCGCCCAGTTTCTGGAAACGGCTCGGCTCACGCAGGTATTCAACCAGTTCCGCCACTTCTTCTTTTGCTTCGTCACAACCTGCGACGTCGGCAAACGTGGTCTTGATCTGATCTTCCGTCAGCATGCGCGCTTTGCTCTTACCGAACGACATGGCGCCTTTGCCACCGCCGCCCTGCATTTGGCGCATGAAGAAGATCCAGACACCGATAAGCAGCAGCATCGGGAACCAGGAAATGAAGATAGAAGCCAGCAGGCTTGGCTCTTCAGGCGGCTCACCTACCACCTTGACGTTTTTAGTCAGAAGGTTATCAAGCAGCTTAGGATCGTTCACCGGGATGTAAGTCGTGTAACGGTTACTATCTTTCTTGGTAACGTTGATCTCACGTCCGTTGATACGCGCTTCGCGAACCTGGTCCTGATTGACCTCTTGCAGGAAGGTAGAATAATCCACCTTGCGGCCATTCGACTCGCTGGGCCCAAAGCTCTGGAACACTGACATCAGCACAACGGCAATGACCAGCCAGAGTATTAGGTTTTTCGCCATGTCACTCAAGGGATTAACCTCATATTACAACTGTGTTAAAAACAGCGTCAGGAGACTCTCTATCCAGTATCTTTCGAACGTTCGTCCGAAGTCAGCCGGTTATCATTTCCGCCCGGTCGCTACAATATACACTTCACGTGAACGAGCACGGGAAGAGTCCGGCTTACGAACTTTCACTTTCGCAAACAGGGAGCGAATTTCCTTAAGATACTCCTCGAAACCTTCGCCCTGGAACACCTTCACTACAAAACTACCACCAGGCGCTAGAACATCACGACACATTTCTAACGCAAGTTCAACCAGATACATGGAACGGGGAATATCCACCGCTGGTGTTCCGCACATATTTGGCGCCATATCAGACATGACAACCTGAACTTTACTGTCACCTACACGTTCGAGTAATGCTTTCAGGACTAATTCATCACGAAAATCGCCCTGAAGGAAGTCAACACCGACAATCGGATCCATTGGTAAAAGATCGCATGCGATGATTCGCCCCTGGCCACCAATTTGTGTCACAGCGTACTGTGACCATCCGCCAGGTGCCGCACCGAGGTCAACAATCGTCATTCCCGGTTTAAAGAGTTTGTCACTTTGCTGTATTTCATCAAGTTTAAACCAGGCACGGGAACGTAACCCCTTTTTCTGTGCCTGAAGAACATATTTATCGCTAAAGTGTTCCTGGAGCCAGCGGCTGGAGCTGGCAGAACGCTTTTTACCTGTCATTTAACTTTCCGTCCTGGTTCATCGTAACCTGCCTTTGACGTAAATTTCTACGCAGCTATTTGGCGATATAAGGGAGATGGCGGTAGAATGAACCGTTTTCAATCCCAACGTAAGCAAAAATATACGATGAATCTGAGTACTAAACAAAAACAGCACCTTAAAGGTCTGGCACATCCACTCAAGCCTGTAGTCATGCTTGGCAACAATGGTTTGACCGAAGGGGTGCTTGCCGAGATCGAACAAGCGCTGGAGCACCACGAGCTGATTAAGGTGAAAATTGCCTCTGAAGACAGAGACACGAAAACCCTGATCGTGGAAGCTATCGTGCGCAATACCGGTGCCTGTAATGTACAGGTTATCGGTAAAACGCTGGTGCTCTACCGCCCGTCTAAAGAGCGTAAAATCTCGCTGCCACGCTAAGAATATCCTGAATCGAACACTTTTTCAGTGTAAAACGAGGGATTTCCAATAGCAGGTGAGCAAAATGCCATGCTCCGTGAGTTGATAAAAGGCCGCTATGCGGCCTTTTTCCTTTCTTTACAATGTATCAACAACTGCGGTGAGATGCGAATTACAGGTACTCGACCTTGATAATTTCGTATTCCACTTCGCCGCCTGGCGTGCGGATCACCACCACATCGTCCTGTTCTTTGCCAATCAGACCACGGGCAATCGGCGAGTTAACGGAGATGAGGTTCTGTTTAAAGTCTGCCTCGTCATCGCCCACAATGCGGTAAGCCTGCTCTTCGTCATTGTCCAGGTTCAGCACCGTCACGGTAGAACCAAAAATCACGCGGCCATTGTTCGGGATTTTGCTGATATCGATCACCTGTGCATTCGACAGTTTCGCTTCAATATCTTTGATACGGCCTTCACAGAAGCCTTGCTGTTCGCGCGCGGCGTGATACTCCGCGTTCTCTTTCAGGTCGCCATGCTCACGCGCATCCGCGATTGCGGCGATGATTTCAGGACGGCGAACAGATTTCAGAAAATCCAGTTCTTCGCGCAGTTTTTCGGCACCACGTAAGGTCATCGGAATAGCTTGCATTTGTTATACCTCTTAAACATTCCTGTTGGGAGCGACTCACTCACTCCGACTTCCGGCCTCGCAGGCGTCAAAGCGTGTCACAGGTCGGGAGCAAAAGAAAACTGCCCGGAAGCAAAGTTCCAGGTCAGCAGCAATTTTTCAATTTGATGCGCATTTTACCGCGAAGTTCACTATGGGTCATCGTTTACTTTACAGGGCGTTGCACCGTAGTATGACGGTTTGTTTACGGGTTGTTAGCGCGAGATTATGCGATTTTCCAGATTTATCATCGGATTGACTACCAGTGTGGCGTTCACTGTCCAGGCAGCGAATGTGGATGAGTATATTAATCAACTCCCAGCTGGCGCTAACCTTGCGCTGATGGTGCAAAAAGTGGGTGCCCAGGCGCCGGAGATTGACTATCACAGCCAGCAAATGGCACTCCCCGCCAGTACACAGAAAGTGATTACAGCTCTGGCTGCACTCTTGCAGCTGGGGCCCGATTTCCGCTTCACCACCACGCTGGAAAGCAAAGGCAGCGTGGATGACGGCGTCCTGAAAGGCGATTTAATCGCCCGTTTTGGTGGCGATCCGACTTTTAAGCGCCAGGATATCCGCAATATGGTCGCGGTGCTGAAAAAGTCCGGGGTGCAGAAAATCGACGGTAATGTGCTGATCGACACCTCCATTTTTGCCAGCCACGACAAAGCCCCTGGCTGGCCGTGGAACGACATGACCCAGTGCTTTAGCGCCCCGCCGTCTGCGGCAATCGTCGACCGTAACTGCTTCTCCGTCTCGCTGTACAGCGCGCCTAAGGCCAATGATTTAGCCTTTATTCGCGTGGCGTCCTACTACCCCGTCACCATGTTCAGCCAGGTACGCACGCTGGCGAAAGGCTCGCCTGATGCACAGTATTGCGAGCTGGATGTGGTGCCTGGCGATCTGAACCGCTTTACCCTGACCGGATGCCTGACGCAGCGTGCCGACCCGCTGCCGCTGGCGTTCGCTATTCAGGATGGTGCCAGCTACGCCGGTGCCATTCTGAAAGATGAGCTGAAACAGGCCAATATCAGCTATTCCGGGACGCTGCTGCGCCAGACGCAGTCCAATGAACCCGGCACGGTGATTGCCAGCAAACAGTCCGCGCCGCTGCACGATCTGCTTAAGATTATGCTGAAAAAGTCCGACAACATGATCGCCGATACGGTGTTCCGCATGATCGGCCATGCCCGATTTGGCGTTCCCGGTACGTGGCGTGCAGGTTCCGATGCCGTTCGCCAGATCTTGCGCCAGCAGGCGGGGATCGATCTGGGTAACACTATTGCGGTCGATGGCTCCGGCCTTTCGCGCCATAATTTGATCTCACCTGCAACAATGATGCAGGTTCTTCAGTACATTGCGCAGCACGACACTGAGCTAAACTTTATCTCGATGCTCCCTCTCGCGGGTTACGATGGATCTCTTCAGTACCGTGCAGGTCTGCACGCTGCTGGCGTAGACGGCAAAGTTTCCGCCAAAACGGGTTCACTGCAAGGGGTGTATAACCTGGCAGGGTTTATTACGACGGCCAGCGGCCAACGCATGGCGTTTGTGCAGTATCTTTCCGGCTATGCCGTCGAACCGAGCGACCAGCGTAATCGCCGTATCCCTCTGGTGCGTTTCGAAAGCAGGCTTTACAAGGACATCTACCAGAATAACTAGCGATGAAATTACTCATTGTTGAAGACGACCTGTTATTACAGGAAGGTCTGGCGCTGGCGCTGGCCAACGAAGGATATGCGCTTGATTGTGCCGCCACTGCGGCAGAAGCTGACTCGCTGATTCAAAGCGGCGAGTACAGCCTGGTGATCCTGGATTTAGGGCTGCCCGATAAAGACGGCGCTACGTTGCTGAGCCAGTGGCGTCGCCGCGGCGTTGATAATCCGGTGCTGATCCTGACAGCGCGCGATGCCCTCGCAGACCGAATCAATGGTCTCGACTCCGGCGCAGATGACTATCTGGTGAAACCCTTTGCCCTGGCAGAGCTACAGGCTCGCGTTCGCGCGCTGATTCGCCGCTATCAGGGGCACAGTGACAATCTGGTGACGGATGGCGATCTGACGCTGAATTTGCAAACCCAGCAGGTGATGCGCCATTCGCAGGCGGTCGAAGTCACTCCGAAAGAGTTCGCTCTGCTCACGCGGCTGATAATGCGCACCGGACAAACGGTGCACCGCGAAACTCTCCAGCAGGATATCTATTCCTGGCAGGACGATCCGGGATCAAACACCCTTGAGGTCCATATTCACAATCTGCGGCGCAAGCTCGGTAAAGACCGCATCAAAACCGTTCGCGGCGTGGGCTATCGCCTGGAGAGTCAAAAATGAACAGCATGCGTCGGCGATTGATGGTTTTGCTGGCGGTCATTCTGTTATTTTTCCAGTTGATTAGCGTGATTTGGCTGTGGCATGAAAGCCGCGAGCAAATTGGCTTTCTGGTGAGTGAAACCCTGTCGGCAAAATCGCGTAATCAACATGTCGAGAAGGAGATCCGCGAAGCCATAGCCTCGCTGCTGGTGCCTTCGCTGGTCATGGTCGGTTTTACCCTGCTCTTCTCCTTCTGGGCCATCACCTGGATAACGCGCCCGCTAAATAAACTGCGCGTCAGTCTCGCCAACCGCTCGGCGGATAATCTCACTCCCCTGCCTCTTTTTTCCGATATGGAAGAGATTGGAGCGGTGACGACGTCGCTGAATCAGCTGCTTGCCCGTCTGGACCACACCATCAAGCAGGAGCGCTTATTCACGGCTGACGCGGCCCATGAGCTACGTACACCGCTCGCTGGTATCCGGCTTCATCTGGAACTCATGTCTCAGTCAGGCTCACCACAGGCTGCGACGCTGATTCATCGCATCGATCAGCTGATGCATACCGTCGAACAGCTGTTGATGCTCGCGCGAGCGGGGCAGGCAATGGCCAGCGGCCATTATGATACGGTCAACTGGAGTGAGCATATTATCGCGCCGCTGGCGTTAGAGCATGAGGCGAAAGAGCACAGCGTCATTTGGCCGCTTAAAAGCTCTCTGACCGTTCAGGGCGATCCGGTACTCCTGAGACTGATGCTGCGCAATCTGCTGGAGAATGCGGCGCGCTATAGCCCGGCGGGTACGACTATCACCGTCACGCTAACGGAGCACGACGAGGGCACCCAGGTCAGCGTTATCGATCAGGGGCCAGGCATCGACGAGGCGCATCGCCATTCGATTACCGAGCCGTTCCGTCGTCTCGACCAACGCTTTGGTGGCAGTGGGCTGGGGCTGAGTATTGTCCTGCGTATCGTGCAGCTGCACCGTGGCAATCTGACGCTGGAGAATGCGCCTGAGGGCGGGTTAATCGCCAGTTGCTGGCTGCCCTCCACGCTGAGCTAAAAAAAGCCCCCTTCGAGAGGGGGCTTCTTAGCGGATTAGTGCTTGTAGATGAATTCGACACCTTCTTCGTCGTCTTCGTCCCAGTCATCATCCCAGTCTTCGTCATCTTCGACGTCAACTTCTTGTTCTTCGAGCTGCTGGCGATGATAGTCATCCCACATAAACTCAACTTTCTCAGGCCCTTTCACTTCTTCTGCCTGAGCAACTGGGTTTTCGATGATAAACGTCATCACATCCCAGCAAAGATCTTTCACGCCCATCTGGCTTGCCGCAGAGATCAGGTAGTATTTGTCTTCCCAACCCATTGCTTCAGCGATGGCTTTCGCTTTCGCTTCTGCTTCGGCTTTGTCCATCAGGTCGATCTTGTTAAAGACCAGCCAGCGCGGTTTAGCGGCCAGCTTATCGCTGTATTTCTCCAGCTCACCGATGATGATGCGCGCATTCTCAACCGGATCAGAACCGTCGATCGGATCGATATCGATGAGGTGCAACAGAACACGACAACGCTCAAGGTGTTTCAGGAAGCGAATACCGAGGCCTGCGCCTTCAGCCGCACCCGCAATCAGACCAGGGATATCGGCGACCACAAAGCTCTTTTCGTTATCCATACGGACAACGCCGAGGCTTGGTACCAGGGTCGTAAACGGATAATCCGCCACTTTTGGTTTCGCCGCAGAGACCGCACGAATGAATGTCGATTTACCGGCGTTTGGCATGCCCAGCATACCCACATCCGCCAGCAGCATCAGTTCCAGCTGCAGATCGCGTTTATCGCCCGGCGTACCCATCGTTTTTTGACGCGGAGTACGGTTTACAGAGGATTTGAAACGGCTGTTACCCAGACCGTGCCAGCCACCTTTTGCCACCATCAGACGCTGACCGTGTTTGGTCATGTCACCCATGGTCTCGCCCGTACCCTGATCGATAACACGCGTACCGACAGGCACTTTAATGGTGACGTCTTTGCCGCGTTTACCGGTACAGTCGCGGCTCTGACCATTCTGCCCACGCTCCGCGCGGAAAGATTTTTCAAAGCGGTAGTCGATCAGCGTGTTGAGGTTTTCATCCGCCTCTAACCACACGTCACCACCATCTCCACCGTCGCCGCCGTCAGGGCCGCCACGAGGAATGTATTTTTCACGGCGGAAGCTAACGCAACCATTACCGCCATCACCTGCAACAACCAGGATCGTTGCTTCATCAACAAACTTCATCTTACTCTCCGTAAATCATTCGCCTGAGCGGGGGACAACTACAACCGCTTCACTTTTGCGCCAACGTCCCCAAAGACGATGACCAATGGCGGAATACATCGCGCCCGCAACCACGACAAACGCACCGAGATAACCCAACAGGTTTAACATCGGTTTGACGAAGAAATCGGGCCAGGCCATTGATAACAAATCTGAAAATAACAGCGTAAACAGCGGCGTGAGTGTAATCAGGGCACTCACTTGTGCTGCCTGCCAGCGCGCCATCGCTTCGGCCAGCGCGCCATAACCGACCAGCGTGTTAAGCCCACAAAAAATGAGGCACGCCAGTTGCCAGTCGCTTAACTGAGTAATCACACCCGGTTTCGCCAACGGCAGTAGTGCTATCGTACACAAAGTGTACAGCAAAAAGAGGATCTGCTGTGAGGCAAGTCTGCGCAATAACACCTTTTGCGCGACGCCGTAGCTCACCCAGACCGTTGCTGCCCCGACGCCAAAAATCACACCCCAGGTGTAATCTGTCAGTCGGGTAAAGATCTCAATCAGGCTGGTGTTAAAGAACATCACCAGACCACACAGCAACATGATTGCCCCGATGATCTGTGTGCCGCGCATCTTTTCCTTGAGGATAAAGACGCTGGCCACCATCATGCCAACCGGTGAAAGCTGACCAATCACCTGAGACGCGGTGGGACTTAAATACTGCAAGGAAGAGCTGAACAGAATGAAGTTACCGAACAGACCGCCCGTCGCAATAGCCAGAAGCACCAGCCAGCGTGGTTTACGGAAAATCCGCAGCCGCGGCAGTTTGCCTTTTATCGCCAGAATCGCGCCAAGGCCGATACTGGCCATCAGAAAGCGATAAAACACCACTGTTGGCGGTTCCATCACTTCCAGGACCTGCTTCATTGCAATTGGCAACGCCCCCCAGCACACCGCTGTAGTGAGTGCCAGAAGAATGCCGATGCCAGCCTGCTGTTTCATGCCGGTTTTCCCTGCAGAAAATTTTCCGGGTTTTCAATGTAAAAAGCCCCGCAACACGTTGCGGGGCTTTAATCCGTTACCGGACCACGAAAAACTTACTCAGCAACGATGCTGATGTATTTACGGTTGTTCGGGCCTTTAACTTCAAATTTCACTTTACCGTCTGCTTTAGCAAACAGAGTGTGGTCACGACCGCAACCTACGTTATTGCCAGCGTGGAATTTGGTGCCACGTTGACGAACGATGATGCTACCCGCCAGAACAGATTCGCCACCGAAACGCTTAACGCCAAGACGTTTAGCTTCTGAGTCGCGACCGTTACGAGTTGAGCCGCCAGCCTTTTTATGTGCCATTTAAATCTCTCCTCAGGTCTTAGGCGCTGATGCCAGTAATTTTCACATCAGTGAACCACTGACGGTGGCCCTGCTGCTTACGGTAGTGTTTACGACGACGAAACTTAACGATTTTAACTTTCTCGCCACGACCATGAGCAACAACTTCAGCTTTAATCACGCCGCCATCAACGAAAGGAACGCCGATTTTGACTTCTTCACCGTTTGCGATCATCAGAACTTCAGCGAACTCAACAGCTTCGCCAGTTGCGATGTCCAGCTTTTCCAGGCGAATGGTCTGACCTTCGCTTACTCGGTGTTGTTTACCACCACTTTGGAAAACCGCGTACATATAGAACTCCGCTTCCGCGCACATCCTCGTGTGATTCAGAGTGCGCTATAAATATTCACAATAGGGCGCGAATATTACGCAAAACGCGAGCCTTTGACAAGTGCTACCATCAATACATGAAGAAAAAAAACACAACGCGTACGCTAACGTTTATCTGAGCCGTTTTTTCAGTACAATCAGCAATACTATTGATAAACCGAAACCTTCATTAGCCCAGTAGTCATGCGCTAAACAGAATAAGAAGCCCGGCTTTTGCGATGAATTTAGAAAAAATCAACGAGTTAACCGCGCAAGATATGGCGGGTGTGAATGCAGCAATCCTGGAGCAACTCAACTCTGATGTTCAACTCATCAATCAGTTGGGTTATTACATTGTCAGTGGCGGCGGTAAACGTATCCGCCCGATGATCGCCATCCTGGCCGCGAGAGCCATTGGCTATCAGGGAAATGATCACGTCAATATCGCGGCCCTGATTGAGTTTATCCACACAGCCACGCTGCTGCATGATGATGTGGTGGATGAATCCGATATGCGTCGCGGTAAAGCCACTGCGAACGCCGCCTTTGGCAACGCCGCCAGCGTTCTGGTCGGCGATTTTATCTATACCCGCGCCTTCCAGATGATGACGCGTCTCGGCTCGCTCAAAGTGCTGGAGGTGATGTCTGAAGCCGTGAACGTCATCGCTGAAGGCGAAGTGCTGCAGCTGATGAACGTCAACGACCCGGACATCACTGAAGAAAACTACATGCGCGTCATCTACAGTAAAACCGCGCGCCTGTTTGAAGCTGCGGCTCAGTGCTCCGGTATTCTTGCGGGCTGCACCGAGGCGCAGGAGCGGGGTCTGCAGGATTATGGCCGCTACCTGGGCACCGCGTTCCAGCTGATTGACGATCTGCTCGACTACAGCGCCGATGGCGAAACGCTGGGCAAAAACGTCGGAGACGACCTGAACGAAGGTAAACCGACCCTGCCGCTGCTGCACGCAATGCGTAACGGCACGCCAGAGCAGGCAAAGCTTATCCGCGAAGCGATTGAGCAAGGAAACGGCAGACATCTTCTGGAACCCGTACTGGAAACAATGGCAATCTGCGGATCGCTGGACTGGACGCGTCAGCGCGCAGAAGAAGAAGCCGACAAAGCCATTGCCGCTATTCAGGTTATCCCAGACAGCCCATGGCGAGATGCGCTAATCGGGCTGGCACACATCGCCGTTCAGCGCGATCGTTAAGTTCCTTTTTCTCCCCGCGGCATTCGCGGGGAGTTTCAATAAGTTCCCAAAACACCCCATCTACCGTTACACATTCGGCTTACATGCCGTGTGTATAAAGCCTTGATATATTCTGAATGTTGCATCCTGTTATTCGAACTTTTTAGAACGACCGTTCGAAGAAGGTATACTCGCCATGTCAGTTCAGCCGAAATGACGTGGACGTATTTGAACCAGAGGACAGGATATGGATAAGAAATTTATCGACTGGCATTCGGCCGACATTATTGCCGCATTGCGCAAAAAAGGGACATCGCTGGCAGCCGAATCACGACGAAGTGGGTTAAGTTCTTCTACGCTGGCTAACGCGTTAACCCGTCCGTGGCCCAAGGGAGAGTTGATCATTGCCAGTGCGCTGGAAACGCAGCCCTGGATTATCTGGCCCTCGCGCTATCACGATCCCATTACCCACGAATTTATCGACAGAACACGCATGATGCGCAAGAAGACAGAGGGAAAAGAGCGCCAGAACTGACGCTTTGACTCAGACAGGAACAGCAACCCCCCGGTCAATATTGGCAGGGGGCTGCGCGAACGATTACTCGCCCTTCACACGCTCGATATTTGCACCCAGCGCGCGCAGTTTGTCTTCAATACGCTCGTAGCCGCGATCGATATGATAGATACGATCCACAATCGTCGTCCCTTCCGCAATACAACCCGCCAGCACCAGGCTCGCAGAAGCACGTAAATCCGTTGCCATTACCTGCGCACCAGACAGCGTTGCTACACCGTGGCAGATGACTGTATTGCTCTCGATTTCTGCGTGTGCACCCATACGGATCAGTTCCGGTACGTGCATGAAGCGGTTTTCGAAAATGGTTTCAGTGATGAAGCCAGTCCCTTCCGCCACCAGGTTCAGCAGCGTGAATTGCGCCTGCATATCCGTCGGGAAAGCCGGGTGTGGTGCCGTACGCACGTTCACCGCTTTTGGACGGTTGCCATGCATATCCAGGCTGATCCAGTCTTCCCCGATTTCGATATCCGCACCCGCGTCACGCAGTTTTGCCAGAACCGCATCCAGCGTATCCGGCTGCGCGTTGCGGCAGATGATTTTGCCGCCAGAAATGGCAGCAGCAACCAGGAAAGTACCGGTCTCGATACGGTCTGGCAGAACACGATACACACCGCCGCCCAGGCGCTCAACGCCTTCGATGGTAATACGGTCGGTACCCTGCCCGGTGATCTTCGCACCCAGCGCCACGAGGAAGTTCGCGGTATCCACGATTTCCGGCTCGCGCGCGGCGTTTTCGATAACCGTAGTTCCTTCAGCCAGCGTCGCCGCAGACATGATGGTGACGGTCGCGCCAACGCTCACTTTATCCATTACAATGTGCGCGCCTTTCAGACGGCCATTGACGGACGCTTTCACGTAACCTTCTTCCAGCTTGATCTCTGCGCCCAGTTTTTCCAGACCAAAGATGTGCAGGTCGACCGGACGCGCACCGATAGCACAGCCGCCCGGCAGAGAAACCTGGCCCTGACCAAAACGCGCCACCAGCGGGCCAAGCGCCCAGATGGATGCGCGCATGGTTTTTACCAGGTCGTACGGTGCGGAGAAGTTATTGACGTTGCTGGCATCGATCCACACGGAACCATTGCGCTCCACTTTGGTGCCCAGCTGAGTGAGCAACTTCATGGTGGTGTCGATATCTTTCAGTTTCGGTACGTTCTGGATTTCTACCGGCTCTTCCGCAAGCAGTGCGGCGAAGAGGATCGGCAGCGCAGCGTTTTTCGCGCCGGAAATTGTGACTTCGCCCTGGAGACGCGTAGGTCCCTGTACACGAAATTTGTCCATGATGTGCTCTCTTATGAATTCAACCGTGCTGCGGGCTAGACACCCTCAGCTCAAAAACCGTTTAGCTTGCGATCGCGTTCCCACTCTTGCGGGGTGTACGCTTTGATCGACAGAGCGTGAATGCGATTATCTGCAATGTATTCCATCAGCGGCGCGTAGACAGCCTGCTGTTTTTTCACACGGCTCATGCCGTCGAAAATCTCACCCACAGCAATAACCTGAAAGTGACTGCCATCGCCAGTGACGTGGACTTCCTGAAGGGAGAGTGCGTTCATCAGCACTGTCTGGATTTCATGATTTTCCATGGGTTCTAAATCATCGGGTAGTGAAACAAGCCCAACATCTTAGAGCAAAGTGACGCAGGCTTAAACAGGCAAAAAGCCCCGACGATGAAACAGTCGAGGCTTTCAGAAGTAACGCACTGAAAATATTAACGAGGTAAAACGTCTTCGGGCAGATTATAGAGCAGCACCAGCGTCAGCACCTTTTCGCTGACCCCGCTTAACGTGACCGCCTGGCCCAGCTTTTTACCTTCAGCCACCAGATGGACCAGCAGCGCAACGCCTGCCGTATCCACGCGGGTAACGTGGGTTAAATCGATAAGCTTAACGCCCTGCATGACGTCACGACGCACATCCCACAGGGGGTTCAGCAGATCCTGGTCAAGTTCACCGGACAGCGCGAGTTTGTCGCCTTCACGCGACCAGCTAAATGGCTGCGTCATTACTTTTTCTCGTCCAGAGAAATTTTCTGGCTGGAGATCGATTTCAGCTGTGCGGTCAGGCCATCAATACCTTTAGTACGCAGCAGATCGCTCCACTCGTTCTGTTTGGTCGTGATCATGCTCACCCCTTCGGCGATCATGTCATAGGCCTGCCAGTTGCCCGTCTGGGAGTTTTTACGCCACTGGAAGTCCAGGCGCACCGGAGGACGGCCGTTCGGATCGATAATGGTCACACGAATCGGTACGATGGTCGCGTCACCCAGCGGTTGTTCCGGAGCGATTTGATAGGTCTGACCGTGGTACATCGCCAGCGCCTGGCCGTACGCCTGTTTCAGGTATTCACGGAAAGCGGCAAAGTAAGCATCGCGCTGCGCAGGAGTCGCATCTTTGTAATAGCGGCCCAGCACCAGCGCACCCGCATATTTCACCTGCACATACGGCAGCAGTTCCTGATCCACCACATCACGCAGGTAATCCGGGTTTGCACGAATTTTAGGTTGCTCGTTTTTCAGGCGATCAAAGGTCTTCTGCGCCGCCTCATCCATCAGTTTATAGGGGTTGCTCTGATCCGCAGCAACAGCTGCACTCAACGGGGCAATCACCAGCATGGCAACCATTAACAGTCGTTTAATCATGAATTACTTCTCCTGAGATGAATTCGTCGTGCCAGGGGTCGGCGCGACGTCAGTTTGGCCTTCACTCTGTGCAGAGGTATCGTCGGATTTCTTATCATCTCCTTTACCGCTGTAAAGGAACTGACCAATCATATCTTCAAGCACCATGGCTGACTTCGTATCCTGAATCACGCCGCCGTCTTTAAGAATAGACGTTCCCAGCTCAGGATCTTCAAAGCCGACGTTCAGCGCCAGGTATTGCTCGCCCAGCAGACCGGACGTGCGAATAGACAGCGAACTGGTGTCCGGAATGTGGTTGTAGCGCTCTTCAATATCCATTTCGACGCGCGGCAGATAGGTTTTTTCATCCAGCGTGATGTCTGAAACGCGGCCAATCACCACACCGCCGATGCGCACCGGCGAACGCGCCTTCAGACCACCAATATTATCGAAGGTCGCATAGAGACGATAAGTGGGTTCAGTCCGAATGGAGGTGATATCCGCCGCTCTGAGACAGATAAACAGCGCAGCCAGAAGTGCCAGCAGCAGAAACACACCTACCCAAATTTCACTTTTTCTTGTTTGCATGAACTCAATTCCCAAACATCAGTGCGGTGAGCACAAAATCCAGGCCAAGAACGGCCAGCGACGAATGAACCACAGTACGCGTTGTCGCGCGACTGATGCCCTCAGAAGTTGGTATCGCGTCATATCCGTTGAACAACGCAATCCAGGTCACAGTCACGGCGAATACCGCGCTCTTAATCAGGCAGTTCACCAGGTCCATGCGCAGATCGACGGCATCCTGCATTGCAGACCAGAAGAAACCGGCATCAATCCCTTTCCACTGCACGCCAACTAATGAACCGCCCCAGATACCGACGGCGACAAACAGAATGGTCAGCAGCGGCAGAGAGATCACCCCCGCCCAGAAACGCGGCGAGATCACGCGGCGCAGCGGGTCGACCGCCATCATCTCCATACTGGAGAGCTGTTCCGTCGCGCGCATCAGGCCAATTTCGGCGGTTAACGCGGAACCGGCGCGGCCGGCGAATAACAGTGCCGCCACCACCGGGCCAAGCTCACGCAGAAGCGAAAGCGCCACCAGCATACCGAGACTGGTTTCTGCACTGTAGGTGGTCAGCACCAGATAGCCCTGCAGCCCCAGCACCATGCCGATAAACAGACCCGACACGATGATAATCAGCATCGACAGCACGCCGACATTATAGAGCTGACGAATCAGCAACGGGGAGTGTTTGCGGAATTCCGGCTTACCCACCAGCGCATTGAACAACATCAACCCGGCACGCCCGAACGTCCTGATGGTTTTTATGCCACGGTGTCCAAGGGCGGCCAACGCATTTAACAGCATCAGCGGCTTAACTCCCTATTCCCAGTAAATCGTGATGATAGTCACCCGCCGGATAACGGAACGGCACAGGACCATCCGCTATCCCGTCGAGGAACTGGCGAACGCGCGGGTCACTGTTGTTCTGTAGCGCCTGAGCACCGCCGTGGGCGACGATCTTTTTATCCGCCACAATATAGGCGTAATCCGCGATGCTCAGTACCTCAGGCACATCGTGTGAAACCACAATGCATGTGACACCCAGCGAGCTGTTCAGTTCTGAAATCAATTTCACCAGCACGCCCATGGTAATCGGGTCCTGGCCGACGAAAGGTTCATCGAACATGATTAAATCGGGTTCGAGCGCAATCGCACGCGCCAGTGCGGCACGACGCGCCATCCCGCCGGAAAGCTCTGACGGCATCAGTTTGGCCGCCCCGCGCAATCCCACGGCTTCCAGCTTCATCATCACCGTCGTTTTCAACAGTTCCGGGGAGAGACGCGTATGCTCGCGCAGCGGATAGGCGACGTTATCAAAGACGTTCATGTCGGTGAATAGCGCGCCAGACTGAAACAGCATGCTCATCCGTTTACGGACGGTATACAGGCGTGAACGCGACATCTGTGGGACATTTTCACCGTCGAAAAGAATTTCACCGCGGTCCGGTGGGATCTGCCCACCAATCAGACGCAGCAGTGTGGTTTTGCCGATGCCGGATGGCCCCATGATCGCGGTGATCTTACCCCGCGGCACCGTCAGCGTGATGTTTTCGAATATCAATCGGTTAGCGCGAGAGAAGCTGACGTCACGGACGTCGACTAAATTCGCCATCGTTTGGCTCATTTAACGTTCCTTTCTTTCCCATCAAGGTTAAGCATGGCGCTTAATTCAGCCTTAAACCCGACATTTTTGCAGATAATTATCCGCTCAGGTTAGCGAAAGCTGGCATTTGTTTTACTTTTCCGGCGCATAAAGTCAAAATTAGGAATTCGTTACGTCTACAGACTGCATGCGGCGCCAGAGATTCATTCTCAGTGGACCGGCGAGTATACCTGAATAAAGGATTTTTGATGCTTTTAGCAACGGCACTGTTAATAATTGGTTTACTTCTGGTGGTCTACAGTGCTGACCGTTTGGTTTTCGCCGCATCGATCCTGTGCAGACTCTTTGGGATACCGCCGCTGATTATTGGCATGACGGTGGTGAGCGTCGGCACATCGCTTCCGGAAATTATTGTCTCTGTTTCCGCGTCGCTCCATGGCCAGGTCGATCTCGCCATTGGTACCGCGATCGGCTCGAATATCGTTAATATTTTATTGATCCTTGGCCTTGCCGCACTGCTGCATCCATTTCGCGTGGATTCTGATGTTCTGCGCCGCGAATTGCCGCTAATGTTAATTGTCAGCCTGCTGGCAGGCTATGTGCTTTATGATGGGCAACTGACCTTCGACGACGGTATTTTACTGCTGGCGCTGGCAATCATCTGGCTGCTCTATATCGTCAAGATTGCCCGGCTGGCGGAAAAACAGGGGAATGATAGCCTTACGCGTGAGCAGGTGGCTGAACTTCCTCGTGAAGGCACCCTGCCCGTTGCCCTGCTGTGGCTCGGCGTGGCGCTGATTATTATGCCGATGGCCACCCGTATGGTTGTCGACAACGCCACCGTACTGGCCAACTACTTCGCGATTAGCGAACTGACGATTGGCCTGACGGTAATTGCGATCGGTACCAGCCTGCCAGAACTGGCCACGGCGATCGCGGGCGCACGGAAAGGCGAAGGTGATATCGCAATTGGCAATATCATTGGCTCGAACATCTTCAACATCGCTATCGTTATGGGTTTACCCGCATTGATTGCGCCAGGGGCATTTAACCCGCTGGCCTTCTCCCGCGATTACGGTGTGATGCTGTTCGTCAGCGTGATTTTCGCCCTGCTCTGCTGGCGGCGGAAGCAGCAAATAGGCAAAGGGGCGGGCGCCTTGCTGACAGGTGGTTTTATCGTATGGATGGCGATGCTGTACTGGCTGTCGCCTCTTCTCTCTGGGTAAACGGAAACGCATTATGTCGCAAATAGAATTGCAGCCGGGTTTTGACTTTCAGAAAGCAGGCAAAAAAGTTCTGGAGATTGAACGTGAAGGTCTGGCGCAGTTAGATCAATACATAAATCAGGACTTTAGCCAGGCATGTGAACAAATTGCCGCCTGCACGGGTAAAGTCGTGGTGATGGGAATGGGCAAATCCGGTCACATCGGTCGTAAAATGGCCGCGACCTTCGCCAGTACCGGCACGTCATCCTTCTTCGTCCATCCGGGTGAAGCCGCCCATGGCGATCTCGGAATGGTGACGCCGCAGGACGTGGTGATTGCGCTGTCTAACTCCGGTGAATCCAACGAAATCCTGGCGCTGATCCCGGTGCTCAAGCGTCTGCACGTTCCCCTCATTTGCATGACCAGTCGCCCGGAGAGCAGCATGGCGCGCGCGGCGGATATTCACCTGTGCGTGAAAGTCCCGCAAGAGGCCTGCCCGCTCGGCCTGGCACCGACGTCCAGCACCACTGCGGCGCTGGTGATGGGCGATGCCCTCGCCGTGGCACTGCTCGAAGCACGTGGTTTTACCCCCGAAGATTTTGCCCTCTCTCACCCAGGCGGCGCGCTCGGACGTAAACTTCTGCTGCGCGTGAATGATATTATGCATACCGGCGCGGAAATCCCGCACGTCAGCAAAGATGCCTCGCTGCGTGATGCGCTGCTGGAAATCACCCGTAAAAATCTCGGTATGACGGTCATTTGCGACGACCTGATGAAGATCGAAGGGATCTTTACCGACGGTGATTTGCGTCGCGTCTTTGATATGGGCGTTGACGTGCGCACGCTGGGCATTGCAGATGTGATGACCCCCGGCGGAATTCGGGTCCGGCCTGGTACGCTGGCGGTGGAAGTTTTGAACCTGATGCAGTCCCGTCATATTACCTCAGCCATGGTTGCCGATGGCGACCAACTGCTGGGTGTGGTACATATGCATGATCTTCTGCGCGCAGGCGTAGTGTAATGAAGGATAAGACAATGAGTAATGCGGGTGCATCCCTTGCAACCTGTTATGGCCCGGTCAGTACGCAAATGATGGCAAAGGCGGAAAACATCCGTCTGCTTATTCTGGATGTGGATGGTGTGCTGTCCGATGGCTTAATTTTTATGGGCAATAACGGCGAAGAGCTGAAGGCATTCAACGTGCGCGACGGCTACGGAATTCGCTGTGCGATCACATCCGGCATCGAAGTTGCTATCATCACCGGGCGTAAGGCTAAACTGGTAGAAGATCGCTGCGAAACATTAGGCATTACCCATTTGTATCAGGGGCAATCCGACAAAATGGTCGCGTTCCGGGATTTGCTGGCGAAGCTTGCCATCGCCCCTGAAAACGTCGCCTACGTTGGAGACGATCTGATCGACTGGCCGGTCATGGCTGAAGTCGGGTTGAGCATCGCCGTGGCGGATGCCCATCCTTTGCTGATCCCGCGCGCTGACTATGTCACCCGGATCAACGGCGGTCGCGGCGCCGTTCGTGAAGTCTGCGATTTGTTACTGCTGGCGCAGGGCAAGCTTGATGAGGCCAAAGGGCAATCGATATGAGTAAAACCAGACGTTGGGTTATCATTCTGCTTTCACTGGCCGTACTGGTTCTGATTGGCGTGAATCTCGCCGACCAGGACGACACGCCGGATGAAGTGGTCAGCACCAATGATCCAACCTACAAAAGCGACCACAGCGACACCGTGGTTTACAGCCCTGAAGGCGCCCTGAACTATCGCCTGATTGCGCAGCATGTAGAGTATTTTTCCGATGATGGCATCTCGTGGTTCACCCGACCGGTGATGACCACATTTGATACCAACAAAATTCCAACGTGGTCGATTAAATCTGACAGAGCAAAATTGACGAATGACCGTATGCTTTATTTATATGGTCATGTTGAAGTCAACGCCCTGACGCCAGATTCTCAACTGCGCAAAATTACTACGGATAATGCCCAGATCAACCTGGTCACCCAGGATGTCACGTCTCAGGATCTGGTGACGTTATACGGCACAACATTTAATTCCAGCGGTCTAAGAATGCGCGGGAACTTACGCAGCAAAAACGCCGAGCTGATTGAAAAGGTTAGAACCTCCTATGAAATTCAAAACAAACAAACTCAGCCTTAACTTTATCATTGCCAGCGCGCTGCTGGCCGCCAGTCTCCCCGCGCTTGCTGTTACGGGCGACACTGAGCAGCCTATCCATATCGAATCTGATACTCAGTCGCTTGATATGCAGGGTAACGTCGTGACCTTTACCGGCAACGTCGTCATGACCCAGGGCACGATCAAAATCAATGCCGACAAAGTGGTTGTCACCCGTCCGGGCGGCGAGCAGGGCAAAGAGATTATTGATGGCTACGGTAATCCGGCCACCTTCTATCAGATGCAGGATAACGGCAAGCCGGTGAAAGGCCGCGCCTCTCATATGCACTACGAGCTGGCTAAAGATCTCGTCATCCTGACCGGCAATGCCTATCTGGAACAGCTGGATAGCAACATCACCGGCGATAAGATCACTTATCTGGTGAAAGAGCAGAAAATGCAGGCTTTCAGCGAAAAAGGTAAGCGCGTCACTACCGTTCTGGTTCCGTCTCAGCTGCAGGACAAGAACAAAGACCAGGCCCCGGCACAGAAAAAGAGTAACTAATTCGTTATGGCAACATTAACTGCAAAGAACCTCGCCAAAGCCTATAAAGGCCGCCGCGTCGTGGAAGATGTCAGTCTGACCGTAAACTCCGGCGAAATCGTGGGCCTGTTAGGCCCAAACGGTGCGGGCAAAACCACCACCTTTTACATGGTGGTCGGCATCGTTTCACGCGATGCGGGCAACATTATCATTGATGATGAAGACATCAGCCTGCTGCCACTGCATGCGCGCGCACGTCGTGGTATTGGCTATCTGCCGCAGGAAGCGTCGATTTTCCGTCGTCTGAGCGTGTTCGACAACCTGATGGCCGTGCTGCAAATCCGTGACGATTTGACCTCCGAGCAGCGTCAGGATCGTGCTAACGAACTGATGGAAGAGTTCCACATCGAACATCTGCGCGACAGCCTCGGTCAGGCGCTCTCCGGTGGTGAACGCCGCCGCGTGGAAATCGCCCGTGCGCTTGCCGCAAATCCAAAATTTATCCTGCTGGATGAACCTTTTGCGGGCGTTGACCCTATCTCTGTCATCGACATCAAACGTATTATCGAGCATTTGCGCGACAGCGGCCTCGGTGTGCTCATCACGGACCACAACGTACGTGAAACGCTGGCAGTTTGTGAACGCGCTTATATCGTCAGCCAGGGCCATTTAATTGCCCACGGCACGCCACTCGAAATCCTCGAAGACGAGCATGTGAAGCGTGTGTACCTTGGGGAAGACTTCAGACTCTGATAGGGTAGAGGTTAAGTCACGCCAAAGCGGGGAAAAACGCTCTGAACATGAAGCAAGGTTTGCAATTACGGCTCAGCCAGCAACTGGCGATGACGCCACAGCTACAACAGGCGATTCGTCTGTTGCAGCTGTCCACGTTAGAACTTCAGCAGGAACTCCAGCAGGCGCTGGACAGTAACCCCCTGCTGGAGCAAACCGATCTTCATGACGAGGTTGATACCCAGGAAAAGCAGGACACCGAATCGCTTGATACCGCAGACGCTCTTGAGCAAAAAGAGATGCCGGACGAGCTACCGCTGGACGCCAGCTGGGATGAAATCTACACCGCCGGAACCCCTTCCGGGACGCGTGCAGATTATCAGGATGACGAGCTACCGGTCTATCAGGGTGAAACCACCCAGTCCCTGCAGGATTATCTGATGTGGCAGGTGGAGCTGACGCCATTCACCGAAACCGATCGCGCGATTGCTACCTCGATTGTCGATGCCGTGGATGATACCGGCTATTTGACCGTTTCTCTGGAAGATATTCTGGAGAGCATCGGGAACGGCGATATCGATCTCGATGAGATCGAAGCAGTGCTAAAACGCATCCAGCGCTTTGACCCAGTCGGCGTGGCGGCGAAAGATCTGCGTGATTGCCTGTTGATCCAGCTGTCGCAGTTTGCGAAAGAGACGCCGTGGATCGACGAAGCGCGGTTGATCATCAGCGATCACCTCGATCTGCTGGCGAATCACGACTTCCGCTCGCTGATGCGCGTCACCCGTCTGAAAGAAGATGTGTTGAAAGAGGCGGTGAATCTGATTCAGTCCCTCGATCCGCGCCCCGGACAGTCGATCCAGACCAGCGAACCCGAGTACGTCATTCCTGACGTTCTGGTGCGCAAACACAATGGCCGCTGGGCCGTTGAACTGAATTCCGACAGCATTCCTCGCCTGCAAATCAATCAGCAATACGCCTCCATGTGCACCAGCGTGCGCAACGACTCCGACAATCAATATATTCGTAGCAATCTTCAGGAAGCGCGCTGGCTGATCAAAAGCCTCGAGAGCCGAAATGATACGCTGCTACGGGTGAGTCGTTGCATCGTCGAACAGCAGCAGGCGTTTTTCGATCAGGGCGAAGAGTTTATGAAACCGATGGTGCTGGCGGATATCGCCCAGGCCGTCGAGATGCACGAATCGACCATTTCGCGCGTGACTACGCAGAAGTATCTGCACAGCCCGCGCGGTATTTTTGAGCTTAAGTATTTCTTCTCCAGCCATGTGAATACCGAAGGCGGTGGCGAAGCCTCGTCAACGGCCATTCGCGCACTGGTGAAGAAGTTGATCGCCGCGGAAAACCCCGCGAAGCCACTGAGTGACAGTAAGTTAACCACCATGCTGTCCGACCAGGGTATTATGGTGGCACGTCGTACTGTTGCGAAGTATCGAGAGTCTTTATCCATTCCGCCGTCTAACCAGCGTAAACAACTGGTTTGACACAACCGATAAGGAAGACACTATGCAGCTCAACATCACAGGACAGAATGTCGAGATCACTGAAGCCTTGCGTGATTTTGTGAATACAAAATTCGCCAAACTGGAGCAGTATTTCGAGAGGATCAATCAGGTCTACATTGTGTTAAAAGTGGAGAAAGTGACTCATATCTCGGACGCAACCCTGCATGTCAACGGGGGCGAAATCCATGCCAGTGCGGAAGGGCAAGACATGTATGCGGCTATCGACGGCTTGATTGACAAGCTGGCACGACAGCTTAATAAACATAAAGATAAACTGAAACAACACTAATTGTCCGGGCAGTTAACGGGTGCAGGGCGGCCTGTTGTCAAACACAACAGGCCATTTGTACAGTTAGCGCTTAGGTGAAATTATGATGAACAACGATTCCTCGCTTCAATTGAGTAATGTCCTTAACCAGGAATGTACCCGCAGTGGCGTTCACTGTCAGAGCAAAAAACGGGCTCTGGAAATTATCAGTGAACTGGCTGCAAAACAGTTAAGCCTGCCGCCTCAGGTGGTATTCGAGGCCATTCTGACCCGTGAAAAAATGGGCAGTACCGGCATCGGCAATGGCATCGCCATTCCGCATGGCAAACTGGAAGAAGACACATTACGCGCCGTGGGCGTTTTTGTGCAGCTTGAAACGCCTATCGCTTTTGATGCGATTGATAACCAGCCGGTTGATTTGCTTTTCGCTCTGCTGGTGCCCGCTGACCAGACGAAAACCCATTTGCATACGCTTTCTCTGGTCGCAAAACGTCTGGCGGATAAAACAATTTGCCGCCGTCTGCGCGCAGCCCAAAGTGATGAAGAGCTGTACCAAATTATCACCGAAGCGGAAGGCAATCAGGATGATGCGTAACCAGGAGATGGCCTTCACATCTGCAGTCGTGAGGAGAAACGGAACATGGTGCTGATGATCGTCAGCGGTCGTTCAGGCTCGGGGAAATCCGTGGCCCTGCGAGCGCTCGAAGATATGGGATTTTACTGCGTCGACAACCTTCCGGTTGTCCTGCTGCCCGACCTGGCGCGAACGCTTGCTGACCGGCAGATCTCTGCGGCGGTCAGTATCGACGTGCGCAACATGCCGGAATCCCCGGAAATCTTTGAAGAGGCGATGAACAGCCTGCCGGATAACTTCACGCCGCAGCTGCTGTTCCTTGACGCTGACCGTAACACGCTAATCCGTCGCTACAGTGACACCCGTCGTTTACACCCCCTTTCCAGCAAGAATCTGTCGCTTGAAAGTGCCATCGACGAAGAGAGCGATCTGCTGGAACCGCTGCGTTCCCGTGCAGATCTGATCGTCGATACCTCTGAAATGTCCGTGCATGAGCTGGCAGAAATGCTGCGTACCCGCCTGTTGGGTAAACGCGAGCGCGAGCTGACCATGGTGTTCGAATCCTTTGGCTTCAAACACGGCATTCCAATCGATGCGGATTATGTGTTCGACGTACGATTCCTGCCGAACCCGCACTGGGACCCGAAACTGCGTCCAATGACCGGTCTGGACAAGCCCGTGGCGGCATTCCTCGATCGTCACACAGAAGTTCACAATTTTATCTACCAGACGCGAAGCTACCTTGAGCTATGGTTACCTATGCTGGAAACCAACAATCGTAGCTACCTGACGGTCGCAATTGGTTGTACCGGCGGTAAACATCGTTCGGTGTATATTGCCGAACAGCTGGCTGATTACTTCCGCTCACGCGGTAAAAACGTTCAGTCTCGTCATCGCACGCTGGAAAAACGTAAAACATGACCGTAAAACATACCGTAGAGATCACCAACAAGCTGGGCATGCATGCACGCCCGGCGATGAAACTGTTTGAACTGATGCAAGGATTTGATGCGGAAGTGCTGCTGCGTAACGATGAAGGCACAGAAGCAGAAGCCAACAGCGTGATTGCGTTGCTGATGCTGGATTCCGCAAAGGGCCGACAGATTGAAGTGGAAGCGACCGGTCCGCAGGAAGTCGAAGCGCTGGCTGCGGTCGTCGCGCTGTTCAACGCCGGATTTGATGAGGACTAAGTCCTCATCTGTACAATTTATTCCTGGTCATAAACCCTTCCCCGCCCAACTGTCGCATCTGGCGCATGATCCACGCCTGACGGTTGCGGACATACCCTGACGGCGCATCCGCTTTATAGCGAATCGGGTTAGGTAACACCGCGGCCAGCAGTGCGGCCTCGGCTTGAGTCAGGCGGCTGGCGGGTTTGTGGAAATAGCGTTGTGCCGCCGCCTCAACGCCAAACACCCCATCACCAAACTCAGCGATATTGAGATACACCGTCAGAATGCGTTTTTTACTCCAGACGGTCTCCATGCCCAGCGTCAGACCCGCCTCCAGCCCTTTGCGCACCCAGCTTCTGCCATCCCATAAAAACAGGTTTTTCGCCGTCTGCTGAGAGAGCGTCGAGGCACCGCGCACGCGATTTTCATTCCGCTCATTGTGAGCCAGCGCTTTTTCAATCGCCGAGACGTCAAAGCCCCAGTGTTCCGGGAATTTCTGATCTTCCGCCGCGATAACCGCCAGTCCCATCCACGGGGAGATTTCGTCCATGCTCACCCAGTCCGAGTGGGCCACATAGCTGAAGTCCCCCGTCAACCATGCACTGAGCTGGCGCTCAACCATGACCGCAGAAAACGGCACTGGCACAATGCTGAACAGCGCGATGCCACCACCCCAGAACACCGCAAGCGCCAGCAGCGCGCGCAGCACAATGCGTTTCGCCCAAGCGACAGGAGAGCGATTTTTACTCACCGGGAAAGCACCAGCACGCGTTCGACCAGTTTCTCAATACCGACGGCCGCTTCAGCGATAGTTTGCGCCAGCATATAGGCGGGCGTGGTCACGATTTTATTGTCCTCGTCGACCACGATATCTTCCACCGGGCACGGCACATGCTCGCCGCCCATCTCTTCGATCACTTCAGCGGTATCGATGTCAGTCCCGATGGTCAGGCGCAGCGGGAAATCAAAAATCTTAGGCAGCATCGCAGGGGCGATGCACATAAAGCCCAGCGGTTTTCCTGCGGCGTGCATACGCTGCGCCAGCGCTTTCAGCGCATCATCGACCCGACATTCACTGCCCTGGCTGGCGAAATTACTCAAATTTTTGGTGGCACCAAAACCACCTGGCACGATCAGGGCATCCAGCTCCTCGGCATTGGCCTGTGCCAGCGGCTGGATATTGCCACGGGCAATGCGCGCCGCTTCAATCAGCACATTGCGGGTTTCCGGCATTAATTCACCAGATAAATGATTGATAACATCCGTCTGGCTTTTATCTGGCGCAAAACAGATCGCTTCTGCACCCTGTTTCGCCAGTGCGAGCAGCGTCAGAACTGACTCGTGAATCTCTGCGCCGTCGTAAACGCCGCAGCCGCTCAGTACAACACCTACCTTTTTCATTTCGCCGTCCCTTCTCTCCAACTATCTGAAGCACATTAAAAATTCTGATTAAAACGCTATGCTTCACACATTTCACTGATTCCTGTAACAAATCATTTAAGATTTGCTATCTTAACTGCGTGCGGCCTAA
>NZ_SDDX01000012.1 GCF_004115925.1 Lelliottia nimipressuralis
TTTTTTATGTCTGGCGGCGCGGCAATGGCGCAGAACGTCAGGCAAATATCGTCATCAGATAGGCGATAAACAGCGCCAGATGCGCAGCGCCATTCAGTACGTTAGTGCGTCCGGTTGAGAACGAGATCTGGCACAGCAGCAGCGACGCTACCATAACAATCATCTCTGGTGCACCCAGCGCAAAATGCAGGTCATTGCCGGTCATAAAGGCAATCAACGTCACCACCGGTACGGTAAGTGAAATCGTCGCCAGCACCGAGCCGAAGAACAGGTTCATGGCGCGCTGGACCTGGTTATTCAGCACCGCTTTCAGGGCACCTAACCCTTCCGGCGAGAGAATCAGGAGTGCCACCAGGAAGCCGGTAAAGGCCACAGGCGCGTTCAGCTCTGTCAGCAGGGTTTCCAGCGGGTTGGCATTCATCTTGGTGACGGCGATAACCGCAATAAGATGTACGATCAGCCAAACCGTGTGCCACAGGCTGCTGTGCGCTGACGGCTTACCGTGATGCGGGTCATCGTCGTCGCCGTCGTCTTCGTGCTCATACACGAACAGGCTCTGGTGCGTTTTGGTCTGAATCAGCAGGAACACGCCGTACATCGCGGCGGAAATCAGGGCTACCAGCAGTGCCTGGCCGGTGGTGAAATTCGCACCCGGCAGCGCCATCGGGAAGACCAGCACAATAACCGCCAGCGGGAAGAGGGCGATCAAATACTGTTTAATGCCAAACAGATTCATATATTGGGTGGCAAATTTCCCCCCGCCCAATAACAGCGAGAAGCCCACCAGGCCGCCGGTTACAATCATAATGATCGAATAGAGTGTATCGCGCATCAGCGTCGGGGCGGCGTCGCCCGTCGCCATCAGTGCGGAAATCAGGCTGACTTCGAGAATAACGACGGAAAGACTTAAAATCAGAGATCCATAGGGTTCACCCAGGCGGTGAGCCAGAACATCGGCGTGGCGTACGACGCTAAATGCGCTGGATAAAATACCAATAAGAGCAAGAATGTTAATTCCAACGACCACTGGCAGTGACTGACTACTTCCCCAGAAGAGCAGCACAGCCAGTGCCACAAGCGGGAAAATAAGCGACGTCTCCTTGTGGCGGGTCTTAACCGCCTCATGCGTTGTTGTCATGTGATACTCCGTCAATGCAGGTGTTTGTAATTATAGAATGAAATTGCAGGCCATTAAACTAACAGAAAACCGTTAATTACCAGTGATGTTTTACTTAATTTTACGTCACAGTAGCGATTTTTCTCAAAATGCCCGTAAAAACGTTTTTAATCTAAATACAGTCTAAATAACAGTGTATTAAGTTAATTAATTTCACACAATTGTCATTTTAACTGGCAGGGAAAACAGCCATCGACCACACTTATCTTTTGCAAAAAGAGGTGAATCATGCCCTACAAATCGAAAAGCGACCTGCCCGACAGCGTTCAGCATGTACTGCCTTCCCACGCACAGGATATTTATAAAGAGGCGTTTAACAGCGCCTGGGATCAATATAAGGATAAAGAGGACCGTCGCGACGATGCGAGCCGCGAAGAGACTGCCCATCGTGTCGCGTGGGCGGCGGTAAAACATGATTATGAAAAAGGAGAAGATGATAAATGGCATAAAAAGAAATAGTCGCCTTATGATTAGCCGCCTCTGTTTTGACTTTTCCGGCTGTTGAACTTTCGTTGTATTGCAACTGGCCTGTGAATTGCTTATCGTTTATTGACTGCTGTCAAAATGAGCAGAAAACGAAATGCCGGGAAGGCGCAACAAGATGTCGCAAGGAAGCATGCAGTGGCGGAGGTGGAAAGTGTTAACGCGTGATTTCTTAATGAAGGCAGATTGTAAGACGGCATTTGGTGCTATTGAGGAATCGCTTCTCTGGTCGGCTGAACAACGTGCAGCGTCGCTCGCGGCGACGATTGCCTGTCGCCCGGATGAAGGCCCGGTATGGATATTTGGTTATGGTTCGCTGATGTGGAATCCCGCGCTGGAGTATGTGGAATCCGCAACGGGCACACTCCCCGGATGGCATCGCGCATTTTGTCTGCGCCTGACCGCCGGACGTGGCAGCGCCTGCCAGCCTGGCCGAATGCTTGCACTAAAAGAGGGCGGGCGCACCACCGGTGTGGCCTATCGTCTGCCAGACGACACCCTCGAAGAGGAGCTGGCGCTGCTGTGGAAGCGCGAAATGATCACCGGCTGCTACATGCCGAGCTGGTGCAAGCTTGAACTCGACGACGGTCGCACCGTCAACGCGCTGGTGTTTATCATGGACCCGCGCCATCCGTTGTACGAATCCGACACCCGAACGCAGGTTATCGCGCCGCTTATCGCCGCCGCCAGTGGGCCGCTGGGTACCAACGCCCAGTACCTGTTCTCCCTCGATCAGGAATTGACGCGTTTAGGGATGCAGGATGACTGCCTGAATGAGCTGGTCGCTAAAGTGAAAGCATTAATTGAGGGGGATCCCCGCGAAGCGTCATTGCGTCCGGGTTTTGCCTGAAAAGAGACGCCCGGCTTGCCGGGCGTAAATGTTATGCCGCGACGTAGCTGACGGAGTGCTCCAGCGACTGACTGTGGCTGTCGATCAGTACATCCCAGGTGCCGGTATAGGGCACCGTTAACCACGCATTGTCTTTATTCTGCACGCTTAAAATATCCGCCTGCGACGACTTCTGCGCTTTAGCGCTCATCAAATGAATATGACAGCGCTCTGAGCAGCGCACCACCACCGTATCCCCGCCAAACAGCTTCAAACTTGTTTTTACCAGTGCCATCTCTTTACCCCATAGTCCGGAAACAACGCTCTCCCTGCGGTTAATCCTGAGCGTGATGTTGTTCACAATTCACTCATTGCATAACACCAAAGGGGAAGGGAGGGGATGCTGATTTTGATCAAAAAATGGCATAACGTTTAAACAAAAATGACAAAATGCCTGAAAGGGTTCAGCTGGCGCGTATTTGAACAGGCCAATACGCGCCGGAAGAAAATTATATGCGGAAATGTCCCGCCGTTTCAGCAAGGTCGCCCGCCTGGCTTTGCAGGGCGCTCGCCGCGGCGGCGGATTCCACCACCAGCTCAGCGTTCTGCTGCACCATTCTGTCGAGATGGGTCACGGCGTGGTTAATCTCATGAATGCCTTTCATCTGCTCGCTGGTGGCGATGGTGATTTCACGCATAATCCCCGATACGCTGCCGATGGTGGAGCGGATCTCGTCCATGCTCTCTCCGGCCAAATGCACGTAGCGGGAGCCGGTTGCTACGCTGTGGGCGGTTGAGTCGATCAGCGTTTTGATCTCTTTGGCCGCCTGCGCGCTACGGCTTGCCAGGCTGCGTACTTCTCCGGCCACCACCGCAAATCCGCGACCCTGTTCGCCCGCACGGGCCGCTTCTACGGCGGCGTTCAGCGCCAGGATGTTGGTCTGGAAGGCGATCCCGTCAATGACGCTGGTGATATCGCCGATTTTGGCCGACGCCACTTCGATAGACTGCATGGTCGTGATGGCCTGAGACACCACTTCGCCACCGCGAGAAGCCGCAGCCGACGCTTTGCTCGCCTGATCGTTGGCTTCTGCCGCGGATTCGGTGGACTGGGTGACGGAGGCGGTAATCTGCTCCACGGCGCTGGCGGTTTCACGCAGGCTGGAGGCCGCCTGCTCGGTACGTCCCGAGAGATCCTGGTTGCCCGCCGCGATTTCGCGTGCGGCGTTTTTGACCGAGGAGCTGGCGTCGCGCAGCTGCACCATTACTGTCGACAGCTTATCGCTGAAGGCGTTAAAGGCCTGGGCGATTTCCGCCACTTCGTCCTGGCCGTTATCCGGCAGGCGCTGAGACAGATCGTTTGTTCCGTTGGCGATGGCGTGCATCGCATCGCGGATATTCGACAGGCGCTTGAGCAGGCGGGCAATAATAAAATGAACAATCGCACCGCTCAGCAGCACCAGAATCACCAGTGACAGCCCCGAGGCTTTCAGCAGAGAGCGCATTCCGGAGGTGGCATCGTTACTGTCGAGGGCGACGACTAACAGCCAGTGAGTCCCCGCCACCGGCGTAGCGATAAAGGTTTTCTCCGCGCCGCCCAGGGTACCGTCGAGTTCCGTGCCTTTTTTCAGCGCGTTAATATCGACGCCGTTGATGGCTTCATTGAAGGGTTTGAGTGTCAGAGCCGGATCGCTGGCGGCAATCACCGTACCGTCGCTGTCAATCAGCAGGCCGCTGCTGGCAGGCGTCGGGTGAATACCGCGCACGTTAGCCACCACGCTGTCCATCGCCACATCCCCGGCGACCACCGCTTTCAGTTCGCCGTTTTCTTTCACCGGCACGGCAAAGGTCACCACCAGTTTACCGGTTCCTGCATCCACGTAGGGCGCAGTAACGACAGGGGCATCGGCGCTGACGACCTGCTGATACCACGGGCGTACGGTGGGATCGTAATCCGCCGGGACGCCTGCGGGGTCAGAGAATTTTGCCGTTTTGCTGGCATAGCCGACGTAGACGTTGGTGAAGCCACCGGCCTGTGCCAGTTGCTTAAACACCGGGACCGGATCGTCGCTCAGCGCCACGGATTGCGCGGAGGCGATCACCGTCAGCTTGCTATTAACCCAATCGGCAATGGCGAGATTATGGCTGGCACTGGTGCTGGCCAGAATATCGCGCTGCGACTGCTGGTTATCCTGCCGCGTGACCTCGAAGTTAATAATGGTATTCAGAAGAAGGGCGACAACCAGACAACCTGTTGTCGCGGCGATGATACGGGCACGGATTGATCTTAACATTCACTGTGTACCTGCTGAGTTGACTTAAGTAGCCTATCGGCAACCCAGCCGGTAACTTGATGGTGCAACCGCGTCCATAAGTAAAAAATATGTTTACGTGTTTATTATTAAAAAGTTAATACTTTATCGGCGGACAGGGTCCACTGCGCGAGTTCCACCAGGGTGCCAATCTCAACGCCGTCAATCAGCGGCAGGGCGGTGATCCCACGCCCGTCGGTGCAGGTCTTACACAGCTTCACGGGCACATTCTGGGCGGTGAGGATCTCAAGCATCTGCTGAATGTTATAGCCCTCTGCCGGTTTTTGCCCTTTCAGCCCGGCGGTGACGGCATCGGACATCAGAAAAAGACGCAGCTCCAGTTCGCTCTCCTGATCGCGCAGGGCGATGGCGAGACGCAGGCTGTTGAACAGGGATTCACTGCCGTAGGCCGCGCCGTTGGCGACGATCACAATTTTCTGCATGGTAACTCCTCAGTGTAATAAGGCACGGATAGGGCTCAGTCCACGGGATAACATTGACCCCGCACAGTAAGCATGACGAATTTCAATGGCGGGCCACCCGGTGCCATCGAAGGGGGAACAGCATCAGCGGTCTTGCGCATATGCTACCGCGCGAGCGCGGTGGGTTAAACATCTGGCTGTGCGCGCCGGGAAAACGGTACGCGGTGGAGTGTAAAGCCAGCCTCTCGGGATATTCCTGAAATTGCCCTTAAGGCTGCAAAAATGTCCGGAACGCGTTAAGGTTAGCACTGTATTAACTTGCGATCTGGATCACAGTTACGACATTCATGATGGCTTCACCACACATTCGCGCGCTGCTGTTACTCCTCCTTATTCCGGTCGGAGCCGTTTCGGCTGCCTCCCGTTCATTTGAAGATCAGGCGAAAAACCCCTTTGATAATAACGGTGATGGCCTGCCGGATCTCGGGTTGGCTCAACCCTCCGGTGAGAGTGAAAAACATCTGGCGGAGATGGCGAAAGCCTTCGGTGAAGCAAGCATGACCGACAACGGCCTGACCACCGGTGAGCAGGCGCGCCAGTTTGCATTCGGTCAGGTGCGCGACGTGGTCAGCGGAGAAGTGAATCAGCAGATCGAGTCCTGGCTGTCGCCCTGGGGTAATGCCAGCGTCGATCTGCTGGTGGATGACGACGGCAAATTTACCGGCAGCAGCGGCAGGTGGTTTATTCCCTGGCAGGACAACAACCGCTATCTGAGCTGGAGCCAGCTCGGGCTGACGCAGCAAACCGACGGGCTGGTAAGTAACGCGGGCATCGGCCAGCGCTGGGTCGCGGGGAAATGGCTGCTGGGCTACAACACCTTTTACGATAACTTGCTGGATGAGAATTTACAGCGCGCCGGGCTGGGTGCCGAAGCCTGGGGCGAAAACCTGCGCTTATCGGCAAACTACTACCAGCCGTTCGCCAGCTGGCGCGACAGCTCCGACGTACAAGAGCAGCGGATGGCGCGGGGCTATGACGTGACAGCTAAAGCCTGGCTGCCGTATTTTCATCATTTCAATACCAGCGTCAGCTTCGAACAATATTTCGGTGATAACGTCGATCTGTTTCGCAGCGGCACCGGGTATCACAACCCGATGGCGGTAAACCTCGGGCTGGATTACACGCCTGTGCCACTTCTGACGTTTTCGGCGGCGCACAAGCAGGGCGAGAGCGGTGTCAGCCAGAATAATCTTGGCATGAAACTCAATTATCGTTTTGGCGTTCCGCTAAAAAAACAGCTCTCGTCGGATGAAGTGGCGGCTACGCGGTCCCTGCGCGGAAGTCGCTACGATTCGCCGGATCGGTCCAGCCTGCCGGTGATGGAGTTCCGCCAGCGCAAGACGCTGTCGGTCTATCTGGCGACGCCGCCGTGGGATTTGCATCCGGGTGAAACCGTGAATCTGAAACTGCAAATCCGCAGTACCCATGGGGTGCGTCGTCTTCACTGGCAGGGCGATACGCAGGCGTTAAGTCTGACTTCGCCACCGAATGCGAGCAGCAGCGATGGCTGGAGTGTGATACTTCCGGCGTGGGATGACCGCGAAGGCGCGACGAACCGCTGGCGGCTGTCGGTGGTGGTCGAGGATGAAGACGGGCAGCGTGTCTCTTCCAATGAGATCACGCTCTCTCTGTCGCCACCGCTGCTGGCAGTGCCGGATGACGATCCGAGATGGAAACTGCTGCCGGACGAATAAAACTAGAAAATACGCTCCTGATGAACCCAGACGGCCGCTTCAACGCGCGACTTGAGCTTCATCTTCTTGAGCATATGTTTAACGTGCACTTTGACCGTGCTTTCCGTGATATCCAGACGGCGGGCGATCATTTTGTTCGGCAGGCCCTGAGCAATCAGCTTCAGGATGTCGCGCTCGCGCGGAGTCAGCTGGCTCACATCGCGGTCGGACGTCGCGCGGTTGGCGCGCAGGCTGGCGGCGAGCACCGGCGTTAAGGCTTCACTCAGTACCATTTCACCTGCGGCGGCCTGTTGCAGGGCTTTCAGCAGATCTTCCGGCTCCATATCTTTGAGCAGATAGCCATCTGCGCCGCGTTTTAGCGCGGTGACGACATCTTCTTCATGATTGGAAACGCTGAACACCACGATGCGCCCGGAGAGGGATTTTTCGCGCAGTTTATCCAGGGTTTCCAGGCCGTTCATGCCCGGCATATTGAGATCGAGCAGGATCAAATCAGGATCGAGTGACTCGGCAAGTTCAATACCCTGTTCGCCGTTGCTGGCTTCGCCCACGACAGTAATATCTGCTGCCATGCTGACAAGTTGTTTTACGCCGGTGCGCAGCATCGGATGATCGTCGATCAACAGGATGGTTGCCGGTTCCTGATTAGTCATGGTTTTCTCCTTCGGAAGTGATTAGAGGCGTTTCGGGAATAAAGGTCACTACGACTTCAGTGCCGCCAGACTCTCCCCGGCGAACCTGGCAATCCCCGCGCAGGCTTTGCGCGCGGTCTCGCATAATAATTAACCCATAGTGGTTGGTGCGTTCAGCGTTTTCCGGCACGCCGCGGCCGTTATCCAGAACCGTCAGTTTCACCTGATTATCATGGTGCGCAACGGTCACCGTCACTGCCGTCGCGTCGGCGTGCTTGAGCGCATTGCTCAGGGCTTCGCGGGCGATTTGCAGCAGATGAATGGCCTGATGGGAAGGGACAAAACGCGGCGGCAGCTGGTAGTCCAGCTTCACCGGGAAGCCCAGCCGGGCGCTAAATTCCTGACAGCTCGACTCCAACGCCGGGCGTAAACCCGGCTCGTTGAGCTGTAAACGGAAGGTGGTCAGCAGTTCGCGCAGCTGCACCCAGGAGGTGTTCAGCTCGTTGCGAATCTGACTCAATAATTCTTTGCTGGTGGGTGGCAGGGCGTCGTCCTGCATTTGCAGGCAGCTGACCTGCATTTTGATACAGGAGAGCGACTGGGCTATCGAGTCATGCAGCTCGCGGGCAATGGTCGCGCGCTCCTCCATGACGATCAGCTGCTGCTGCTTTTCCTGATGGCGATCCAGCGCCAGTGTCGCCGTGAGCTGCTCGACCAGCGTATCGACCAACTGCTGCTGATCGTGGCTCAAATGGCGGCCGGTCGGCAGCGTGGCCAGCAAAATGCCGTACTGAGTGTGGTTGTCCGCGAGACGCCATTTCAGGGTTGTGCCACTGCTGGCGGGCGTTGGTAACCCGCGCGGGCACAGGTGGCACCCTTTGTCATCGCAGGTCATATCCGACTGGCAGGTGAATTCCTGATGGTTCTCTTCGTCTTCAACGTCATAGACCCGAAGTTCGATGTCATGCAGCAGGGTCAGATTTTGCAGGCCGTTAAGCACCGGGGAGAGGCGCTCGCAGAGCGGAACCTGAGAGTGAAGACGCCGATTCGCCTGCCACAAGAATGAGAGGATTTCGTTTTTTTGCTCCAGCCCGGCGGTTTTTTCCTGTACGCGTTTTTCCAGCACCGCGTAGCTTTCGGCCAGCTCGCCGGACATATCATTCAGCGCCTGACCGAGCATCGCCATTTCGTTGCGTCCGCTGATGTGCGCGCGCTGGGTGAAATCACGCTGAGTGACGGCGCGGGCCACGGCCAGCAGTTGCTTCCAGGGATAGAGCAGGCGAGCGCGCAGCCAGACGATGGTAAACACCAGCAGCAGCGCCATAAAAACAGCCATCACGCCGTGGACTGTGACCACGCGCTCAATGCGCATTTCGGTAGAGGAGTCGAAAGAGGAGACCAGCGTGTCGATGCGCGTCACAAAACTCGCCACATCACCGGCCACCGTATCAGGGCTGTGCGCTTGCTGCAGTCCGGGTTTGAGCTGACTGTGCCAGTACCCCTGCAGCGCGTTAAGCTGTTTTGTCTGTCCATCGCGACGGGCGGCGATTTCCAGTTCCGGGCTAAATGCGGTACGCTCCATCTCATCCAGCAGGGGCTTGTCTTCGGCCGTCAGCGGCACCGCCGCCAGCAGGCGATAACTCTGCATACGCAGGGAGCCTGCCTCGTTAATGGCATGCGCGCTACCCTGAACGCCCTGTACCAGCCAGCCAGAGATCGCCATGCCGGTCACACCAATAGCCGTGGACAGCAACACGATAAGGGCCAGCTGATTAACCAGCGTCAGCGGAGAGAAGAGTCGTTTTAACATGGGCTTGCCGGGCTCCTGATTTTGCCTGCCTCCAGGAATGGCGCTATTTTCATGCATACCCTGGAGTATACCCATACCAACAAAGGATTACTCCTAAATTGCCGCAGGGGTAATGGCCTGGGGGAGGGGGGACCGGCAAATCGTCAGCGCCGTTAAAAAACCACACCTTTTTTGCCGAAATCATCTACTCACTAAGAGTCATGGCGTTTTTTTGAGCGTCTGACAGTCAACTTTTCCTTTGATTTATATCAACTTACCGCCTGCTCAAAACCCTAATGTTTGCAGCATCATTCGATAATCAGAGGTGTCTATGAGTCACTCATCCGCCCCGGAAAGGGCATCCGGTGCTGTTATAACAGAATGGCATCCGGAAGATCCGGCGTTCTGGCAACAGCGTGGTCAACGTGTAGCAAGTCGTAATCTGTGGATTTCTGTTCCGTGTTTGTTGTTGGCATTCTGTGTCTGGATGCTGTTCAGTGCTGTGGCGGTGAACCTGCCGAAAGTGGGCTTTAACTTCACGACCGATCAGCTGTTTATGCTGACCGCGTTACCTGCGCTCTCCGGCGCGCTGCTGCGTGTTCCTTACGCGTTCATGGTTCCGCTGTTTGGTGGTCGTCGCTGGACGGCGTTCAGCACCGGTATCATGATCATCCCTTGCGTATGGCTGGGTTTTGCGGTGCAGGATACGTCTACTCCGTTCAGCGTGTTTGTCATCATCGCGTTGCTGTGCGGTTTTGCCGGGGCTAACTTTGCCTCCAGCATGGCAAACATCAGCTTCTTTTTCCCGAAACAAAAGCAGGGCGGCGCGCTGGGTATTAACGGCGGCCTCGGGAATATGGGCGTGAGCGTGATGCAGTTGATCGCGCCGCTGGCAATCTCCATGTCTATCTTTGCTGTCTTCGGCGGCACCGGCGTGGAACAGGCAGACGGTTCTAAACTGTTCCTGGAAAACGCGGCCTGGATTTGGGTGCCTTTCCTGGTGGTCTTCACGCTGGCAGCCTGGTTCTTTATGAACGATCTGTCCGCGTCTAAAGCGTCGCTGAGTGAGCAGCTGCCGGTTCTGAAACGCGCCCATCTGTGGATCATGGCGCTGCTGTATCTGGCGACCTTTGGCTCCTTTATCGGCTTCTCCGCAGGTTTTGCGATGCTGTCGAAAACCCAATTCCCTGACGTGCAGATCCTGCATTTTGCCTTCTTCGGTCCGTTTATCGGCGCTCTGGCACGCTCTACCGGCGGGATGATTTCCGACCGTCTGGGCGGGACTCGCGTTACGCTGGTGAATTTTGTCCTGATGGCGATTTTCTGTGCGTTGCTGTTCCTGACGCTGCCAACCAACGGCCAGGGCGGTAACTTTATCGCGTTCTTCGCGGTGTTCATGGGGCTGTTCCTGACGGCCGGTCTGGGGAGTGCTTCGACCTTCCAGATGATCTCCGTGATCTTCCGTAAGCTGACCATGGATCGTGTGAAAGCGCAGGGCGGTACTGAAGAGCGCGCGATGCGTGAAGCCGCAACCGACACCGCAGCCGCACTGGGCTTTATCTCAGCGATTGGCGCGATCGGTGGCTTCTTTATCCCGAAATCATTCGGCATCTCTCTGGAGCTGACCGGCTCCCCGGCGGGTGCGATGAAAGTCTTCCTTATTTTCTATGTCGCCTGCGTGGTGATCACGTGGCTGGTATACGGCCGGAATACTAAGAAAAATAAGTAAGTTTGATTATCCGTTTACGCGGCCTCAGTGCCGCGTTTTTTTTATCCTACATTTAGTTACAACATACTTGTTGGGTGTAGAAACGGGAGCCGGGGTAACACTGTGATCGCCATCGCCTTGCAGCGGCATCTACCCCTTAATACCTAAGATGTTAAAAAAAGCGGGGCCATAAGAAGGATAAATATAAATTATCTATAAATAACAGATAGTTAAAAAATTAATTTTTCTACCGCTTTGGTGGTATTCGCCCTAATACCCTGCGTTATAGAGCCCGCTCGCCTTGATCGTTATCAATTCCCGCCATCTTTCATAGCGTTACCTTCGCTGCAAATCAGCAATGTCGATTTAGAGAGCCACAGGCTCCACACAGGAGATACCCGATGAGCAAATTTTTGGACCGGTTTCGCTACTTCAAGCAGAAGGGCGAGACCTTTGCCGATGGGCACGGTCAGGTTCTGGAAACCAACCGGGACTGGGAAGATGGTTACCGTCAACGTTGGCAGCACGATAAAGTCGTTCGTTCTACACACGGTGTAAACTGCACCGGTTCCTGCAGCTGGAAGATCTTCGTTAAGAACGGTCTGGTCACCTGGGAAATGCAGCAGACCGACTATCCGCGTACACGCCCGGATATGCCCAACCATGAACCGCGCGGCTGCCCGCGTGGTGCGAGCTACTCCTGGTATCTGTACAGCGCTAACCGTCTGAAATACCCGCTGATGCGTAAACGCCTGATGAAGATGTGGCGTGAAGCGAAAGTGCAGCACAGCGATCCGGTTGATGCCTGGGCCTCCATTATTGAAGACGCTGATAAAGCGAAAAGCTTTAAACAGGCGCGTGGACGCGGCGGTTTTGTTCGTTCCTCCTGGCAGGAAGTGAACGAGCTGATTGCGGCCTCCAACGTCTACACCGTCAAAACCTACGGCCCGGACCGCGTGGCAGGCTTCTCGCCAATTCCGGCGATGTCGATGGTCTCTTACGCCTCGGGCGCGCGCTACCTGTCTCTCATCGGCGGGACCTGCCTGAGTTTCTACGACTGGTACTGTGACTTACCGCCAGCCTCTCCGCAGACCTGGGGCGAACAGACGGACGTTCCTGAATCCGCTGACTGGTACAACTCCAGCTATATCATCGCCTGGGGCTCTAACGTGCCGCAGACCCGTACTCCGGACGCCCACTTCTTCACTGAAGTACGTTACAAAGGCACCAAAACCGTTGCCGTAACGCCGGACTACGCCGAAATCGCTAAACTGTGCGATCTGTGGCTGGCGCCGAAACAGGGTACCGATGCCGCGATGGCGCTGGCGATGGGGCACGTCATGCTGCGTGAATTCCACCTCGACAAACCAAGCCAGTATTTCACCGACTACGTGCGTCGCTACACTGACATGCCAATGCTGGTGATGCTTGAAGAGCGCGACGGCTACTACGCAGCGGGTCGTATGCTGCGTGCGGCGGATCTGGTGGATGCGCTGGGCCAGGAAAATAACCCGGAATGGAAAACCGTCGCCTTCAACAATGAAGGGGATATGGTCGCGCCGAACGGCTCCATCGGTTTCCGTTGGGGTGAAAAAGGCAAATGGAACCTCGAGCAACGTAACGCGACCACCGGTGATGAGACTGAACTGCGCCTTAGCATGCTGGGCAGCCAGGACGATATCGCGGAAGTCGGATTCCCGTACTTTGGCGGCGAAGGTTCTGAACACTTCAAGAAAGTGGAGCTGGAAAACATCCTGCTGCACAAACTGCCGGTGAAACGTCTGCAACTGGCTGACGGATCGACCGCATTGGTGACCACTGTTTACGATCTGACGATGGCCAACTACGGTCTGGAACGCGGTCTGAACGACGAAAACTGCGCAACCAGCTACGACGATATCAAAGCGTATACCCCGGCGTGGGCAGAGCAGGTGACGGGCGTGCCACGCGCACAAATCACCCGTATCGCGCGTGAATTCGCCGACAACGCTGACAAAACCCACGGTCGTTCGATGATTATCGTCGGCGCGGGCCTGAACCACTGGTATCACCTCGATATGAACTATCGTGGCCTGATCAATATGCTGGTGTTCTGCGGCTGTATCGGTCAGAGCGGCGGCGGCTGGGCACACTACGTGGGCCAGGAAAAACTGCGTCCGCAGACCGGCTGGCAGCCGCTGGCGTTTGGCCTCGACTGGCAGCGTCCGGCGCGTCACATGAACAGCACCTCCTATTTCTACAACCACTCCAGTCAGTGGCGTTACGAAACCGTGACCGCGCAGGAGCTGCTGTCGCCAATGGCGGATAAATCCCGCTATACCGGACATCTCATCGACTTCAACGTGCGTGCAGAACGCATGGGCTGGCTGCCCTCTGCGCCACAGCTGGGCACTAACCCGCTACGCATCGCAGAAGAAGCGAAAAAAGCCGGCATGTCACCGGTCGATTACACCGTGAAATCCCTGAAAGACGGCTCGCTTCGCTTTGCGGCGGAACAGCCTGAAAACGGCAAAAACCACCCGCGTAACCTGTTTATCTGGCGTTCCAACCTGCTCGGTTCGTCCGGTAAAGGCCACGAATACATGCTGAAGTACCTGCTGGGCACTGACCACGGTATTCAGGGTAAAGATCTGGGCAAACAGGGCGGCGTGAAACCTGAAGAAGTCGAGTGGAAAGACAACGGTCTCGACGGCAAGTTGGATCTGGTGGTGACGCTGGACTTCCGTCTCTCCAGTACCTGTCTCTACTCCGATATCGTGCTGCCGACGGCGACCTGGTACGAAAAAGACGACATGAATACGTCGGATATGCATCCGTTTATTCACCCGCTGTCTGCGGCCGTTGACCCGGCGTGGGATTCCAAAAGCGACTGGGAAATCTACAAAGGCATCGCCAAAAAGTTCTCAGAAGTGTGTGTAGGCCACCTGGGTGTGGAAACCGACGTAGTGACTCTGCCCATCCAGCACGACTCCGCCGCCGAACTGGCGCAGCCGCTGGATGTGAAGGACTGGAAAAAAGGCGAATGCGACCTGATCCCAGGTAAAACAGCGCCGCACATCATTCCGGTGGAGCGTGATTATCCTGCCACCTACGAGCGCTTTACCTCTATCGGCCCATTGATGGAGAAAATCGGTAACGGCGGGAAAGGCATCGCCTGGAACACCCAGAGCGAAATGGATCTGCTGCGTAAGCTCAATTACACCAAAGCAGACGGCCCGGCGAAAGGGCAGCCAATGCTGAACACGGCGATTGATGCGGCAGAGATGATCCTGACCCTCGCACCCGAAACCAACGGCCAGGTGGCGGTAAAAGCCTGGGCTGCACTCAGCGAGTTTACCGGTCGTGACCACACGCATCTGGCGCTGAATAAAGAAGACGAGAAAATCCGCTTCCGCGATATTCAGGCCCAGCCGCGCAAAATTATCTCCAGCCCGACCTGGTCTGGTCTGGAAGATGAGCATGTATCCTATAACGCCGGGTATACCAACGTTCACGAGCTGATCCCGTGGCGTACCCTTACCGGTCGTCAGTCTCTGTATCAGGACCACCAGTGGATGCGTGATTTCGGTGAAAGCCTGCTGGTCTACCGTCCGCCAATCGACACCCGTTCGGTGAAAGAGGTGATGGGCGAGAAATCCAACGGTAACCCTGAAAAAGCGCTGAACTTCCTGACGCCGCACCAGAAGTGGGGGATCCACTCCACCTACAGCGACAACCTGCTGATGCTGACCTTAGGTCGCGGCGGGCCAATCGTCTGGATGAGCGAAGTGGATGCCAAAGATCTGGGCATCATGGATAACGACTGGATTGAAGTGTTCAACAGCAACGGTGCGCTGACGGCACGTGCGGTGGTTAGCCAGCGTGTGCCAGCCGGGATGACCATGATGTACCACGCGCAGGAACGTATCGTGAACCTGCCGGGTTCTGAAATCACCCAGCAGCGCGGCGGTATCCATAACTCGGTGACGCGTATCACGCCAAAACCGACTCACATGATCGGCGGCTATGCGCAACTGGCGTACAGCTTTAACTACTACGGTACGGTCGGCTCTAACCGCGATGAGTTCGTGGTGGTGCGTAAGATGAAGAATATTGACTGGTTAGATGGCGAAGGTAATGACCAGGTACAGGAGAGCGTAAAATGAAAATTCGTTCACAAGTCGGCATGGTGCTGAATCTGGATAAATGCATCGGCTGTCATACCTGCTCAGTCACCTGTAAAAACGTCTGGACCAGCCGCGAAGGCGCGGAATACGCGTGGTTTAACAACGTAGAAACCAAGCCGGGCACCGGTTTCCCGACCGATTGGGAAAACCAGGAAAAATGGAAGGGCGGCTGGATCCGCAAGATCAACGGCAAACTGGTTCCGCGCATGGGTAACAAAGCGCTGCTGCTGGGTAAAATCTTCGCTAACCCGCACCTGCCGGGCATCGACGATTACTACGAGCCGTTTGATTTTGACTACCAGAATCTGCACAACGCGCCAGAAGGGAAACATCAGCCGATTGCCCGTCCGCGTTCACTGATCACCGGCCAGCGTATGGACAAAATCAGTAAAGGTCCGAACTGGGAAGACGATCTGGGCGGCGAATTCGAGAAACTGTCGAAAGATCAGAACTTCGAAAACATGCAGAAGGCGATGTACGGTCAGTTTGAAAACACCTTCATGATGTATCTGCCGCGTCTGTGCGAACACTGCCTCAACCCGGCGTGTGTGGCGACCTGTCCGAGCGGTGCGATCTACAAACGTGAAGAGGACGGCATCGTCCTGATCGACCAGGACAAGTGCCGCGGCTGGCGGATGTGTATCACCGGTTGCCCGTACAAAAAGATCTACTTCAACTGGAAGAGCGGGAAGTCCGAGAAATGCATCTTCTGTTATCCGCGTATCGAAGCGGGTATGCCGACCGTCTGTTCTGAAAGCTGCGTAGGCCGTATTCGTTATCTGGGCGTGCTGCTGTATGACGCGGATGCGATTGAGACCGCCGCAAGCACCGAGAACGAGAAAGATCTCTATCAGCGTCAGCTGGACGTGTTCCTCGATCCTAACGATCCGAAAGTGATCGAGCAGGCGCTGAAAGACGGTATCCCGCAGAGCGTGATTGACGCCGCACAGCAGTCGCCGGTGTACAAAATGGCGATGGACTGGAAGCTGGCCCTGCCGCTGCACCCGGAATATCGCACGCTGCCGATGGTCTGGTACGTGCCGCCGCTGTCACCGATTCAGTCCGCTGCCGATGCGGGTGAGCTGGGCAGCAACGGTATTTTACCGGACGTGGAAAGTCTGCGTATCCCGGTTCAGTACCTGGCGAACCTGCTCACCGCAGGCGATACCCAGCCGGTTCTGCTGGCTCTGAAACGTATGCTGGCGATGCGTCATTTCAAACGTGCGGAAGCGGTCGAGGGTGTGATCGATACCCGCGCGCTGGAAGAGGTGGGTTTAAGCGAAGCCCAGGCGCAGGAGATGTACCGCTATCTGGCGATTGCGAACTACGAAGATCGTTTCGTGGTGCCGAGCAGCCACCGTGAACTGGCGCGTGAAGCCTTCCCGGAGAAGAGCGGTTGTGGCTTTACCTTTGGCGACGGTTGCCACGGTTCAGACAGCAAATTCAACCTGTTTAACAGCCGTCGCATTGATGCGATGGATGTGACCAGCAAAACGGAGCCGCACCAATGATTGAACTCGTCATTGTTTCGCGTCTGCTCGAGTACCCTGATGCTGCCCTGTGGCAGCATCAGCAGGAACTCTTTGATGCACTCGCGTCATCAGAAAATCTGGATAAAGAAGATGCACAGGCGCTGGGTATTTTCCTGCGCGATTTACTCACTCAGGATCAGCTGGATGCGCAGTCTGACTACAGCCAGCTATTCGACCGTGGCCGTGCGACTTCGCTGCTGCTGTTCGAACACGTTCACGGTGAATCCCGCGATCGTGGCCAGGCGATGGTTGACCTGATGGCGCAGTACGAAGCTCAGGGCTTGCAGTTAGACAGCCGCGAACTGCCGGATCATCTCCCGCTGTACCTGGAATATCTGGCTCAGCTGCCGCGTGAAGAGGCACTGGGCGGTTTGCAGGACATCGCGCCGATTCTGGCGTTGTTAAGTGCTCGCCTGAAGCAGCGTGAAAGTCGTTATGCGGTGCTGTTCGATCTGCTGGTGAAACTGGCGAATACCGCCATCGACAGCGATAAAGTGGCGGAGAAAATCGCCGATGAAGCGCGCGATGATACCCCGCAGGCGCTGGATGCGGTCTGGGAAGAAGAGCAGGTGAAATTCCTTGCTGACCAGAACTGTGGCGAGTCAGAAATCTCGGCTCACCAGCGTCGTTTTGCCGGAGCTGTCGCCCCGCAATATTTGAATATCTCTAACGGAGGACAGCAATAATGCACTTCCTGAATATGTTCTTCTTCGATATCTATCCTTACATTGCGGGCACCGTGTTCCTGGTGGGCAGCTGGCTGCGCTACGACTACGGCCAGTACACCTGGCGTGCAGGCTCCAGCCAGATGCTGGATCGCAAAGGGATGAACCTGGCGTCTAACCTGTTCCACATCGGGATTCTGGGTGTGATTGCAGGCCATGCCTTCGGGATGCTGACACCGCACTGGATGTATGAAGCCTGGCTGCCGCTGGATGTGAAACAGAAAATGGCGATGTTTGGCGGCGGTGCTGCGGGCCTGATGTGTCTGGTGGGCGGTTTGCTGCTCCTCAAACGCCGTCTGTTCAGCCCTCGCATCCGTGCGACCACGACAGCTGCTGATATTCTGGTGATGGCGGTGCTGGTGATTCAGTGCGCCCTGGGTCTGGCGACGATTCCTTTCTCTGCCCAGCATATGGACGGCAGCGAAATGATGAAACTGGTTGGCTGGGCGCAGTCTGTGGTGACCTTCCACGGCGGGGCGTCCGCGCATTTGGATGGCGTGGCATTTATCTTCCGCATGCATCTGGTGCTGGGTATGACGCTGTTCGTGCTGTTCCCGTTCTCGCGCCTGGTGCATATCTGGAGCGTGCCGGTCGAGTATCTGACGCGTAGATATCAGATCGTTCGTGCACGTCGCTAAGCGGCGCATGCTGAATGAACAAAACCCTGCTTCGGCGGGGTTTTTTTTATAGAAACGAATCTTCACGAGAGAAAAACTGATGCGCAAAACCAAGTAAATATATACAAGAGGAAGAAAGGTGGACGGAAATAGGAAATATTGCGCGAACAAAAAAGTTTGGATTTAATCTTCGGAATGGTGGCGGGGGAAGGATGACTCAGCGCGTTGCGCTTCGCCCTTCGGGTCGTTGCCTGCGGCAACGCTTTCTCGCTACGCTCGAATCGAACCTTAGTCGAAGCTTCTCATCCTTCCCCAATGGGAATATGGAATATTGTGCGAACAAAAAAGTTTGGATTTAATCTTCGGAATGGTGGCGGGGGAAGGATTCGAACCTTCGAAGTCGATGACGGCAGATTTACAGTCTGCTCCCTTTGGCCGCTCGGGAACCCCGCCAGGGGTATGATGCTTGAGCGTTGAGATGGTGGTGGGGGAAGGATTCGAACCTTCGAAGTCGATGACGGCAGATTTACAGTCTGCTCCCTTTGGCCGCTCGGGAACCCCACCACGGGGTAATGCTTTTACTGGCCTGCTTCCTGCTGGAAGCGGGGCGCATCATATCAAATGACGCGCCTCTGTAAAGCATTCCTTTGATGAAAACGATTCGTTTGTCTGCTTTTTGCCCGTAAAGGCGCAAAGCTAATCAATTCATTTCACAAAGGATTAAAGAATAATCGTTCTGTTGCCATAAACGAAGACGCGTTGGGCGAGCACCTGATACAGCGCGCGGCTTAACACGTTCTTCTCGACGTCGCGTCCGGCACGCATCATGTCTTCCGCCGTGTAGGTGTGATCGACGTGAATCACGTCCTGCATGATGATCGGGCCTTCATCCAGGTTGTCGTTTACATAGTGGGCGGTTGCACCGATGATCTTCACACCACGCTCGTAGGCCTGGTGATAAGGACGCGCACCAATAAACGCCGGCAGGAACGAGTGGTGAATGTTGATGATCTTATTCGGGAAGCGGGAAACGAATGACGGCGTCAACACGCGCATGTACTTCGCCAGCACCACGTAGTCCGGGTTGTGCGCTTCGATGGCCTGAGCCATCAGATCGTCGTGCTCTTCGCGGGTGTGGCCTTCATGGCTCACCAGCTCGAACGGAATATCAAAACGCTCAACCAGAGTGCGCAGGGTATCGTGGTTGCCAATTACTGCGGCAATTTCGACGTCCAGACCACCGTAATTGGCTTTCATCAACAGATCGCCCAGGCAGTGGGCCTCTTTGGTAACCAGAATCACCACGCGACGACGCCCGGCAGGGGTCAGTTCACGGATGGAGTTTTCCGGTAACGCGCCATCGAGATCGGCGAGCAGGGTGGTGTCGTTGAAGATCCCTTCCAGTTCGGTGCGCATAAAGAAGCGGCCGGTGCGGTGATCCACAAATTCGTTGTTCTGCACGATGTTCAGTTCATGCTTGTAACAAATGTTGGTGATACGGGCGATCAAACCCTTCTGGTCCGGGCAAATGGTACGCAGTATTTTGCGTTGTAATGATTGCATCGCGAGGAAATCCTGTTGAGTGTTTGCTTGTTATTTGTGGTCAGGCGTTATTGCCCGCAACACTTTTTAAATTTTTTACCTGAACCGCAGGGGCAGGGGTCGTTACGACCAAACTGCGGACGAGTACCATCAATATAGTACCACTGTCCGCCCTCCAGTATGAACCGGGAGCGTTCGATGATGGCGCCAGGCTTATTGTGCTCGATAAATCGGGCAACAAAGCTGACAAAACCTTCATTGGGCGTGCTGCCGGGGGCGGTTTCATACTGCGTCAGGCCGAGCCATTGCGTATTGGCAAATCCGGCTTCAATTTCCTGGCGGAAGTCAGCGGCGTGGCACGAGGGGTGCCAGGTTTTAATCAGGTAGTCTGCGTCTTTGATCACAAAAGCAGCATACCGGGAGCGCATTAGGTGTGATGGATCGGGTGCAACCAGGTTGCCAGAAAGATATCGCTGGCAACATAGGCTATACTCGAGGGCGCTACCACAGGGGCAGAGTTGAGACACAATTCTCTTCCTGGAATAAAAAAGTCACGGCGTTTAAACGCCCAGGTGGCACTATGTTAACTGAGCAGTAGCGATGACGCTACGTTAGGAATCCAGGGGAAGTCAAACAGGGCTAATGAGAAAGGTAAAAATTGGTCTGGCGCTGGGATCAGGTGCAGCCCGGGGCTGGTCGCACATTGGCGTGATTAACGCGCTAAAACGACTGGGTGTCGATGTTGATCTTGTAGCAGGGTGTTCAATTGGTTCGCTGGTGGGTGCCGCCTACGCGTGCGGTAAAATGCCGGAACTTGAAACGTGGGTGCGTTCCTTTAGCTACTGGGACGTACTGCGCCTGATGGATCTTTCATGGCAACGCGGCGGCCTGCTGCGCGGTGAGCGCGTGTTTAACCAGTTCCGCCAAATCATGCCATTAGATGACTTCAACCATTGCCAGATGCCATTTGGTGCCGTGGCAACCAATCTCAGCACGGGCAGGGAAATCTGGTTCACCGAGGGTGATATCCACCTTGCCGTCCGTGCGTCTTGCAGTATTCCTGGCCTGATGGCACCGGTTCCTCATAATGGCTACTGGCTGGTAGATGGCGGCGTAGTGAATCCCATACCGATCTCGCTGACCCGTGCAATGGGCGCTGATATTGTTATCGCCGTCGATTTGCAGCATGACGCCCACCTGATGCAACAAGATTTAATGCCGGTGAATCTCCAGAACGACGAAACGGAAAACGAAAAGCTGGCCTGGCATAAGCGCCTGCGTGAGCGTTTAGGGCGTGCAACGACGCGCCGGATGGTCTCCGCGCCGACGGCAATGGAGATCATGACCACTTCTATTCAGGTACTGGAGAATCGCCTGAAGCGAAATCGAATGGCGGGTGATCCTCCGGATATTCTGATTCAGCCATTCTGTCCGCAAATATCAACACTCGACTTCCATCGGGCAGATGCGGCGATCGCCGCCGGAGCACTGGCTGTTGAGAAAAAAATGGACGAACTGTTACCTTTGGTGCGAGCGACAGCTTAGCCCTTTTTTGAAGACTTCAGCAAAATCTGACAGGCGGTAGTACCAATAGCATGCCACTATTGATTTATCGTCTGCCAGAGGAGAGACCATGACACAGCCATTGGCAGGAAAACAGATTCTGATAGTCGAAGACGAGCCCGTTTTCCGTTCGCTGATGGATTCGTGGTTAAGTTCGCTGGGCGCAACGACCATCCTGGCCGTTGATGGGGTGGATGCGCTGGAAAAAATGGCGTCAGCCAAGCCCGATCTGATGATTTGTGATATCGCGATGCCGCGCATGAATGGGCTTAAACTGGTGGAGCATCTGCGCAATGAAGGTGACCAGACGCCTATCCTTGTGATCTCCGCGACCGAGAATATGGCCGATATCGCCAAAGCGCTGCGTCTCGGCGTGCAGGATGTGCTCCTGAAGCCGGTTAAAGATTTGAACCGTCTGCGGGAAACAGTTTTCGCCTGCCTCTATCCGAATATGTTTAATTCCCGCGTCGAGGAAGAAGAGCGCCTTTTCCAGGACTGGGACGCGCTGGTCAGTAATCCCCATGCTGCTGCTAAGCTTTTACAAGAACTTCAGCCACCAGTTCAGCAGAATATATCGCATTGCAGAATTAACTATCGACAACTTGTTGCCGCAGATCAGCATGGACTGGTGCTTGATATTGCACCATTATCGGATGTTGACCTGGCATTTTATTGCCTCGATGTGACGAGAGCGGGTGATAACGGGGTATTAGCGGCATTATTATTGCGGGCATTATTTAACGGTTTGTTACAAGAACAGCTCTCCCATCAGGGGCAACGACTTCCTGAATTAGGGGCATTGCTGAAACAGGTGAACCATCTTTTCCGTCAGGCCAATTTGCCGGGACAGTTTCCGCTGTTAGTCGGTTATTACCATAGCGAATTAAAAAATCTCATTCTGGTCTCTGCGGGTCTAAACGCCACGCTGAATACCGGTGAGCATCATATTCAGGTCAGCAATGGTGTTCCTTTAGGTACGCTGGGTACGACTTATCTTAATCAAATAAGTCACCGCTGCGCGTCCTGGCAGTGTCAAATTTGGGGAGCAGGTGGGCGTTTACGCTTAATGTTGTCCACGGAATAAGCAGTTGAATTTTATTCGTCAGATAGCTTTACCTTCGTTTTAACGGCAGTGCTACTATCACTGCCAGTTTGATACGTATTTATCCTAATTGATGGGTAACGTGCCCTTTTCAGACCCGGTTTACTGAACGAGACTGATATACTTGTCGCGTTATTCAATGCATAAAGTTCAAAACTTGAACAGTTCAGGAGATTTCAATGGCTGCCCTAAATTCGAAAGTTACAAAGGCCGTTATCCCGGTAGCGGGATTGGGAACCAGGATGCTACCGGCCACAAAGGCAATTCCGAAAGAAATGCTGCCTTTGGTCGATAAGCCATTAATCCAGTATGTCGTCAATGAATGTATTGCTGCCGGTATTACAGAAATTGTGCTGGTGACCCATTCGTCCAAAAACTCTATCGAAAACCATTTCGATACCAGTTTTGAACTTGAAGCCATGCTGGAAAAACGCGTTAAACGTCAGCTGCTGGAAGAAGTTCAGTCAATCTGCCCACCTCACGTGACCATCATGCAGGTGCGTCAGGGGCTGGCTAAGGGCCTGGGACACGCGGTGCTGTGCGCACATCCGGTTGTCGGTGATGAGCCGGTCGCGGTTATTCTGCCAGACGTGATTCTTGATGAGTTCGAATCAGACCTCTCTCAGGACAACCTCGCTGATATGATTCGTCGCTTTGACGAAACCGGCAGCAGCCAGATCATGGTTGAACCTGTTGAAGACGTGACTGCGTATGGCGTTGTGGACTGCAAAGGCGTTGATCTGAAGCCAGGTGAGAGCGTGCCAATGGTCGGTGTGGTTGAGAAGCCGAAAGCCGATGTGGCGCCGTCTAACCTCGCGGTTGTTGGTCGCTATGTGCTGAGTGCAGAGATCTGGCCACTGCTGGCGAAAACCCCTCCGGGCGCTGGCGACGAAATCCAGCTGACCGATGGCATTGATATGCTGATCGAAAAAGAGACCGTTGAAGCCTACCACATGAAAGGCAAGAGCCATGACTGCGGTAATAAACTCGGTTATATGCAGGCTTTCGTTGAATATGGTATTCGCCATAACTCACTGGGCGAAGAATTTAAAGCCTGGCTGAAAGAGACCATGGGTATTAAAAACTAATCTGCCCCCTGTGATGGTCGAAACCGGTGTGAGTCTTACTCCACCGGTTTTTTTATGCCTGATACCGGCACCGAGGGTATGTAAGGAAGTTGGCACTAATAGATGTGGCTATATGACGGGGTGTAAGAAGATATCTCGGCGGTAAATTACAGGCATAAAAAATCCCGTATAAACGGGATTTTTCTGAAGGCGGGGTGATTAATCCTTGATCAGGAAATCGTCCAGTTGTTTGCCTTGCTCATCCATGGCTTTCTTGATTACTGCTGGGGTACGGCCCTGGCCAGTCCAGGTTTTAGTTTCGCCGTTCTCGTCAACGTAGCTATATTTAGCCGGGCGAGCAGCGCGTTTAGCTTTAGTACCGGTCTTAGCAGCAGCCATGCTGTTCAGTAATTCGTTTGGATCGATACCATCTGCAATCAGCATTTCGCGATATTGCTGCAGTTTACGAGTGCGTTCTTCGATTTCAGCAGCAGCAGCGCTTTCTTCTTCACGACGTTCGTTTACAACAACTTCTAATTTTTCCAGCATTTCTTCCAGCGTTTCGAGGGTGCATTCTCTTGCCTGCGCACGAAGAGTACGGATGTTGTTCAGAATTTTAAGTGCTTCGCTCATTGTAGTAATCTCAAACTTATATTGGGTTGGTTTGTTGTCCTAATAATAGAGTGATAATTTCAGATGTGCAATAGGTGGGAATGTAAGGAATTCAAAAAAGAGTTAATATCCGGCGCTATTATTAATGACGCTAACTTAAATTTCATTACGCCAAAGACGGATTTGATATCCCTGCTAATGGGATAAACTGATGGCCAGAGTGTTTAGTTTTGTGACAAATCTCTAACCGCTTATAGTTACCCCGGATAAATATCAACCTTTTGTATTACTCCCATAATGCCGTTTAACCGCACCGATAGTTAATAAATACTGAATTTTAAAGCCGGCTGATTCCACTATAAAAATCAGGATTTGCTTAAGTGGAAATGTCAGGGTTTATGACGTCCAGGTGTGATTACTGCCTGTTTTAACATGCTATTTTCTCATTTCGTCCGGAACCTGACTTTACTTCTCAGGCTGAGTCTGTGCGTAGCGTCGCTGAGAAAGGGGGAAAAATAGGGTACAATCAACCATCGGGAATATTACACATTGATTAGGGTTTAACGACCAATGGCACAACTTTATTTTTACTATTCCGCAATGAATGCAGGGAAGTCCACGGCGCTCCTACAGTCGGCTTATAACTATCAAGAAAGGGGTATGCGTGCGATCGTCTACACCGCCGAGATTGACGATCGCTTTGGTGCCGGAAAGGTGAGCTCGCGTATCGGCCTGTCGTCGCCTGCAACGCTGTTTAATAAAGAGACTGACCTGCTAAAAGATATCGGCACAGAACACGCGCAGAAGCCGGTACATTGCGTTCTGGTGGACGAGAGCCAGTTCCTGACCCGCGAGCAAGTCCATGCGTTATCTGAAGTGGTCGATCAGCTGGATATTCCCGTGCTTTGCTATGGTTTACGCACCGATTTCCGTGGAGAGCTGTTTATTGGCAGCCAGTATTTACTGGCGTGGTCAGATAAGCTGGTGGAACTGAAAACTATCTGTTTCTGTGGCCGTAAAGCCAGTATGGTGCTTCGTCTTGATCAGGAAGGGAAACCGTACGCAGAAGGGGAGCAGGTGGTGATTGGTGGCAACGAGCGTTATATCTCGGTATGCCGCAAGCATTATAAAGAAGCGCTGGTTGTCGGCTCACTAACGGCAATTCAGGAAAATTCTCGCCGATAACAGCTTATTCCCCTTTGTTTGTAGAGTAATCAACAGACATAAAAAA